>CAZNHL010000001.1:0-10454 GCA_964572965.1 uncultured Bifidobacteriaceae bacterium
CCCCCATGTCGATCAGTTTATCGACAAAGAACAAACGGCTTTCAAACATTTTCTGGTGAACCAGTACTGTTCCTTTTGCCTGCGTTGCTACAACTAATACAATACTAAGCAAATCAGGTGTGAACAATGGCCATGGACCGTCGGCTATCGTCAGGATGGAACCATCAATGAAAGTATCTAACTCATAACGGTCCTGTGAAGGAACAAAAATATCATCGCCACGGAATTCCAATTTGATGCCCAGTTTTCGGAAAACTTCCGGAATCTGACCAAGCATATCGATACGGCAATTTTTGATAGTAATTTCAGAGCCTGTCATACCTGCCATACCAATGAATGAGCCAATCTCAATCATATCAGGAAGCATTGTATGGTCTGTTCCGCCAAGGCTTTCAACACCTTCGATGGTTAACAGGTTAGAGCCTGCACCGTGTATTTTAGCTCCCATGCGCGTAAGCATACCGCACAATTGCTGCAGGTATGGCTCGCAGGCTGCATTATATATTGTTGTTGTCCCTTTAGCAAGTACTGCCGCCATAACAACGTTGGCCGTTCCTGTTACAGAAGGCTCGTCAAGCAACATGTAAGTCCCTTTCAGGTTTGATGCGTCAATATGATAGAATTTATCATTGCTGTCATAATTGAAGCGCGCTCCAAGTCTTTCGAAACCGATGAAATGCGTATCCAGACGACGACGACCGATCTTATCTCCACCCGGTTTAGGTAATTTAGCTCTTCCGAAACGTGCCAATAATGGCCCTAAAATCATTACCGAACCACGCAAAGCAGCTCCTTTTACTTTGAAGTCTTCAGTTTCCAGATAATCAATATTGACATCTTTCGCTGTGAAACGGTAGCTTTCCGGCCCCAATTTTTCAACGATTACACCGAAAGCAGCCAGAAGCTCTATCAGTTTATTTACGTCAACAATGTTAGGTACATTATGGATTGTTACCGACTCAGGAGTGAGCAATACGGCACATAAAATTTGTAACGCCTCGTTTTTAGCACCTTGTGGAGTTATCTCTCCTTTCAGGCGCGTACCGCCAACGATTTCAAATGAAGCCATGAAAAAAACTTATATGTATTAGGGGTTATTTACTTCTTCTTGGTCTGTTGTGGCCTCCATTGTTGTTAGGACGATTTCCTCCGCCATTGCCACCATTATTGCTACGGTAACCACCATTGTTGTTTCTGCCTCCTGAACGATCATTTCTGTCAGAACGGTAATTTTGCCCTCCGCCTGAAGAAGATGAATCTGAGGAATAGTTGTTAGGAGCTATTCTTCTGCGTTCGCGAGGCTGGTTAGCAAATAGTCTGTCTTCCTTCGCCTTATCTACATCAAGGCTAAGTTTGCCATCAGAAAGCTTACGTAAATGCTCAATGATCACTTCGTCATCTACTACCTCTTTATTCCAGGTTACATAGAAAGTTTTCATCAAGCGTGCTATGTAATTTACCGCAGCGGCTTTTTCCTCCGGGTCTTCCATCTCTATAGCCTTAGCAATCATCAATTCTACATTGTGACCGTAATGCTTGTATCTCAGCTTATGGCTGCTATATTCAACTCTTCTTGGTTTTCGTCCAAGAATGTCTTTTGATGGAATCGGATATGGACTGTCAACGTCAAGCTCAAAACGAGCCATGATGAATAAGTCATCCCAAAGCTTGTTATATTGATCCTGGGCATCTTTCGGCCCCGGAGACAATTGTTTCATTAACTCAACAAGTGTTTGGGCATAGCGGTTGCGTTGTTCGCGATCCTCGATCGTCTTTAGGTAATCGACAATTTTTTGGACATTGCGGCCGTATTCTTTCAATATCAGATCGGTCCTGCTAGTGTTGTATTCGTGCATAAAAGAAGAGAATCTCAGAAAAGGGAAAATAAATCCTTAGAGTAGATTAACAAATCTAAAGATAAATAAGTTTTATACAAACATTCATACGTTACTTTTACTCTTATAGTAATACTTCTAACTTAAATATTGCAAAATCTTATAAAAGTGCGTGTGAAAAAAGATTTTTCGCTGAGTTTTTCTGGTTAAATTTACATTCAATAGAACAAGCACTCATATGTACAAAAACCTGGTACGTTTTATATGGATTAGCACTGTAGGTCTGGTCCTGCTTATAGCAATACATTTTACTTTTGTCAATTATAACTTCCTGTATCTCTATGGCACCATGCCTTCCCTGGAAGTACTTGAAAACCCTAAAAGCGAACTCGCTTCCGAATTGTATTCAGGAGACGGAGCATTATTAGGAAAATATTTCCGTGAAAACCGTAGTCCAGTTGAATTCGAAGAGATCTCGCCAAACATGATCAATGCATTGGTAGCAACTGAAGATGCCCGTTTCTATGAGCACTCAGGGATCGACCTGAAAGGTACTTTTGCTATACTGGGTTCTATCCTCGCTGGTGACCCGAGAGGTTCATCAACCATATCACAGCAGCTTGCCAAAAACTTGTTTGAAACCCGTGGAGAAGCTTATGAAGGCCCCATGAGTAAACTGCCGATCATCAAAACCGCGATCATCAAAACCAAAGAATGGCTTAGTGCCATCAAGATTGAAAGATCTTATACAAAAAGAGAAATCATGACTATGTACCTGAATACCGTTGATTTCGGGTCAAATGCTTATGGGATCAAAAGTGCTTCACAAACGTTTTTTGGGACAACACCTGATAAACTAAAAGCTCAGGAAGCTGCCATGCTTGTAGGCTTGCTAAAAGCACCTTCAAGATACAGCCCGGTTTTAAACCCGCCACGAGCACTTGCTAGACGTAATACCGTTTTGGAACAAATGCAGAAGTATAAATTTATTAATTCTGACCAGTGCGATTCTTTAAAACTTCTGCCAATTGATTTGAAATATACTGTTGAAAATCAAAACAAAGGAAATGCAACCTACTTCCGTACTGTAGTTCATAATTATCTGATAGGCTGGTGCAAAACCAGAGGTATCGATTTGTATGCAGACGGTTTGAAAGTATATACTACTATTGATTCAAAACTTCAGGCTCATGCTGAAGAAGCTGTTAATAAGCATATGAAATACATCCAGGGCGAATTTGATAATTTCTGGAAAGGTCGTAACCCATGGATTGATGAATCTGGTAAAGAAATCCCTAATTTCATTCAGACCGTTGCCAAGCGTACCGAACGCTACAGAAGCCTCATGCTTACTTATGATGGTAATATTGACTCTGTAAACTATTGGATGAACAAAAAGATCCGAATGAAAGTATTTACCTGGGCCGGAGAGAAAGACACGTTATTCAGTCCTATAGACTCAATCAAATACTACAAACGTTTCCTGCAGGCAGGTATGCTTTCAATGGACCCAAGAAGTGGTCATATCAAAGCATGGGTTGGTGGTGTTGATCACAAGTATTTCAAATTTGATCACGTAAAACAAGGTCGAAGACAACCGGGGTCTACTTTTAAGCCATTTACTTACCTGGCTGCACTGGACAACGGCTATTCTCCATGTTTCGAAATCCAGGATGCGCCGGTGACTTTCCAATACCAGAATGGCGGCCAAATGCTTACATGGACACCACAAAACTCTGAAGGTGAATTTACCGGTAAAACATTTACATTAAGACAAGCTATGGCTCGTTCCATTAATTCTATTACTGCCAATGTAATGAAGCGTGTGGGACCACAAACGGTTGTTGATTATTGCAAAAAATTAGGCATAAAAAGTCCTTTGGATCCTGTTCCTGCACTTTGTCTGGGCTCAAGCGACGTAACCGTATATGAACTGGTGGGTGCTTATGGCGCTTTTGCTAATCACGGAGTTTATACAGAGCCAATTTTTATTACCCGTATTGAAGACAAAAACGGCAACGTATTGCAGGAATTTACTCCTAATTCCAAAGAAGCTATCAATGAGGAAACTGCTTATCTGATGCTTTATATGCTGAAAGGTGGTACCGAAGAAAAAGGAGGCACTGCGCTTGGTCTTAGAAGATACCATATTTTTGATGGTAATGATGTAGGCGGTAAAACCGGTACAACTTCAAACTTCTCTGATGGATGGTTTATGGGTGTTACAAAATCACTGGTAACCGGCGTTTGGGTTGGCGGAGATGACCGTTCAATTCACTTTACAACCTATACTTTTGGTCAGGGTTCCAAATTAGCCCTTCCGATTGTTGGTGCCTATCTGGAAAAAGCCTACAATGATGAAAGCATCGGGCTTGAAAGAGGTTATTTTGATAAACCATCCAAACCAATGACTGTTGAAATTAACTGCGGCAAATACAAAAACAGCAGTGGAGGAACAGACAGTACTGCAAACGAAAATATCTATTCAAAACCGGCAGCACCTGACCTCGATTTATAAGATGGCAGAAAACACTGTAATGAAAGAACAAATCCGTACACTGCCGGATCAGCCCGGCGTGTACAAGTTCTTTGATAGTGACGGGACTATCATTTATGTGGGTAAAGCTAAAAACCTAAAGAAAAGGGTTACCAGTTATTTCAACAAAACGGGACAAAGCTACAAAACTCAAAAACTGGTCAGCCTGATCAACAATATGGAGTTTGTAGTGGTACATACAGAAAGTGATGCTTTATTACTGGAAAACAACCTGATTAAAAATCATCTTCCCAAATACAACATCCTGCTCAAAGACGACAAAACATTCCCTTATATCTGCGTCACACATGAGCCCTTTCCAAGAATATTTACCATCAGGAATAAAAAAATAAGAGGCGACTATTTTGGCCCGTATACCAGTGCCAGGAGTATGCGCTCTCTGCTCGATCTGATCCGAAAACTATACACAATCCGTAGTTGCAGCCTTAACCTTACCCAGAATAACATTAAACAAGGTAAGTTTAAGATTTGCCTAGAATACCATATCGGTAACTGTAAGGGGCCATGCGAAGGCTTACAGGCAGAAGATGACTACCTCAAAGACATTGAACAGATCAAGCTGATGCTAAAAGGGCGAATTTCTCTGGTAAAAGAAGCCCTTAAAAGTCAAATGCATGCACTGGCTTCAAATTTTGAGTTTGAAAAAGCTCATAAAATGAAAGAGAATATAGAGCAACTGGAATACTTCCAGGTGAAATCAACCGTAGTTACACCAAACTTGGGAGACCTTGAAGTTTATACAGTTGACAGTTATGAAGGTTATGTATATGTAAACTTTCTGCAAGTTATAGAAGGCAGAATTACCCAGACTGATACGACTCGTTTTAAACAAGTTTTAGAAGAGAGTCCCAAAGAAGTACTTGAGCTTTATATCACAAATATCAGGCTCGAAACCAATAGCGAAATCAAAGAAATTATCAGCAATATTGAGCTGGAGAACGAGTGGAATACCAAAATCAGTACTCCTGAACGTGGAGAGAAAAAACAACTGATTGAGCTTTCGCTTAAAAACATAAAGGAGTACCAGTTTGATAAGAAGCTACAGAAAGAGCAGTCAAAAGGAAAAGAGATAAGAATACTTGAAGAGTTACGGCAGCAATTACGCCTGAAAGATTTACCTAAAAGGATCGAATGTTTCGATAACTCTAACATTCAGGGAAGTAATCCGGTAGCTGGTATGGTTTGCTTCATTGACGGCAAACCTGCCAAACGCGAATACCGGACTTTCAAAGTAAAAACGGTTGTTGGGCCGGATGACTTTGCCTCAATGTTTGAGATTGTGACCCGACGCTACAAAAGGCAACTGGAAGAAGGTAACGAGTTACCTGACCTGATCATTATTGATGGTGGTAAGGGACAACTGAGTGCAGCATGTGAGGCTTTACAAGCGGTTGGACTGTATGGAAAAGTTCCGATTATCAGTATTGCTAAGCGGTTGGAAGAAATTTATGTCCCTAACGACGAGTTTCCTTTACACATTGACAAAAAATCTGAATCACTCAAACTGATCCAAAGAATACGAGACGAAGTACACCGCTTCGCCATTACTTTCCACAGAGACCAACGTTCTAAAAATGCTTATAATCTAGAACTGGAAGGGGTAAAAGGTATGGGGTCCAAAACGGTCGAAGCTTTGTATAAACATTTCGGAAGCTTGAAAAAAATCAAAGCAGCTTCGGAAACTGAACTTACACCAATCATAGGCAAAGCCAAGGCAAATATACTTTTGAAATATTTTGAAGGAAGTGAGTAATTGGGTTCAAAAATTTTATACTGAAAAGAATCCCAAAAAAGAGGGTTCCTGATTTGTTAATCAGGAACCCTCTTTTTCATTTATTACGAAATATCTTATTTAACAAATGGATGATAATCTCCAACCAGACCTAATGGCGTCGAGTTTCTAATATCATGTACGATCTGAATACTAGGATAAGCTTCTCTCAAACCAAACCCTTCTCCATTCAAAATGCCTTTGTAGCTATTAGTATGTAACTCTGTGAAGCCGTCAGAAAATTCAATTTCCTCTCCGTTCATAGTCAAAGACCTATAAGTACGCTTTCCTGTAGCTTTGATATCCTCAGGGATATAATCGTAATTAATGCTAAGAAACCAGCGTACACGCGCCTGCTGTAACTGTAAAAAGCCAGAAGCACGATCTTCTTCATTAATATGAACAATATTTTCTTTTACAGGGCCAAACACCCAGGTAAGCATGTCGTAGAAATGTACTCCGATATTTGTAGCAATCCCGCCAGATTTTGATTTATCACCTTTCCAGCTAGTAAAATACCATTTCCCTCTGGAAGTAAGATAAGTCAGATCGATATCATAAATCTTATCTTTCGGCCCCTCTGCAATTCTCTTCTTCAAAGCGACAATTGAAGGGTGTAAGCGTAACTGTAAAATATTATAAACTCGTTTACCAGTTTCTTTTTCAATTTCTTCCAAGGCTTCAAGATTCCATGGATTTAACACCAAAGGCTTCTCACAAATGGCATCTGCCTGCTGACGTAAAGCAAAGCGGATATGTGAATCATGCAGGTAATTTGGTGTACAAATACTTACATAGTCTATTTTAGTACCAACACGGCGAAGTTTGTCAACATGGCGGTCGAATCGTTCGAACTCAGTAAAAAAATCTGCATTAGGGAAATAGCTATCGATAATACCTACGCTATCAAATTTATCTAAGGCTGCAACTAAATTGTTTTTAGTCTCCTTTATTGCCTGCATGTGTCGCGGGGCTATATATCCTGCAGCACCTACTAATGCGAAATTTTTCATTTTTACTTTATTTATTTATCAACCGCAATTTCAACAAAAACCTGCTAATACCAAAAGCTTATTAATTTGCTTACTAAAGCCACAAATGGAAAATGTTAATCTGGCTTTCCAGAGAAAAGCCTCCTTTATTATACAATGATACCGCAGGACTGTTGTCCCCTTGTGTTACAACTTGTATTTCTTTGATATTACTTTCAAAGGCATAATTTACAGCCTTTTTAACAAGAGTAGCTCCTATCCCCAAGCCTCTGAAATTATCCCCTACAGCGAGTAATCCTATATCTGCACGTCCATTCTTGATCCCAAAAGTTAACATTCCGGCCAATTGACCTCCATGATAATACCCCCAGACCTGCTCTGCAATTTCCCTTTTTACAGAACGTTCAATCCAGGTTTTGTAAAGTCCCTCGTACGTTTTCTGATTAAAATTAGAATCTACTTTAAAACGGGAATATACGCCACTTTGCAAGGCGAGGTCGGTCAGTTCTGGGCTGACTTCTTTTACTTCTACAATATTCTTTAAAAATTCAGAACCTTCCTCTCCGCTTAGCCTGAGATAAGTTTGCTTTTTATCTGCTAAAAACCAGCCCTTTGCCAAACATGCTTCAGAGACAAATTTTAAAGAATTTTCTACAAAAACATATATAAGACGATACTGTCCTTTCCGTGCCTCCTCAGCAAGTTTTACTAAATCCTCTTCAGAAGCCGGTTCTGCTTTACCTACCTTATACCCTAAAAAATTACTATCCCAGTCTAAAAATTGAATCATAGTATACGAAACTAAAAGCCTATTTTTTCCCTGGTAATATAAACAGGTCTGTCTTTAACCCTGTCGAAAGTTCTCCCAATATACAAACCAACTACTCCCAAAACGAGAATGATGATTCCCGACAGAAACCAAATAGAAATAATAAGGCTTGTCCAGCCTACTACAGAAATACTGCCCGATAAAAACCGGATTACCTCTATAATGGCAAACAGGAAAGCCAGACAGGAAATCGCCAGGCCAAACTTGATCGTCAACCTCAAGGGTTTGTCCGAGAAAGACAATACCGTATCAAGAGCCAGTTTTATAAGACGCTTGAAGTTATAAGAAGAAGCTCCTATTTCACGTTCTGCATGTTCAATAGGAATGCCAACACTTTTGAAGCCAACCCATTTCACCATAGCAGGAAAATACTTGATGCTGTCCTTCATTTCTAAAATTGCATTTACTACACTTCTATGGTAAATCCCAAAATTAGCAACAGTACTGTCCTGCCCTGTTTCTGTCAGATAACCCAATACCTTGTAAAAAAGTCTTGAAAAAGCTTTTTTGAAGAAACCATCCTGACGATCAACTCTCTGGGCCAACACAACCTCATATCCCTCCTGAGCTTTGCTGTAGAGCTTTAAGATTTCCTCGGGTTGGTCCTGTAAATCGCAATCCATTACCACAATCCATTCTCCCGATGCATATTGCAATCCTGCGGTTATAGCATAATGCTGTCCGAAATTTCTGGAAAAGTCAATACCCTTAACACGTTTATCTTTTTCTGCCAGTTCTTTGATTAATGGCCATGCTTTATCCGGACCGGCATCATTGACAAGAATAATCTCAAAATCAGAAGTTATTTTTTCAAGCGTAATTAATAAGCGTGCATATAAATCATTCAAACACGATTTACAACCATATACCGGGCTTACGACAGAGATCTTTGGCATACTAATTTTCGAAAAAATGTTTGATTAAAGTACAAATCAGGCTCACCTCTTCTGTTTTTAATTCATAAAACATCGGCAAACGAACCAATCTGTCGGTATAATAATCAGCAACCGGTAATTCATCCCCATCATGTTTTAAGGCATAAAAATCAGATTTATGTAATGAAAGGTAATGAAACACAGCCAATACACCGTTTTCCTTTAAAAACGCGATAAGCTTACTTCTCTGCTCTAAATCTTTACAAACCAAATAAAACATATGAGCATTATTGGTTGCGTATTCAGGTACTACAGGAAGTTTTATATATCCTTTAGCCTCTAAAGGTTTAAGTTGCTCATTGTACAAATCCCATAACAACTTTCTTCTGTTCTGAATGTCATCCAGGTTCTCTAATTGTGCATACAAAAATGCCGAAATAATTTCAGAAGGAAGAAAAGAAGATCCTACATCAACCCAGCCATATTTATTTGCTTCACCTCTGAAGAATTCAGCGCGGTTGGTACCTTTTTCCCAGATAATTTCAGCTCTTCGCTTGAAACGGTCATCATTGATTACCAGCAAACCACCTTCCCCTGCAATAATGTTCTTGGTTTCATGAAAAGAGAAGGCTGACAGATGACCGATACTTCCTAAAGGCCTCCCTTTATAATATGAATCGATAGCCTGGGCAGCATCTTCAATAACAAACAGATTATGTTTATTTGCAATAGCCATGATTGCGTCCATGTCACAGGCAACACCTGCATAATGCACCGGAACTATTGCTTTCGTTTTAGAAGTAATTAAAACCTCTATTTTAGAAGCATCAAGATTTGGATTACCTACTTCACTGTCAGCAAATACCAGTTTGGCACCCCTTAAAACAAAAGCATTAGCAGTAGAAACAAAAGTATAAGAAGGAACAATAACCTCATCTCCCGGCTGAATATCGATCAGCAGAGACGCCATTTCTAACGCATCTGTACAGCTTGTTGTCAACAGGCATTTATTAAATCCAAAACGTTCCTCAAAAAATGCCTGGCACTTTTTTGTAAAAAGTCCATTTCCGGAAATTTTGCCGGAATATACAGCTTGATATAAATAATGTGCTTCTTTACCGGTAAGGTATGGTTTATTGAATGGAATCATGTTGCTAATTTATGAAAAACCAGAGCCTTCTCTAAAATTGGCAGAATTTTTATTGTGTATTTTCAGGCATCATTGCCTTCACTTTAAATCCGGCAATGATGAGCAAGGTAAAAAAGGGAGTTTGAAGCAGATTTTTAAAATCCTGTGCCAACCCAATTCCAATAGCATAGGAAGGTGTTATAAAACTCAATATTGATAAAAATGCCAACATGCTCCACGCAAACAAATAAATTACAACAGTATTGATAACGTAGGTACGCTGCTGAAAAACAAGATAAACCGAAGAAACAGACAGGGCAAATGGAGCAAGGAAGTAAAATGTTGCCGATAACCAGCGAGGGTCATGAGCGATGCTCACCATAAGTCCGGAAAAATCGCGAGGGTAGCTATACTTTGAATAAAGAGTATATCGAGTCACGAAATGTAAGCCGTTATCCCAGATCAG
>CAZNHL010000001.1:10464-51339 GCA_964572965.1 uncultured Bifidobacteriaceae bacterium
GGACATAAGTCCAGCGTAAATAACCCAATACTAACCCCATACAGGTTAATAACAAAAGCAGCAGATACCGAAACCAATTGGGCATAACTACACTTTATTTACAGCTTTGGGAACGAAATATTGAATCCAAAATAACCACATTCCAAAAATACAGGCATAAACCAAAACGGTAAAAGTATACTTATGATTAAAAGCAAGGTATTGGGGCGCATTAATTTTTATCAGACATAAGGCCAAAACTCTTAGTGCATTAATGATAAATATTACTACACTTCCGACCAACATCACTTTACACTTATCCTTGAGAAGACCGGGAGTAGCTATAATAAAACCAATAAAAAGCGGATACAACACCTGCCCATTACATGCCGGTACCATTTGCAATAACTTTTTGCTCCCATTGTAAAAATAGTGCAATTCGTTCATGAACTTATAACCCGCATCGTAACCCATAAGTCTAAGCCCCCATACCACTACTTCTGTAGTGGCGCGGCCCAATATGAAATCCAAAGTGCCATTTTGCCTTAAATATAAATCATAAATTATAAACCAAGCCAAATAACATAACATCGAGATCAGGATGAAACGATAAAAAAAATTAGTCTTGATGTTTTCCCAAAACTTCATGAGGAGAATAATTTATAAATTGCCGTAATATTGTGTTTTTTCCTAAATTTGTACAAACACATTACCAAAATTATAAAATAATGAACAATAATACAGCTTCTCAGGATTGGGATCTGATCATTGAACCTAAACGTTCTCTTTTAGCTCTTAACCTAAAGGAAGTATGGAAATATAAAGATTTACTACTACTTTTTGTAAAACGCGATATTACTACTGTTTACAAGCAAACTGTACTTGGACCTCTTTGGTTTTTTATCCAACCTATTCTTACCTCAATTACTTATGTGATAGTATTTAGTAAGATAGCTCACTTGAGTACTGCCGGCATGCCCCAAATTCTTTTCTACTTATCGGGAGTTTCACTTTGGACTTATTTTACAACCTGCTTATCTAGTTCTTCAACGACTTTTACCTCCAATGCTGCAATTTTCGGAAAAGTATATTTCCCCAGACTGGTTTCTCCCCTATCAGTAGTCGCATCCAATGTCATTAAATTTGCCATTCAATTATTGCCATTAATACTTTGTTATATCTATTTCGTATTGGATGGTGCAGAAATACGCCCTAATGTCACATTTTTACTTTTCCCAATACTTTTGTTAATTGCCGGCCTGCTAGGCATGGCTATTGGACTCATTGTTAGTGCATTAACTACAAAATACCGCGATTTAAGTTTTGTTGTAAACGTTTTAATGCAGGTATTAATGTATGCCTCAACCGTACTTTATCCTCAAGAGGTAATAACGAATGAATTCATAAAAACATTAGTCCAGTTAAACCCAATGACTTGGATAATTGATGCTTTCCGTTTTAGCGTTTTTGGAGTTGGAGAAATGGCTTGGGGAGGGATACTTTATAGTGTTATTGTAACAATGATTACACTATTAGGAGGGATAATCATTTTCAACCAAGTTGAAAAAACTTTTGTAGACACAGTTTAATTTATCGTGTAGTTTTGTTACACAGAACAGTTATATATGAGTAAGCCTGTAATTGTAGTAGAAAATGTTTCAAAAATGTACCGTCTTGGCTCAATTGGAACAGGGGCATTCGGGCATGATCTGAACCGTTTCTGGCATAAAATCCGAGGAAAAGAAGATCCATATTTAAAAATCGGAGTAACCAACGACAGAACTACCCAGGACGATTCTGAATATGTATGGGCCCTTAGAGACATTAATTTTGAAGTAACTCAAGGAGAAGTTCTGGGAATTATTGGGAGAAATGGTGCAGGGAAATCCACCTTACTTAAACTTTTAAGCAGAACAACAACACCTACTACAGGTTCAATTAAAGCAAAAGGAAGAATTGCTTCATTACTTGAAGTTGGAACAGGGTTTCATCCAGACTTAACCGGCAGAGATAACATCTATTTGAATGGAGCTATCTTGGGAATGAGCAAGGCAGAAATTAAAACCAAGTTCGATGAGATTGTTGCTTTCTCCGGAGTGGAACGATATATTGACACGCCTGTTAAAAGATATTCTTCTGGTATGTATGTACGCCTTGCCTTTGGTGTAGCAGCACATCTTGAATCTGAAATACTAATCATTGATGAAGTGTTGGCTGTTGGTGACGCTGAATTTCAGAAAAAAGCCATCGGTAAAATGCAGGACGTGGCAACCGGACAAGGCAGAACAGTCCTTTTTGTAAGTCATAATATGGCTGCCGTAAGGCGTCTTTGTACCAGCAGCATATTAATGAGAAATGGTACTGTGGAAAGTATCGGGTCGATAGAAAAAATTACTGATCTTTATTTAAAATATAGTGATGCCGGTGCATCCAGGGTATTTACTCCCAAGGACTCTGGTAAATACCCTTTAACAATAGAGAGCGTTTCTGTTGTTATTGACGGGAAAAATGAAAATCAAATTATTGACTTGAATGACCGGATAAAAATTCGTGTCGAGTACCAAGTCAATGTCGATGATCTAAGAGGCAGCAATATAATGTTTGGCTTAAGTAAAGAAAATATCGTTCTTTTCAAAAGCTGGGATGTTGATATGGCCGAGTACCTGTTAAATGGCAGGGAAAAAGGAACATATGTAGCCGAATTTTTCCTACCTGACTATTTAGGTATAGGTAGGTACAGTATTATGATAGGTAGTGGTAAAGCTGGTGTCGGAGCTTATAAAAACTATGAAGACTGTCTGGTTTTTGATATTGATAATGTAACCGATGACGGCTCCAGTAAAAGTTTTACTAGAGGAGGCATGCTCAAAACTACCCTTGAATGGAATTTAGAAAAAAGAAAATAGCTTAACAATTATATGAACAAGCCAAAAATAATAGCAGAGATAGGTTGTAATCACAAAGGTGATATGCAAATAGCTAAAGAATTAATACAAACTGCAGCCCTTTTCTGCAAAGCTGATGTTGCGAAATTCCAAAAGCGTAATAACAAAGAATTGTTGACGGTTGAAGAATACAACACCCCTCACCCAAATCCTGCAAACTCTTATGGAGACACCTATGGTTCACACAGAGAATTTTTAGAATTTGATATGGACCAGCATAAACAGTTAAAAGCCTGGTGCGAAGAATTCAATGTAGAGTATTCAACTTCAGTTTGGGATGTAACATCAGCAAAAGAAGTAGTTGCCCTTGCTCCAAAACTTATTAAAGTTCCATCGGCATGTAATTTGAATAAACCTATGCTGGAGTATTTGGCGGACCATTATGAAGGCGAAATTCACCTTTCTTTTGGGATGACAAAAATTGAAGAAGAGGAAAAAATTGTCGGCTTTTTTGAATCTAAGCAAAGAGCTAAAGACTTAGTAATCTATAGTTGTACTTCCGGGTATCCGGTACCATTTGAAGATATTTCTTTATTAGAAATATCTCGTCTTCGAGAATCCTTTAAATCAAGAGTCAAGTCTATCGGGTTTTCAGGTCATCATTTAGGTATTGCTGTCGATTCTGCAGCAGTTGCCTTAGGTGCTGAATGGATTGAACGTCATTTCACATTAGACAGAACATGGAAAGGTACTGACCATGCAGCCTCTTTAGAACCAGATGGATTAAGAAAGCTCGTAAGAGATTGTGCAGCTGTATATAAAGCCCTAACCTACAAAGAAAGGGAAATACTTAGTATTGAGGAAGTACAGCGTGCCAAACTAAAGAAAAACCAAATTAAGTGGTAATAAGACAATATGGCTACAATAGCATTCATTCCTGTAAGAGGAGGCAGTAAATCTATTCCACTAAAAAACATCAAACTGTTTTGTGGTAAACCTCTTATCTATTGGAATCTCTCAGCACTTGAAGAAACTACAGCTGTAGATAAAGTTATTGTAGCCACTGACTCTGATGAAATTGAAAGCACAACAATGGGCTTCAATTTCTCTAAAGTATCAGTCTATAGAAGATCGGCAGAAAATGCACAAGATACCTCAAGTACAGAAAGCGTAATGCTTGAATACTTGTCAATGTCTGATATCAACGAAAATGATATTTTTCTTCTGGTACAGGCTACCTCTCCCCTGACTCAAACGAAAGATTTCGAATCTGCACTGACACAATATCATAGTTCTACCTTAGATTCTCTTTTGACCTGTGTAAGATTCAAGAGATTTCTATGGAATACAGACGGTACATCTAAAAATTATGATTATAAAAACCGACTCAGAAGACAGGATTTCCCAGGAGAATTAATGGAAAATGGGGCTTTTTATATAAATAAAGTCGCCAATATCAAAAGAGATAAAAACCGCTTATCTGGTAAAATCGGGATCCATGAAATGCCAGAATTTACCGCTATAGAAATAGACGAGCCTGATGACTGGACAATTGCCGAAAGCCTTATGAGAAAACACTGCTTACATACAAGCAGGTTCTCTTCGATCAAATTGTTTCTTACTGATATCGACGGTGTTTTAACAGACGCCGGGATGTATTATAGCGAAGCCGGCGATGAATTAAAAAAATTTAATACACGTGATGGTCAAGGATTGCAATCGCTAAGACAAAAAGGCATCAAAACAGGTATTATTACCTCTGAAAACACCAAAATAGCAGAAAGGAGAGCCCAAAAACTAAAAGTAGATTATCTGTATCAAGGCAAAAGAGAAGGTGGGAAATTAGAAGCTGCTAAAGAAATTTGCAAGAAAGAAGGTCTTCGTTTAGAAGAGGTTGCTTATATTGGTGATGATGTAAATTGCTTTGACTTGTTGATGAGCGTAGGCGCAGCAGCCTGTCCTGCGGATGCTGTAGACCAGATAAAAAATATTCCCGGAATATATCAACTATCAAAAAATGGCGGTGAAGGAGTCGTTAGAGAATGGATAGATATGATTTTGAATGAAATCGGCTACTAAAACAGCAACTTATGTTTTCTACAAGAAGGGAATATATTCAAGAGCTGAATAAGCTTCATGAGAAAGCGTTTCCCAAAATAAAAAAATTATGGGGGTTTAATCCCTGGTTCATTATACAAATACAAATCGGCTATTATTTTCATTTGATTTTTAATCAAAAAACTGATTTTGAGTATTACAAGACACTTCCCCCAAAACTGTCTAAATCCGTCTCTCTCAGAGACCTTTACAGACTAATTGTATATAAATACCGACTACAGAAATTAAAATATAGGATTAAGAATGCTTTTGCAGGAAAAACCCTCCTGATTGGCTATAAGAGACATAATAAAAGCGACGTCTATAATATCTATTTACATTCTTATATTGATTCATTCCTAAATGGTGATTCGTCAAACTGTACATTTTTATATCTTGACCAACCATTTGAAAACAATGATATACTACAGAACTACTATACTCTATTAGTTACATATAAGGCTTTACTATTTGACTTTAATAACACCTTAAACCCTTTCAGCTTAAAAAATAATCAAGCCAATGCTGAATTAATTAGTAATCATCTTACCCATTTAGAATTTATAGATACCAACATTACAGAAGTATTGGTATTTAACAATACGAAAGAAAACCAGCTTTACTACACGATATTTAAAAGTCTCTTTAAAAATACAGCACCAGATAAAGTATGGCTCTACTGCTACTATGACAATAGAGTTAGCGCATTGCTAAGAGCCTCCAATAAATTAAATATTCCAACAAACGAGTATCAACACAGCGCTATATCAGATAATCATTTCGCATACACACACTGGCCCCATGTTGACTTTTACTCCTCTTTCTTTCCTCAAACATTTAATGTCTGGAATGAAATAGATAGAAACTTAGTCTTAAAAAATTTTCAAACAAATAACTACCGGCCTAATATTGAGGTTGTTGGAAATCTCTTTTTAAATATTCAGAGAAAAGAATTGAAACAACACACCAAGGAGGAAAGGAAAAATAAAATCCTGATTTGTCTCCAGGGTCAGTGGGTTCCTGAATTTATTGAAAAAGCTATTTCTGAGGATTCTTCTCATGAATGGTATATCAGGCTTCACCCCAGATATCCAGAAGACAAAGCAAAATTAATAGCCTTCAAAAGTAAATATCCTGAAAAAATAAAAGTTGATGAAGCGAACAACACCGGTTTATATCAATTACTGGAAAGTGTCTCAGCTTTATTGACAGCCTTTTCAGGAACAGCGCTGGAAGCCTATGAACTTAATGTAAAAGTTGTAATATTTGGCGAAGAAGGTTATTTATCTTACGAAAACTATATCAAAGAAGGAGCCTTTGCATTTGTCAAAAACGAACATGAGCTTTTACAAAGTATTAAATAGCGTATACCCACTTCTCTATCTATACATTGTGTATAACAATTAACTAAAGAAACATGCCTCTAAAAAGTAATTTATTCGCTTTTCTGAATAAATTTTTAAAAGCTCTTACGAGATACGAATTAAAGAAAATTACTCCTGATAGTAAGAGTAATACACAAAACCCTGCAAATATCATCCAATCTTCAGTATTCAAACCTGAATTAATTAATCCGGGAGCTACGGTTCAATTCAGTGAGCTAAGGGGAAATGTATTCATTGGAACCAGAAGCCTTATTAACAAGGTATTGTTCGACGGTCATATAACGGTAGGTTCAAATACTACTATTAACGGACCGGGAACTGAGTTTTATTCAATACAACATCCTATCACTGTCGGCAATTTCTGTTCAATAGCAAGAGGAACAGCCATTCAAGAGCATAATCATGATATTGAATGCATTACAACTTATTTTATAAAACACAGGGTTTTTGAAGAGCCATATGGTATTGATGCCGTTTCGAAAGGGCCTGTTACTATAGGTAATGATGTATGGATAGGAACCCAATGCGTTATTCTTACCGGAGTTACAATTGGTGACGGAGCCGTTATTGCAGCCAACTCAGTAGTTACTTCTGACATACCACCTTATGCTATTGTGGGAGGAACCCCTGCAAAGGTTATCAAATACCGCTTTTCGGAAGAAGTAATCGCAAAACTACTCGAACTCAAGTGGTGGAATTGGAGCATTGAAAAAATTAAAAGCAATTACCCGCTATTCCATGGAAATCTAACACCTGAAAAATTAACACAAATAAAATAATTTTTGAGGGTTGATTTTTTGAATTTCATACAAATCACTGACAATTAGCCAGATAAACTAGTATTGATTAAATAAAACTAAAAAGCTGGTAATACCTTGGCCTAAGCTGCAAGTATAATTTCCTTAGTTAAAATAGATCGAAAGCTGTAAATTCACAGTTTAAAAATCTGCTGATAAGAGGTTTTAAACTGCATACCTGAAATCATGATTTGTTCTCATTTTTCAAGACTATACAATAGCGCTTTACCTAAGAAACAATGTCTTCAATAAAGAAACTCTTGTTCGTTTCGCATGATGCTCAATTGTTTGGGGCAACAAGATCCCTCGTTGACCTTATAGAAGGGCTTAATGCTACAGGTGGGTTTACATGCCATATAGTATTACCTACTCAAGGGCCTATTGAAGAAATACTGAACAAAAAACAAATAACGTACGATATTATAAAATTCTATCCGGTTGTTTCAACTGAAAATTGGGGCAATTCTGCTTGGACACGATTTAAAGGTAATATCAAAACTTATTCCTTATTTAAAGCTGTTAAGCAAAAATTTAAGCCTGATTTTGTCTACTTCAATACAGGGACAGCTTATTTCCCGGTTTTCTTTTTCTATTTATGGGGAGTGAAAAGTATCATCCATTTAAGAGAATACGGGTTTGAAGACTACAGACTGGTACATGACTGGAATGGTAAATTGTTAAAATCAGGTACACGGTTAGCACACCTGACACTAACAAATTCACAGGCCCTTGCAAAGTATTATAAGGAAAAATACAATGTCTCTTCTAAAGTCCTCTATAACGGTGTTTTTTCTGAACAGGATTTTATTGAAAAGAAGAATCTTAAAAAAGCCTCTGCCCTATCACCAACCATTAATATCGGGGTAGTTGGTATTATGAATGAAAACAAAGGGCAGGAACTTGTATTAGATACATTTATAGAAGTTTCCAAGACCAACCCTGACTTGTACCTTCAATTTTATGGTTCAGGTGAAATACAGCAGAAACTGCAGGATAAATCTATTGCTGCCGGTATACAGGACAAAGTTTTATTTAAAGGATTTGTTCCTAATACAGATGATATCTACCCACATTTAGATATATTGATAGTAAGCTCTAAAAATGAAGCATTCGGCAGGGTTTCTGTAGAAGCGATGGCCTACGGAGTTCCGGTTATAGGACTGGCAAACGGAGGTACAATTGAGCTATTGGATCAGGATCGTGGATTATTATTTGATGGCTCCAAAGAAAACTTAAAACATAAACTAATAGAATTAACCAAAAGCGAAAAGTTAAGAGATGAGATAAGTGCAAAAGCATGGGAATATAGTAAAACCAATCTTACCAGACAGGTTTACGTCCAAAAATTCATCTCTTACCTAAACACAAACCAATAACTGTATATCAAGTGCAACAAAATAAAACAAATACAGCATTTACAATATGCTCTAATAATTACCTTGGAAGAGCCAAAGTCGTAGCTGATACCTTTTTGCAGCATCATCCGGATTTTGACTTCACTATTTTTTTAGTTGATCATCGCTCAGACAAAGTTGATTATAACTTCTTCAGCAATGCATCTGTGGTTGATATTGAAACTATCTGTCCATACGTAAACGACCTTTCTCTAAAGTATAATATTATAGAGCTCAATACTGCTGTTAAACCTGCTGCCTTTTTATATCTGGCAAAAAAAGGATACAGCACTATCATTTATCTTGATCCGGATCTTAAAATATATGACAGGTTTACTGAAGTTGAAGAGGCGCTATTAACAAATAACATTGTTGCTACACCGCATTTTGGTTCTCCGATAGACGACGGCAAATTCCCTTCAGAAATTGACTTTGCTCTTTTCGGACTTTATAACCTTGGTTTTCTTGCTGTTAAAAACACTCCCGAAACAGTTCGTTTCCTTGAATGGTGGCATGAAAGACTCATGAAGTACTGTTATACACATATCGAAAAAGGTATGTTTACAGACCAGATATGGATCAACTATGCTCCGCTGTTTTTTGATGGCTTTTATATCCTTAAGCACAAAGGATACAATATCGCCAACTGGAATTTATATGAGCGCCGTCTCTCGATAGAAAACGACATAGTTTTTGTAAACAATACAGAAAAGCTTAAATTCTTCCATTACAGTCACTATGTATTCTCTGATCCCTATAGAATAAGTAAATCGCAAAACAGGCATACTATTGAAGAATTCCCTGTTTTAAAAGAACTTATAACTGAATATCAGGCAATGCTTATTGAGAACAGAAATGCGGAGTATTCAGCTATTATCCCTGTTTACAAAGAAATGTATGAGGAGCAAAAGAGAAAAGAAGAAGTCCAAAGAATAAAAAATTTGCCAAAAATTTCTCTCCCGCGAAAAATATTTAGCAAAATGAAGCCTTTTTTACGAAAGCTACTGGCATAATTCACTTTATAATAAATCATACAGCGGCATTTAAACATGCGCCTTTATGGGCAAAAATAACTTTATAAGTATCGTCATCCCTCTATATAATTCTGAAAGTTATATAGAAGCAACACTTCAGTCACTGATCGGTCAGACATATCAGGACTTTGAAGTAATTATTGTTGATGACAAAAGTACTGACAAGAGCATCAGTGTTGTTCAGGCATTCCTTGCTAAACACCCAAACCTGAATGCACAATTGCTTACCGAGCGCCCTCAAGACTTCCCAAAAGGAGTTTCCGGAAGCAGAAATTACGGAATAAGTATTGCCAAAGGTGAGTGGGTTTGTTTTCTCGACAGTGACGACTTGTTCCACCAATCCAAACTTGAGATACTTTACAACATTATTCAGGAGCAAAACAACGCGACAAAAGCAATCCATCATCAGCTTTTAGAATTTAATGATGGAGAGCCGGTCACATTCCAGGCGATTCCGACGGCATGGAATGCAACTTATGATCCATCCATCGAACAACTTGTTAACTTGAATACAATTGCCACCTCTGCTGTTACTGTGAAAAAAGAAATATTTCAACAAACAGGCTATTTTGATACCGGCCTGGGAGGTGTTGAAGATTACTATTTATGGTTACACGTGGCATTATATACCAATTGGCTTTTCATCCCACTAAAACTGACAGGATACAGAGTCCGCATTGGCTCACTAATGGGCGGAAGAAAATTCCAGCATTATATTGAGCAAAATTCCCGCCTGGACAGAAAAATGTCAAAAAACAATCTGTTTTCATCCGGTCAAAAAAGCAGGGTCAGAAAGTATTTCATGTTTGATGTTATGCAGTATTATGCCATCATATCTATCAATCAATATGGCTGGGGGAATTTTATAAGCGGCTTGGGCAAGCTGATCTCCAAAGGCTATTATAATTACGCAATCAGAATAGGTCTTAAACATGCAAAGTTTGTTGCGTTTCAAAAACTTTCCTTACTAAAATCATTTACTAAATAAGTATGATCAATAAAATAGGGCCATATTTAAGGAGCAAATTTAAAAAAACAGCAAAGAAAGCGACAGCTATTTTCAATAGTTATAAGTATGGCATCAAAATCCCTGTTAATATGATCTTGGGGAAAAATGTTGATATTATTCTGGCGAAGAACACTATATTCAACATTGGAAATGCTATACATATTGGAGATTATAGTATGATCAAGTTTTTTGAACCTGCATCTCAGTTAAGTTTAGGAAATCATGTTTCTTTACGCAGGTCTGTTCTTATTAGTCTTTTTGGCGGTAATTTAAAAATTGGCGATAACGTATCTCTTAATAACAACTGTTCCATTTCATGTTTTGGTTTCATTGAGATCGGAGATCATTCAATGCTCGGAGAAAATGTAAAATTGTACGACCATAATCACAAATATGAACTCCGGGACAGCAAGCTATACACGTATCCGAATGATTTTAATATTGGCAAAATTACTATTGGCAAAAACTGCTGGATTGCGAGCGATGTAACAATTCTGAATAATGTTACAATAGGAGATAATTGTATTATAGGTGCAGGCTGTCTGGTTTATAAATCAGTTCCCCCGAATACCATTTTAAAAAACAGCCAGAGTTTAATAAGTTTAACCCATTAGAACATAATGCGTATTTGGTCATACCCTGGTATTTATCCATTTCCTGAAAAAGGCGATCATACTACCGGAATTTTCATACATAAGCAAAACCTGGCACTTAAAGCTTTAGGTGCAGATGTTTCTGTTATTCAAACTCGTGACTGGTATCCTATATGGCCTTTTTATAACCTGTTAGCTGATTGGAAAAGGAATCAGAAAAAGGTAAGACCTGCTAAACGGGAGCTGGATGGTATTAAAATTTTTCATCCTTTAGTAATAGCCCCAAAACCTTCCAGGCTTTTTAACAAGCCTCATGGAGAGCTTGTTGTTGATGCAATTTGTTCTTTTTTAGAGAAGCAAGGTGTAAAAAAAGGGCAGGATTTTATATTGGCTCAATGGCTTATTCCCGATGGCTACCATGCAGTGCTTGCTGCACAACGTCTGGGAATTCAGGTAGCTGTTGAAATGCAGGGAGATGACATACAAGTATGGCCCCACCATTCACCGACGCATTTGACACAAGCAAAATGGGTATTGGAAAATGCCGACCTCATGCTAGGTTGTTCTGATTTTTTGGGAAATGAAGCAAAAAAACTTTACATCAAGCCATTAACAGTTCATACAATCTACACAGGTATTGATCCGGAAAAATTCAAACCTCTTAATGATGAAAGAGAAAGGGCAATATTAAGGAAATCATTGGGATTAAATGATAATGATATTGCTATTCTCAATGTAGGTTCCGCTATAGCCAGAAAAGGCTGGAACGAGCTTTTCGAGTCGGTCTCTTCCTTAAAAGAAAACTTTCCGAATGTAAAAATCCTGGCCGCCAGCGGAGGGCTTAGCGAGTTCAAACTTTCAGAATTGGCTCAAAAATATAATGTCGAAGCAAACCTGATTGATCTGGGTAGCGTTCCCAATAACCGCCTGCCTTCATTATATCAGGCCTGTGATATCTTTTGTCTTCCTTCTTATTGGGAAGGCCTGGCAAACGTACTATGTGAAGCATTAGCTTCCGGCTGTGCAGTAGTAACCACAGCAGTATCAGGACATCCGGAAGTTGTTTTCCCGGGCGAGAATGGAGAACTTGTTACTCCTAAGAACGTTACCGAACTAACATCTGCTTTGAGAAAAGTAATTGAATCTCCCGCGTTGAAGCAAAAATATCAACATAACGCACGCAAAACTGCCTTAGACAAAATTCAGTCACACGAAGCTAATGCTCAAAAAATAATAGATCTATTTAATCAATTAAAATGATGAACAAGGTTTCTGTTATTATTCCTCTCTACAATCGGGAAGCATTGATTATTCCAACGCTTGAGTCAGTACGCCCCAACCTTCATCCCAATGTAACCTTGGAGGTGATTGTAATCAATGATGGCTCTACAGATAACAGTTCTAAGGTAGTATCAGAAAACTATCCCTGGGTTAAATTATTACATCAGGTAAATGCTGGAGCACCTACTGCACGTAACTTAGGATTGAAAGAATCTACAGGAGATTTTATTCTTTTCCTGGATTCCGATGACTTGATAGAACCTGATTTTTTTACAGATAAGGTTAGTGCTCTCAATAACCATCCCAATGCGGCAGCAGCCTATGGTTTATGGGAACACTTCAGGGTAAATGAAAAAGAGGAAAAAGAAATTATTCCCAGACACACCCCATATCCCATTACGTCTGTTCCAGACTATGAAAGCCACTTAGAGAATTTACTGGGTGGATGGTATGTTGTTTCTCACGCACTCCTTTGGAGAAAAAAAATATTAGAGCAGCTGAATGGCTATAATGTAGCCTTAAAGGTAAACCAGGATGTTGATCTCCTGTTTCGTTGTCTTTCAGGCAGAAAAAACATTATTGGCGTAAATGCCCCTCTGGCATTGTATCGAGACCACGATAGTACAGACAGAACCGGTTCCGTCAGCAATGACTTCAGCAAACTGGCAACAATCTTGAATTTAAGAAAAGATTTTGCGCAAAAGCTGTCCGGCGAGGAACTCTTAACGAATAAAAACAGAACAGCATTAGGGCGGTTTTGTTTCGACTATTGGGTTAAATACAGAAAAACGTCACCGGATATAGCTGAACAATTCTATAAACTAGCAATCGAGTTGAATCCGAATATAAAGTTAAATGGAGGACTAACTATAAGATTTGCCTGTCGACTACTAGGGGCACGAAAAACAATTATTCTAAAATCATTTATTAGTAACTAATGTTATTCAATTCCATTGAGTTCATAATACTATTTATTATAACCTTCTGTTTGTATTGGTTTGTTCTGGGCAAACAGTATAAGCTTCAAAATATCTTACTATGTATAGTTAGTTACATTTTTTATGCTTGGTGGGACTGGCGGTTTCTTTTTTTGATTATAGCAAGCTCCCTCTGGGGATTTATATCCGGTTTTCTGATTTCAGCTTCAGATAGCCAGCATAAAAAGACAGTTCTTGCTTTTACTATTATTCTGAATGTACTGTTTTTATTCTATTTCAAATACTATAACTTCTTCATTGAATCTTTAACTCATTTGGCAGATCAAACAGGTTTTCACCTGGACGTGGTTACCAAAAGTATCATACTTCCGATAGGTATCAGCTTTTATACTTTCCATAATATCAGCTATATTATTGATGTATACAGGGGACATATTCCACCTTGTAAGGACCCCGTAGTATACTTTACTTTTATCAACTATTTCCCTCAACTAGTTGCCGGGCCTATTCAAAGAGCAAAAGACCTTATACCTCAATTTCAACACCAAAGATCTTTCTCTTCAAATCAGGCAACCCGTGGCTTAGAATTGATTCTCTGGGGAGCCTTTAAAAAAATTGTTATTGCCGACAATTGCTCCAAGCTTGTAAATGAAATTTTCTTAAACTATAACACTCTTTCCTCAGCGGAGCTAATACTTGGTGTTGTATATTTCGCCTTTCAGATATACGGTGATTTTTCCGGTTATACAGATATGGCACTTGGTATTAGCAAGCTTTTAGGAATTGAGTTAACAACCAATTTCAAAACGCCTTATTTTTCAAAGTCAGTAGGTGAATTCTGGCGTAGATGGCATATATCATTGTCAAACTGGTTTCGTGATTATATATACATCCCATTAGGAGGTAACAAGGAAGGTAAAATAAAAACAATACGAAATACAGCTATCATCTTCATCGTATCAGGTTTCTGGCATGGAGCTAATTGGACATATGTTGTGTGGGGTGGGTTAAATGCCCTTTTTATCATTACTCCCCTCATTATTGGCACTTCAAAGACAAAAGAACAGACAAATCCTGTTATCAATTTTCTGAAAATGTTTCAAACTTTCTTCCTGATCTGTATTGCCTGGATATTTTTCAGAGCACCATCAATCACTGAAGCATGGCATTATCTAACTTCAATATTTACAAATACTTATTTCCCTAAGGATTTTGCTTTATTTAGTATTACACGCCTGGCACCATTACTTGGTTTATTTTTGGTTATTGAGTGGTTCATCTATAAACATGAGGAGACTGATAGCTACTTTACCTTTGTAAATAACCGTAATCTAAAATGGGCAGTTTATATCTGTTTGGTTTTTATTGTGATCCTTAATCTGCAATTTCACAATCAGGAAGAATTTATCTATTTCCAATTCTAGTCAAAATGAAACAGTTTATTAAAAGAGTTTTACTGTTTACGGTGTTAATATATTTAACTTCCTATGTATTAAGCTTAGGCTATGACTGTTTCTTTAAAAAATTCCCTACTACTTACAACAAAGAACAATGGGTTCTGAATAAGAAAAATGAAAATTATGATTATGTAGTAAGTGGTTCTTCAAGAGCTTTTAACACAATAAATATATGTTTGATTGACTCAACCATTTTATCAAAAGGTATTAACCTCGCCACTTCAGGTTCATCATTTGCCGATAATTATTTACTATTATATACTTTTTTAAAGACTAACCGGGTCAAAGCTGTTTTACTGACTTTCGATGAATATACTTTCAATTCATCAGAAAGCTATTCTTACCCATTTAAGGATTACGAATATTTGCCGCGCTTCTTTGAGGATACTGTCAGGGAAATATACAAGGACAATATCAGTGCTAACAAATATTCACTTTATTCATATGTCCCATTAGCCAGGTACTCAGAATTTTCATCAAAATACAATCCTTTCATCAGCCTTATAAATTATAACAACAGATCGCTCTTAGGGTTTGACCAAAGCAAGGGTAGCTCGCTTTTGCAGCCTGTTAATTATAGTAACAAATATGACTCCATCCCTCTTCAGAAAGTTAGGGTCAACTCCAATGACCTTAAATACTTTAATCAAATCATAAAGCTTTGTGATTCAAAAGGGATAAAACTCATACTACTTACCGCTCCCATCTGCTACAGTAATATTGCAGATCCAAGAATTGTAGCTAATCACGAAATTCTCCGGGATATTGCACAAAAAAATCAACTTCCAAGAATTGATTTTCTGGAAATTGACAATATACGTCAGCCCCAATATTTTAATGATATAAATCATGTAAATTTGTATGGAGCAAATCTGTTTTCCGGATTTGTAAGTCATAAACTGGATAGCTTACTTAATAACGAACATCATGTGCGGCATACTTGGAGTAATTAATATCTCAAATAAAATTAATGGACCGCAACTCCAGGACGCCACCACTATTATTCGTCACCGGGGACCCGATGATGCCGGTTTTTTATTATGGAACAAAAATACCCCAAGCCCTAAAGTGTTTGCAGGGACAGATACAAATACTGATTCCCGGGATTACCACCGTCTGAACTATTTACCGGATAACAGCAACTGGCAGGTAGGATTAGGCCATCGTCGACTCTCCATTGTTGATCTGTCGCCGGCAGGTCATCAGCCAATGTTACATCAGGAAACAGGAATTGCGATTTCTTATAATGGAGAAGTCTATAACCATATAGAATTAAAAGCAGAACTGGAAGCATTAGGGCACAGATTTACTTCTCATTCTGATACTGAAGTCATTTTGAAAGCCTGGGTTCAATGGGGACCTGCCTGCCTTAACCGCTTCAATGGAATGTTTGGGATTGTTTTGCTTGACCCCCGCAATGGAGGTAAAGTATATGCTATCCGTGATCGATTTGGTGTAAAACCGTTGTACTGGACAAAAACCAATAATTATTTCGCTTTTGCGTCAGAAATAAAACAGCTGCGTCTATTACCTGATTTTAGTCCCTCGTTAAATCAAAATATTGCTTACGATTATCTGGTTTATGGTCAACTTGACCATACAGAACAAACATTTGATAATAATATCTTTCAGCTGAAAGGTGGCCAAATGATGTCTGTCGATCTAACAAATAACTCTTATCAGATAACCAATTGGTACAATTTGCCAGACCAAAAATGGAGAGGCAATGATCAGGAGGCCATAAATAAATTTGAAGAATTATTGACAGATTCGGTGCGGCTTCGTTTGAGGGCCGACGTAACTGTTGGCTCCTGTCTATCTGGTGGACTAGACTCCTCTGCCATAGTCTGTTTAATGGAAAAGGTATTGCGAGGTCAGGAACACCAAGGTATTGAAACAATTACAGCATGTTTTGAAAATAAAAAATATGACGAGTGGGAATATGCCGAAGCCGTAGTTAAACAAACAGGGGCGAAAGCTCATCGTGTCTTTCCTAGCTTTACAAGCTTGCAAGAGGATCTGGATAAAATTCTTTGGCATATGGATGAACCATTTGGATCAACCAGTCAATTTAGCCAGTGGTCAGTCTTTAAAGGAGCTGCTGAAGCAGGCCTGAAAGTAATGCTTGACGGGCAGGGGTCTGACGAACAGCTTGCCGGGTATGGAGGTAATGATCTTCCTTTATATACAGGCCTGCTAAAAAGCTTTCGGTTAGCAGAAACATTAAAAGAAGCGAAAGCTTTTAAGGAGACTGTAGGATATTATCCTAAAAGTCAGCTAATCGGCGCTGGTAGAAGAGCCTTTCCAAGTATAGATCTAATTTTACCGGCGCAATGGAAAAAATCACCTCAGGAGTATTTACCAGCATGGTTGAATAAAGGTCACAAGCCAGCAGAAAGCATCCTAAAACAACCTGAATCTCTAAGAGAAACTCTGATGCAGCAAACATTGACTACATCATTGCCGGTGTTACTCCGCTACGAAGACAGAAACTCTATGGCCTGGTCTATTGAGTCTCGAGTACCTTTCCTTGACTACCGATTTGTCGAGTTTGCATTGAGTCTTCCCGAGCACCTTGTTTACCGCCAAGGTGTCAGGAAATATATCTTAAGGGAGGCTATGCGTAACACATTCCCTACAAAGATTTATGAACGCAGAGACAAAATGGGATTTGTAACCCCCGAAGAAATATGGATTAAAGGAGAAGGTAAGGATTGGTTTAGAAACGCTATCAAAAACAGCATTGTCAAATCCCCTGAACTAATTAGTAATGTAGCATTAAACCAGACAGACCAATTGGTTCAAGGAAACGCAAAGTTTGATTTTAGCTTTTGGAGATTAGCTTGTTTAGGTAACTGGTTAAATTAAACATGAGCAGAATAAAAAGCATTACTAAAATCATTATAGAAGCCGTTAATATAATCCGGCTTTGGATTTTATCCTTCTTTAAACCGGTAATTGGATATGCGACCTTTCACCCTATCTTTTTAAGTGTTTTTAAAGACTCTCCTCCTGAAGGATTTCTGTTTTACCAGAGAAGTAAAAGCGACCTTATCAGGCCCTTGGAAAATCTTCTTTGGAAAAGGTGTAAGCTTTTACACCTGAATCTTAATACCAAATATCTCGGTAATTTTACCGGGTCTGTTATCGTCGAATGCGAAGCCGACCCTTTACACGAAGTTCTTAATAATAGTCAGGTAAAACATATATTTGTTGAATCAAAATTTGCAGGTAGAAAAGTTCTTGGCGTAAACCCTAAGGTTTCATTACTATACCCTTCGGTGCCTGTTCAAACAGTTCCTGACAAAGATCCTCACAAAAAGGAAATAAAAATTCTAGCAGTTGGTTACGGAAGTTTCATCAAAGGATATGATGTACTGTACAGGATATATAAGCAGTTAAAATCTGAAGGTTACACTATTAAATTAATAATAGCAGGTACATTCGGTCATAATTTTGACAACTATCCGGAAGTAAGCAGAGAAGCATACGATAATGCTAATTTTGATGCTATACTAGACTTTTTCCAGCAGGATTCTGATGTGTTTATTAAACAATGTACAAGAAGTGAACTGTTTGATAAAATTTATAGAGAAGCTGACATTTATGTCCATTTTTGCAGAATGGAAACTTTTGGGTTTTCTATTCTGGAAGCAATGAGCTTCGGATTACCGGTAGTTAGCTGCAGGTTTAATGCAGTACCAGAAATGGTAGACCATGGGGAAAATGGTTATTTGGTCAACCCTTTCATACACGACATGAACTCTCCCGAGTGGGCTGATGTTGCCTTTAACGAAGGAATAAAATATATACGCCAACTGATTGATGACACTGAGTTACGCTCAAAAATGGGCAGGGAAAGCAGGAATAGGATAAACCTCACTTTTAATATTGAAAACAAAAAAACAATCCTCAAAAAAACTTATACTCAACTATTATGATCAGGCTGTTAATAAACAAGTATACATTGCTGTTTTATACTACTTTTTTAATAATTCTTTTAACCATTGCCTGGGGAACAAATAAGGGGTTCGATTTTACAGATGAAGGATTTTACTTGTTAAACTATGCAAAAGATCAGGAATCCGGATTAACTAACAGCTATATTACATTAGTTTTGAAGCCATTGGGATTCTCGATTCTCGAATTGAGGATAACAAGGGTAATACTGTCAGTCGCTTCAGCAGCAGTCTTATGGTTTGGAATACATCGCTTACTAAGGACAGATAAACACACAACCCAGCACGATATGATATTTTTGGCCTTACTTTTGATAAGCTCTTTTCTTAGCTATACGTTTTGTCCTCAGACGATCTCTTATAATACTTTAGCCTCTAACGTATCTTTTATCATTATAGGATTGACATTATTAGTCTTATCCAACTCCCTGGCTACCTGGACTAACTTTGCAATTTTATTTCTAATCGGACTGATCACATACATCTGCTTTTTATCAAAATCAACCACAGGTATCATTATCATTCTAATTGTAATCAGCTTGATTACAGCAACTTACTTCAGAGACAAAAACCGCTGTATCCAATACATAACTTTCTTCTTATCAGGGCTTCTATGTTCGGAAGAATTGGTAAGAATAACTACAGGATCTTCAGCCTTCTCAGTTTTAGAAAATCTAAGTCAAATATCTATTGAGTTAAGGAAAATCACAGATGGATATTCCTTAGGCACACTAATTTACAGGCAATTTATAATTTTAGCAGACTCTGTCAAGTTCACCCTATTTTTATTGGTAGCCTACTTACCATTCTTTTTCTGGCAATTCAGAAAAACAGCATTAAATTTTGCCGTAACCACACTCTATCATCTAGCTGTATTCGCTGGATTGATCTGGCTTTTTTCTTCCGAAAGATCAGACTATACATTAAATGCAAAAAATATAAGATATGTGTTGGTTGACCTTGCACCAGGCCTGATCCCATATTGCCTCATTATAGTAGCATATTTTTATGTCATTTACCGTTCTATAAAAATCGAAACAAGAAATATCATGGTCTCCGCAACCTTGATAATAACCTGTTTTGCTATTATTTTAGGAACTAACAATTATTTTTTATTTAATATCGTATTCACGTTACCCCTACTCATTTCTGCTCTTTACATACTAAATATTCCGGAAGAAGTAATATCGAATACATTTCTCAAATCACTGTCAACAGTTTTTTTATTTGTAGCCGTAACTTCTATATTTTATTATTATATAATTAGGCCTTATAGAACTTTCCCGCTATGGCAACAAAAGCAGGAAATTGCCTTACAGCCGTTAAAAGGACTAAAGCTGGATAGCAAAACTATTGAATACATAAATCGGACAAGCACGATACTTAACAAGTCAGGTTTCAGGAAAGGTGATTATGTAATTGGAATTTATAGGTTACCAGGTTTAATATTTGCTATTAATGGTATCTCTCCAGGATCTATCCTTTGGGCAGAAGAATCCCGGACTATGTTTTTGAAAAGTCTGGATATCACCACCTTAAACAAAGACAAAAAAATATTCTTTCTGGTAAATGATATGGGGTCAGATGAGTTTTATAGTGCTTTAGAAGAACGTGGGATTAATTTCAAAGAATACCATGAAGTAGGTAAAGTGTACAACCAATACTACAACAAATACACATACATATATTCTAAATAGTTTTTATGCAAACAACTATTAAACGTAATCTTTTTATCATCAAAGAACTCATACTTCATTTCAGATTATTTACTAGGATTTCCTGGAATTCTCTTCTGAAAACACAGCGTATTGAAAGCCTTAATACTAAGTTTGGCTTTTTCGTCAGCTCCCTTTTATATAGAATTTATAGCAGAGCTTATAGCAAAAATAATTATTTAGAAATCATCAGCAGTGCCGAACAGGATAAAATTCAAACAGAAATTATTGAGAAGTCTTTTCTTCTACAGCATAACCTGCTTGTACTGAAGAAATCTACAGAAGGTGAAAAGGGAGTATTACTTATTAAATACTCTGAAATAATTAATATGTTACCAGCCTTGTTTTCAATTGAAGAACTTGCAAGCCGATATCATTTTGTTTTTATTCCCTCCACAGAATCACCTTTTAACCCTTTCAATTTCATTTACAGAAAAATCTACAAACACACTATTGTAATTAGCCATATTCTTAGTTTAAGGGAAAAAAAAATATTTGAAGATGCCGGATTATCTACAATTGATTTATCTGCAGGTGACTGGATTAATAACAACAACTTTTCATCAGAGCAGCTCCCTAAAAAATATGATTTTTGTGTCGTAGCAAATTTCCTTCCAGTTAAAAATTATGATTTCCTTATCCAGAGCTTAAAACACTGGCCTAAAAATACTCCTCTGCGGTTAGCTGTAGTAGCAAGCAGCTATGTAGGTATGGGAAAAAACTGGTTTGAAAATTTGCTGAAACAAAACAACCTTTCCGGTAACTGTACCATTTATACAGACATTCCGTCATCAGAAGTAAGCGTAGTTTTGCGCAGCTCGTATTGCCATGTACTTTGCTCATGGCGGGAAGGGGCAAATAAAGCCAGTTTTGAAGCAATATTGTCCGGTATTCCTGCTATTGTCCCCCGCAATCACATAGGGTTCCCTGTTCACAAATTTGATAGTCCATATGTATTAAAATATAATGGAAAAAAGGAGTTGATTAATCAAATCATCAAAGCAAAGTCAATTCAAATTACAGGAATACCACCTATCGGTTATCAGACTGCAACCCAGAAGCTAAACACCAGACTAAAACAACTAAGTACAGACAAAGGATTTGACTGGACAGAAAACATTGTAGAAAGTAGCGTTACTGCACATCTTCATTATATTAACCCTTCCGATGCAACACTTTTTTCTGATGAATACCAATTTATAGAATCTTGTAAACTCAAAGATTCTATACCATATAGTGCCGAAAGAGCAAAAAAAATGACAACTTTGAAGTATGACTAAAATACTTTTACTAACACTTGTTCACCCGGACTTTCTTCCTCCGGTCTATTCTATGGCACAAGTGTTGGCCGATAAGGGGTATCAAGTGGACATTCTAACATTTGAATCTGATGCTCCCGGGAGTTTCAACCCTGGTAAGGGAATCAATATTCATATAACGAGTAAACATTCAGGCACCGCAAGTCAAAGAGCTGCAGCCAGAAAACTATTCCAATCAAAGGCTAATGATTATATTAATCAGAAAGCACCTACAGCCATTTTTTCTTACTGTGAATTCAGTTATTTGACGGCGCTGAAAGTACACAAAAGCGTTCCTGTTTACCACTTCGCATTAGAAATTACTGACTTTTCTATCAGTAAGCTTCTCCGCTCTCCCTTTGGTGCTTTAAGAACATGGAAGGCGAATACACAATTAGATAAAGCCGCTTTTGTAAGCACTCCTTCTTATGAAAGATCCGGATGGCTTGCCGGAAGATATAATCTAAAAAGAATACCGGAAACAGTTCAGAATACACCCTTTATACCTTCTTCTTTTGAATTTCCTAAAGGAGCAAGTACTCTCATACCGGAACGGTTTAAGAATAAAATAAAAATACTCAATACCGGCGGTGTTAATCATACCAGGTCGGTAATTGAGTTAATAAAAGGCTTCGAAACATCCGAATCAAATACTTCTCTAATCATTACAAACGTTAGCAATGCCGGTTATTCACAAGAAGTAAGAAAAATAGTTGAACAATCTCCCCGAAAAGATGACATTCTTATTTTAGGCACTATTTCAAGAAGTGAACTGATTGAGCTACAAGCGTCTTGCCAAATAGGGATTTGTTTAATGAAACTAGAAAACGGGTTTGATGCACGTATGATAGCACCTAACAAAGTGGGCGAATATCTGGCGTCGGGCTTACTTGTATTAGGAATGAATACTCCTTACTTCCATCAGTTTATTGCTTATGATGTGGCCGAACTTATTGATGATTTAAGCCAAGAATCTATTGGGGAAGCCTTAAACAAACTAGTTTCAAAAACCATGGCTGATAATTACCAAAAAACAATAATGGCTTGCCTTAACAAACAATACAATATGGAAAAACAACTGGAGCAGGTGTTAACATTAATAGCAAAGCACTAGGCATGTCTAATACGATAGCTTTTCTATGTCACCCATACCACAGGGGCGGGGTTACTTCCTGGATGGTAAATGCGGCACTAGAATCATCAAAACAAGGTTATAAGACTTTTTTTATTACTGTTGATCCGCAACAGGCATTTATATCAAGTGGAGGACGGGCAACATTGGTTGAACTCTTGGGAAATCAATTTCCAATATTGATTATCAATCAAAAAGTCGATTACTTGTTTGAACTCGGCACTGACGATTACCGGGCATTTATATATGCAAACCTCATCAAAAACAATGTTCCGTATGGAACTGCAATTATTGTTTCAGACGATGCCTCTGTGTGGCGCGGAGCGGCGTTAGTTGCCAACCAATACCCATTTGTAGCTGTTATCCATAGCAGTCTCGATCCTGGATATTACAACCTTACCGGGCAGTATCAAAAACATTTGAGTGTAATAACCGCTGTTTCCAACCGTACAAAAGAAAATTTATACAAAAAAGTGCCAGGCCTGCAGTTAGATGCTGCAGTTATTCCCTGCGGAATTCCTTTGAATGATTACCTCTCTCCTACCGTTTCCGGGGGATCAGGAACCCGAGTAAATATTGTTTGGATGGGACGTTTAGAAGAAATATCAAAACGCGTTTCAGATATCCCCAAAATTGCATTAAAAATGCGTGAGCATGGCATTCCTTTTCACATAAAAGTAATTGGCCACGGAGATTCCACCAGCATACTTTCTGAGGCAATAAAAAACAATCAATTAGATCAACAGATTGAACAAGTAGGCTGGCAAGAAAATGACTATATCATAAATGCTTATAAGCAGGCTGACATTTTACTTCAAACCTCTAATTATGAAGGAATGTCTATTGCCGTTATGGAAGCATTGGCATCTGGTTGTGGAGTAGTTTCTACCAGAGTAAGCGGAGTAGAAGATTATGAACATTCACAATATGCCAACAATAGTATGTTGCTATATGAAATTGGCAATATTGATGAAGCAGTTGAAAAAATAATGCAACTTACTCAAATTGATAAACAACAAAGGCGTGTTGCAGCCCAGACGTTTGCTCAGGAAGTTTTTTCAATCACCAGCTGTATGAATCATTATTTTCAGGCAATAAACAATGCACAGCTTCAATCTCCGCTAGACATAAGCCAACCCAAATTGCTGTTGATCTTAAAATCAGTTATTTTAGCAGTTGCAAGAAAATCCAAATATGTAATATTCTCGAAGCTAAAGAAGTAATATTACCTATGACCTTGTCTATCCTCTTATATTAATCTTAAAATCCATGTGCGGCATAGCATTTACGATAGGCGCTGACAAAAAACAGGCATTGCAATTTGTAGAGCGGGCTAATCGCCTATTAAAACATAGAGGGCCTGACGGAGAAGGAATCTTTCAAGATGAAAATGTAGCCATGGCACATCGTCGCTTGGCAATTCTGGATCTAAGCGAAGCTGGCGCCCAACCAATGATTACATCAGATCAACGTTACGTAATTGTACATAATGGTGAAGTATATAACCACCTCGAATTAAGAGCAAAGTTTCTGGCAGACCATCCTTTTAAGGGGCATTCTGATACCGAAACTATTTTAGCTTTATATGCCAAAATGGGACGGTTGATGTTACAATATCTTGTCGGCATGTGGGCTTTCGCTATCTGGGACAACACAGATAAAAAGCTGTTTATTTCAAGGGATCGCTATGGACAAAAACCACTTTACCTGCGTAAGAAAGACAATTCTTTTCTTTTTGCGAGCGAAATAAAACCACTCCTGCAAGATGGAGAAAGACCGGCCATGAATCCTACCGCCGTGGTCGAATATCTGGCATTAGGCAGTTATGGCCATCTGGATGAACAAACTTTCTTTAAAGACATAGTCCATTTTCCTCAGGCAAGTTATGCAGAAATAAAAGCCGGAGACAAACAATTGGTTGCGAAGCCATACTGGAAACTCCCTGATATTAAAAAGAGTGACAAAATTTCTTTAGGCTCCGGTGAAACAAGCCATCTACGTCAGATCATTGAAGAAGCTGTAAGTTCACAACTCCTGTCAGATGTTACTGTAGGAGCTACACTATCAGGCGGACTAGACTCTTCAACTATTGTTGGACTCATGGCCTCAAGTTCCCCAAAACCATTTCCTGTTTTTACTGCTCAAACAAAAGGCAGTCAATGGGACGAGTCAGATTATGTTTCCGACGTGGAAAATAAATGGGGTAAAAATAAACTTCAGCTCCACTGGAAAGAGCTGATAAATACCCGAATTTCTACCTCTTTGCCTGCATATATTGATATTCAGGAAGAACCTTTTGGAGACCCGTCAATTATGGCTCACGGTTTTCTGATGGACATGGCCAAAGAAAATAACGTAAAGGTAGTTGTTGGAGGACAAGGCGGTGATGAGCTTTTTTTCGGTTATAAAAACATGACAAACAACCTAATGAGCAGTTTCCTGAAATCCGGCTCAATAGGTAATTTTAATGAAAATGCTTCCAGAATGGGTTTAGGTAAAAAAGAACTGATAAGAATTGCTCTTGGATCTTATTTACCGTCGTTAGAGAAAATAAGCAGGAGAGCATCCCGGAACAAAAGACGCTTCTTTATCAAATCATCCCTCTTGGATCTGGTAAATGATAACCACATAATTCTGGCCAGAAGTAACAATTTTTATGAAACCTGGGACGAATCGGTAAACAGGGTCCACCTTCCACATCTCGTACATTATGATGACAGGAACGGAATGTCAAGATCTATTGAAGGAAGAATGCCGTTTTTAGACCATAGGATTGCTGATTTTGTTGCTACTTTGAAACCAGAAGAGTTTTTAAAAAATGGCGAAAGCAAAACTCTACTAAGAACTTCCTGTAAAGACTTATTACCAGAAACAATTCTTAACAGAAAAGATAAGCAAGGCTTCTTTACACCTATCCATGAAATGTTAACCGAAGATATTGACTGGATTCAGGCTGTTATCTTTGAAGACAAATCTATTTCTCAACTACTTGATCAAAAGACAATTGAGGAAGATATAGCTTTTTACAGAACAGGGAAGAAAAATAATGACATTTCAAGAAGGTTATGGAGAGTGCTGTCTTTTTGTTTATGGAAAAAACAGTTTAATGTTACCCTTTAGTCTTTGATATTATATGAAATTTGCCGTCCAGATACTATACTTTGATTGTGAACAATTTATACTAGCAGCTATTGAAAACTGCGCTCCTTTTGTTGACAAAATCTATATTTCATATTCTAAGCTTCCCTGGACATATAACCAGAATGCAAGATCTTCTTATGAAAACACAGTCAACAAAGAACTGATATTTCAATCTCCGTATGTTGACAAAATAGAATTGGTTGAAGGCGAATGGGCAACAGAAGAAGAACAGCGTAATTTTTGTTTAGACAAAGCCAAGAATGAAGGTTACGACTACATGATCATTCAGGATGCTGATGAATTCTATACTAAAGAAGCTTATACAATTAACCTCAATGAGATAAAAGTAAATCCGGATCATTTGTATTATCGCACGCCCTGGCATTTATTCTGGAAATCTCTGGACTATATTATTCTCTTTGATGAAGTTCATGGTGTCAAAAATACAACTATCAATTATAGTGCGTGCTTTGCTGTTAATTGTCACCAGGATATCAGGTTCAAGAAAAATCGTCTACTCACTTCTCAGAACGCAATGTTTCTAAGCGGCATTTGTTATCATCTCAGTTATATTATGACTGATGATCAAATGAAGCGCAAAATTTATACCTGGGGACATAGTCATCAGGTAATGCACAGAGAACTTTGGTATAATGTAAAATGGCTGGGATGGAGACCTAATGTAAAAAACATAGGACTGATTAATCCTGTATCGTGGGTGATGGCAGTTCCATTTTCCGGTCACATGCCAAAGGAAATACAAAATCTAAAACTACCAGTTGTTAATTCTATTAAACCAAAGATATCTGATCAATTAAAATACAAGCTAATAGAGACAAAAGCTTGGTTTAAGAATAAGCTTAAACAAGTTAAAAATAAAAGGTCTGTTTCGTAAAATTTATATTAAAAAGTCTTAATTCTAATGTGGAGCTCTACGATTTCGAACTAGTTAGTAGATTTAGGAACTTATTTCCTACTAAAATTGAAATATAGACAGATATTGCAGTAATCACCGTTTGCATATCTGCACCAAACTGCCAATAACCTAACATTAATAGATAAGCTCCAAACATAATACCTGGCAAATTTAAGCCATCATAGAAATTGGCAATCTTCCATAGAGAAGTCCAAAAGATTCCTAATAAAAAACTACCAATTATTACCCCCATATACCCAAAATTTAAATATAACTCTCCACCAATGCCCATATCGACAGAGTTATTAACCCGACCATTTTCATCTACATAAGCAAGTCCTGACCTAATTGCAAACCATTTACCAGAGGCAATTTCTGGCTTAGAAGGCCAAACAACTCGGGGAATCCAGGCATACAATAAATAAGCCAATGTTTCTCCATTATAAAAACCATCCTGTCTTTGGACTTCTACAATTTTTGTTATTTGATTAAAATTTGCCAGCCTTCCAAAAATCGACTTATTAGCATAAGTATCATTGGGATCGAAAACTTCCGATTCAGTTGTCGGGTCATCTGTAAATAAAAAATTGTCGAACAGACCAGTAATTGCAGTCTCAAAAACGGCCAGTTTCCCATCAAAACTGCCTCTAACTAACGATAGCTGATTAAAAGAAATAAAGAAAATTAAAGCGAAAATATATATCGGGTAAAGCAGCCTATTTTTTAATACACCAAAATTGCCCTTTCCCCATATGATACCTATTAAAAAAAGAATGGATGGATTAATTAAACCTAATCTTAAGTAAGATGATATAAAAGCACTAATCGTCATAAGTATTAATACTACATAAGCTCTAAGAAAAAAGAAAGAACCTTTCTCTTCCTGCTGTGACAAATATGAATAAACAAAGAGAATCAAGAAGATAGTCAGTTCATTAATCTTTCCCAACTGAGGAATAGGCCCTATATTGAATATGGTAATAAAAACATAAACAAGTATTATCCTATCATACTTGTAAAATATTTCTTTATTTAACTGATAGTTTAATGTAAGATTTCTCCCAAAATCCGGAGATGTCAATAACGTATAGCCTAATAAAAGGAATGTACTATTGAAGAAATTAATAAGCGAAGCATCAAATAAATAATTACCATTAGCATAATACCAATACTTCCACTTTTCAAATGTATCAAATTGGTAATATGAGCCTAACATATTTCCAATACTAGTTACGAGCTTTCCTCCTGCAAAAAAAAATATAGGGTTGACTATTTTTAATACATTCTGAGTCTTAATAGTCTTAAGCAAAAAGGTCGCCAATATTAATACCAATGAGCCATTAACTAAAAAGTCACTGCCTATTGCATAAGCGTATAAAAAAAGCAGGAATGAGATGAAATAAAACACCATAGAATAGAAATTCTATAAATTTAATCAATAAGTCTTATTTATCTTAGTACAGAAACCTATAATCGAATTAAAATCGCTATTTTTGCTTCTTTAATAATTCTTTATGGATTACTCTATTATTGTTCCGGTCTTTAATGAAGAGGCGAACATCTTTAGCCTGTACGATCGCCTTTTGAAGATTTTAACTACACTTACAGATAGTTATGAAATCATTTTTATCAATGATGGCAGCAAAGATAATTCCTTATTACTATTAAAGGAGTTAGCATCAAGCAATAAGACTGTAAAATATATAAATCTCAGCCGCAACTTTGGACACCAAATTGCTGTTAGTGCCGGAATTGACCATTGTACAGGCGAAAGGGTTATTATAATAGACGCTGACCTTCAGGATCCTCCTGAATTGATTATACAAATGGCAATTGAAATGGATAAAGGCTTTGACGTTGTTTATGCTAAGCGAAAAAAAAGGAAAAAAGAGACTTTTCTTAAATTACTTACTGCCAAACTATTTTATAAGCTTCTAACATCTATCACTAATGTATCAATCCCTGTTGATACAGGTGACTTCAGAATGGTTTCAAAGCGCATAATAGGAGTTCTGAAACAAATGCCCGAAACTAATAAGTTTTTACGAGGACAGATTTCTTGGATTGGATTTAACCAAACATATGTTGAATATGACAGAGACGAGCGTTTTGGAGGTAAAACAGGCTACACATATAAAAAGATGATTCGTTTGGCGCTAGATGGAATTACATCTTTCTCTGACTTGCCACTAAAAATGGCTACGTTTTTGGGATTCCTGGTTTCTACATTTACTTTTATTATGATTGTTTATGTCCTCTATTCCAAATTTGTACTAAATGACGCCATTCAAGGCTGGGCTTCACTCATGTTAAGTATAGTTTTTCTTGGAGGAGTTCAATTACTATCATTGGGTATAATAGGAGAATACATTAGTCGAATATTTAATAATGTCAGAAACCGACCACTTTATGTTATAGAGGGTTCAAATATAGAAAATCAGAACCATGCTATCTAAGGAAACGAAACCAGTAGTTCCCTTTGAATTACTTTTTTGGTTGTTGCTAACACCAACTTTATCATTATTGTGCGGTATTTCAATTTTAGGATTCACTAGTATTTTTTTCCTAGGCTTATCTTCAATTGTTTTGGGGCAATATATTATTTCTTGGCTGGGTCTGTTTGAAAATTCAATAAAACTGGTTTATTGGGGAACATCCTTTTTCGTTGGGCTACTCGCATCATCAATTTCTTACCTGATTTTTAAAAGTTCGATATGGCCATTAATGGCTATAGGAACGTTCCTTTTCATTATAGATTTCAGAAAAAAATACAATTTTCATACTTTAAACAAAACCACATACCTATTAGTTTTTGTTCTGATTTTGGCAAGCTTTCCATTTTTAGTTAAATCAGAATTATTCTTCCACATATTCAGACATTTACCTGAAATACCAGACATCGAAACATTTATCTGGCCTGATCCATATTTTCAAACAAACATAGTAGAATCGCTAACTAGCCATGGACTTGGTAGTGCCTCCTTTGAAGCAGGAACCAAACTAAAATATCATTTTCTGGGTTATGCTCCAGCTTCAGTCATTAGTTATGTGAGTGGCCTTAACTCATACCAATCACTACATTCAATTTGGATACCTCTTTGTTTTCTGTTTGTAACCAATAGCATTATGCTGATTGCAAACACTTTTGATAAAGCCAATAAGCCCATAAACTATATTCTTAGTATAGGATTATTTATGGCTTTGGTACCTATTAATCACAATGACTTAATTTTCAATCTTCCTAATGATGGCACTGGTTACCTGATACCTTGCCTAAATTCTGGCACAAATGTTGGCCTTATTGTTTCAATACTTGCATTTGCAAGTCTGCACCAGCTAAATGCCTCTAAAAAGAACATTGCTGCCGCAGCTCTTTTTTCTTGTCTGTTAATAGTTATTAAAGTAACGTTGTTTTTCGCGTTTGGCCTATACCTGATATGCTTTCTATTACTAAAGTACTATTTCAGTAAAGAAAAAATATACTTACTACTGGTCTTTATATTTATTCTTGTTTCTGCAATTCTTTATAAAGGATTTATCAGTGACCCAACCGGATTGCGAAAAATGGTATTTGAGCCTTTATACTTAATTCGTTACGTACAAACATTTGCAAAAACTCATAACAACGGCTTAGCAATTTTGATTTATTTTGTTCTTCTCCTATTATGGGGGAATTATCGTTGGATTTCGTTGCTCCAATCAAATAATAAAGCTCAGAATTTAATACCTCTATTGATGACTGGGATTGCTGTAATGATTTTTGTTAATACTTTTGAAATTAAAGGAAGTGTTCCAGACATAAACCTGAACTATAACGGATCCTTCGATTTAATACAATTTATCAAAGCATTTTTCTTTCTTCTCTCACTCATAAGCATCAATACTATTGGTAAATGTAGCGTAGAGTATGGATACTTTTTTAAAAACAAATTGATCAACTACAGTTTTCTTGTATTTAGCGCATTAGTTATTGTTGGTTGGGCACTTCCCATGTATAGAAACTTGCGCTATAAAACCCACGAAAACCCTTGGCTTAACGAAATCAACAAAGACCTTAGCCATATTTCTCAAAAAGACTATATACTCGCAATCTATCCTCAAAATAAAGCGATCTACTCCGGCCATGCGATATCTTCTGATTTGGGCGACTTTTGGGTATCAATATATGCAAAAAACGGGGGTTATAATTTCTCATCCGATAACATACACAGATGGAAGCTATATGACGACTTAATGACTGATACAAATACCGTTACTTTACAAAAAATAAAACAAGACTCCAAGAAAATAATTTTCATTAGTACTCCTGACGATCACTATCAATACAATACATTGAGTAGTACACACAACCAATTAATAAAAGTACCGGACACTAAATGGCTATACCAAATCCAGCAATAAACCGACTACACTACTTTGACGGGCTACGTGCTATTGCCTGCCTTCTAATTCTTATTCACCATACTGCAACAGGCGCCATAGTAAAAATATTCCAACATTATGGATATCCAGCATTGGCAGGTTATTTCTCCAATTTTACTCAATCAGGTGTTGAAATCTTCTTTTTACTAAGCGGAATCCTGTTGCTAAGACCCTATTTTAAGGGGGAAAGGACCTTTTCAGCAAAAAAGTATTATAAGAGAAGGCTTAGCAGAATTTATATACCCTACTTTTTTGCTGTAGTGTTTGGCGGTCTGGTAATATGGATAAACACGTCATTTCCAACCTGGTACTCATCAATTTTAATCAAATTCACATGGGATGGGTTTCTGAAACAGTTCTTACTTTTCAACTGGTATGGTGGGTATTATAATTTAGCATGGTGGAGTTTACAAATTGAAGTAATTTTTTATCTCCTGATACCATTTATTCTTCACGCTGCTTATAAAGCCAGATTTTGGCCTTGTTTAATAGGGATAATTGTAGTTTCTGTTATTCTGCAATTAACTCTGAATAACTACTTGCCTCAATACTACTCTATAGACCGAGTCTTGCTGAATCCTTTCAAGATTGTCGATTACCTCCCTACATTCCTGATGGGAATCTTTCTTTCTAAGGACAGTTTTGAAAACCGCACAGCCTATTTTTTTATTATAGCAGGTCTGCTGGTTGAATTAGCATCTATTTATTATAGCCCAGCTATTCACTTAGGATTATCCTTTATCTATTTTGGTATTTTTATTCTGATTTTTAATATCAGTAGATTACAGGATATACTTTCTAAGCCAATACTGGTTTGGATTGGAGAGCGTTCCTATTCATTATTTCTTGTGCATTTCTCTGTCTTATACTTAACCAATTATTTAATCTCTTACTTTGTAGAAGATAGAAGCTTGGTTTATGGAATTCTATCACGTTCATTAGGCTGGTTATTTTCTTTTTTTATCTCCATGCTGTTATTCCATTTTGTGGAACGCAAACAAGCCAAGGGATTACAAACTGCAGAGCAATTCTGGCCTCCGATTTTTGAAAAAAAACAATGAAAAAAATACTCTGTGTAGGGCCTCAATGGAGAGGCAGTAATGCTGGTGGGTTGTTTCGCGCGCTCTCAAGAATTGGACACCTGATTTCTGTTGTTGATGAGAACTATTTCATCAACTTGAGTAATAAAGAATTAAAAACGAAAAGTATAGACAAGCTTTTCAGAAACTGGCACATAGAAGAGTTTAATAAAGCAATTATATCCGAAGCCAATTCCTTGTCTCCCGATTTAGTACTTGTATATAAAGGAGCTTTTGTATTGCCTCAAACCCTGAAACAGCTTCGTAATAAAGGTTTTTATATTGCTAACTTTTACCCTGATGTCAGTTTTAGAACACATGGATCTTTACTGGGAGAAACACTTCCTTTGTACGACCACGTATTCACTACCAAAACATTTGGTATCAAGGATATGAAAGAACAATTAGGTATTACGAATGCTACGTTCATTCCTCATGGTTTTGATCCTGATATACACCGGAAAATTGACACATCAAATTATGATACTTCCTATTTTAATTGTGATGTATCGTTCATTGGCGGATGGTCAGAAAAGAAAGAAAGCCTTATTTCTGCGATTAAAGTAAAATTACCTTCTGTGAATATTAAGATCTGGGGAGGTCGTTGGGAAAACTGTAAAAGCATTGCTCTGAAAGACGCTATTCAGGGGAAAAGTATTTTAGGAGATCTTTATACTTTGGGAATCCTTTCTTCCAAAATAAACCTAGGCTTGGTACATGAACAAGTAGAAGGAGCATCAAGTGGTGATCTCATAACCTCAAGAACCTTTCATATTCCTGGTGCCGGGGGCTTTATGCTTCATGAAAAGACCCCGGAAATAGACTTATATTTTGAAGATAAAAAGGAAATTTCGACATTCAGTTCCCTTGATGAATTAGCAGACAAAGTCGCGTATTTCCTATCTGAGAATGATCAAAGAAATAGCGTTGCTATTAATGGACATCATAAGGCTTTGCGCTCTCATTCTTTAGATGAAAGAGCAAAACAGGTCATAAGTTCTCTCACAAACTTATAGTATGAAAGTTACTTATTACAACAGAGATCAACGTCCGGGCAATTTTAGCATAGAAGAACTGTTTGCCAGTATCCGTTCCGGGATCGGCAATCGTATCGAGTCTTCCGATTATTATGTACAACCAAATAAAAGCCGGCTGAAGGCTATTTTAGAGGCTGGAAAATTTCAGGGTGACGTAAATCACATTACGGGTGATGTTAATTATCTATCTTATGGGCTTGATAAGCAAAAAACAATTTTGACTGTTCATGATGTAGGCCATTTTGAGAACACACTTAAAGGCTGGAAAAGGTCTGTATACAAATACCTCTGGCTCTCCGGTCCTTTTAGTAATGTAAATCATATTACCACAATTTCTGACTTCACAAAATCCAGGATAATACATCATTTTGGAGTTAATCCCGACAAAATAAAGGTTATTTCAAACCCATTTCCAAAACATTTCACTTTTCACAACTACCAGTTTAATTCCGAAAAACCCAGGATTCTTCAAATAGGACCGGGAAGAAACAAAAATATATACAGACTGGTTGAAGCTGTAAAAGGAATTTCCTGTGAACTGGTTCTAATAAGAAAACCCGATCAAGAAATTGAACAACACCTGAAAAATAATGCTATTGATTTCACCTGGTTAAGTAATTTATCTTACCAGCAAGTAGCAGATGAATATGCTAAATGCGATTTATTGTTTTTTGCTTCGGAATATGAAGGGTTTGGAATGCCTATCATAGAAGCACAGGTTACCGGCAGACCTGTACTTACGGGCAATATAACAGCGATGCCTGAAGTAGCAGGTAACGCCGCGTGTATTGTTGATCCTTTTGACGTAAGCTCTATCAGGAAAGGGATTTTGCAAATTATAGAAAGCGGTGAATATAGGTCAGAGCTTGTTGCAAACGGTCTTGAGAATATTAAAAGATTTGAACTGGATAACATATCGAACCAATACCTTGACATGTATAGAAAAATTGCCACAAGATGAACATAGTTTATTTTTATTCAGAAGTTATGGGATATACCATGGCTGTCATTCGTCGGTTGATTGAGGAACATGGAGCTACAGTACATGTTGTCTATTGGGACAAGAATAAACGTACTCCTTTTGTTCTACCTGAAATTGAAGGAGTTTACTACTATAAACGTTCAGAAATGCCTCTTCTGCAATTAGAAGCGTTAATCCTCAAAACCAGGCCAGAGTTAATGTACATATCAGGCAGAATGGATAAAGGTTATTTAAAAGCTTCTCAATTAGCACGCAAACAAGGCACTAAAATTGTAAGTGGCTTTGATGCCCAATGGGAAAGTAACTGGAAAAAAAAATTGATTGCCCTGGGAGGAAAATGGCTCTACAAAAAGTACTTCGATTATATTTGGGTCCCGGGGCCATTCCAATACGAATTCGCCAGAAAAATTGGTTTCAGCAGAAATGAAATTATATGGAACCTTTTATCAGCAGAAACCCCACTATTTGAAGAAATATTTAAAACACATGCTGAAACAGAATCTTTTAATAAACAATTCGTTTTCGTTGGCAGGTTTGCCGAAGTAAAAGGGATTGATGTATTGATAAAAGCTTTTTTAGAAACTAAAAAGATACAAAATCACCCGTGGAAGTTATTGCTGATAGGTAATGGCCCTCTGGAAAATACGATTCCCAAGCATGAAGATATTGAGGTAAGCGATTTTCTCCAACCGAAGGAACTTGCTCAAAAAACCAGTCGGGGAGGAGTGTTTGTGCTTCCAAGCAGCTATGAACCCTGGGGAGTTGTTCTGCATGAATATTCAATAGCAGGCTTTCCTATTATTTGTTCTGATAATTGTGGAGCAGCCACTACATTTGTAAAAGATGGATATAATGGATTTATTTTCCAAACTAACAATATTTCATCATTAACATCTGCGCTGTTAAAAATGATCAATAATCATGACGTTCAACTTAAAACAATGGCAAGAAAAAGTAATGAAGTAGGAAAAGTTGTAAATCCATCTATTTCTGCTGCAGCTTTTGTGTCAATCCTAAAAAAATAAATGCTCCTTCTCGACGCTCTATATATCAATAATTCGGGAGGCAAAGTTTTACTGGACTTGCTTGTTGAAGCCTTATATGCTACCCAAAAAGAAGTATACTATTTACTAGACGAAAGGTGCAAAGGTGATTATCCATATTTACCTGAAAATAATGTATGCTATCTGAAAGCGACCATTACAAACAGGAAAATATTCTATAAGCAAAAAGGAAATACATTTAAAAAAGTGCTTTGCTTTGGGAATATCCCCCCTACAAGACCTTTAAAAGCGACTGTATATACTTATTTTCACAATATTAACTTACTCACACAGCCACAAAGCCTTACACTAAAAGCTAAACTTCTTCTGAGGGCAAAAGGTCTTTATATTCAATTTCTAAAAAAAAATACCGACATCTGGCTAGTACAATCGGAAAACATGCAAAGTATCTTAAAAAGAGAATTTAAGATAGACGAGACTTCCATTGAAATTTACCCATTTTATAAACCAACTGAAAAAATAGAAGGCAAGAGACCTTCGGACTCCTATTTCTATATTAGTAACGGAAACCCGCACAAAAATCACAAAACATTATTAGATGCCTGGGAAATACTGTTTTCAGAAGGTAAAAACTTCCAGCTAAGCCTGACGGTAACTGACGCTTACCCACAACTAAAAAGCCGTATTAATCAATTGAAAGCCAAAGGACTTATGATCGAAAATCATGGCTGGGTTAAACCCGAGGAGTTGTATAAATCTCACCAATATTTAATCTACCCATCACTGGCCGAAAGCTTTGGTCTTGCTTTGGTTGAAGCAATTGAAGCCGGATGTGAGGTTATTGGTGCTGAACTACCATATACATATGCTGTTGTAAAACCATTAGCTACTTTTGACCCTTTGTCCGCAAAAAACATAGCAGAAATTGTAGCCAAAAGCTCAGAATACAAAATGCATTCGTCAGTGGTAGTTAAAAACAGAATAGCAGAACTCATTACTAAGCTTGCACACTAATATCTCGTGTATAAAAAATCTAAACAACTCTATTTATAATTACCTCTATGAGTAATGAAAGCTTACGCTCAATTTTATACTTTCCGAACTTAAATGGCTTAAGATTCATTGCCTCTATATTGGTAATATTTAACCATGTAGAACAAATCAAGAAAGAGTTTTCAATAGCCAATTTCGCTGAAATTCCTTTTTTCCAATTATCAGGTAAAACAGGGGTAATTCTCTTTTTTGTACTAAGTGGGTATCTTATAACCTATTTGCTCTTGAATGAAAAAGCTACCTTTTCCGATATTTCATTACCTAATTTTTACATGAGACGTGTATTAAGAATTTGGCCACTTTACTTTTTAGTTCTTTTGGCCGGTTCTATTTTACTATTAAGCGGGTCTCTGAATATCTCTGCCCCTTCTTCTTTCACTACCCAAGTAATTCTTTTTGCATTATTCCTCCCAAATCTGGCCTTAGCATTATTTGGCCCTTTACCATACATTTCGCAAGCCTGGTCTGTAGGTGTTGAAGAACAATTTTACCTGATCTGGCCCATTTTCATAAAATATGTACAAAAGCCAGTGAGAATAATACTGATCATCATAACATCTTACTTATTGACTAAACTATTGTTGACACAAGCGGCAATAAGCTTTGCAAATTATTCTTATGAAATCAATGCGGTGTTAAAATTCTGGAGTAGTCTAAGTATAGAAAGCCTAGCTATAGGAGCACTAGGAGCATTTATTGTATTCTATTCCAATCAGACAATTCTAAAGTTTATCTATAACAGATATGTAGAGATTCTCACGTACTTAATTGCTATACTTATTATCCTTTTAGGGGTTCGCATTCCTTTTATACATCAACTTTTCTGCTCGGTCATTTTTGCAATTATAATTATTAACTTATCAACAAACCCAGACTCTATAGTCTCTTTAGAAAATAGGATTTTCAGTTATTTGGGGAAAATATCTTACGGGCTATATATGTATCACCATTTTGTGATAATATTCACCATAAAACTATTAACCATTTATGGGCTTGAAACAAATAACATTCTAACCTATGCAATAACCTTTGCAGGAACAATAGCTATTTCTTCAATATCATATCATCTTTTAGAAGTTTACTTTACAAAGAAAAAGTACAGGTATACTAAAACCACTAAACCAGTTCTAGTGAATTAATTATCAAACTATGTGCGGTATCCTTGGAATCATAAGTCCTGACAATAATAAAGCTCTTGTTGAAGAGGCTATGGCTCGTTTAGCACACCGGGGACCTGATGCACGTGGATTTTATACCAATCAGAACGTTTTTCTGGGACATGTTCGTCTTGCTATTCAAGATCTGACCGAAGCTGGTGCGCAGCCAATGACATCTGACGAGGGACGATATACACTGGTATTTAACGGAGAAATATATAACCATCTTGAATTACGTAAAAAGTTTACTTTTGGAGAATCATACAATGGACATAGTGATACTGAAACTATATTAAGAGCTTGGGAGAAACACGGAACCTCTATACTTACCCATCTCAACGGAATTTTTGCTCTAGCTATATATGATAAAGAAAAGAACTCACTCATTTTAGCTCGTGACCGTTTTGGCACTAAGCCACTTTACTACTTTCATAACCAAACAACATTTGCATTCGCTTCCGAACTAAAATCCATCAAAGATATTCCTGGGCTAGATAAGTCAATCGATTATGCTGCATTAGCAGACTACCTGACATTACTATATTCAACCGGGTCAAAAACACCTTTTCTTTATGTAAAAAGACTCTTACCTGGAACGTATATAGAACTAAACCTTTCAACTAATCAACTATCCGAGCCATGCTCTTACATAGAGAAAGATTTTATGCAAGAGGCATCTTTTCAAACCGAGAGTAAATGGAAAGAAGTATTGGAATACAAACTTTATACAGCTGTAGAAAGACAATTATTATCTGATGTCCCTGTCGCCTATTTTCTTTCGGGAGGCTTAGATTCAAGCGCCATAGTTGCCATGGCCAGAAAACAATTAGGTAAAAATCCAATTGACACTTTTACGCTTGATTCTGCCGGGCTTTCTCAACAAGATGGTTTTGCAGAAGACCTGGGTTATGCCAAACGGGTTGCCAGTCACCTGAATGTAAATCTTAATGTTATTCCAACCTCTTCAGACTTGTTGGAAAACTTTGAACAAATGGTGTGGCAACTTGATGAGCCGATGGCAGATGCTGCCGCATTAAATGTAGAAATCATTTGTAAGGCCGCCAGGCAATCAGGTTATAAAGTCCTATTAAGCGGTACCGGTGCTGATGAGTTATTCGGTGGCTATAGAAGACATCAGGCTCTAGGACTTGAATCACCTCTGGCATATACACCAAGCTTAATTAAAAAAGGATTAGGCAAACTTGGAGGTATGTTACCCACCAATAAGCCTCTATTCAGAAGAGGCAGTAAATTGCTTAACACTTTTGCCCTAAATAAAGAAGACAGACTTATATCATATCATGACTGGCTTAAATATGATTCAGTATTATCTCTATTTAAACAAGACATTTCTGAAAGCTTAAAACAACAATATCATCCACATACATTTTTTAAAAAAATATGTGTGGATGGGAAAAACGATCTTGAGAAAATGCTTTTGTGGGAACGTATGACTTACTTGCCAGACGATTGCTTGCTTTATACTGATAAGATGAGCATGCTACACGGGGTTGAAGTACGGGTACCTTTTCTGGATAATGAACTTGTTGACTTCTCTGCCATTATACCCTCCATGCTCAAAATAAAAAATAATACCACTAAGTATTTACTTAAAAAAGTAATGGAAGAGTATTTACCCAAAGAAGTGATTTATAGACCTAAAACAGGCTTTGGTGCGCCAGTTAGGAAATGGGTAACGCAAGATTTAAATAATCGGGTTAAAGACTATTTGTCTGAGGAAAGTATCAATAGAAGAGGAATTTTCAACCAATCAGCTATTACCAAACTTATCTCAGATAATAAGTCTGGCAAAATTGATGCTTCCTACACTATCTGGGCACTTTTAGCAATTGAGGTCTGGATGAGGCAGTTTGCTGACTAATACTATACACCGACATACAGACCTTCAGAGTCTACCTTGATAGGATAAGTATTTACACTTCTGCATCCATTCCCGGACACTTCTTCTCCACTTTCCATATCGAATCGATAACTATGCCAAGGACAAACTATTTCTCCTTTATAATTACATTTCCCTTCAGCTAGAGATTGGCCTAAATGTGGGCATGCATCATCAACAGCAAAAAAGCCATCAGTAGTTCGTGCTATACAAATTTTTTTACCTCCCGCTTTTACAGCAAAAACATCGAAAACACCGAAACGATTTTCGGCTTCCTCTAATGAATTGAAAATTTTATACCAAATTAATTCCATCACTTATACCTCTCGTTTTTAAAGCATCAATTTACCTTTCCTTACTACACTCTTTTATTATACCAATTACCTTTACTGAATTGACCACTACCTCCCTAAAAATCCTTGTACTCGCAACAAATATAAATTTATCATAAGGTCATTAGAAAGCAATCCCTCATTGTTTGGATAGTTAACACCAACCAATACTTTTCAATAGATAACATACCACTAGATTTATCTAACTTGCAAAAAAATCATAATGATTGAACCGGGTAAATACAAACATTATAAAGGACAGTATTACGAAGTAATAAGTCTGGCTACTCATTCCGAAACACTTGAATCATTAGTAGTATATAGAGCATTGTACGGAGAAAGTAGTAAGCTATGGGTACGACCCTTAGAAATGTTTAAAGAAAGTATAGAAATAAACGGGATAATAACACCCCGCTTTGAAAAAATAAAGGATTAAGATATGCGAGTTATTGGAGATATCCCTCATGCTAAGTTTAAAATCACATTGTTTCAGTGGAACGGTAAATATATCATGAAATTTGAAACAGGCATGTGTGAACAAACTTATAAGTTCAGTGAAATGGACGTTTACAGTGAAGCTGATGTTAGAAAAGTTATCCTGAACAATACATTCATGGAACAGGTTGAAAAACGCTTTGAATCCATGCATAACGATCTTTATGGATACATCAATCAGCTATAAGCCGAATAATGGTATTAAAGTTTAATCCTGTCAGTAATCCACTACGATTGTAAGGCATACGAATCATAATTCATATGCCCTTAAATCTTATGAACCAAACTACTTTCCTTCAAAACTAAAATCATAAGGACTAGCATAACGGAATTTATAACCAGTTCCAATAAGCTTTTCAGAACTGATCACCTTATATGGGAACACCTCATCCGAAAATTGAGGC
>CAZNHL010000001.1:51349-164061 GCA_964572965.1 uncultured Bifidobacteriaceae bacterium
GGCAATTCAAAGGCACTTCTCTTACACATTTCTGTATAATACTCCCTTTTTGTTGGGTGCTCAGGACACACTATATTATAAACCTGTCCCCATAATTCATTTTTCAGAATATGTATTAAGCTTCCTACTATATCATCCCTATGAATATGATTAATAGGATAGTTTCCTTCTGTTACATTAACTCTGCCAGCAAAATGACGTGCAAGATTTCTATCATAACCAGCCAAGCCACCACAACGCATAATAGTCAATCTCTCACCCAATTTCTCTTTTAGAAAATCTTCTGCTAAAGCTATTTGCTTATGTTCTGCTTCCCCTGCCTTCTGTACATCTTCTTCAACAACTATTCTGTTGACATTGGGGTAAACTCCTGTTGAACTTACGTAAATACAATGGAAAAAATGACTCTCATTTAAAGGAGCCATAAGCGATTTTATCTGCTTCAAATGAAACTCTAACTCTTCATTTCTTCCTGGAGGTATATTGATAATCAAAAGGTCACAATCTAGCAATTCTTCTAAAACTGTATCGCTACTGGCCAATGGTGTCAGTTGCAAATGAAAGGCTTCAATACCATTCTGTTCTAAAACATTGAACTTTTCTAACCGGGTTGTAGTCCCTTTAACGCTATTTCCTTGACTAATCAATTCTTTAGCCAGAGGTAATCCCAGCCAACCACAACCAATAATGCTTATCTTCATATTGCGAATTTAACTTTAATCTCTTCCGATTAAAATCTAGATCAATGTAAATCACTAAATTGTTCTCAAATACATAGAAATCTATGATTCCATTTTACAATCTTGAGCGGATTCAATCTTCATATATCAGAGAGATACAAGAAGCAGTAAAAAATGTCGTCGCAAGCGGATATTATATTAATGGGCCTGAATGCCAAAAATTCGAGCATTCCTGGGCTCATTATTGTGAAACAAAATATGCCGTTACTTGCAATAGCGGTCTTGATGCCCTAAAACTTATTCTGGAAGGATATAAGCTGCTCGGCAAGCTAAGCCTTGGAGATGAAGTCATTTTGCCAGGAAATACATTTATCGCAACAGCATTAGCTGTTTCACAAGCAGGCTTAACACCAGTCCTTACAGAACCAGACGAAAATTCATTTAATATTGACCCGTTTGATATTACAACAAAAATCACCAGTAAGACTAAAGCTATTATTGCAGTTCACTTATATGGACAAACAGCTCCTATTACTGAATTAAAAGCTCATTGCACAAAACATAATCTTTTACTTATTGAAGATGCCGCTCAGGCACATGGAGCTCTTTATTACGGCAAAAAAGCAGGAAGTCTTGGAGAGGCCGCTGCTTTTAGTTTTTACCCGACTAAAAACCTCGGATGTCATGGAGATGGAGGAGCTATTACTACCAACAATAAAGATTTGGCCGATACAATAAAAATGATTGCTAACTATGGCTCAAAAATAAAATATGAGCATGTTATAAAAGGTTTTAATAGCCGCCTTGATGAAATACAAGCTGCTATACTAAATATAAAGCTAAAATACCTTGACCTACAAAATAAAGAGCGCCAAACCATCGCCGAAAAATACTTGTCCGGATTAAATAATGAACTAATTGACTTACCTGGAATAATTAAAGGAAACAGCCATGTCTGGCATTTGTTTGTCATCAAAACAAATAGAAGAGAGCATTTACAAAACTACCTTTCTATAAATGGCATAGGTAGCCAAATTCATTATCCCACAGCTATTCACAATCAAACAGCCTACCAGGAACTAAGTTTAACCTCGCTTCCTAAAACTGAAAAAATAGAAAAGCAGATCATTAGTTTGCCAATTTATCCCGGACTCACTGATAGAGAAATAAAACTGGTTATTGATCAGATTAATATTTACAGATAATTTTAAAAACAAAAAAGAGGAGCTATTGCTCCTCTTTTTATATGTTTCTTTGAAAAAACTCTTGATTAAAACTCCCACAAATTGTGTTCGTATTCCATCAATTGGTTTGCCATCCAGTAAGATGCCATAATACCTTCTTTTGGATACTGATTGTAGATATCTACTACCATTTGGTTTCTTGGGTTAGAAACATAAATGATATAAGCACTAAACAACCTTAGTTCAAAAGCATCAGCCATATTTAAGTGAGTCTGATCGTTTTCACTGTTATACCAAATAGCTCTCGGATCTTTTTTGAAGATATCATAAAGATCTTTGTATTTGAATGTACCAGCAGGAACCTCAACTCCTTTTGGATCAAATTCAGCAGGCACTTTCAATGTTAGAGCAAGGATGTCATAGTACAGACGAGATCTTTGTTTATCAAAGATAACATCTTCTGTCAATTCCATCTGATATAACTGTCTTGGCTCGTAGAATTGAGTCCCAAATAATTGGGCTAACTCTTCAGCAGACATTCCAGTCGTATCAATACCATCATTGTTGCTACCCATTTTCATTTTTTCCAGGAATTCTTCTTTTGTCCAGGTTTTTCCTGCATCCAAAGAATCAGAAGCATAAACCTTCAGTTTCCCTTCCTTTACAGCCTCCATAAGGATTCTTGTTACCTCATGATTTACTGAAAACAGGGCAGAATTCTGCTTCTCTCTCAAGTCAAGTGCTCTTTTCACACCTTTCTTGAACATGATGTCAGAACTATGGATAGGTCTAACAGAGTTCGGGTTAAAACCGCCGTTCTCTTGAGCAAAAGAGAATGTCGCCAACGACAGTATAAAGAAAAGGAAACTAAGTTTTTTCATTGTCAATTCTAATTAATAATTAGTTAAGAGGAATGTTGATAATCTTCGTACCAATATTCACATCCTCAACTACTCCTTTAAAGTTGGTACGAGTTACTTTCTTAACATCAACCACAATCCTGTCATTAGGATTTGCTTTAGCAGCAAAGCTTGAAAGATCTACAACACGACCTGAACCAGTTTTTGTGTCTACAGGACGCTTACCTCTTACCAAAAGAACTTCGTATTGTTTTACTTCATACTTAGCATCTTTAGGAAGGAATGCAGCGAATGATTCATCAGCTTTAGCATTCAGGATCAAAGAACGTGGACCAGGAGAAGCAACACCGCGTTTTTCATCAACCGGAGCACCACCTACCAGACACTGAATCTCAGGTCTAGGAATGTTACGAACTTTAAATACCTGATCACCAATATAGTTACCACCAGAAGAAACTTTAAGTGTAACTTGGTTAGAAGAAACACCAGGAACGATAGTTACAGAACCTTTAGCACCACCTGGGATGAAATCACCACCAGAAGAACCAGCGAATGAAGGCTGATAAACAGACCCTAAAGCAGGAACCTGAACGTTGATTTCGTTACCGCAACTTCTGTAAAGAGCAGATACTGCAGCAGCCTGAACCTGAATTACTGGTTTTGCAACCATGTATTCACCTTTAGCTTTGAAAGTAGTATCCTTACCTCTGTTTGAAATCGTGATAGCGTATGCGAATGATTTCTTAACGTTACCATCCTTATCATATGCACCACCAGTTGCAGTGAATTCAACTTCACCTACACCATTCTTAACAGGTACCGGACGACCATCGATAGTAATTTTTGGCTTCAGAGTAGAAGAAGAAGCAGCAAGGTAAAGAGATGCTTTGTACTTCGTACCAGCAGCAACTACCCTTGATTCTGCATTATATGCAGGCTGAATTTGGTCAAACTTAATTTCCGTTGCACCAACTTCACCAGCAATATCTTTCAATGCTTCAGCTTGAACTTTCAAAATCTCAGCTTGTAAGTTACTCAATACAGCCATTGCAGCTACCATCGGAGTTTGAGCGAAGTTCAATTCGGCAAAATCTTTACCCTTTTGTTCTTTCGAAGTAATACGCTTATCATCTCTAGCATCTTTAGCTATTGGCTCAATAGTAACACCAATAGACTTAGAGATATTTTCGCAATAAGAATTTACTCTCTTTTTAAGTTCATAAGCCTTACCGTTTTTAGAAGCACCAACCATCAAAACTTCAATTTTAGTTTCTTCTTTGGCACCTTTAAACATAGAAGTCTTATCTTCTGGATTTTCATATCCGTCAGTTTGCTTTACGATTTCCTCACGAAGACCGTTGATATAGCTAATAACAGCATCTGTTTCCTTCTGAACTTCTCTCGCCTTATCAACAACTTTAAGATCAGCAGCCTTATTACCAGCCTCAGCTACTGCTTTCTCAATACCAGAAATGGCTTTAGAAGCATTAGAAATAGAGTTGATATTAGCTAACTGTAAGCTATCGTCAAGGAATTTGAATTTCTCCATAATTGCCGAACTCACTTGGAGTGCAAGCAGAGCCAGAAGGATCAGGTACATTACACCAATCAACTTCTGACGTGGGGTTTCTTTACCACCTGCCATAATTAATTCTTAGATTAAAAGGTTAGAAATAATTTGAAGTGGTTTGATTAACCTCTCATTGCAGAAAGGATATTACCATATACATTGTTCAATGTAGTCAAGTTTGCAGTCAAACGAGCCATTTCATTTTTGAACAAATGAGCGTCTTTAGAAGCTTCAACCATGTTTTCCATTGCAGAAGATAAGTTACCATAGAACTTATTCATTGACTTCAAGTGGTTATTAGCATCTTGCAATTCCATTTCGTAAACTGCGTTCAATGCGCCCAAGTTTTTAGTGATAGTCTGAACTTGAGAATGGTAATCTTTAGCATCAACAGAAGCATTAGCCATAGATGACATAGCTTCAACAGTTTTAGCGTAAGATTGGTTTACTTCTGTAATAGATTTAGAAGCAGCTTTCACGTTAGTTGCATATTCGCTAGTTGCTACAGCAGCGCTAGACAAATCATTCATTTGACCAACTGAAGTAGATAAGCTATTCAAACCAGCAGCAAATTTATTTACTGAATCCTGACTCAAACCAGCGTTATCCAACATAGAATCCAAACGCTTAGTCAAGTTACCAGCAGTTGCTTTATCTGAATCAGAGTGAGCAGCATGTGGATCAGCATCAGCAGACAATTGAGGATACACTAGAGTCCAATCCGGATCATGTGGTTGTGGAGCAAATGCAAACAAGAAGAAAAGAACTGCTTCAGCACCAAGACCTGCAATCAGGAATACAGATGCGAAAGGCCAGTGCATGATTTTAAAAAGAGCACCAACAATAGCAACAGCAGCACCAACACCAGTGATGATTGGGGCAATGTGTGTGTAGAACTTCTCTCTAGCAGTAGGCTCGTGTAATGAACGGTAATTTGCTGACATTGTTTAATAATTTAAAAGGTTTAACAAGTTGTTTTAAAATAGATATAGTTAAAGATTAAAACTCTGCTCCAGAAGAACGACCCAAGTAAGTCATCACGCAACGGAAACCGATGTACGACTTTGTAGTATCCTGGTATTCATAAGTTCTTGTACCTGTTTCCAAGTAGTAAGCAACATCTTTCCAAGATCCTCCACGGATAACTTTTCTTGTTTCAGTATCACTCTTGTATTCAGGGTTCATATCCCAAACAACTGGCATGTAAACTTCAGAGTAAGCATCTTCACACCACTCAGAAACGTTACCAGCCATGTCATAAAGACCGAAATCGTTAGAGAAATAAGATGCTACCGGCGATGAATACATGAAACCATCATCATAGTAGTTACCTCTACCAGGCTTGAAGTTAGCCAACATACAACCTTTAGAGTTACGGATATAAGGGTTACCCCAAGGATATTTACCCATATCACGTCCACCTCTTGCCGCATATTCCCACTCAGCCTCAGACGGCAAACGGAAACGAGGCATTTCAGGAAGACCCATTTGATTTACTCTCCAATCATTTAAGTAGTTAGTTCTCCATTCGCAGAACTTACGAGAAGCAAACCAGTCAACACCAACAACAGGATAGTCATCAAAAGCAGGGTGCTTATAGTAGTATTCCATCATAGGATCACCCATGTGGTGTGAAAAATCGCGCACCCAAACAGTAGTATCAGGATACAATTCAGTCATAAGATATTCTACGCCTAACTGAGAAGAGTCATTAAGCATAGCTGTCATGAATTGTCTGTATTCATTGTTTGTAATTTCTGTTTCATCCATATAGAATCCACCGATGGTAACCTGCTTGTTCATGTTAACATAAGTTGCAGGAACATCTTGATCAGCTTGACCCATGTGAAAAGTACCTGAAGGACATACTACCATTCCATAAGGAACAGTCTGTACCCAACCTTCTCTGTCTGGCACACCTACCAGCTCACCTTCCAGGCCACTACCCTTGTTGCCTCCGCAGGCTTGTGCAAGGAAAAGAGCCCCAATAGCCAGGAACTGGCATGCTCTTTTAAAGGCTTTAGTTTTAAACATAACACTTGTTGTTTTAACAATCATACACAAACTATACAATAAAACAGAAATACTGCTACAAATATATGTAATATAATTCGAACTGTGCAATACCCCTTTTAAACAAATTTAAGTTTTTGGATAATTTTTTTCATTTTACCGTTATTGTACAATTTTTCAGACTACCGATCTTTGATTAATTAAATCTGTAGCGTGGAGTACGAATAATCGGTTTAAGCAAGTTCACTTTTGGCGGTAATACGTATGCAAGCATAAACTCGTGCGAGGTAAGAGATTTTGCTGTATTACCGATAACTGTAAGATCTAAAGCATAACCAACCTTCAAAGAGTTATCCTTTAAAAGGCTCATTCCAAGCTGAAGACCGACAGCATCTTGTAAGCGATACATAGCGCCTAACCAATATTTCTCATGAAACTTAAATGTCCCATTAATATCAAATGTGCTTGCTGCAAAGTGAAAATCTGTCTTTATCAAAGCAGTAGGAATAAACTCCACAGCATAATTAAGTCTAAATGAATAACCCAGAGTTAAATACGCGTGTTTAGATAAGGTACCCCTACCGGACAAATTGTAATCGAACTTTGGATTATTAATATTGTTGACGCCTAAACCGGCATAGAACTTTTCAGCCTTATACCATATACCTCCATCAATATCTGGCTTCGTCTGACTGACTACACCGTCGGGGATTAAAGCATCATTTGCCTGCCCTGCTTTGTATTGCGAACCATCGAGTTTAGTATTATAGATCCCACCCCTTAAACCAATACCTAGTTTTGCATTTCCGATCTTCATAATATATGAATAGGACAAACCGGCTTTTAGATTATTAACAGGCCCATACTTGTCATTCATAACAGTAAGTCCTAAACCTCCATGAATTTTTTGAAAAGGTAATGAGGCGTTCAGGAGTTGGGAATTGGGCTGGCCTCCATTAAATGCATCTCCAGAATTGCCTGTAACCTGATAACCTACCCACTGAGTTCTGGCAATAAGACTTACTTCCGGCTGATTAGTTATTCCGGCATACGCAGGGTTAAAATAGAGATTGCTAAACATGTATTGAGAAAAATGAGCTTCCTGCTGCGCAAAGACTGCAATCGAGCTCCAAAACATGCTAACAATAAAGAATATAGTTACCTTAAAGAAATGATTCATAGTAAAAAGAAAACCTAATTTTGCAAAATCATTCCATTAAGGCAACTATTAATTTATTTTTTGATTTTATTGGCCTTAATAATATACTGTTCTAAAGCTCCAGTCATTGAAGGTGCATTTGGCAACGGAGCTTCTATATCCAAAATCAATGATGCGTCTTTCACCGCCTTAGCAGTAGTTGGTCCGAAAGCAGCAATTCTAGTCTTCTCCTGAACGAAGTTCGGGAAGTTTTTGAAAAGAGAACTCACACCTGATGGGCTAAAAAACGCAATAATATCATACTTGATATCCTTCAGTTCTGACAAATCGCTTGCAACTGTTTCATAAATCACAGCCTCTGAAAATTTAAAGTCATTCTCAGCCATAAATAATGGAATATCTTCCTTCCTTATATTTGAACAAGGGAATAAGAAAGTCTCCTCTTTATGCTTCTTTATAATTTCAATTAGATCTGCTGCAGTCTTTTGGCCTACAAAGACTTTTCTCTTTCTTACTACTATATACTTTTGTAAGTAATTAGCAGTCTGCTCAGAAATACAAAAGTATTTATAGTCTGCAGGTAATTCCAATTTAGCTTCCTGACAGATCTTAAAGAAATGATCTACTGCATTTCTACTGGTAAAAATAACTGCTGTATGTGCAAGGATCTCTATTTTTTGCTTTCTAAACTCCTTGTAGGATAATCCCTCTACTTGGATAAACGGATAGAAATCAATTTTTAGATTGTATTTGCTGGCAAGTTGAAAATAAGGAGACTTATCATCAGCAGGTTTAGGCTGGCTTACAAGAATGCTTGTTACCTTAGTATACCTATCCTGAATGATTGTTGAATCTGAAGTACTCATATAAGTGCTTTAGAATTTAAATAGATAATTATAGGTTTAGGAAATAACCTACCTGAAAGTAAATTCTGTAAAAAAACATTACAGGTAGAATTTCGGTAATGCAAAGGTACGAAATTAAATACATATTCTGAAAAGTGCTGGCCTTTTTTAACATGAATCCAATCTTTAGTATTAGCATTAACAAAAGTGCAAATGCACAATAATCAAATACAACCCGGCTAATTGAAGGTAAAACGGCAAATGGTGAAAAGAACAATAACGTCATCAGAAACATTGCCAATGAAAAAATCAGAGTTAATCGAAGAAATTCAAAGTATTGAACTTTTACTAATTTAGGAACGTCAAAAACGAATCCACAGATCTGCAAAAAAACATATTTAGCAGCATATCCCATTAACAATAAGGTACTCAGACTAAGCACTTCCCCTATAAATGACTTTTCAATTAAAGAGGGGTTCCTATAATAGCCTGTAATAATAACCATACTCATACACACACAATTCAGTATCATATAAATGATCTGAAATTTATCTAAGTCACTGTGAGCATTTAATTCATCCATACGTTCCCTTCCTATCAGGCTTTTCGGATTATATATGTATACAAAGGTCGTATATGAAGCATATTTTTGAAAAATATAGGCAGCACATACAAAAAGAATCATTAAGAGATAGTAACTCGAATAATTGATATTGTCTCTAGGAATAACCAAAACCTCATTTGAATCGGCCTGTAAAGATTCGTTACCATTCAAAACATGCTTAACTGATACTATCGATGTAGATTTAAAAGGAAGAATATCTTTGGGTCCAACGAAAGTGAGTAGTACTCTTTTATCCTTCTTTACTTTATTCAGTAAATCATAAGATATTTCGTCATAACCTTCTGTAAAGTAATTTTTATATATCTTATTATCAAAAAAAACAGACAACCCTCTTGAAGCATAATATCTTACAAATAAACCTTTATACTCTAAAGGATCTATTAATAAACTAATTGTATTATGATTTTTATGGCGGCTATTTATATAGGGGACATAAGCATCATATTTTTCATCATAAACTTGCCATTGATCGCTTAATGACTTTATTGGGAAATAAACATTTTCGGCATAGGCAGTAATATTCATTAACAATGTAAAAAACACTGTTAATGTAATCACCCAATTTGTAATTAACCTACAATGCATTTTTTCTCTTTGGTAAAACCTCCAGTAATATCGTCAATAGCAAAGACAACACAGCTAATCCTAATACCCAAATATTGATATTAATCCACGAAAAGTAAAAGCCCAGGATCATCACCACAATGTTAAGTCCACAAAGAATTGTAATTGTTTGGGGTTGTGAACATCCTGCATCTATCAATCGATGATGTAAATGATTCTTATCTGGAGTAAACGGAGAAATGCCTCGAAATATCCTTAATGCAAAAACTCTCAACGTATCAAATAAAGGGACATAAACCACCACCAATGCCAAAACACCTGTATTTATGTTTTCAACAAATTTCATCTCGATGAGCTGTACCACCAAAACTGAAATGATAAAGCCGCATATAAGTGATCCGGAATCTCCCATAAAAACAATTGCCTTATGTACATTGTAACGGAGGAAACCCAAAATACTTCCTGCAAGACAAAATGCGACCGAAGCATAAAGGAAGGTATCACCAACTGCATAAACATGAAAGTAAACCCCTAATGATAAACTGACTATCAGTACTATTGAACCAGCCAAACCATCTAAACCGTCGATAAGATTAAATGAATTCGTAATACCGATTATTACCAGAAAAGTAAAAGCATAGCTAATTCCTTGCTCCAGTTCATTAATACCAAGGAAACCATGCAAACTGGTAATACGCACATCACCAATAAAGATAACTACCCCTGCTGCCAGTACTTGCACGAAGAATTTCTTAAAAGCAGATACTGTGACAATATCATCCTTTAATCCTATAAAGAAAATGAGAATGCAGCCGGCAAGCATTTCCTGAATGCTACGGGAAAGTGTCCCAAAGATGGTAAGCGCAGATACAAACCCTGCAAAGATCGCCAGCCCCCCTAAACGAGGTGTTAACAGTTCATGCACAGTCCGATTGTTGGGTGTATCAAGTAAGTTTTTTTTGTGAGCAACCTGAATAATTGATGGGATTGCAAATACCCCAATCAAAAATGCCCAGGAAAAACACAGAATATATTCTAGCATTTAATCAAATAGGGTTCTTTCTACAAATTAACACAATTGCCTTAGCATTAGCACTAAAATGATTAAGAATGTTTAAATCTTAAAAGCGACTTACAAAACCAAAGTGAATTTTAGATTGAGTAAAAGTTAGTAGTTGAGTATTTGACTTCCCTAAAGCATAGATAAAATTGAAGATACCGGCCGGAGTAGTAAAGCTAATACCCGCTCCTAAACCCAAAGGATGATCTTCCTGGAATGTACTTGCAGGAAGATTAAACATATAATAGCCCTGATCTGCAAAGAGTAATAAATAGGAAGATGCATCAAAATATTGCCGAAACTCTATTGTACCTACTCCATATTGTTGCGCATAAAAAGCATTTTCATTGAATCCCCTTAATAGTTTCAGCCCCCCTATTCTATACAGATCATTTATATACAAAAGATTGCCACTATTACTAAGATAACCACACCTGCCTCTTAAAAGAACCACACTTCCTTTCCCTAATCTGAAATACTCTTCCAAATCAGCCAAAATCCCATACTGAACAGTAGACAGAGGGATAGAATCATATAAAGCGTCATTTTTAATCGCCGAGTTTCTTCTAATATTCTTCTGCCCAACAGTGCCTGAAAAGGTCATACGTGTTCCTCTTTTGGGATAAAACACATCATCAAGATTGTTCCAGGCATAACCTAAGCCTAAATATTGATAATTAAAATCAGATACAGATGGTAAACTTGTTACATTTTGATATTGAGCAGTACTTCCGATTCTGGATGTTTTAACACCTGTAAAAAATGAAAGTTTTCCCCACCTTTCAAATTTGTTGCCAATCCGATTGTCCAATTGACATTGAAGAATGTAGAATCCTGCTTCAGCAAGTTAAAGTCGGCTTTCAATTCCAGGTTCGTTCCCAAAAGATTAGGATTGACAAAATCCAAATCCAGTTTTTGTGATTGTGTTTGAAACTTCTCCCACTCACCTTTCAGAACCTTACCTGTACCGAATAAATTATATAATGCCAGATTAAACTGACCTGTAACCAGCAACTTTTTGTCGGTTCCGGTATTCGGGAGTAATCCTAAAATGCCATCAACCTGATTTGCCTTCTTATCTTCTACAAAAATATTGAGATAGGCTTTCTTATCTTTAAATATCACAAAGCTTCGGCCCTTCATGTTTAAAAATGGCAATTGCCTTAGAAGTTTATCCGCATCATCCACCCTTGACTGAACAAACGGCTGCCCTTTCTGAACTCGAAGGTATTTTGTAAAAAATCGTTGTTTTGTTTTTGTTATACCATTTATAGCAATAGTATCGAAAGTAATGTATGGCCCCTTTTCCAATTTTAGAGTTCCGTTGAACTTCCCTTGCTTTATAAGAAGGGAATCTAACCAAACCGCTGCAAATGGATAACCTTCATTTTCCAGATTTTCGATGAGCTTTTTCTCTATCCTGGCAACTTCTTCATATCTGAATGGCTTACCTGAGAAAAACCGCTCACTGTAGCCCATCTTATTTAGAGTTTGTCTATCTATATTTCCTTTCTTTAGTTTTACCCAATGGTATTTATCCCCACTATAAATATAAACCCTCCAGCCGGTAGGTGTTTTAACAACAGAATCTATAGTTGCCTCTAAATATGAGTGCCCATGTAATGAAACTATAAGCATATTCAACTCTTTGGCCATTGTTAAAGAGTCAGCCGGCTTTTTATTGATCCTGAACTTTGCCAACAATTCTGGTTTGTCAAGTACTAGTTCCATTACAGGAAGCTGCTTCTGTGCAAAACCTGTAACAGTCGCCAGAAAAATGAAAAACGTTATTTTAGCTATATTTGTAAACAAGTATCAGAATATTCTACCCAAATTAATCAAATGGCTGGTATTTACATACACATCCCTTATTGTAAGCAAGCGTGTCATTATTGCGATTTTCACTTCAGTACTAATCTTAACACCAAAACAGCACTCATTAATTGTATTGTTGAGGAGCTCCGAATTAGGAGTAACTACATAGATAACGAAACTATTGATACCATTTATTTTGGAGGTGGAACACCATCTATAGCAACCAAAGAGGAAATTGCTATTATTCTTGAACAAATCCATACTATATATAATATAGGTTCATCAGTTGAAATTACGCTTGAAGCAAACCCCGACGACCTTAAAGCAGAAAAATTACAAGAATTAAAAAGTATTGGAATCAACAGGCTCAGTATAGGGGTTCAAAGTTTTAATGAACAACATTTAAAATATTTAAACAGAGCTCATAATAGCACTGAAGCTGCTAACTGTGTAAAATTAGCACAAAACTACGGCTTTGATAATATTAGTATTGATTTGATTTATGGTATCCCATCTGCGGATCATTCCATCTGGGAAAATGATCTTACAACTGCAATAGAATTAGGTATAAAACACATTTCGGCCTACTGCCTTACCATTGAAGAAAAAACAACATTTGGAAACTGGCTTAAGAAGGGTAAAATCCCTCCAATAGAAGATGAGTTTTCTGCTCAACAATTTGAAATGCTGTTGATTTCACTGGAAAAAGCCGGATTTGAACAATATGAAATTTCTAACTTTTCGCTTCCAGAACTCCATTCAAGACATAATAGTAACTATTGGAATAACATCAATTATCTAGGTGTTGGTCCCGGAGCACACTCTTTCAATGGATTAAGCAGGCAGTATAACATCACCAATAATAGCAATTACATTAAAGGAGTTAGCATTGGCACCCCCTTCTTTGACAAAGAACTATTGACTGCCAAAGACCTACTTAATGAATATATTATGGTGCGTATCCGTACTAAATGGGGTATCGATTTAAAAGAAATACATAACAGGTTTCATATTGATTTAATTAAGTCTATCCCTATTATCGATGAACACCTTTCTAAGCAACTTCTTCTACTCACGGAAGGCAGATTAACTTTATCAGGTAAAGGAAAACTTGTCGCCGATAAAATCACCCTGGATATGTTCTTTGAATAACAAATTTGGTCTTTATTGTAAAATAGCCTTATTTTACATAGACTATAGCTTTATAAAATGACTTCCGAGCAAAAAAAAGCTTACTTACTTACCCAATCGCTTGTGTTGCACCTTCATGATCTTGATGATGATGAAAAAAAAATACTTGAAGGAAGTGCTATAAAAATAGACACGGATACAGAATTAAAATGGGTTGAACAGTTTATTGCCGAAAACTATGCAACAGCATTAGAAAGAGGTCGGTTTTACCTCAAATCCTCATTAGAAGGGACAGATAAACATTTCCTGACAAGCGTTATCAAGGGAACTTTAGAAGCCGTGCAAGAAAAAGGCTACATTACCGAGTCTGAAGCTGTAGCTATCCTAAAATTTGCACAAGACTGGCGGATTGAAACAGAACTCAAACAATTGATGAACCAATTTTAAAAATTAATGAAACTCACAAAATCAATTATACTTTTTTTACCTTTTGTTTTCATACTTTTAAATGGATGCATACCTTTTGGTAATTACCATTATGTTAGGCCGAAACACGCTAAAGATGAGACTATAGTTAGAGACTCAAGTCCTGTTTACATAATTATGCCTGGAAGCTATTTGAGAATAGATGTGAGAACCAACTCATTATCTGACGATGATATTTTTCAAAGAGAAATTCAACTCTCCACAAGAACACAAACAACTCAAGGAATGATGTCCCCCTATCTCACAGGCTATGTTGTAAATGACAGTGGTCAGGTAAATCTTCCTCTTGCAGGAAAAATAATGTTGAAAGGTTTGACTTTAAGTCAGGCAAATGACACAATAACTGCCCATCTGAACAAATATCTTAACTATGTTACGGTTACAACAAAATGTGCAGGTATTGTAATATCTACATTGGGAGAATTCAGATCAGTGGGTAGAGTAATTATACCTTATGATAAAGCTAACATTCTTGAGGCAGTCTCTCAATGCGGAGACCTTACAGAATTTGGAAATAAAAGCAAATTGAAAATAATTCGTCAGTCAAGTGACCGCAAAAGTACTCAAATTATTACCGTCGATATTTCCAACAGGGATATCATCAAATCTCCTTATTACTATATCCAACCCAATGACATATTATATGCAGAACCTTTCTTTGCTAAAGCTTTTCAAAGAAATTCGGCCTTTTTCATGAGTCTATTCGGCCTTGTGGGGGCACTCACTGGTGTCGTTGCCCTAATCAATGTTAATTCTCGCTAAATAATTCATCTGCTCAGTGGAAAATAAAGAAGCTTCTTCACAAAATCTAATAATTGAGGTTAAAAAAATCTTTTTTAACGTACTAAAATACTGGTATTTATTTTTAGGATCTTACCTAATTTGCACATTTGTTGCAAAACAATACTTAAAGTACTTACAACCAAGGTATAGTGCAAGTACAACCCTCATTTTAAAAGACATAAAGAACACCAGAAATAGCTCTAACCCAGAAGGTTTTATACAAGGTTCCCAGCTTCTGAATATGGGAAGGTCTGTTAATAACGAATTAGATATTATTAAATCCTATGATATCGTTAATAAAGCTATTACGAAACTTAATTTTGATGTTTCGTACTTTATTAAAGGTAATATCAAAACAGGGGAACTTTACAAAAATGCGCCATATAAAGTTGTATTAGATTCTAGCACGTTTCAAACGATAGGAGTTCCGTTTTTTTGGAAAGTAACAAGTGATAGCACTTATTCTATATACCAGAAAGAAAAGAGTTCAGGCTTTTTTAGTTTTTTGCTAAAAGACCCTGATGATAATATTCATTTAGCCAATGGCGTATTTGGTAAGACCTGCCAATCTCCTTATTTCAATATTACCATTGAAAAAACTGCTTTTACTCCTTCCAAACCTAATTCAGATGTCGAGTATTATTTTGTAATAAATGATATGGTGGCATTAACCTATAGCTATCTAAGTAAAACTTCTGCCGACCAAACTAGTAAAACTTCTTCTACAATTCGGGTTAGCACTTCCGGCCCTGTATTGGAAAAGGAAATAGATTACCTAAATACACTTAGTGATGTCTATATACAATCAAATCTTGCAGAAAAAAATCAAATTGCTAACAACACCATTGAGTTTATAGACAATTTATTGTTTGGAATTAAAGATTCTTTAAAGGGAGTAGAAAATCAATTACATAATTTCAGGGCATCGGCTCAAACGCTGGATTTATCAGTAGCTTCAACCAAAGCTCTCGCACGACTGGAGAAACTTGAAGATGAACGTTCCGAAATATATCTCCAACAAAAGTATTATTATTACTTACTAAATTATATTGACAAAAATTACGACTTAAATAAACTGGTCATTCCATCAACTATTGGCATTGGAGATCCTGTTCTAGGAAAACTAATTGGAGATTTAGTTAACGATCAAAATAGTAAGGAAAACTTAAATTCTTCCGCCAAAGGCAGTAATCCCTCATTTGGGGTTTTAGATCTCAAAATCCAAACAACAAAAAAAGCACTTATAGAAAATATTAATAATATTATTCAAAACTCTAATATTACTCTTAAAGACAACGAAAACAGGATTAATTTAATCAAAGCTGAACTTAACGGCTTACCAAATAAAGAAAGTGCTTATTTAAAGATACAGCGTAAATTCAGCATGAACGACAATATCTATAACGACTTGTTGAAGAAACGTACTGAAGTAAGCATTGCCAGAGCTGCTAACACACCGGACCATAAAATTGCTAACAAAGCTTCTGCCTATACCTCTGGTATGATTTATCCTAATCCAGCCAAAATCAATTCCACAGCACTATTAATTGCCTTATTTCTTCCCGGCCTATTTGTTTTCTTCAAAGTATACATGAACGACACTATAAGTTCAGTAGCAGAACTGGAAAAGCATTCAGATGTACCGGTAATAGGTGTGATTACTCACTATAAAGGAGAATCATTACATCCTGTTCTGACTCAACCGAAATCCTTGTTTGCAGAATCTTTACGTTCTCTAAGGTTGAACCTCCAATATGTTTTACCAGAGGCTAAAACCCAGATTATTGGGGTTACCTCCACTATCAGTGGAGAAGGAAAGTCCTTCTTTTCTTCAAATTTAGCTACATCATTTGCTACTTCCGGTTCAAAAGTAGTGTTGATAGGTGCCGATCTTCGCAAACCTCGTTTGCATAAGATATTTGACCACGAAAACGAAAACGGGCTTTCAAACTACCTGATACACAAGGCTACGTTAACGGAAATTGTGAGTGCCACAGGTATAGAAAATCTTGACTTTATTTCTGCCGGCCCAATTCCTCCAAACCCAACTGAACTTCTTGAAAAAGATCAGTTACGCGTATTAGTTGAAGAGTTGTCAAACATCTATGATTATATCATTTTTGACGCACCACCGCTGGGCTTAGTGGCAGACTATTATCCTATTTCCAAACATGTCATAACAAACTTATTTGTTGTCCGTGAACTGTATACTAAAACAATGATGATCAATGAGGTCAATAGAGTATTCCGAGAAAAAAAACTGACAAACCTTTCAATGATTCTGAACGATCATGACCTTAGTGCAAATCAGTATGGGTATGGTTACGGCTACGGATATGGTTATGGATATCACTACAAGTCAGACTACTATGATGAGCCTAAAAACGAAACAATTCTTGAAAAGATAAAGACTTTTGTTACGAAACCATTCCAGAAAAAAAGCAATATAGGCTAAATATCAGCAATTGCTCTATTTAAAAATTCTTTAAAAGGATACATAGCTTTGTATCCTTTTATTGTTTGCTGCAAAAAGTCTTTTCTCAATATCTCAGAATCTGTACTGTTTCTTAGAACGATAAAATGTTTATTCTTTAGATATTCATTTGCAGGGTTATCTATATCGTACCCTTTAGGAGGCCGGCTTAACTTTCCTTCATTGGCTAAACCGCCAAAAGTTGATTTAAACAATGAATTATCTAAAATATTTTCAAATTCCTTCAGATTATAATCTATCTCTTGCCTTACAGCTTTTAAAATATTTGCTTCTGGCATATAAATGCCACCTCCAATAAAAGAAGCTCCGGGCTGAATATGTATATAATAACCGGCAAGTGGCGATTTTTTGCCACCAGGAGTGAATGATGCCCCAAAATTAGACTTATATGGTCTTTTATCCGAAGAAAAACGGACATCTCTGTTTATCCTGAAAATACACTTCTTTGCTTCCAAATCAGCAATAGATGGATCAAAGGATGCAATCTCCTTTATTAATTCAGCAACTAATTGCTCAAACTCTGATTTTGCCTGCAAGTATTCATCTTTGTGAGCATCAAACCATTCTTTAGTGTTATTGACGTTCAACCCTTCAAGGAAATTGAGAATATTCTTCATAATAAAAACAGTTTACCGAATCTGCAGATTTTTGAAACAAAACACAAACCTGCTATTCTGTTTCAGAAAATACTATTATATTTGTAGTTCACTAAAATCGCGGACGGGTTCCGCAAGAAAACTTAAACGTTTATGGCAGTAAAAATCAGATTAGCCAAAAGAGGTCGTAAAGCATTAGCTTTATACGATATCGTAGTAGCAAACTCAAGTTCACCACGTGATGGTCGTTTTATCGAGAAAATCGGTTACTACAATCCAAACACTAATCCAGCAACAGTAGTATTGAAAGCTGATAAAGCTCTTGATTGGTTGTTGAAAGGAGCTCAACCTACAGATACAACAAGATCATTGCTGTCTCATCAAGGCTTGATGTTCAAAAAACACTTACAAATAGGTGTTAACAAAGGAGCTATCACTCAAGAAGCTGCTGATAAGAAATTTGAAGCATGGTTGGCTGATAAAACTAAATCTGTTGAATCTGCTAAAGCAGGTCTTGTTAAAAAGAAAGAAGACGCTAAGAAAGCTGCTTTTGCTGCTGAAACAAAAGTAAAAGAAGCTCGTGCTGAAGCTATCAAAATTAAAAACACTCCGGTTGCTGAAGCTCCTGCTCCTGCTGTTGAAGAGGCTTCAGAAGAAGCTGCTGCTCCTGCAGAAGAGTCTGCTGAATAAGCACAAACAAACTAATTACAGAAAGGAACATGTTTATCATGTTCCTTTTTTTGTTACAGATCATTATGTTATTTCAGGATATACTTATCCAGTGGTACCAGACCCACAAGCGAGACCTGCCTTGGAGGCATACACAGGATCCTTATCTAATCTGGCTCTCAGAGGTAATACTACAACAAACCCGGGTAGCTCAAGGTTTGCCATACTTCAATCGTTTTGCTGAAGCTTACCCAACTGTCCAGCACCTTGCCAATGCAAGTGAGCAGGAAGTTCTTCGGCTCTGGCAGGGCTTAGGCTATTACTCCAGAGCACGAAACATGCATAAAACCGCTCAAATTGTTGTGAATGAACATAATGGTATATTCCCAAACACGTACAAAGGTCTGCTAAACCTCAAAGGGATTGGCCCTTATACAGCAGCGGCAATTGCATCATTCGCTTACAATGAAAATGTTGCTGTACTGGACGGAAATGTTTTTCGGGTATTGGCCCGCCATTTTGGAATTGATACAGACATTGCCTCCACTAATGGAGCAAAAGTATTCAGAGCACTTGCAGACGAATTACTACCAAAATATAATAGCAACATCTACAACCAGGCTATTATGGAGTTTGGAGCATTACAATGTACTCCATCAAACCCTAATTGCCTTCACTGTCCTTTACAACATAGCTGTATTGCGTTTTCTCAAAGAAATCAAAGTTCACTCCCTGTTAAAATCAAAAAACTCAAAATTAAGCATCGTTACTTCCATTATTTCATTTTCAGACAAAACGAAAAGCTTTTAATGAAGGTCAGGACTAGCGGTGATATTTGGCAAGGGCTCTATGATTTCTATCTGATCGAACATACAGAAGCCTTAGAAACAGACAATCTTCTTAATCATCTTACAGCGAAAGAAAATATGGGAGATTTAAAGGTAATTTCTGTCTCAGATGAAATAAAACACGTTCTTACCCATCAGCGCATCTATGCACGCTTTTGGCTTATAGACTTAAGCTCTACTAATATACCCAATTTAGAACAATTTGAAGCTTATTCCTTACTTCAAACACGCCAACTCCCTAAACCTGTCTTAGTTGATAATTACTTGGCTAAATGGTTTTATTAATTATATTCGAAAATAATGTCTAATTTTGTTTTAATTAAATCACAACACTACAACCATGGCAGGAATTAATAAAGTTATTCTTATTGGAAACCTGGGCAAAGACCCTGAAGTGAGACACCTCCCAAGTGGCTCTTCTGTTGCTTCGTTCCCTTTAGCAACGACTGAAAGCTTTAAAGACAAGAACGGCAACAAAGTTGACCAGACTGAATGGCACAACATTGAAGTATGGGACGGTCTGGCTAAAATTGCTGAACAATATCTTAAAAAAGGCATGACCGTTTTTGTCGAAGGAAAAATCCGTACAGAAAACTGGGATGATAAAGACGGAAATAAAAGATATACAACCAAAATTCGTGCTGTAAACTTCCAGATGCTGGGGGGAAGACCTGAAGGTGCAAACGGAGGTTATAGTAATACTGGCGCAGGCCAGAGTTCTTCGCCAATATCTGAACCAATCGCAATGAATGGCAGTGCAGCTGAAGACGATCTGCCATTTTAATCATTTTTACTAAAAAAATAACTTGTGGATAGTAGTAGTATTGCATCATCACCGGACCCCTTACCCGTCTTCGCTGAAACAGCAGGATTTATAAGTGGCTCAATTGCTTTCTATGTTGTTGTATTATTGGCAATTGGACTGCTCCTGGCTTTATCTGCAATTATATCCGGTGCAGAAGTAGCATTTTTTTCACTTTCTCATGACGAAGTCATGAAATGTAAAACAAGCAATGACAAAGTAGAGCTTCGCATTGCAGACTTATTGAAAGATCCAAAACATTTGCTTGCTACTATCCTCATTTTAAACAATTTATTTAATGTATCGGTCGTAACCCTTTCAACTTTTCTTACCTGGGAACTTGTTGGCAAGGCCAATACTAAAGGAATTGCTATAGTAATACTTACCTCCCTTGTGACTTTTGCCATTGTATTTTTTGGAGAGGTAATTCCTAAAATATATGCCAGCCAACGTGGTATGCAGCTAGCTAAAAACACAAGTGCATTCTTATCTGTCTCAAATAAAATCATGTATCCTTTTTCATGGTTATTAACCAATTTGGGAAATGTGCTTGAAAAGAGAATACATAAAAGAGGTTATCATATCTCTGTGGAAGAACTTAACAAAGCACTCGAACTTACCACCGAAAAAAATACTACTGAAGAAGAAAAAGAGATATTAAAAGGTATCGTCAATTTTGGCACTATCACTGTAAGACAGGTAATGAGGACCAGAATGGACATTTCTTCACTTGATATTGAAACATCTTTTATTGAACTGATAGAAAAAGTAAATCAACTGGGCTATTCCAGGATTCCGGTTTATCGAGATACTGTTGACAAAATAGAAGGTATCCTTTACATAAAGGACCTATTACCTCACATTGAAGAACCTGAAGAGTATAATTGGCGATCATTATTACGCACTCCTTACTTTATTCCTGAAAACAAAAAAATTGACTCTTTATTAAAAGATTTTCAGGCAATGCAGGTACATATTGCCATTGTTGTTGATGAATATGGGGGTACCGCCGGATTAATTACAATGGAAGACATCATTGAAGAAATTGTAGGAGAAATCAATGATGAGTTCGATGAGGAACAAATTGAGTACACCAGAACAGAGGATAATGCATATATATTTGAAGGCAAAACATCATTAAATGATTTTTGCAAAATATTAGATGTTCATCCTGATTTGTTTGAGAAAGTGAGAGGAGATAGTGAATCTCTTGGCGGTCTTTTGCTTGAGCTAAATGAAGGATTACCTGAAACCGGAGAAAAAATTACTTATGGCCGATTTACCTTTGAGGTAATATCAGTTGATACCAGAAAAATAAATACAGTAAAGATTGTCGAAAATGAGGAGAAGGAGAATCTATAGTATATTGGCAATAGGAATGATTTGGGGCTTTTTGCTGATTTCCTGCAATAAAAATGACAAGTATGTTCCTAAAAGCAGAGGATACAACAGGATTGATTTGCCTGCTCATGCTTATCTCAAATTAACAGAACAACATCCTTATTCATTTGAATATTCAAAATATGCTACAGTTTCTCCCCACAAAGGTTTACAAGAACCGCATTGGATAGATGTTTATTACCCGGAATTTGATGCGAATGTTCAGATCACTTATAAGCCGCTCAATAAAGACAAAAAAAAGTATCTTGAACTGGTTGACGACTCTTACAAGCTAGCTACTAAACATCAGGTAAAAGCATATTCAATAGAAGAAATGCAGGTAAAAACACCTTCTGGACGCATGGCAACAGTTATTGAACTTACAGGTGATGTTCCGAGCCAGTTCCAGTTCTATGCTTCAGACTCAACTAATCACTTTATGAGAGGTGCCCTTTATTTTAAAACTTCTACACAAAATGACTCTTTAGCACCAGTAATAGATTATATTAAAACAGATGTTATTCATATGCTGAATACATTGGAATGGCAAAAATAATTAAATGACTATCCGCTTCTATGAACCTTCTTATGTTTTTGCCGCAGATAACGCAGAATTTCGCAGATTAGGATTTAAAACTCCGATTCTGAAAAAACCTTGAAAATTTAAAAATCAATAAAACCTGTGCTATCAGCTAAATTAACGGGCAAAATTCAGAATCTGCGGTTAAGCGAATCAGGTAAGGTGTGCCGAAACGGATACTCAATAATAATTAATCTGTTTTTGAGGACAACTCATTAATTGCATCCATTACCAAATCTAACTCGTAACCCTTGGATGATAAAAAATAAGCAATTTTTTGCTGTTGCTTCCAAGGGTCTGTTTCTTTTAATGTTTTTTGCTTTTTTCTTACTAATTCAATAATAGTGTTCCAATAAAACTCCGGATCAATTTCCGTAAAACCTTCCTTTATAAGTTCATCAGAAATACCCTTTTGTTTAAGTATTAAACGAATTTTCCGTCTCCCCCATTTCTTTAGCTTAAACTTCCCCCTTACAAAAGATTTTACATACCGTTGCTCGTCAAGAAACTTATCCTCCACCAGCATAGTAACTAATACATGAATCTTTTCCTCCGGGACTTCCCATTCTCCTAACCTTTCCTTAACTTCTCTAACAGATCTGTCTTGATAAGCACAAAAGCTGGCTATTTTTAAGTATATTTCATTAAGCGTCATTATTCTAAATTAAGTGATTCTAAATGGCATTAGCATTTAACAAATAAAATTTTAACCAAAAAACTTCGTTGTAATTGGTAATCTCATTGACATTTAAAACTCAATATCCGTACAAATAATTGATTATAATACTTACCCCCGTGTACCGTAGCTTATTATTTTTTTTGCTGATGCATTTAAGCTTCTATTTAGCGGCGCAGGATAACTATATCTTAACACTCACTGTCAAAGACAGTAAAACTGACGAAATACTCCCTGGTGCTGTAGTAAGAGAAATACATACAGGTAAGGCCATCTCTACAGATGCAAATGGTAAATGTCAGTTTATCCTGCCTAAATCCGATAGCTTAAAAATTGAGATTAATTTCACCGGTTATAAACGTCTTATTCTAAACGTAAATCCTAAGATTCAACATCTGGATGTTAGACTGGAAGCTGACATTATAGAATTAAAGGAGGTTGTCATTAATGCTAACTCCAATAAAGAAAAACTAGAATCTACTCAAATGAGTATGGAAACAGTTACAATCCAAACAGCAAAAATGCTTCCTGTTTTATTGGGTGAAGTAGACATATTGAAGGTATTCCAATTAAAGCCGGGCATACAATCAGGAAATGAAGGCAGCACCGGATTGTATGTAAGAGGAGGAGGCCCTGAACAAAACCTTTTTCTTGTTGACGATGCCACAGTTTATAATCCTTACCACTTATTTGGGTTTTTCAGTGTATTCAATTCCGATGTTGTTAGCAAAGTTGATCTATATAAAGGAGGGTTTCCTGCCCAATATGGTGGAAGATTGTCATCTGTAATTGATGTAAAGCTCAGAGACGGCGATAAAGATAAGTATCATGTATCCGGAGGAATAGGAACCATTGCATCAAGACTGGCGATAGAGGGACCTATACAAAAGGGTAAATCATCTTTCCTGATTGCAGGAAGAAGAACATATATAGAACCTATCACAAGATATGTGAATAAGCAAAATGAAGGCAAAGACAATTACGATCCGATACCAGATTACAACTTTCAGGACTTAAACCTTAAATTCTCTTACAAAGTCAGACCTAAAGATAAAATTACTTTAACTGGCTATTATGGCAGAGATAATTTCAATTTCGTTGGAAACTCTTACAGCCTTAAGTTTAATTGGGGTAACCTTGTAGGTAGTTATAACTGGCAGCACACCTTTAATTCGAAACTTTATACTAATACTACAATTTCCTTTTCCGATTACAATTACAAAATCTCTAACAGGTTTGATAACTTCAGTCTGAATGTCACCTCCGGAGTTCGGGACTATACTATAAAAAACGACTGGAATTATACACTGAGCAATAAACATACTGTAAAAGCTGGTATTAACGTTTCACGTTATGAGTTTAATGTAGGCTTATTAAATGCCGGAACTGACGATGGTAAAATTAGATTTGGAACAGGACAATCACTTATTGCAAGCGGTTTCGGAGTTTATCTTGGAGACGAATACACTCTCAATCCCCGTTGGAAATTCGACGCAGGAATTCGCTTTTCAGGATTTCACAACAGAAAAACATATACAGGCTTTGAACCGCGGATTTCTACCCGTTACAAAGTAAACGAAAACATTTCCCTGAAAGCCAATTACACACGTATGCTTCAGTATGTACATTTGGCTACTAACTCCGGGTCCAGTCTCCCTACCGATATCTGGTATCCTTCAAGCCCCAATGTAGCGCCGGAGAAGGGAAATCAGGCTGCTGCCGGAATTAACATTTCTCTTTTTGAAGGCCGCTATTTTCTTTCTAATGAAATCTATTACAAATGGATGAACAATCAGATAGATTTTAAGGACGGTGCACAGTTATTTGTCAATCCAAATCTTGAACAAGAATTTATATATGGGAAAGGCTGGGCTTACGGAAATGAAATTTACCTGGAAAAGAAAACGGGGAAACTTACCGGTTGGGTTGGTTATACATTGGCCTGGACCTGGCGTCAATTTAATGGAGGTACTCCCGAAACAACTATTAATAACGGTCAGCCATTTCACCCAAAATATGACAGAAGAAATGACATTACTGTTGTAGCAATGTATGAGCTAAACAAACGCCTGTCCTGCTCGCTTACCTGGATTTACGGAACAGGAACTTTAATATCACTTCCCACTGGCAGAATGCTGGTACAGGATGTTAATGGGAAAGATGTAAGCTTCGTTCCTATATACGGAGAAAGGAATAACTACAGAATTCCCGCATATCATAGAATGGATATTTCTATCATTTGGAAAATGGGTAAAAGAACAGATCTTACGTTAAGTGTATATAATGTTTATAACAGGCGTAACACATACATAGTCTACCTCGATAGCTCCACTAAAGGAGTTAATATTAACAGTACCTTTGTAGCTAAACAAATATCTCTTTTCCCTATTATACCATCGCTGACTTTCAATTTCAAGTTCTGATGAACAGGTACCGCTTTCAAATATTCCTGCTATTATGTTTTCAGGCACTCTGTTGTCAGAAATCTAAAATAATAGACCTTGATTTACCGCCTCAGACACCAACTTTATCTGTTGAATGTTATTTGGAAAGGGGGAAAATAACCCGCATGCTTTTAACTGAAACATCTGATTATTATTCACCTGGCTACCCTGTTGATATTTCAGCGCTTGTCACTATTACTCATAATGGGATAGTTGATACTATGCTTCATCAAATTTTTCTTGACACTATTGATAATGAAGGTAAAGTATACAACTATTATCTTCCTGATACCATTAAAGCTAATATTGGTGACACATATTCACTTTATATCAAAGATAGCAAAGGGCGTGTAGCTACTGCTCAGACAGTTTTCCGGGATATAGTTAAACTCGATTCGGTTTATTACATTCTTAATGAAAACGACCGGGTATCAATTAGAATAGAATTTCTGGACGACAAGTCAACAAAAGATCAGTATCGCTTGTTAATACTAAAAGATACGATAGGCGGTTCGGTACAAAATGACATGCTCATAAGAGATGAAATATTTGAAACAGCCACTATAGGCTTTAACACCACTTATAAATTTAATCTTAATGATTCCTTATATGTAGATTTGTATCACTTAACTGATGAATACTATACCTTCCTGAAATCGGTGTCTGATGCCAAAGGAGCAAATGGCAACCCTTTTGCTGTTCCGGCAAAAGTAAAAGGAAATATTACAGGAGGAATTGGGATTTTTCAAGCTCTTAATTATGACCGAAGAAACTTAACAATCAGAAAATAACCGTTTAATAAACACGTTTTCAGATAAATTTCTAAATTTGACTGATCATTTTTAATTTCCACTTTTATGAAAAAAGCACTTTATATAATAGGAGGTATTTTCGTAGCAATTATTCTTGCGATGGTTTCAATACCTTTCTTCTTTAAAGATCAGATTAAGGCCCAAATAGACGAGCAGATTGCTAAAAATGTAAATGCTAATGTTTATTTCGATGCTGATAAATTCTCTCTGAGTCTTTTTAAGGATTTTCCGAATATGACAGTTTCCCTGAAGGATTTCGGGATTGTAGGTAAGGAGGATTTCAAAGGAGATACTCTTACTTCCATTGATGAATTCAACCTCGTAGTAGATCTCAAAAGTGTCATTTTTGGCGACAAAATCAACGTTAGGGGAGTTCTTCTTGATCAACCAAGGGTATTTGCCAGAGTAAATAAATTTGGGAAGGCAAACTGGGATATTACATTCCCGGATACTACTTCAGTGGTTGAACCGGAAACTCCTGAAAAACCATCTGACTTTGCCATCTCAATAGAAAAGTGGGAAATCAGAAATGGTTATGTGATTTATGATGATAAGACTTCAGACCTATTTGCAAGTGTTGTCAACCTTAATCACGAAGGTAGTGGAGAAATTGGCGCAGATATTTATGATTTAGTGACTAAAACCAAAATAGATACACTTAGCTGTGTAATGGGTAATGTGGCTTATCTTAATAAAAACAGCCTTTCTTTCAATATGACTTTGAATATTGACAACAAAAACTCAAAGTATAGTTTTAAAGAGAACCTCCTGAAAATTAACGAGTTTGCATTAGGTTTCGATGGTTGGGTAGCAATGCCTGACACTAACATTGATATGGATATTAAATTTGCTGCAAAAGAAACTGAATTTAAAAATATCCTTTCTTTAGTACCTGCTGTTTACTTAAGCGATTTCGACAAAATAAAAACTGACGGAACTCTGGCTTTTGACGGTTTTGCTAAAGGCCGCTACAATGGAGCAACGTTGCCACAATTTGGCGTAAATCTAAAAGTAAATAAAGGGATGTTCCAATATCCTCAACTACCTACTGCAGTTAACAATATTAATATAGACTTATCGGTTGAGAATAAAGATGTGATTGATAACCTATTAGTTCATCTGAAAAAATTCCACATGGATATGGGCAAAAACCCTGTTGATGCTACAATGCAGCTGCAAGGTTTAACTAACATGAATATTGATGCCAACGTTTTAGCTAAACTGAACTTAGCAGAAGTAATGACAATGTTCCCGGTTGAAGGAACAACACTTAAAGGGATGTTCTCTTTAGACCTTAAAGCGAAAGGTATTTATAACGAGCTGCAAAAGAAAATGCCTGCCGTTAATGCAAACATGGTCTTGTCAAACGGTTATGCTAAAACAAGCGAATTCCCTTCTGCTCTTGACGCGCTAAATGTATTGGCCAATGTAAGCAATTCGACAGGGAACCTTGCCGATACTAAACTGAATGTGAAAGACATGAAGTTTACAATGGACGGTCAGCCGTTTGAAGCAAGTGTATTTGCCGAAAATCTGGATGATTATACCTGGGACCTGAAAGCAAAAGGGATTGTTGATCTTACAAAAATCACTAAAATTTTCCCTCTTGATGGTATGACCCTTGCCGGTATTATAGATATCAAGGATTTTGCAACAAAAGGTAAAATGTCTGATGTAAATGCCGGTCGTTACGATAAGCTACCTACAAGTGGTCAAATGGTATTCTCAAACTTCTCTTATATAAGCAGCGATTTACCTCAGGGCTTTAAGATGACTAAAGCACAATTGAACTTCACTCCAAAGGATATTACCATTCCTCAATTAGAAGGTTTTGCCGGTAAATCTGATATCAATATAACAGGGACTTTCTCAAATTACATTGCTTACGTATTTGCTGATGGCACCATCAAAGGTAATATGAACTTCAAGTCAAATAGCTTTGATGTAAACGAATGGATGGCCGAAGAACCTGCTCCGACTACAACTCACACTTCTCCAAAACCGACTGAAACTACAGCACCGGCATCACAGGAAATTGTTGCAGTAGAAATTCCAAAGAACATTGACTTCGTTTTAAATTCAGATATCAAAAAGGTGCTTTACAGCAATTATGATATCAGCAACCTTAAAGGAGCAGTAATTGTGAAGGATGGTGCTGTTAGAATGCAAAATGTTGGGTTAAACATGCTCGAAGCTGCCTTTAAAGTAAACGGTGGCTATAACAGCAAAGACCTTAAACATCCATTATTTGACATGGATCTTGATATCCAAAATCTGTCAATCAATGAAGCCGCAAAAACATTCAACACAGTTAAGTCTTTAGCTCCGATCGCCGAAAAAGTTAATGGTAATGCCAATACTTTAATTAAGTTCAAAGGGGAACTTGGTCAGGATATGATGCCGGTGATGAACACTCTGAACGGAAATGGTTCTGTAAAAATCGGGCAGGCACGTATGTCTGGCGTAGCTCTTTTTGACGGGTTATCTAAAATAACCAAAATGCAAAACCTGAACGACGTAGCTCTTAATGATCTTATTCTTAAATTTGAAATTAAAGATGGCTCATTGTTAGTACAGCCATTTGACATCAAAAGTGGAAACAGTAATTTCAACATAGGCGGTAGCCAGTCTCTTGACGGTACTTTGAACTATCTGATCAAAACAGATATTCCTTCCGGTGCTGCCGGAAAAGCTGCTAATGCTGCAATTTCTCAGTATACCGGTCAAAGTAATGTTATTGGAGATCGTATCAAAATTGACATTAAAATGGGCGGAACAATGGATAAGCCAACTTTCACACCAGTTGGTAGCAGTAGTAGCTCAACCGGATCCGGTAATATTGTTAATGATGCTAAGAAAGCTGTTACAGATCAGGCAAACGCTGAAATAGAAAAGCAGAAAAAAGCGGCACAAGAGCAGATTAATGCTGAAGTTGAAAAGCAAAAAGCCGAACTTCAAAAACAGGCACAACAAGAAGCTGACAGAATTAAAAAGGAACAAGAAGAAAACTTAAAAAAAGAGGCTGATCAAAAAGCGAAAGACCTTAAAAAGAAATTTGGTCTTTAAGATTGATTAGCCTTCAAATTGACTTCCCGTTTAGCTTATTAGAATTAAATAAGCTAAACGGGAAGTTTTATTTCTGCCCACACAATATTACCAAATGATTAAAAAAACATTACCATTATGTAACATTAACAGATACTTAAGTGTTTAAGTGATTAAGACTTAAACACTACTTTGAAACTCGCAAAATTCATATTAGTTATTTTTTCAAGTATTGCCATGTTAAGCAACATGGTAGATGCTCAATCATTTTTTCCTCCTGATCATCTTTTTTTCAATAATGACATCTACATATCTGAATTTGAAAAAGAAATTTTGCTTGATGTAAGAGCTGGCAATAAACCTGAGACTTTAGCATTATTATTAGCCGCCGATTCTTCCGCTACAAAAGAAACCTATTCTTCCATCAATAAAGGGCTCGAGGTTTTTTGTTCAAAACTAGAAAACAAGAGAAGCATACTGACCGGAGAGGAAGAAAGATTATCTATTATTTTCGATAAAATTCAGACTACCTATCTAAAAAAATACCAAACCGGGCAGACCGTTGACAAAACCATTCTTTATGGTACTTACGATTGCTTAACGGCATCTGCTATTTATGCATTAGTTCTTGAGCGGCTGGGCTACCGTTTCAATGTAGTTGAAACACCGCACCATGTCTATGTAAAGGTATTTCTAAAAAAGGGTAAAAAGGAAATTCTCTTAGAAACAACTGATCGTTATAATGGCTTTGTCACCGATAAAAATGAAATAGTCAGTCGCGAGAAAAAATATGCGGCACAATCTTCCGGTAGTTTTGTAGACATCATGAAAACATCTGAAAACCTTTTAATTGTTGACAGCACATTACATGCTGAAATAGGAATAGATAAACTTTGTGGTTTACAATACTTTAATGAGGGTGTAAAAGAATACAATAAAGGTAATTATAAATCAGCTTTCACTTATATAGAAAAGGCCTTCATCTTCTATCCTTCTGACAGAATAAACGGTATGGCCATACTGACTCTTCAACAAATACTCTCCAAAAAACAACCGGGAGATAAAGAATTTAAATTCTATTCTAACAAATACCGCAGTTACTTATCAATGTCACAGTACCTGGCAAGTGCCCACTAACGGATCAGATATTCTTCATATGCCTGATCTATAGAAACCGGCTGGTTATTTGTACCACCTTGGCCTCTTCTGCCTAATCCATTATGCCAACGCTGTTCCATTTCAAGCTTCTTGGCAACAACATCTTTATCCAAAGCATCATTCTGATCAGGGTTTAGAATGTCTTTGACATCATTCTTATATTGCTCCCGAATTTCCTTTGTTTTAAGAAACAACGCATTAGCATCAATATCAGGATTAGCAGCTTTTACTTCTCTTATTTTCTGAGTTTTCACAGAAATAAGGGACTTTATAGCTTCTTTTTGACTATCAGTTAGTTTATATTTTACATACAATTTATTAGATACGGCTTTACCAACCTCCTCAGGGCTTTCCTGGTTAATATCATAATGCTTTAAAGTAGGCCCCTTTGGCTCTTTTTGTTCTTTTTGCGCGTTAGCTGCAAAGGTTATCAATAAGACAATTGCAAGGCTATATATTCTATTCATCATAAAGGTATGTTTTCACAAAAGTTAAGAAATAATTGACGCATTAAAAAACAAAAGCTCCGCAGCATATATCTTCGGAGCTTTTAAAAATCAGCAGTAAAAACTACTCATCTACTTCATCTAAAACATCATTTGCATTTGGAGAAGGCTGTATCTTCTGGCCTTTACCCTGCTTTCCAGCTCCTTTTTGCTGTTTTCTCGCTGCTATATCTTTTTGAAGCTGCCCATACTGTTCTTCGGTCATTATTTCCTTAAGATCAACCTTATATTGTTCCTTTAATGGTTTCACTTGTGTACCAAGTGTTTTCCTGTCGGCATTTGGGTTGGCATCCTTTATTTCCTTTGTCTTCTGAATTTTAATAAGAGTGACTGTATATAGTTTAGACTTTTGGTCTTCATCTAAACCATATTTTGTTGCCAGTTTAGAAGTAACATTCATTGCCATATCTTCAGGAGTCTTTTGTCCTCCTTTTGCTTTGCTACCGGATTGTGCATTAACTGTAAAAATTAGTCCTAACAGGAATACTGGGACAATTAATAGTTTTTTCATAAGAGTAAGGTTAAGTTTAATCATTTGACACAAAAATGAAGTATAGTTTAAAAAAGCCTGCAAATAATTTACGTTAGAGCAAAAACATTGTTCAAAAAAAAACACCCAGGCTAAATAGTCCGGGTGTTTGTATTAATGTAAAACGATCAATTAAATTGAATCGTCAGCTTTTTTAGATTGTCTTGTACGCTCACCTTCATCAAGGATGATCTTACGCATACGAATACTCTTAGGTGTAATTTCAAGGTATTCATCTTTTTGGATGTATTCCATTGCTTCTTCCAAAGAGAAATCTATTTTCGGTGCAATTTTAACACCTGCATCAGTACCTGAAGCACGCATGTTAGTCAATTGCTTAGCTTTTTGAACGTTTACACAAATATCATTTGGACGATTGTGCTCGCCAATTACCATACCGATATACAATTCCTCTCCCGGATCAACAAAGAAACGTCCTCTGTCCTGCAATTTATCGATGGAATAAGCAGTACCAGGGCCATTTTCCATAGAAATGATAGAACCATTGATACGCCCCTGGATAGGACCTTTGAATGGCTCATACCCTTTGATACGGTGGTTCATAATTGCTTCACCGAAAGTGGCCGTCAACACGTTATTACGTAGACCGATCAAGCCTCTTGATGGGATTTCAAATTCCAAGTGCTGTAAGTCACCTTTTGGTTCCATTACCAACAAGTTACCTTTACGCTGAGTAGCCAATTCGATTACCTTACCAGCAGTTTCCTGAGGAACATCCACTACTAACGTTTCGATAGGCTCGTTACGAACTCCATCAATTTCTTTATACAATACTTGTGGCTGACCAACCTGCAATTCGTAACCTTCACGACGCATAGTTTCGATCAATACAGACAAGTGAAGAATACCACGGCCAAATACCAAGAATTTATCTTCGCTATCTGTAGCAACAATTTTCATTGCCAGGTTTTTCTCAACCTCTTTATACAGACGGTCTCTGATGTGACGGGAAGTCACAAATTTACCTTCTTTACCAAAGAATGGAGAGTTGTTGATTGTAAACAACATACTCATTGTTGGTTCATCAACTGCAATACGCTCCAATGCTTCCGGATTGTCAGCATCAGCAATTGTATCACCAATTTCAAAATCCTCGATACCGGAAATAGCACAAATTTCGCCTGAAGAAACAGACTCAACTTTAGCTTTACCCATACCTTCGAAAATATGAATTTCTTTGATTTTTTGTTTTTTGATTGAGCCGTCAGCTTTCATCAAAGCAACTTGTTGTCCTTCTTTGAAGGTACCTCTTTCAATACGGCCAATAGCTATACGGCCAGTGAAAGAAGAATAATCCAATGAAGTGATCTGCATTTGTGCCGGACCCTCTTTTTGAGGAGCTGGTGGCACATTAGCAACAATAGCATCCAGCAAAGGAATGATATCTTCAGTTTTGTTTTTCCAGTCGGTGCTCATCCAACCCTGTTTCGAAGACCCGTAAAGAGTTACAAAATCAAGTTGTTCTTCTGTAGCACCCAAGTTAAACATCAAATCGAAAACTTGTTCATGTACTTCATCCGGACGACAGTTTTCTTTATCTACTTTGTTCACAACCAGAATTGGTTTCAAACCAAGTGCTAAAGCTTTCGTCAATACGAAACGCGTTTGAGGCATAGCGCCTTCAAAAGCATCAACCAATACTAACACACCATCAGCAAGTTTCAATACACGTTCAACTTCTCCACCGAAATCGGCGTGACCTGGTGTATCAATTACGTTAATCTTAACGTCATTATATCTTACAGATAAGTTTTTGGATACGATCGTGATCCCTCTTTCTCTTTCCTGATCGTTGTTGTCCAGAATCAGGTCATCGAAAACCTGATTGTCTCTGAATAATTTTGCAGAGTGTATGATCTTGTCAACCAACGTCGTTTTACCGTGATCGACGTGTGCAATGATTGCAATGTTCCTAATTTTTTGCATTCAAATTGAATTTTAGGGTGCAAAGTTATAAAAAAATTGTATCAAAACCACTTTTTCAGTTAAATGCGCTGATTATTAAATTGTTAGTTAGAATTTCCTGTTCCAACGAATGAATGAATTACTCCCCGTACGATAGCAAAAGCGGATCAGTCCCGCTCTACGCTGATAGTAGACACTATCTGGAAACTGGTCTCGCCCAGTACTTATCGGATAATTAGCGGTAAGAACATAAACACTGTCAAATAGCAACCCTTGCCCGGTAATCAAATTAATAGGTTTGCTTACCAATGTATCAAGTCTGAAATAAAGGTTTTGTGCAATGATAACAGAGAAAGAAGAGGTTTCTCCTCCGCCATATATTTGTGCTGGTCTTATATAATAGGTATCCGGGTCCTTAGCACCAGGTATTTTACTCAAATTTCGGACAACTGTTTTAAAGTAAAACGGATAGCAAGAACTGGAAGACTGACCTTCAAGGGGTATACCACTCTGGCTATCACTCAGCTTAAACGTATCTACTCTTTCAATTTGCGGAGCTAGAGTTCCAGACCCTTCCAAGCTATCCCGATAGAAAAGCCATGCTTTATCATTAGCAACTGCATCAAACAATAATTGGTCTCTATTATTCAGAGGACGGGATTCTGGCTGTTCTTTATTGCACTTACATGCCTCTAAAAACAAACAGGAAAATATAATTAATGCTGCAAAAATCCTCATGTGCTGAACCGTTCCAATTTTATTTACAAAAGTAAAGCATTTCTGCCTTTGTTTGCCAAAAAATTAGTCGTTGTTTAATCCTCGACCAATTATCCTGATAAATAAGAAAGGGTTCCGCATATAATGCGGAACCCTTTCTTCTTATATATTATGTAATACTAAGCGTAGTTATTCAACATTACCGGCATTACCAGCATCAACAAGTCTTCATTCTTGATATTATCAGCAGGAGTAATCAAACCAGCGCGGTTGGGAGCTGACATATGTACTGACACATTACGGGTATCAATATTATTTAACATCTGAATAATAAACTTTGCATTGAAGCCAATTTCCATGTCTTCACCTTCATACTCACAGGCAAGGCGTTCATTAGCCTCATTTGAGAAATCAAGATCTTCTGCAGAAATCTGTAATTCGCTGCCAGCCAGTTTCAAACGAACCTGATTAGTTGTTTTATTTGAATAAATATCAATACGTTTTAAAGAAGTCAGAAACTCCAGGCGATCGATTGTTAAGATATTTGGATTCTCGGCAGGGATCGCATTATCGTAATCAGGGAAACGTTCATCAATCAAACGACAGATCATTTTCACCTGGTTAAAGTTGAAAAAGGCATTTGACGGATTGAACTCTAACTTTACGTTTGTATTGTCAGAAGGCAATGATTTTTTCAAAAGTTCTAATGCCTTTCTTGGTATAATGATTGAAGTATCTGCATCAGAAACCACATCAACCCTTCTGTATCTAACCAAGCGATGACCGTCAGTAGAAACGAAAGTAGTGTTTGTATCTGCAAACTTCACATAAACCCCAGTCATTGCAGGACGAAGTTCATCAGTACTTGCTGCAAAAATCGTATTTGAAATAGCACGATTTAAAACATCAGAAGAAATATCAACTGAGTAGTTTTTAGCTACAACAGGCACTTTTGGAAAATCAGTTGCATTTTCACCAGCCAGCTTATAACGGCCGTTGTCAGAACTCAATTCAATAGTATATGTTTCTTCATCTACACTGAAAGCAACAGGTTGCTCAGGAAGATTTTTCAATGTTTCTACCAAAATTTTAGCAGGTACTGCAATACTGCCCTTCTCCTTACTGTCAACAGGTAACTCTGTGATCATCGATGTCTGCAGGTCAGAAGCCGTGATAGTCAGAGTGTCATTGTCAATTTCAAACAGAAAGTTTTCCAAAATAGGTACAATAGGATTGGGAGCTATCACACCGCTGATTGCATTAAGTTGCTTTAACAATACCGCCGATGATACGACAAATTTCATGGTGAGGAGATTTTATAGATGGACACTATTAATAAGCAAATATAGACAAAAGTAGTCAGTTGTCAGAATTTTTGAATTACTGAATTTACAATTTATTAAATTTATATTACCGACAATCATTAAAACAAGTAAAGCTCTTGCTGGTCTGTCTCCGGACATTTCTTAATACTCACCACAATTCCGTATCTTGCAGCATAATTTCCACATCGAATTATGCGAATTGATATCATTACCTGTTTACCTCGCCTGTTAGAAAGCCCTTTTAATCAGTCTATTTTGCACCGTGCCCAAACAAAAGGACTGGCTGAAGTCAATTTTCATGACATCAGGGATTATTCTACCAATAAACAGCGATCAATTGATGATTATGCCTTTGGTGGCGGTGCGGGTATGGTCATGATGATTGAACCAATTGCGCTTTGCATTGAAAAGCTTAAGGCTGAAAGAAATTATGATGCCATCATGTATATGACTCCTGACGGAAAAACATTTAACCAGTCGATGGCCAACCATTTTTCAATGTTTGAAAATATCATTATCCTGTGCGGACATTATAAAGGAGTCGATCAACGCGTACGCGATATTTACATTACACATGAAATCAGTATCGGCGATTTTGTATTGTCTGGTGGCGAACTAGCAGCTGCTGTAGTAGCCGACGCTATAATCCGCTTAATACCCGGAGTGCTCTCAGACGAAACTTCTGCCCTTACCGATACTTTCCAGGATGATTTATTAGCACCTCCGGTGTATACAAGGCCAGCCGACTATAAAGGACACAAAGTTCCGGACATACTGCTTTCCGGACATGAAAAGGAAATTGAAAAATGGCGTAGCGAGCAGGCACTTCAAAGAACCCAAGAACGCAGACCTGATTTGTATAAGAAAATTAGCGGGGAAGAGTAAAGTTAGATGTTAGATGTTAGATGTTAGATGTTAGATGTTAGATGTTAGATGTTAGATGTTTTTACAAAATATTCTTTCAAAAAATATCTCATATCTCATATCTCATATCTCATATCTCATATCTCATATCTCATATCTCAATTAAGAATACTTCTCATTTACTTTTGCATATAAGTCAGCTGGAATATTTGACTTATAGTTTGTAGCAACAGGTTCGGGTTTTACCCAATCCAGGTAACCTTTTACCCATGCATAAGCTAAGCCTAAAGCCAGCATAACTACAAATAAACCTACCTCTGCCAAAGAAAACCAGCCCCAAAGACCATTTGTTTCTTTAATTAAATATGCATCTCCAAAAACTGTTGCCCAAGGAAATAACAATACCAATTCAACATCAAACAATATGAAAATCAGCGCAACAATATAAAAGCGCGAATTAAATTGACCCCAGGCACTGCCTTCTGTATCTTCACCACACTCATATGAGCTTAGCTTTTCTGCATTTGGCTTATCAGTACGAAGCAACCAGGCAAGGCTCATCATGGCCATGATGAATAACACTGCTCCAATAATAAAGATCAGTGTTACACCAAAATCACTCAGTTCGTTTGCTTTCATTGCTACAAATTTAGACTATTTTCTACAGCTGAACTAATCCATGTTCATGAATTCCTCCGGGTTCAGCTCAACAGGCTTTTTAGGATCTGTTCTGGCAGGATCAGGATCTTTCTTAAAAATCTGTTTAAATTCTTCCTTCTCCTTCTTCCAACCTTCTTTAATATTTTGCTTTGCGGTAGCCTTATCATAAGCAATTTTAAGGTCATCAGAAGTGCCGCTAACAGTTAATAACAAACTTACCCCTCCTTTTCCGTCACTCTCAATAACTCCGAAACGTTCGTCCTTATCCCTCTTTTTAGGGTTTTTAAGTGAAACTTTCACTTTGTAAGCCATCTTATTATCAAAAGTGTGTGTCCCCATAATTGAAACGGTATTCACATTTGACTTTATCTCCATTTCAGGAATAATGACTGTTTGGTCCTGTATATGGAAATTGTTCTTTAATTCTGAGAAACGAATATCGGCCAATTCATCTTCATCAATAAATTTCGAGAGTTTTTGCATGGGTTCGAAATTCTTCAATCTCCCGTTTTTGATGGTTACATTGATATCAGAAACAACTGAAGGCAGATTAATTTCCATCTTTTCATTAAGGGTCAGCTTAAGAGAAATCTCCGTCACCAGTTGTCCCTGCAGGTTTTTATCTGTAATGAATTTTTGTCCAAAATTTTCAAACAAAAACAAGGCACTATCAATATGAATACCATTCATATTGATTTTTGTATCAATATTGATCTTTTTAAGATTTGTCGCATCCAGACTACCGGCAATTTTAAAACTGCCCCCTGCAACATTAGATGATAAGCCTTTGCTGGTAATTTTTGTACGATCCTGTGCTACATGCCCTTTCAATTGTCTCAAATCAAACCTTCTGAACAAAAGTCTGTCAACCTTACAATTTAAGTCACAATCAAGCCTTTCCGGTAAAGCAAAAGTACTGGTCTGATCTTTGTTTTCTTTTTCCGGGTCAATATTGAGAAGTTCATTCAAATCTGTAAAATTTGAAGCATATTTGGCTTGTACATGCAACTTTTCATCAGGGAATAAGAAAAACGAAACTACATTAGTGAACAGACCTTCCAAACGAGCATCTGTATTACCCAGTTGCCCGCTTAGTTCAACCACATTCACATCGTTATTATTAAACTGAAACTCCAAACGTCCACTCTGTAAGGGTTGCTTATACTTCTGAAGTTTAAGAAAAAGGTTCTCACACTTCATGTCTCCATCAACAATGATTTTGTTTTTCTTCTTAGGGTCTTTGAGGTCTTCCAAACGGCCAGCAAAGTCCAACATCAGATGCAATTGACCTTTTGCCTTTTCAATGTCCTTATTTGGGAAAAGGCGCACCAGACTTGCCAGATCAATCTCTCCAGAGAAGTCTGCCTTCACAAAAGGGTCTTTAAAATTGGTCATCAGGAAATTACCTGAAAACTTCTTATTCTCAAGTAAACCGGAAACATTTCTTAGCTCTAGCTCAGGAACACCTGTTTTTGCACCATTATTGAAACTTCCCGTCAAGACTACTTCGTCTAAACTTTCTTTTGTTTCGGGATGATAAAAAGTAGCCTGTTCACAACCAAAACTCACTTTTATTTCAGGAGACTCTTTTTCAGAAATCTGACCGTCAACTACGGCATTAAAATAAACATTGCCCTTGCTATGATACTTACTCAGATCATCATAAAGATCTTTTGGCAAGAAAGAAAGCAGTAATTGTACCGTTGAGTTTTTGCCGGAAACAAACAAATGAATAAAGTCTTTCTTACCGTCATATTTCCCCGAAAGCTCAAAGTTTGCCTGCTGAAGACCAAGTGCCGAAGGCTGAATAACAAATAAGCGCGTACTCTTCTGATAACTCAATTCACTTTTTATATCAATCAGTTTATCTGTAAAATAACGCTTGCCTCCTATTTGCACCTGATTAACCAGGTAACGACCTTTCAGTGAAATATTCATCAGGTCGTCCAGATAACGGAATTTTGCAAAAGAATGGTCCGTATGGATCGCGATATCCTGTTCCTTGATCGCATTAATGTAACGTACACTTACATCATCCATCAAAATATCTTTCAGGTCGAAAGTAATAGGAGGTACTTCTTCCGTTGATGTTGACTTCTTAAAAATGTCATAATTATTTAACCCGGCTTTATTAACGGCCAGATTACACCTTCCCATTCTTACTTTAATTTCTTTTACATCGTAACGCCCTTCCCATATATCCCACACATTAAAACTGAAATAAACGTCTTTTGCTTTCAACATTTTCAGTGAATCTCCCGGCAATGTCCCTTCAATTTCTATATTATGTAAACTAATACTAGCCTGCGGGAAATTGGTCCAGACAGAAAAATCTATTTTATCTACCTTGACAGGAGTGTTCAAATATCTGTTTGCCTCATCCACAAAAGCCTGAATAATACGGTCTTTATAGAACCACGTAAACGCCCCTAAACCACCAGCAAAAATGGTGATTATCAGGAAGGTGTACAGAAGGGAGCGAAATATAAAACGTCGTAGATTCAATAGGAATAGGGTTTTTACTCTATGTTTCAAAGTTCATTCTAAAATCAGGGAATAAAAAATATTTAGAAATTTTTTACCGAAGTGTTTGCAGTTTCCAAAATTTTCCCCACCTTTGCATCACCAAAACGGAAAACAACAACGAAAGTTGTTTAAACCGGAAAGGAGATTCTGAAACGACAGAATTTAACAAATACAAAAAGCTCTGGGAGATTAGCTCAGCTGGTTCAGAGCACCTGCCTTACAAGCAGGGGGTCACTGGTTCGAACCCAGTATCTCCCACAAACCCTTCAGATATTCTGAGGGGTTTTTCTTTTTTATAGCCCATGGTTTAAAGCGTGGGCTATAATAAAATAGTCGTTTGAGAAAGGAGTATTTTCTATACATTTGAGTGTATGAAAGCTTTTTCTTCTAAAATTCTATTTTCCTTTTTTCTCTTCTTGATAACGACAATATCTGCCAATGCCCAAACAAGATTCTATTTTGTAGCAGTTCATTGCACGAGCAAAGCCAACACTGATACTACTGACATTTGCAAAGAGTCATTTTATACTTCGGTATTTTCAACTCCACGCCCTGGAATGGAATATCAAATTCGTAAACAGATAGCCCAGTCCTTTGAGTCAACGTATCGGAAAATAGCTAAAAAGTGTAACTGTAATAGTATACTTCCTGAAGTACATGGGCCTTATTCATCCATAAATGGAGCCCGATATGAAATGGACAGACTTGTATCCGCTTATCAATACCTTGCCCGACTACATTTTTTTGACTTCTTCTTCATTCCTGACAAACCTAATCTGGATGATGATCAAAACTACTTTCTATTTCCCCAATTCAGATAATTATAATTGATTAAGGCTACCCAAAGTCAAAAAATGTAATAAAATACAGGCCATTTGCTAAGCCCTGGCAATTGATTTCTTCTGTAGCTGTCTCCGACATCAGGTCTCCTGCCAAAACAGTTTCCCCTGCCATATTTGTAATATAATATTTACCGGCTGCCAAAGCACCCTCTCCGAGATTAACATTCAACACTTCCTTAACCGGGTTATTATAAGTAATAGCATCTGAGAAAGTCTGATCACTCACTGTTGTTGTTACTCCTGTAAGTGAATTTAAATAACCAACCAAAGGAGATACAAAGAAATTATCCCCAACCAGATACTGGAACAAAATTGCACCATTATCAGCATTATACCAGAAGTAAACAGGAAATGAATACAAGACTTCTGAAACATCAGCTCTTACAAGTAGCGCTTTGGAATAAGTAGCACCACCCGGTAACTTCAAAGTGCCATAGCCTATGCATGTAATATCGTATTCTCCTCCAAAAGAAGAACCACTGTTTGCCCAAGTGTCTTTATTTGACGCACCATATGTTAAGGGGAAAATATATTCAACCTGTGGGTCAGAGTATATATTAGCAGTGCTATTCCTATATGACCCAACACGCTCCATTTTTGATGAAGTAAGTGAAAAATACCTGTAGGCCGTAGAATTTCCACTTTCCTGATATCCATAATTGGCTGTAGGAAATGTTGAAGCATAGGGTGTATTAGCAGGATTAACAATCTTTACATTAAGTTCACCAAGTGTAGGATCTGCTGCAAGATTACTGAAATCCCAGGTTACATTTTCTCCTTTTGTAGTGTCAATAGTAGTATACTGGCTAACATACTTCGTATTCATAACAGAACCAAATGGTAGCATCTTATCACTTGTAAGACTAGGTTTTTGGGCAAATGCTGTAACTGTAAGCAGCAATGCAAAAGCTGAGTAAAAAGTTTTTCTCATAGTAAATTGTATGTTTAACAGACAAATATAGTAAACACCGTTAATTAAGAGAACCACTTTCAATTCCTCTTTGTTCTAATGCGGACAAAGAATTTTTGGATGAAAAATAATATCAGATTAAGCGTATTAGATCAGTCACCTGTGAAAAGAGGTGGTACAGCAAGACAAGCTATATTAGAAACAACAGAACTCGCCCGTCTGACTGATAAGTTAGGTTATACACGCTTCTGGGTTTCTGAACACCATAATATTACAAGCCTTGCAGGATCAACTCCGGAAGTGTTGATTGCCCATTTAGCAGGCGAAACACAGCACATGCGTATTGGTTCAGGAGGCATTATGCTTCCTAATCACAGTGCTTTAAAAGTTGCTGAAAACTTCCGTATGTTAGAGACTCTTTTTCCGGGACGGATAGATTTAGGAATGGGCCGTGCACCAGGAGGGGATAGAATCACTTCTTCTCTTTTAAATCCTACCAACAAATTCAGTGAGAGAGATTTTATAGAACAGTTGACCGATCTGCAAAATTTTTTGAATGATACGCCTGATCTGGGATCAGTAATGGCTAAAATAAAAGCCATTCCTATTGCAGAAACAGTACCTCATTTATGGTTATTAACTTCCAGCGGGCATAGCGGAATTATTGCAGCGCATTTTGGTATGGCACTTTCATTTGCACATTTCATTAACCCGATTGGTGGCCCGGAAACTATGCAAATGTATTATCAGCAATTTAAACCGTCGGAGCAATTTCCTGAAGCTCAAGGAAGTGTTGGTGTATTTGTACTATGTGCAGAAACTGAAGAAAAGGCATTGGAACTGCAAATAGCCATGGACTGGCGCATGCTCAATATTGAAAAGGGTTTACATGAAGGGCTTCCCTCTCTGGAAGAATTAAAAGCAATCAGGTACTCAATTCCTGAATTAGAGCGCATTACATTTAACCGTCAAAGAATGATTTTTGGAACGCCGGAGTCGGTGAAGCAACAAATAGAGGTTCTGGCCGGGAAATACAATGTAGACGAAGTTGTAGTAGCTACTATCACCAATGAATTTGAAGACAGAAAGAAGTCTTATGAATTATTGGCTAAAGCTTTTAATTTATCTGTTTCAAACTAAGGACTTGGATTGTCATCAGGAAAGATACCTTTGTCTTTCCAGTGCTTTAATTTCATGAAAATATAGCCAAGACTATAAGCAACAACACTACCGAATAATATTTCCAGACTACGGTCAAGAGCAATGCCCATTGCATCTTTCCAGGTAGAGTGTTCCACAATTGACGGCAGCATGAGAATAACGACAGTAGTTGGTGCCAGTTTCCAACTTACCGGATAGCTTTTGAATGATGTACCTATAATTACCGACAAGGTGATTGCACACATCATTCCTAAAATATTAATCAGGCCAACATACATAAAGGTCAAACCTAAAATACCACCCATAATGGTATTGACTATTCTTGAAAGGGTTGCTGTCCTTACACTCTCAAAATCCGGTTCTGTAATTACTATTACCGAAATCATTGCCCATATCTTTTTGGAGTCTTCAATATGAGGAAGTGAAAACCATACAATCAATAGCCCAAGTATGATTCGTGATGAATAGATTAAAGAGTCATTGTTAAAAGTAAAGTGCTTACGCATAGAAGTCCACATTCTGTATTTATACCTTTAAACGTAAGCAACACACATCATGCCGAAATTTATACACTTCTTGCTGAATTTCTCAAAGCAGCAATTCTCTCCTCAAAAGTGTGCTCAGCAACTGGCATATTGACTCCTTCAAAAAGATCGATTAAAGCCTTACTATGAACTTCGGTTTTATTCGTCTTCATATTAAAGTGCGTAAACTGTGACCACAAAACAGCTTTAAGAGACTTTTTATGTTCATCATACATTCTGATCTCAACAGAAATACTTTTCTCGCCAAGTCTGATAAGCTGGCTTTGAATTGTCACACGCTCCATAATATGAGCCGGTCTGAAATAGGCAATCTGATTCTGGGTCACAAACCAGATCAACCCATTTTCTTTAGCAAAAGCGAAAATGTCTAAGCCATAGTATTCTCTTATATGATCTTCACGGGCATTGATCATATAGTTAATATAACTCGCATTATTGAGATGCTGATTAGGGTCGCAATCCTGAAACCTGATCAAAACTGTATTTTCGGGTAATTTCTCTCCTGAATTTGTCATATTGAACATATAATCAATTTGTTGATGCAATATATAAACGTTTTATACCAATCGGTATATTTTTAATTTGTTTTTTATACCAAATGGTATATTTTTGCAAAATACTTGTCTTAGAATGTCTAAAGCCCTAAAAACCAAACAATTCATTATTGAAAAAACTGCTCCGGTCTTTAATCAGAAAGGTTTTGCAGGAACGTCACTTTCTGATCTTACAGCAGCTACCGGTTTAACCAAAGGTGCTATTTATGGAAACTTTGAAAACAAAGATGAAATAGCGATTGCCGCATTCGACCATAATGTTGCCATATTGATTCAGGGTATCAGAGAGAAACAGGAAACAAAAAAAGATACAGTAGGAAAATTGCTGGCTTATGTGGAATTCTACAGAACAGCTTTTGAAAACGAAGCGCTTCTGATGGGCTGCCCTCTGGTCAACATGGCCACCGAAGCTGATGATACACATCCTATTCTCAGGGAAAAAGTAAAAGCTGTTTTCCAGATGTGGCAAAAAAGTGTTGAAAAGCTAGTACAGCAAGGAATTGACGAGTGGAAAATCCGTAGAAACATAAACCCACACGCATTCTCTTGTGTAATGATTTCGATGATTCAGGGTGGGATGACTATTTCAAAAGCGACAGGTGATCATTCATTTCTGAATAGTTCACTTGATAGACTGGAAACCTGGATACGGACGGAAGTGCTACTGTAATTCTGGTATTGACGGATTTAGATTACTTTGTCTTTTTACCTTGCCGGCCCAATCAGATAAGACTATTCAATTTTAAGCCAGATAACATCTGTCCGCTGTTTGGGTAGTTTTGTCAACTTATCATAGTTCCAGTTAGCATTGTTATCAGAAATGATGAAGATTGTTTTCTTTGCATCCAGATCAGGGCCAAAACACATGCCTTCATAATTGTCAGTATCAGGCACAAAGCCTTTCAACACAAGTGAGTCTGCTATAAAGGCTGGTTGAAGCCCCTTCTTCTTTGTATTTACATTAAACCAAAATATCCGGACAGACACACGGCGGATATCTTTGTCATAAGCTCTTTCCATTACAAGCATGGAATCCGCATTGTATAGTAAGATTTCAGTAACTCCATTATCTGCCTTTGCAGCACTCGTCAATCCGCTATCCATTGGATACTCTAGTGACTCTTGGGCCTTTGCAGAAGAGTTTGGGATAGCATAACTCTCCAAAATCACTTTTCCTTTAAACTCTCCTGTGTCATAAGGTCTTTCGTTGACTACCCATAAAGACTTACCATCATGTGACAGGCTCATGCTTTCAATGCCGCTATTGTGCCGCATATTATGATAATGTGCGGCAAGGACCTCTCCCTTGAAATTCAACACTTTACTATTTAAATCTGCAGTCAGCACTTGGGCCTTTACCTTGCCATTTGGCATGTCCTCTTCCTGGGCTACCAATAGTTTTTTATTATTGTCAAAAAGACGTACAGATTCAAAACTGCTCTTAACAGACACATTGGTCATAACAGAATCAACAACAGCCATTACCTTTGTTGACCTGTCGAAAGAAGCTATGTATATTTTGTTCTGGTAATCGCTAACCAGGTAATAGAGAGAGTCATTCTTTTTATCTATGCCGGAAATACAGCAAGGGAATTGACGCTGCTCAATTTTGGCAATGGCATGCATGCTTTTTTGTGCATGCACAGCCATAAACATTAAACTCAAACCAATCAGTAACAACAGCTTTTTCATCCGAAATTCATATCTCTATCGGATAAAGTTATTCATCTTTATAAGCATTCATAGCCACTGCAGTTTTATATTTTCATTATGAAATGTTTATCAGAAAACAGCAAAACCACAGAAAGGACGCACATGACCAGTGAATTGTAATAGTAATCATATTCCTGATGAGCCATATGTGCAGTAAATGCTCCCACAGCAAAAGGGAAAAGTAATAAAATCCCTGCATTCTTCAATTGTGGTTTAAACAACCCTGCAATAAGCAGAACAACCCCGAGCAGTTCTCCTACACCAATGGCAATAGTCCAGGTTTTGTTAAATCCCAATGAAGCCATATTAGCCATCATAGATTCTTTCTGAAATACTTTGAAAAGAGAGGCGTAGCCAAATACATACAAGTAATAGGCGTAGCTCAGCCAGTGCACAAACATTTTTACTGTTTCCATCGTCATTGTTTTTTCTGTAAATGTATTTACTAACTTGCACATAGAACAGTACATACACATTTGTATGGTACTAACAAAAAAGTAAGCATGATCCAGAGAAAAGAAAACTCAACAAATCATATCAATGAGCAGTATTTAAAGGAGAATTGCGGCATAGCTTTTACATTATCAGTAATTGGCGGGCGCTGGAAAATCAATATACTGTCGTACCTGTTGAATGAAGGTACACTCCGCTACAGTGAATTAAAGCAAAAGCTTAAAGGAATCTCAGAGCGAATGCTCATTGCTAAGCTTAAAGAGCTGGAAAGCGACGGGCTTATTAACCGGATTGTGTATCAGCAGGTACCTCCCAAAGTAGAGTATGAACTGACAGAGCAGGGTCGTTCACTCAAGGACATATTAATTTTGCTGGATCAGTGGGGAGAAAAAAATCTGAAATGAAACTAAACCCATAAACGCTTTAACTTCATTCTCAGCAAAGGATAATCTTTTCCCTGATCATCCTTTGCTGTTCTTTCATAGGTTTCAAAACCAAGCTTGTGGTAAAAAGCGACTGCGGATTTATTCTGTTCATTAACATCTACTTTGTCAGCTTTCAACTCTGACATGGCAAATGACATCAGCTTTTTGCCGAGTCCTTTAGCAAAGTAATCAGGTGACAAAAAAAGCATTTCTATTTTGTGGTCAGCTACTCCGATAAAGCCAATCACTTTTCCTTCTGTAAGCAGGCAATAAACACCGAGCTCTTTAAAGTCCATTGACTGTACAAGCGCCTTGATGGAGATAAAGTCTTCCTTACTCAGAAAATCATGCGTTGCCAGAACAGACTTTTCCCAAACATCAACAAGCTGCTGGTGGTAATTATTTGTATATAGTGATATTTGAAACTCTTTCATTGACTACTTCACTGCTCCAAACACCAGACAAGACGGATTACCAACCTCAATACGCTGACCTGTATCAGTCAATAAACCGGTATTCATATCACGTTTGAACACCACAATATTGTCGCTGTTCTGATTGGCTACGAGCAAATAGTTCCCGGTAGGGTCAATGTTAAAGTTGCGTGGTGTTTTGCCTAATGAAGACTGGCGACCAGTGTAAGTGAGCAGACCATTGACTGCATCTACGGCAAAAACCACGATCTCATTGGCGTCTCCTCTGTTGGATGCATACAGGAATTTCCCATCAGGAGAAACGTGTATATCTGCCGCGCTTACTTCGCCTTTGAAAGACTGGTCTGTCAGGTGTACGGTTTGCAGTGTCTTTAACTGGCCTTCATTGTATTCAAATACCGTAACGAACGCACTCAGTTCCTGTATCAGATAGGCATAGCGTCCATTTGGATGAAAAGTAATATGCCTCGGCCCGCTACCGGGTTTTACAGCCACCGGGTTAACATTACTTTTTATAGGATAATAACCCCGTGTAGTGTCAACCGGGTAAACCATTACCTTGTCAATACCAAGGTCAGGAACTAAAAGGAATTTCTCGTCAGGTGAAAGTACTACTTCGTGTACATGGGGAGAGGCCTGTCGCTTGTTGTCAGAACCATGACCTTCATGTACAATCATCTGTTTGGTAGAATTAAGCGAACCGTCTTTTTTAGCAGAAAAAGCAGTAAAGCTACCGCTAGTGTAGTTTGCCGTGAAAATTCTGCTGCCGGTTTTGCTAATACTCACATAACAGGGATGAGCTCCTTCTATATACTGTTTGTTCAAGAGCTGTAAATTGCCTGTTGCTGCATCAAAACTAAAAGCAGCCAGTTCGGCTTTTTCTTTTTCTTCCTGTACAGCATACACATATTTCTGGTTACTGCTCAGTGCGAGGAATGAAGGATTACTGATAGCAGTTTTACTTTCAAAAGAGCTTTTCCCTGTCTCAGCGTCAAATTTATAAACATAAATGCCCTCACTCTTACCTCCGGTGTAAGTACCTACCAAAAGGTGAAAAGTGTTTTGTTGAGCCTTTATAAGTAAGGGCACCCAGAAAAAAGTGAATAGGAAGATTAATCTGTTCATAAATCTTTGAAAGTATAATAGTGTTTACTATTTGAATTTTTGCAGAGCCTTGGCCATTGCCAGTGAATCCTTTACCGACATTGAATCAGTAAGCTTAACCAGCAATGTCTTTCCCTTTATTTCCAGCTGGATTTCCGGTGTTTTCAGCACTTGACTCTGTATACTCATATTGAATTTACTTCTTACCAACTCTTTATTGGTTCCTGTCAGATGAAAATTATCGCTGAATTCCTTGTTGTCCCTGAAATCGATATCCTGACGCACAAAAAAATCAACCAGCCTGTCTGCACTTGTTTCCGGAGTCATCAGCACATGGCCGAAATCAGTATCAAGTTCTGTAAAACCAAAACTCTGGACATCGCTCAATTCCTCCTTCCTCCCTCTTTCACCAGTTACATTAAAAGATATGACAGCATTAACGATCTTGATGCTTTCTTTCTCCGGATTAAGATGGAAGATGTTTATGATCCTGAAATCAAGGTAATGCTGTAGTGGCGCAAAAGACCTGAAATATTCAATCTTCCCAAAAACGTCATCAATCTGATCGCAGTCAATCACTTCAACTGTATAATTCTTTGATAAGGCTCCGTATACATCCTGAAAAGTTTCTATCTGATCTTCTTCCAGGTCAAATCCTTCGATATTCATAGTAAAAATAGCTTTGAGCTAAAATTAAAGTATTAAACCATTTGTTCCTAAGTCTTCGCTGTCATTGTTGGTTACCCTTCTTTTTAGTTTCTACGAATTCTATCCACCCCTTTATAGTTTCCGGCATTACCTGCTGTTCGATTTTCCCACAATAAGCGGTAAAAGCTTATTGTGGGAAAGTCGAATAGCGGTTGTCGAGTAGTGGTTAGTAAACATCTTTCACTTAAAGTGAGGGCTTCGGTTTTTAATAACCAGCAAACCTCCAGACCAGCCACCACGAGTAAGCATCAGTTGCAGTGCAGATGATGGGGACAGCTTCGACAGGCTTAGCTACCAAATTTCGACGAGCCCAATTACCATGGCCATACATAAATAATCAGCATCTTTAACCGCAAACTCTCCGTATACTTTGAAAGTTTTGCCGTAGCCGGTATTTTTTCACTTATCTATGTCTTTTTTATGAAGTTACATAAAGTAAGGGTATACCCATCCAAAGAGAAATTGGCCAAAGAAGATCAATTGGCCTGGAAGCTGGCTGCCGTAGCCACAGACAACGTCACAATAAGTGCAGAGGTTGTTGATATGGTCATCAACCGAATTATAGATAATGCTTCTGTAGCAGTTGCTTCTCTTAACAGAACTCCCGTTGCCAATGCACGTGCACAGGCACTGGCACACCCACGCAGCCATGGCGGTGCACTTGTATTTGGCATGCCCAACGACCAACTGTTCCATGCTGAATGGGCTGCCTGGGCAAACTGTACGGCAGTGCGTGAACTGGATTTTCATGATACTTTTCTGGCGGCAGACTATTCTCACCCCGGTGACAGCATTCCTGCTGTGCTGGCAGTGGCTCAACAATTGAATAAAAATGGCCTGGAACTCCTCAAAGGCATTGTAGCTTCTTATGAAGTGCATGTGGACCTTGTAAAGGCTATTTGCCTCCACGAACATAAAATAGATCACGTAGGACATCTTTGTCCGGCACAGGCTGCGGGCGTAGGTGCTTTGCTGAGCCTGCCTACTGAGGTGGTTTATCAGGCTATACAGCAGGCCTTGCATGTATCTATCAGCACAAGACAGTCGCGTAAGGGCGAAATCTCAAGCTGGAAGGCTTATGTACCCGCACATGGCGCTAAACTCGCCATTGAAGCGGTTGACAGGGCCATGCGCGGTGAGAAAAGCCCGTCACCGATCTATGAAGGTGAAGATTCTGTAATTGCCTGGATCCTGGACGGTCCGGATGCTTCATATGAAATTCCACTGCCCGAGCCAGGTGAAGAGAAAAGAGCTATTCTGGAGACTTATACTAAAGAGCACTCCGCAGAATATCAGTCGCAGGCTTTGATTGACCTTGCATTCAGGATGAAACCAAAGGTTGGCAATTTTGCCGATGTGAAAGACGTTTTAATTGAGACGAGTCACCATACGCATTATGTAATTGGTACAGGTTCTAATGATCCTCAGAAGTTTGACCCGACGGCAAGCCGCGAAACGCTTGATCATTCTATCATGTATATTTTTGCTGTAGCGCTTCAAGACGGTGAGTGGCATCATGTACGCAGCTACGAACCTGCAAGAGCACAACGAACTGACACAGTAGAACTCTGGAAGAAAATCCGTACTGAGGAAAAGCCTAAGTGGACTGAAATGTACCACGCCACTGATCCGGCAAAAAAGGCTTTCGGAGGAAAAGTGGTTATTACCATGAAGGATGGTACTGTGATAGAAGATGAACTGGAAAGAGCCAATGCACACCCTGCAGGAGCAAGGCCCTTCAAGCGTGAACAATATATCATGAAGTTTGATCAACTGACAGAAGGCATCATTTTCAAAGAAGAGAGAGACCGCTTCCTGGAACTGGTACAACGCTTGCCAGGTCTGACAGCGCATGAAGTACAACAGCTGAATATTCAGATAGACCAGAAAGAGTTACTGAATAATAAAGCTGATATGAAGGGGATATTTTAGTGATTGGTAATTAGGGAATAGTGATTAGGGGATAAACACACTAACACTTTCATACATAAACACATAAGTCATGATCATCAATAGCACAGACCCTCGAGACAAACGCAAAGTACTCAGAGCAGAGCTAAAGTCTGGGAAGTTACTACAGTTTCCGGGGGCTTATAATGCGCTGGTGGCTATGCTGATTGAGCAGAAGGGATTTGACGGAGTTTATTGTTCGGGTGCTGTGATTGCCAACTCACTTGGGCTGGCTGATGTCGGGCTTACTACACTGACTGAAGTCGGGGCTTTTTCTTCGGCCATTGCCAAAGTAACAAGCCTGCCGACTATTGTAGATATTGATACCGGCTTCGGCGAAACGCTGAATGTGGTTCGTACCATACGTGAGCTGGAGTACCTGGGTATTGCTGGTTGTCATATTGAAGATCAGGTAAATCCAAAACGCTGTGGACATCTTGATAACAAGGAACTGGTTTCAGTTTCTGGTATGGTTCAAAAAATCAATGCTGCCGCAAAAGCGAAACAGGATGATAATTTTCTATTGATTGCACGGACGGATGCCCGGGCAAGTGAAGGATTGGATAAAGCCATTGAAAGAGCAAAAGCATATGTAGATGCCGGAGCCGAAATGATATTCCCTGAAGCCATGAATGACGAAAAGGAATTTGAAGCTTTCCGGAAAGCCATAGATGTACCTCTGCTTGCAAACATGACAGAGTTTGGCAAGTCAAAGCTATTGACTAAAAAGCAACTGGAAAATCTTGGTTATAACCTGATTATCTATCCGGTAAGCACACAACGGCTGGCCATGTTTGCCGTAGAAAAAGGACTGGATAGTCTGAAATCCTCCGGCAGTCAGGAAAGTTCAGTAGCAGAAATGCAAACCCGTAAAAGACTCTATGAGATACTTGGCTACGAAGACTATAATGACTTCGACCAGGGAATTTATAATTTTAGTATTGAGTCGTGAGTCATGAGTAGTGAGTTGCGGGAACTACCAAAGCAAAACTCACCACTATTTCTCAATACTCAATACCCACTACTCAATACTACCCCATATGGCTGACAAAATCATTGCCCCAAAAGGACTGGAAGGTGTGGTTGTAGACAACTCCGCTATCTCCAAAGTGATGCCCGAAACCAACTCGCTGGTATATCGCGGTTATGCTGTTCAGGATTTGTGCGAGCATTGTTCATTTGAGGAAGTAGCTTATCTGCTTACTCATGGCGAGCTACCTGACCTTGCCCAATTGCGCGGTTTCCTTCATAAAGAAAGAAGCCATAGAAATATATCTGCACCACTTAAAACCACCATCAAACTCTTTCCTAAAAAGGCACATCCAATGGACAGCCTTCGTACAGGCGTCAGTTTTTTGGCAATGGAGGATAGCCGGATATGGGAAAGTGATGAAGTAACCAATCAGGATAAATTTCTGTTTTTATTAGCAAAAATTCCGACCATCATTGCTGCTTGCTATCATCATCATCATGGCTCTATTTTTATCCCTGCAAGGGAAGATTTGAGCATAGCTGCTAACTTCTTTCATATGTGTTTTGGCAAAGTTCCAAGTGATGATATTGTGAAAGCATTTGAAGTCTCTCTGATCCTTTATGCTGAACACAGTTTTAATGCTTCAACTTTTACTGCCAGGGTTGTTAGTTCTACCAAATCAGACTTGTACAGTGCTGTAGTAGCGGCCATTGGTTCCCTGAAAGGGCCTTTGCATGGAGGAGCCAATGAACAGGTAATGCACATGATGCGCGAAATTGGTGATCCGGCCAGGGCCCGTGACTGGATGCTGGATGCCCTGAAAAACAAGAAAAAAGTAATGGGCTTTGGGCATAGGGTATACCGCAATGGTGACTCTCGGGTACCAACAATGAAGAAATATGCCCAGAAAGTAGCTGAAGCACGCGGAGAACATCGTTGGATGGACATGTATGAAATACTTGAACAAACAATGGTAGAGGAAAAAGGTATTTACCCTAACCTGGACTTTCCGGCAGGACCGGCCTACTACATGATGGGTTTTGATATAGACATGTTCACTCCAATATTTGTAATGAGCCGTATTACAGGCTGGTGCGCTCATATCATGGAGCAAAATGCTGACAATCGTCTTATCAGGCCACTAAGCAATTATGTGGGTCAGGCACAAAGGGAAATTAAAAGATAGCTCCAGCTCCTTAATTGAACCCGAAGCCTATACGGAACATAAGCACTGGACAGAAACCGTTAACAGCAAAGTCCCATGGTGTGCGGATATAATTCCGTATGCGGGGAAGGGTGTCTTCTACGGTTGACTGCCTGAAGGAAGTACCTACATAACCATCAAAAGTAATGTATTTAACAAACAGCTTCTTCGTTTTACTTAGCTGAACAGAAGCCTGGTAGCCGACTACAAGGTTTGCCATCCAACGTTTTATATATTGGTGTTCTGGCCCCCTTTTATATTCATAAAAATTTTCTCCGTTTATAGTTTCCGGCTTAAAAGTATATTGCTGGTATTCAATATTGAAGTAAGAGTAATTGGCTCCTGTCATTACATATAAACCCTTATTCTTTTTGAGAAGAAACAAACGATAGTTTAATTCTATGCCATAGCCGGAGATGTTATCATCTATATTATCGGTTTCGCTAGCCTGAGCTGTTCTCGCCCAATAACTTTGTTTCAGGTTACCGCCATAAAGCTGTCCTGATACAATAAGCCAGCTTCTGCTTAATCCCAGTTGCTTATCCACATCCATACGAAAACCCTGAGCAAGTATGTACTGAGGCGAATGGGAAATAATAAAACCACTGGAAGAATCTCTTTGGGCAACAGCTGCTGAAAACGAATACCCATAAAGCAAACAAACAATTAATACTCTCAAACAGTATTTCATATATAAAATGAACCATCCCTTATGAGGTTAGCTCTTAATAAAATCTGATAAAACTTAATTTTGATAAATTTCTGCCCGAATAATCATACTGATAAAGACCATCTTCGCCGACAACCATCAGCAAATTGTTATATACGATTACGTCATTGGCGCTAATCTGAAAATGCTCCTCTAGTAATATGTTTGCTGGATTTGTAGCATTGTAAACTTTAAGGCCTTTATCACAAACAAAAAGCCTGTTATTATCAATACCGAGACCTTTTGGCTCATACATATCATAAGTGGCAATACGCCGGGGATTGGTCAGATTGCTGATGTCTATTACTTCCATCATGTTTGTGCCCCGTCTACACCAGCCGTTATTGGAAGACCTGAGTGTAACATAGGCGTAATTGCCATCTGCCACTACCGGATCACAGCTTACAATATGTAAATACTTGGACAGGAACGATGGTCTTGTAGGCTCTGCCAGATTATAAATATACATTCCTGAGCGAGAACCCATCAGAAGTGAATTGTTATATGGAAAAATTGTTTCCATATCGCTGCCAACATATTGTTTATTCAGGTATTTAGGCTGACTGGCATTAGTCACATCAAATACAGTAAGGCTGTCTTCTCCGATTGTATACAGGTAATTACCTTTAACTGTAAAACGTGCAGTAGAGCCTCCAATACCGGTATCGCTGCCTCCTTCCGATTTATGACAGGAAGACAAAGCAACCAGAGATATTAATATCAAAAAAGGAATAAATTTTTTCATCTGCTTATGAAGTAGTCTTTGACTTTTTTACCCAATTAATGATAATAAGATTTTTGCTGCGCTTACCAGGCGAATATATATTCTGTACAGCGTAGCCATCTGGTGGCGGAGGTTCAGCAAACGTATTTCGGATTCGGTTAACTTCCCTCACATTCTTTATGTCGGATAAATCAAGCGTGATCAGATCAACGGAATTATCAGCATAAAGGAAGTTCTCTTTAATAGCGATATCCGAACAACCATATATTTTCAGAAATCCGATAGCAACAGGCGAAGCAGGATCATGATTATCGTACACATGAACTCCTGTAAACTGGTCTACAATAAATAGATATTGGTCTTTATAGTAAATTTTACCGGGAACAGTTACAGCTCTTGGCTGTTCAGCTGCAAATGATTTCTCTAAAGTCGCACGGTCTGTGATTATAGGCGTATAATCTGTTTCTTTTATAGGTACCTGATAAGGTCCGCAAGCCATTAAACAACCAACTAAAACAAACGAAAGCAGGCACTTGCATAATGTTTTCTGTAAAAACATATTATTCAATTTTTCCTTTTTCTATAGCTAAAAATATAACTGGTGAGCAAGATACTGAACTGTGCTCAAACGTGTGTTAAGAAATCATTAAAAAGCCCACATTACCAAAAATACGGTAGTGTGGGCTATATTAATAGTACCGCGCTAAAACTAAGCTATTTCTTTCTCCTGAACTTTTCCTCCAAGGAAAACACCTTCAAGTTCAAGATCAGTATTTAATACAACTAAGTCTGCCTTACGACCCGCTGCTATCAAACCAACCTGGCCATCAACACCAAGGAATTGCGCAGGATAAGTTGAAGTCATTTTAACAGTTTCTTCCAGGTCAAGACCTACATATTTCACTGTATTCTGTAAGCTTTCAAGCATCGTAATGGCTGACCCAGCAAGGTTACCACTATCAGTTAAATACTTTCCATCTTCATAGTGAATTTTGAACGCTTCAAATTCAAACTCCTTTACCGGATGTTTTACAAATGATGCATCAGATACGATATAAAGCTTTCCTTTCTTCTGCTTATGAGCAATACGAACGGAAGCATATTCAGAGTGAATACCATCTACAATAATACCTCCCCATACTTCATCTCTGTCGAAGAACGCACCTACCAGGCCTGGGTTACGGCTGGTAAACTGAGACATAGCATTATAAAGGTGTGTTACACAGTCAATACCAAGATCAAAAGCTCTTGTTGCTTCTCTGAAAGAGGCATCGCTATGTCCAGCAGAAATTCTGATACCACCATCCTGAATGATTTTGATTTGGTGGTCGCTGAATTGCTCAGGAGCAATGGTCATCAGTTTAATAACATCTTTACCGTTATCAACAATTTTATGAAGCTCTTCATCGGTCGGTTTTCTTACAAACTTCTCAGAGTGAGCACCCTTTCTGATAGGATTAAAAAACGGCCCTTCAAGGTGCATACCAATAACACCATGCTTCCCTTTATTGTAACATTCTCTTGCTGCCTCAATACAAGCAATAATATTGTCGTAAGAAGTAGAAACTACTGTTGGCAAATAACTTGTTGTACCAAATTCTAAATGGGCATTGAAAATCTGGCGGATGTTTTCCTCGCTGGGCTTGTTTGTAAAGAAGCTCCCTCCTCCTCCGTTTACTTGCAGGTCAACAAAACCCGGAATCAGGTAATTTCCCCGTAAATCTACTTTAGTAACATCAGATGGCACATTATTGTCAGACAAAACCGCCTGTATTAATCCGTCTTCAATTAATACAGAATGATTTTTCAGCACTGACTCACCCGTGAAAATAGTGCAATTGGTAAGAAGCTTTTTTGACATTGTTGTCGATTATGTATGGAGTGAATTACAAAAATAAAAATATTTTTGCACTTAGTAAACAAAGTCTACAACAATAAATCACACAAAAACAGGTTTTTTTTGATTTTTAACCCAATTTATATTCCATCTAATTCTCAATTTATGCTTCACAATTTTCAGTAATTTTACAACATGAAGCATTCGCAATATTTTCAACTTGGGCAAATCAGTAAAAGTCACGGTGTCCGCGGTGAAGTCTTAGCCTTAATTGACGTAGACCATCCCCAGCAATATGAAAACCTCAAATCGGTTTTTATTGAGCAAAACACTAAACTAATTCCCTTTTTTATTGAAAAAATAGATATCCTTAAAGATAAAGCCATAATTAAATTTGAGGAAATCACTGATATGAAAGCGGCTGCTGCACTTTCCGGTTCTGAATTGTATCTTCCATTGAACAATCTTCCGGAACTTGAAGACGGCCACTTCTACTATCATGACATTAAAGGGTTTGCTGTAGAAGACAGTAATCTTGGTGAACTAGGAACAGTATTGGATGTTTATGAACTTCCTGGGCACGACATTATTGCTATGGATTATAAATCATCTGAAGTATTGATCCCGATCCAACCGCACATAGTTTTGCGTGCTGATTTGAAAAAACAAATACTTTATGTTGAATTACCTGAAGGTTTACTGGAAATATACCTTCAAAAAGGAAACGATACACCTGACGACGCTGACGAAGAATAAAGATGGGACTTACACTAACTACACTGATTATTGCCATTACTGTTGCAATGAGTTTTTACGCCTGGAATAAACCTGAGATTTTCCAGAAATGGGTCATGAATGCTTACATGGTAAAAGAGCGAAAACAATATGGCCGCTTCATTACTTCAGGTTTTATCCATTCAGATATTCCACACTTGTTGCTAAATATGATAGCACTTTACTCATTTGGTTCAATCTTAGAGCAAATCTACTATGGCTATCTGGGAGCTATCGGTATTTTCTTATACCCGCTTCTTTATTTAGTAGCCATTGTTACGTCTGAGATTCCCTCATACTTAAAACATAAAAACAATTATTATTACAATTCACTGGGAGCTTCAGGGGCAGTATCAGCTGTGGTACTTTCTTCTATTTTGTTTTACCCTTTGGACGATGTCATTTTGTTTTTCTTTATAAGACTTCCGGGATTTGTGGTAGGTATTCTTTATATCGTTTATTCATATTATCAGTCCAAAAACTCATCTGACAACATCAACCACGACGCCCATTTATATGGCGCTTTTTCGGGTATAGTATTTAGTGTGTTTATCCATCCTCAGGTAATACCGGATTTTATAGCGACTGTAGGTCAATACCTGTTTCACCTGAGAATATTCTAGCAGATGGAAACCAATATTGCCCGCTGCTAATCCTTTACGCGTTTTATTATACCTTAACTGATTCGTTTAACCAGAGATTCTGAATTTTGCACGCTAATCTGGCTGATAACGGAGTTTTTATTGATTGTTAAGCTTTGGAGGATGCTGAACCGGAATTGTAAAATCCTATTCTGCATTATTTGTGGGAGAAAAACTTAAGAAGGTCATAGAAGCGGATAGTCATTTTATTTCAATAGCCTAAAACAGGTTTTGAAAAGCACTGCTTCCCCGATAAGGGTAGGCAGTGCTGCTTCATAGATAATTAGGATCAGGGGAGTTTCACACCCCTGTACTGGCCCACGTTTAGCTTGGGAACATTGGCACCGAAGTGCTGATTAATAGCATCTATAAAATAATTTGTACAAGCCGCATATCCTCTTGGCGTTAAGTGAAACCCATCTAAAGAGAATACTCCACCCGTTACAAATGTAGCATTCAGATTAACCCCGTCCACATCAATACCTCCAGGAGCCAAAAGGCGATTGAGGTTCGCATGCATATCAACCAAAGCCAGCTTCCTTGTACTGGCAATGTTTGCGATAGAGGCATTATAGCCATCAACGGCATCAGTTATCTGGCTTAATTCACCTTCATCTAAATAATATTTATCGGCAATAGGAACTTGACTACCCCAACCACTGCACTTAATCGAGTCCTGAGGAATAGTCAATATGATTTTTTCGGTACTTTTAATCTTTCTTCTTCCACCTGGCGCAGCTGCATCACTCACAATAAGCGGATTTGCCCCCAAAGCAAAAGTAATACCTAAAGGTGCATATGCCATATTCAACGCATCTACCTGGCTTTGACTAGTTAAGACTAAAGCATTATACGGTACAGTATTGAAATAGGCTATTTTAGTAACATCCGGAATATTAGCAATAGCTCCTTTTGCACCATTTTTCATTAATGTATCAACAACAGCTGAAATAGAATAGGTTAAAGTGGCATTGGGGGTTATTGTTTCTCCTACACCACCAGCCAATGCAAATCCTAAAACATCGTTATTTCCAATCCAAAGTGTAAAGAATGTTGGATTTACCCTCATTGCGTCACTTAATACAGAAGCTGTTGCCGGGTTACTCGCCATTCTGTAAAAGTATGGGCTATATTTTCCGGCACCAGCAGCAGGGTTACCATAACCTGGCGCTATCAGGTGAAAAGACTTTGCACCAGGAACTCCCATATTATTGAATGGCCCCTGACTGGCAATCGAGGCCAAATTTGCCAGATTAGCTGTTCCTGCCAATACCGGAGAAAGCGAAGTAACACCTTTACAGTCAGTCATTGGACCTAATACTAATTTGGTCACCGGTGTGGTTCCGGAAAAGCCTATTCCATTTTCATCTACCATGAATGGTATTTTAAAATCTCCACTACCAACTGTCTGAAGTTGTTGTGCTAAAAGAGCTGCATAAGAGTTCTTTTGCCCTTCAATGTATAAGGCATTATCCATATAGCCAGACGTAAGCGAGTTACCTAAGGCAACATATCTTGTAAAATCTGCCTGACCGCCACTGGAAGGAGAGAATTCATCTATCTTTGGCTTACAACCAAAAGTCGTTAAACCCAGGACTGCTATGTATATATATATGCGTTTCATAGTTATAACATTTGGGAAGTTTAGAATTTGTAATTAAGTCCTAAAGCCGGTATGTAAGCAACATATTTATAATTACCACCAAAGCCCTGTTTATCACTATAGCCATAAGTTTTCTTCCCATTTATATACAGGAAAGAAGCGTCTATCCCAAAGTGCTCAGTAGGATTGAAAGAAAGACCTGCCGACAAGCCCAGTTTATCAGCATCAGGGGTTTCCGGAGAATAATTGTGATTCATATCTACAGGAGATAAATCATAATAAGTACCCGCTCTTACAATAAACTTTTCCGAAACCTTGTACTGACCTCCCACTCTAAAAGCCCAGGTATTATGGTAATTTTTCTTTTCTTTTGAATTAAGCGTACCAGGGTTTTGGCTAAACTCAAAATCCAAAGACTTATAAGCATCCCATTGAGTATAGTTAACATCAACACCCAGTTTCAACTTATCAGTAACGTCGTAACCAAAACCTAAAGCCCACAAAGCTGGTAATGGTAAGGATGCTGAGAAAGTAGTGTTGGCGGGGAAAGTGGCTGACGCTGAGGCAGGAACGTTAAAATTAGTAGTACCACCGGAAATGTTCATGTTAATTTGTGAGTGATAAGTTAAACCAACGCTTAATTTTTCTACCGGCTTAACATATAGTCCCAAATTATAACCGAAGTTTCCTGTTGAACCGTTCAGATGCGCATTACCAGGTTTTCCGTTTACATCAGATGTAGGAGTTGCTTTATTTAAATCAACAAAGCCTAAGGCATAAATCAAGCCTGCTCCTAAAGAAATTTTCTCTGTTATTTTATATGAAGCCGTTGGTTGAAAATAAATCGCTCTTAGAGAAATATCCCTGATAAGATATTGACCTGCCCAATTTTCATCCCATTTTACGGTAGAACCATACGGAGTGTATACTCCCAAACCTAAACTGAATTTCTCATTTAATTTGGCCGCAACATATAAATTAAAAGGTGTTACTACCGGATTATTTGCATAAGTAGAATAATTCGAAGTTGTAGAACTGTAGCCTACCTGTGACGAGATAGCAGCAAGACCTCCGGTAACTGTAAATTTATCTTTCAAAAATGGCAAAGCACCCGGATTAAAATAAACACTGGAAGCATCAAGAGCCATACCCGCACCAACATGTCCCATCCCAATTTGTTTCACTCCCATCAGGTTTACCTGATAGCCCCCCGCCCATGACGGAAAACTCGTACCAATCAGCAGGAATGTCCATAACGACGAGGATACTCCTATTTTAAAAAGCTTGTTTTTCATTTTTAGAATATTTAGGAGATAAGTTAAATTATATGTTTCCAGAAAAAGGCTAGATCTGGTTCTTGACATTATGTACTAGTCTAGCGAATAAAAAGTTACAACACCAAATGAAAGCAATTACGAGTGCTGTTAAAAAATGTCAAAGTCAAAGCGATTGACCAGTCAAAGGCTAAACAAAGCCTTCAGAATTCCGAAATCAGCTTAATTCCTTAAAAATTAAAAAGCTGATGTTAAAGACTATTGGTCAATTGTTGTGCTATATAGAAGTTACTAAAATTCTGTTAAAAATCCCCTTGCTGTTTGAAATTCTTTAAAAATATTTTTAACAATTGTTTCCGCCGATTCAACCTCTTTGAGCTGAGAAGCCACTTGGCCAATTTCTAGTTCTCCTTCAAGCAGATCTCCTTCAAAAATTCCTTTTTTTGAACGTCCTTTGCCTAACAGGCTTTTAAGTTCATCTACTGAGGCTCCTTTAAGTTCTGCCTGTTTTATCTGTTTATAAAAATCATTTTTGATCAAACGCACCGGAGTCAGTTGTTTTAAAGCTAATTCCGTCCCTCCTTCTTCTGAATGAACAACTATGTTTTTAAAGTTATCATGGGCTGACGATTCAATACTGGCGGCAAATCTGGTACCCACTTGCACCCCTTCAGCTCCAAGCACAAAAGTGGCCAACATCGCTTTTCCGGAGGCAATGCCCCCTGCAGCTATTACAGGAATTTTTACTGCTTCGCTCACCATCGGTATCAAAACCAGTGTTGTAGTTTCTTCACGCCCATTGTGTCCACCAGCTTCAAAGCCTTCTGCCACAACAGCATCAACACCTGCTTCCTCTGCCTTTATGGCAAATTTCACACTTGAGACTACATGTACTACCGTAATGCCATGTTGTTTTAATAAAGGAGTCCAGGTCTTGGGGTTACCAGCTGAAGAAAAAACGATCTTTATTCCTTCATCTATGACAACCTGGATAAGCTGATCTATTTCAGGATATAATAAAGGGATATTAACACCGAAAGGTTTATCGGTTGCATTTTTGCATTTTTGTATATGTTCCCGTAGCAGCTCCGGACGCATAGAGCCTGCGCCGATCAGTCCAAGACCTCCCGCATTACTGACAGCAGAAGCCAATCGCCAACCACTGCACCAAACCATACCTGCCTGGATTATCGGGTATTGAATTTTGAATAGCTCGCTTACCCTGTTTGTCATACATTAATGAAAAAAAACCTGTGCTAGTATTGCTAAAAATGCTCCCAATAAAGAAATCATTAATTTATTAGCTTTAAACTTATGCTCCGGGCTTGTTTCAAACAGAATAGTCGTTGAGATGTATAGAAAGTTACCTGCCACTACAGCAAAAAGCATATTAAATATCCTTGAGTCAAAAGTACTGCTATCGTAGAATAAATGGCTCAAAAACAAGCCAACCGGAGATGCAAGGGCGAAGATCAGTAAAAGAGCATACGATTTTACTCCTTTACCCAAAGCCATTACTAATACAGACATCAGTGCAAATGCTTCAGGAATTTTATGCAGCATCAGCCCCAATAGAACCTGAGAAGTTTCGTCATGAGAATGCGCTGAAGTTGGATGTACCAACAATGTACCTTCCAGAAAAGCATGTATCCACATAGAAACTACCAGCATAAAAGGTAATGTTCCGTGTTCATGTGCATGATCATGTGGAGTATGCAAGTGGATATGACCATGCTCAATACCTGTTGTAAAATATTCCAGAATCATCTGGAAGAAAAAGCCTGTCAGGACAAATATTCCGGTTTGAGTAATATTCTCTGCATCAGTGAACAATTCCGGCAGAATATGAATAACCGTCATTGAAAAAAGATAGGCACCACTAAAATTCAGAACCAGAGAAAAATTTCTCATCCTGATATTGGGAATAAAAATAACTGCAAGACCAGAAAGCATTGCAGTCAAAAATATGATAATTGCGTTAATTGCCATTTGCTGACTCTTTTTCTAAAATGAGCTTAGTTTTTATAGATTAAAGCAACAGCGTAAGCATTCACCCCTTCTTCACGACCAACATAACCCAATTTCTCGTTTGTTGTTGCTTTAATTGAAATATCATCTGTAGGTATATCCATCACATCAGATAATACCTGCTGCATTTTGTCTATATGAGGATTAATTTTAGGAGCTTCTAATGATAAAGTAGCATCTACGTTACTGATTTCCCAGCCAGCTTCTCGTACAATTCTGCATACTTCTTTCAAAAGCACTTTGCTATCTACTCCTTTCCATCTCGGATCGGTATTCGCAAAATGGAAACCTATATCTCTTTTATTAGCAGCACCTAACAATGCATCACAAATAGCATGAAGTAAAACATCGGCATCTGAATGTCCTAAAGGTCCTTTACTATATTCTAATTGTACACCACCCAGCCACATCTCGCGGCCTTCCGCAAGGGAGTGAACATCATAACCAAAACCTACTTTGATTTTCATAATTTCTCTTTATTCTTTTTAATTATCAGCGGACTTCTTAATCCATGTCTGACAATATCCCAAAATTAGCAAAAGCATTGTGCAATACCGAATTTCTCCTTAAAACAGATACTCCAAAAAATAAAATCATTTAACCTAAATCCGGTTGTCAACAACCAATCGTAGGTAATTTAAATATCAGTTACTCCGAATAAAAAATTGTTATGTCTACAAAAGTGCAGGCATAAAAACTAATACCAATATTATTAATTGAACTAAATAATGGGTAGTGTTGAAAAAGAAAAGGGAGTCCATATAGGACTCCCTTTCTATATATGTATGAGAAGAGGTTAATTCATTGGTAAATCTATAACAAGGATATAGGCGTCATCTGAAACATTAAAATCAAAGCTATCTGCTTCACTTATTCCAATGGCATCACGTTTATCCAATGTAATACCGGCAACTGTTGCTTTTCCTTCAATTAAAAAGACATAGGCTCCGTTACCTTTCTTCTTTATAGTATAAGTAAATGCCTTCCCTTTTTCGAATTTCCCCAAAGAGAACCATGCATCCTGATTAATCCATAGTGAAGTATCTGACTTTTCAGGAGAAACAGCAACATTGAATTTGTTGTTCTGCTCTTCTGCTTTAAAAGTCTTCTGATCATATCTAGGAGTAATATTATCAACTTTAGGGAAAAGCCAGATCTGTAATAAGTTTAGCTCCTGGTCTTTATTATGGTTAAATTCAGAGTGTCTGATACCTGTTCCGGCAGACATGATCTGCAAATCACCGGTATTAATAATACCATGGTTTCCCTCACTATCTTTATGTTCAATGGCACCATGAAGTGGTATTGTAATAATTTCCATATTATCGTGAGGGTGTGTACCAAAACCCTGTCCGCCACTGATAATATCATCATTAAGCACTCTTAGTACGCCGAAATTAATTTTTTCAGGATTATACCATTGTGCAAAACTGAAGGAGTGACGTGCCTTCAACCAACCGTGGTTAGCATAACCACGTGCATCGGATTTATGAACTACAGTTTTCATTATTAACCTTTCTTTTTTGTAAATGAATTTTAAAACTCTTTTTACTTCTGAAGGTTCTAAACATCAAATATCAGGTACCTGATATATTTGTCTTTGTTGACAATCAATAAGTAAAAATTCATGATCAACATTATCAGCGCCAATGGTCTGCTTGCAGAAAGCACGAGCATAGAAATAATCATGATACTTACAGCTACCGGAAATAGAAAAACTACCGCCGTTGCTTCATGTCTTTTAGAAAGCAACATATAACCTCCAATCAATTCTATAGACTCCACTATGTTCATAATGATGGAATTTCCCATCATCGTATTCACATAACTTGCAGCTACTCTAGGACCTTCATCAAATTGAAACCAGGGATCGAAATAATCCAGGCCATAAATCATGAAAATTATCCCTAAAGTATATCTGAATACTTCCCGCACCAGACCTCTTGCTTTTATTATATTATCAGTACTGGTTAAATGTTTAAACATATAACGTTACAACATTAATAATTGTTTCACACATCCTAATTATAATATTGAAAGATTAGAAGATTTTAAAATTGGGAAGATGTGATTCTTTAATTTATCAATCTTAAAATTTTTCAATTAAAACTACGCTAGTTTTTTTGCTTCATTCCAATACACATCCATTTCCGCCAATGTCATGTCAGCCAATTGCTTGCCGGATTTCTTTGCCTGTGCTTCAAGGTAATTGAAACGGGTTACAAATTTCTTATTAGTACGGTCAAGGGCATCTTCAGCATTTATCCCTTCAAAGCGTGCATAGTTGATCAAAGCAAAAATGAGATCCCCAAATTCTCCTTCAACCTTTTCCTTTTTTACGTCAGTAGCTTCAGTTTCGTCTTTAAACTCTTTAAGTTCTTCTAATACTTTTTCCCAGACATCTTCCTTTTTGTCCCAGTCGAAGCCAACAGCAGCAGCTTTTTCCTGAATACGGTACGCCTTTACCAAAGCCGGCATTGAATTAGGTACACCACCTAAAACGGTTTTCTCAGCTTTACCATCCTTTTCTTTTAGCTTAATCTGCTCCCAGTTTTGTTTTACCTGCTCAGAAGTTTCTGCTTTAACATCACCATAAATATGCGGGTGCCGTCTGATCATCTTCTCACAAAGGCTATTAATAACATCTTCTATGTCAAATTCATTGGTCTCAGAAGCAATACGTGCATAGAATACAAGATGCAGTAGAATATCTCCGATTTCTTTCTTTACCTCTTGCAGGTCATTATTTGTAATTGCATCTGCCAATTCATAAGTTTCTTCAATAGTCAAATGACGTAAGCTCTGAATTGTCTGCTTCTGGTCCCATGGACATTGCTCGCGCAGCTCGTCCATGATGGTCAATAATCTGTCAAAGGCATCCAGTTTAGCCTGGCGTTTAGGATCTTTCATTTTGGTATAGCTATGCATTAAAAAAGCGCTAAACCTCTTCAGGATTTAGCGCTTAAATTTATACTTCTTCGTTTGTGTTTTCTATGTCCTCCCAAGGGCGGTTCATATTCTCCCAGTTAGGATAGATTGTGAGATGAACCTGCTTTACAAAAGAAATCAGCGTTGATCTCAATTCTTCTATATTGTCTTTGTTAGTAGCAGAAATAAAGACAGCTTGTGTTGTCCCTTTATTCATGTATGAACGTTTCAATTGATCAAGTCTTGTTTCTATTTTCTCCTTGTCGCCTTCAAAAGTGATTACTTCTTCGTCATTTTTGAATTGATCAATCTTATTGAAAACAAGAATAGTAGGCTTATTAGCTGCTTTAATTTCTGTCAGCGTCTGATTTACAACCGCAATCTGATCTTCAAAGCTTTCATGGGAAATATCCACTACATGCATCAGCACATCCGCTTCCCTTATTTCATCCAAGGTTGACTTAAAGCATTCAACCAATGTGTGAGGCAGTTTCCTGATAAACCCTACGGTGTCTGTCAGTAGAAAAGGATACTGATCCAATACCACTTTCCTAACTGTTGCATCTACTGTTGCAAAAAGCTTATTTTCGGCGAATACATCCGATTTCGAAAGCATATTCATAATAGTAGACTTTCCAACATTGGTATAACCAACCAAGGCAACCCTTACAATCTGCTCTCTTGACTTGCGACGTGTAACACTTTGCTTATCAATCTTCACCAGCTTTTCTTTCAGGAAAGCAATTTCTTCTCTGATCAAACGCTTGTCGGTTTCTATCTGCAACTCTCCGGAACCACCACGTGTACCAGTTCCTCCTCGCTGGCGCTCCAAGTGAGTCCACATACGGGTAAGCCGAGGCAACAAATATTGAAAACGAGCCAGTTCAACCTGGGTCTTAGCTTGTGCTGTTTGTGCTCTCTGAAGAAAAATATCCAGAATCAGTAAGCTTCTGTCATAAATCTTTACTTGCAATTCATTCTCTACATTTCTTAGCTGAGATGGAGAAAGATCATCATCGAATATGACGCAATTAGCATCTTTGGCAATGATAAATGCCTTAATTTCTTCAAGCTTACCTTTACCTACAAAAGTACGCACATCAGGTCTCCCCAATTTTTGTGTAAAATTGCGCAGTGTGGTAATACCCAAAGTATTTGCCAGAAACGCAAGCTCATCAAGATACTCGTAAGCTTTCTTCTGAGTTTGTGTTCCTGTAATCATCGCAACCAATACGGCACGATCAGCTTTTCTTTCGTCGTCGAAAAATCCCATTTATTATTTTTTCAGCGCAGCGATGTATTCCGCCACGGCATCAATTTCACTTTCTGAAAGTGCATCTTTATAAGCAGGCATTAAACCTTTTCCCTTATTAATAAATGCTACTCTCTCTTCTTTTGTCAATTTAGATATTGTCAGATTTGCTGCGCCACCCACTGCAAGGTCTCCATTTGGTCCATGGCAAGCTTTACATACTTGTTCATAAATTGCTTTACCGGCACTGGCATTCTGGTCAAGTATCTCATTGGCTATTGCTACAGTAGTATCTGCATTAACTGCAGGCGCTGCTGCCTCCGGAGTTACTATTTTAATCTTATCTCTTTTAAAAGTTAAGCTTTTAGTTTCTGACACCCCGAAAAAATAAATAAAGCCTGCCAAAGAAAGTGCTGCAAGTGCTTTATTTTCTTTTTTCAGACCAACAATACCCATTGGAATCAACGCAAGCACTGCTCCTAATTTTACCCACATCCACGTTTCTTTTACCGGAGCAGAGAACAATAAATACCCGCCTGTGATCAGGATTAGTGTTCCCAGGATCATTTCAATGACTTTGGTTTTATTTCTCAGTGTAGTTAAAGTTTCATTTTTGCTCAAAAGCAATAAAACGACTTTAGTAGCGAACAGTAATAAGAAAATGACTACTACTGTCATGTGCAGGTGTGAAAATCCTTTGGCCATGTCTATAAGTTTGTGGTTTTGGTAATTCACAAATTTAAGGTATTAATCAATACCAAGCGGGATTAATACACTTTTTTCGGTAAAAGGCATTCATGAATACACAGAAACGGAAAATCCATTCTCTATACAAAATAAAATGCCTATTTTGTCTTTCCAAATTTGCTTCAATTAATGAAAATTGCCCTCTTTGCCAATACTTCATGGAACCTCTGGAATTTTCGCATGGGACTCATCAAGGCTTTGCAAAAAGCAGGACATGAGGTAATTGCAATTGCACCGACTGACGACTATTCTTCTAAGCTAACTTCATTGGTTTCAGTCTACTATCCGATTAGTATTGACGGAAAAGGATCAAATCCAATCAATGACCTTAAAATCGTAAAACAACAATACAGCATCCTGAAAAAGTCCAAGCCGGATGTAGTGTTGCAGTTTACGATCAAACCGAACATTTATGGTACTTTAGCCGCAAAAATGGCTGGTATTCCGGTTATCAATAATGTTTCCGGACTAGGAACGGTTTTTTTAAACAAAGGGTTGGTTGCCAAAACTGCACTTCTTTTATATCGTTTAGCTTTCCGCTTTCCGGCGAAGGTATTCTTTCAGAATGAAGATGACCGAAAGCTATTTATTAAAAAACGATTAACACGAGAATCCCTTACTGCCGTACTTCCGGGTTCTGGTGTAAATCTTGCTAAATTCAAACCAACTCAGTTTCATCGCAATGAACCTTTTGAGTTTTTAATGATTGCACGCCTGATCAGAGACAAGGGAGTAAGGGAATATGTAGAAGCTTCAAAGATCTTAAAATCAAAAAATATAAAAGCAGTTTTCCGCTTAATGGGCTTCACAGACTTTGAAAGCCCTTATGGTATATCAAAAGAAGAGTTACAAAACTGGGTGTCGGAAGGATACATCCAATATGAAGGAACTACTGACGATACAGCCGCAATGCTTCATAAAACTGATTGTGTTGTACTCCCCTCTTACAGAGAGGGAACATCAAAAGTATTATTAGAAGCACTAGCTTCAGGCAAACCTATTGTGACAACGGACGTGCCTGGCTGCAGAGAAACAGTAATTGTTGGTAAAAATGGTTTTCTATGCGAATCAGGCAGACCTGAAAGTCTGGCAGATCAAATGGAAAAGCTTTTTGATTTAGATAATGCCACTCTGGAAAGTTTTGGGAAAGTATCCCGAAATCTGGCAGAAAGTACTTATAACGAACAACTTGTTTTTGATCTTTACCTTAGGGCAATCAAGTCGCTCGAAAAACAGGTTTAATCGATAATAAATTGTAAATTGAACCGAAATAGAAATTCCATTTTGCATGCAGGTTAAACATTTTACTATTGAAGGTTTAGTTGAAATTACTCCGGCTGTTTTCAAAGATGAACGCGGATTCTTTTTCGAGTCTTACAGTACCAAAAAATTTGAGGAAATTGGCATTAAAGAGCAATTCGTTCAGGACAATCAATCTTTTTCAACTAAAGGTGTTCTAAGAGGCCTGCACCTTCAAAAAGACCCCCATGCACAAGGGAAACTGGTACGTGTAATAAGCGGAAAAGTGCTGGATGTAGCTGTCGATATCAGAAAAAACTCCCCGACAATAGGACAACATGTGAGTATCCTACTGGATGCTGAGAGAAACAACATGTTCTATATACCTCCGGGGTTTGCTCACGGTTTCGTTGTACTTGAAGATGCCGTTTTTTCATATAAGTGCACTAACTTATACAACAAGCAGTCAGAAGGGGGTATTATCTGGAATGACCCCAAACTGAATATTGACTGGGGTGTGGCAAACCCTAACGTATCTGAAAAAGACATTGAATTGCCAACATTTGACGAACTGATCAAAGAACTTTATGGTTAAAAAATCTCTTTTTTTCGTTTTTATTTGTATCCTCTTCAGCGGATGTTTCAGAAAGAATATTCTTTTTCAAACAGATAGCTCAACTGATGAAAAGCTCCTATTTGCAGTTGGACAATTAGAAAAGACCTACATTGTCAAACCTAATGACTATTTAGACGTGCAAGTGTATACTAATAACGGAGAAAGACTTATTGACCCCAATAACGCTTTTGCTAAACAAGCACTTACCTCCCCTAGTTCAAATACTACTACGACACTACAACCAATTGTAAAGTATCTTGTGCAACCTGACGGAAAAGTGGATTTGCCTATGATTGGATCTGTGAAAGTAGACAATCTCTCCTTACACCAAGTAGATAGTCTGCTATCTGTAGAGTATGGCAAATTTTATAAAGAGGCTTATGTATATGCCAGACTTCTTAACAAAAGAGTGCTTATACTTGGAGCTACAGGAATTGTTGGAGGAGCTAACTCAATGGGAACCTCCGGTAAAGTCATACCACTCGATAATGAGAATATGAGTCTCATTGAAGTAATCACTCTCGCCGGAGGCATTGATTATTATTCAAAAGCTAATAATATTCGTGTTATCAGAGGTGATCTGAAAAACCCATCAGTTCAATTGGTTGATTTAACAACAATAGAAGGGATGAAAAAAGCTAATTTGGCAGTACAACCTAACGACATTATCTACATAGAAAAGTATAACCGTAGGTTCAGTCAATCTCTACAGGAGGTTACTCCTGCTCTTAGCATTTTTACCAGTCTATTAACTATCATTGTTCTAATAGTAACTGTGAACAAATAATTCAATGAAGCAAAGAGACCTACAAGAAACCGGAAACCATTCCCAATTTTGGGGGCAAAATGAGTTTGAAGAAAATACAGAAGACAGCTTCCTCGGAAATCTTGACTTTATCAGGTTTTTGCATGTTCTTCAAAAAAATATTTTCTGGATTTTTCTATTCTTGTTCATTTCTTTTACAGGGGCTTTTCTGTACATCCGCTATACAAAACAAATTTTCGAATCTGAATCGATCATCAAACTTGATAACAAAAAAGAAACAACGAAGTTAGGGTTAGATCAATTGAGCGGCGGAGGTGACCTCAATAGCAAAATGAGTAATCTATCAGGTGAAATCGAATTGATTAAATCTAATTTGATCATAGAAAAGCTCATTAATGTACTGAATCTTAAAACGAGCTATTTTGCATATGGTAAAATAAGCTATATGGAAAGGTACAAGACGTCTCCTTTTAGTGTAAAAGTACTTGAGGGAAAACTGAACAACGATATCCGATACAATGTTGATATTATTGACCAACAAAACTTTACATTTACAGAACAAGGTTCAAAAAATATCATTAGGGGTATCAATAATAAGCCTTTTCAATATGGTCACGCTAAAGTAGTAGTACAAATTGCCCCACTATTGGAAGAATTATCCACACCAGAACATTTCTTCATCATTAACAGCGACTTCGCTCTTGCAAAACAAATTGGAACGGATCTCTCCGTAGAAGTTTTGAATCCTGACGCTAATACAATCCGAGTTGCTTATAAAGATCATGACAAGCTAAAAGCTTATGATATTGTAAGAGTTATTGATTCTATCTACCAGATAGAGTCACTGAAAAAAAATTATCAGACACAAGAGCAAACTATCAACTTTCTTAATCAGCAGTTAAAAGAAACTGAAGACAATCTGGAACTCTATGAAATGCAAATAGAATCCTTTGCCAGAAAAAATAAGACTGTTGACGTCAGAGCTGATCTTGGCAAGTCTGTTGAAAAAGTTGAAGTTTTCGATAAAGAACAAATAGATTTTAAATTACAAATCAAGTTACTTGATGAGCTTAAAGATATTATTCATACTAATGAAGATTTAAAAACGCATATCCCTACGCTTGCAGGTATAGGAGATGCCCAAATTGTAACAGGAATTGTAGCTCTGAACAAACTTCAGATTGAAAGAGAACTTCTCCTTAGCTCTTATAGCGAAGGAACTTTTGTGATTAAATCAAAAGACATTGAGATCCTGAATTTGAAAGACAACCTAAAGGAACTTATTGACCACAATAAAAAGCTACTTAGTAGCCAACTCTCTTCAATAAATGAAAGAGTAGGACAGCTTGACAATTACATTACCAGTCTCCCATCTAAAGACACTGAATTTAACCGTCTTAAAAGATATTTCAACTTGTATGAGAAGTTTTATCTCATGCTGATGGAGAAAAAAGCAGAATTTGGAATTTCTAAGGCAGGAACAGTACCACAATTTACTATTCTTTCGCAACCCTCTGTTCCTCATATTTCTATTTTTCCAAAGAAAATACCTGTTTATCTGGGAGCTTTTGCTATCTCCTTCTTTATGAGTTTGGTATTGTTGGTCATTCGCTATTACCTTCATAATACAATCAACAATCAGGGCGAATTGGAACGAACCACCCTGGCACCCGTCCTTGGAATAGTCCCTAAATACACTAAAGAGAAGCTGGATGTTTCCCGACTGGTTGTACACCAAAACCCCAAATCACCCTTAAGTGAATCGCTAAGGTCAATACGAACTAACCTTGAATTTATGCTGGGTAGTCGTAAGCAAAAGCGAATCTTATCGGTTACATCAACAATCTCAGGAGAAGGAAAAACATTTGTTGCTGTTAACCTTGGCGGAGTCATAGCAATGTCCGGTATAAAAACAGTCATTCTTGATCTGGATATGCGCAAGCCCAAAGTGAATCTCGCTTTTGGAGTAGATAATGACAAAGGAATGAGCACCATCCTTATTGGTAAGCATTCTGTCTCAGATTGTGTACACCATTCGGCTATAGATGGGTATGACTTCATTGCGGCAGGACCAACACCTCCAAATCCATCCGAACTTATTTTAAGGCCGGAATTTGACGAATTATTAACCAACCTGGCACGGGAATATGATGTAATTATCATAGACACTCCACCGGTAGGTTTGGTTACCGATGGAGTCATCATAATGCAAAAGGCAGATCTGCCTATTTATGTAGTAAGGTCTGAATACTCTAAAAAAGGATTTGAACGCAACATTAACCGATTAATTCAAAAGAATGGATTCAATAACCTTTCTGTCATTTTGAATGGATTCAACCCTATGCAAGGTTATGGGTATGGATATCAATATGGATATGGGTATGGGTATGGATATTATAACAACGAAGAAGAATCCAAAGAAAATGGCCTTCTTTCAAAAACTAAAAAAGCATTCAAAAAGAAATGAGCTGGATAAGTAAACTACTAGGCAATAAAAAAGAAGAGTCTTTTACCGATACGATTGTGGTAGATATGCACTCACACCTTCTGCCCGGTATTGATGACGGAGCCTATGACCTGGATGAATCTATCCGTATGATCCGCTCTTTTGCCGAAATGGGTAAAAAGAAATTGATTACTACTCCACACATCATGGGTGACTTTTTTAAAAATACACCTGCCATTATCCTTCCTAAGCTGGATGAAGTACGTGCGGCTATAAAAGAGCAGAATATAGACATTGAACTTGAAGCAGCAGCAGAATATTACCTGGATGAAAGTTTGTTCAAAAAGCTTGAACAGGAAGAAGAGCTCCTCACTTTTGGAGACAAATATTTGTTATTTGAAACTTCATACATGAATGAAACACCTCAGCTTAATTCACTAGTCTTCGAATTAAAAAGCAGAGGTTATAAGCCGGTATTGGCACACCCTGAAAGGTATGTATACCTTTTCAATGACTTCAAAAAAGTAGAAGCAATTTATGACAAGGGTATTTATTTCCAGGTAAATATAAACTCTCTTGTTAATTATTACTCCAAGCAATCCAGGGAGTTAGCAGAAAAGCTAATTGATCGGCAAATGGTACATTTTGTAGGTAGTGACTGTCACGCTCCAAAGCATATTGAAGCAATGACACGTGCCCTGAAAAGTCCATATTATAAAAAACTTCTGGAACTGCCAATATTGAATAATACATTAGCCTAATGATATTTATTACCGGTGCAACTGGCTTAATTGGCAGTACTATCACAAAGAAACTTTTGGAAAAAGGGAAAAGAGTACGTGCCCTGAAGCGAAAAGACAGTAACTTATCATTACTGGAAAATCTTACCTCTCAGATAGATTGGATCGAAGGAGATATTCTGGATACTATGGTATTGGAAAAGGCAATGGAAGGGGTAACTCATGTCGTTCATGCAGCTGCCGTTGTTTCATATGCACCTAACCGGCACCAACAAATGTTTACTGTAAATGTTGAAGGAACCCGCAATGTAGTCAACACATGTTTAAGGTTAGGCATTCAAAAACTTATACATATCAGCTCTATAGCTTCTTTAGGACGCAATAAACAACAGGAAGAAATAGATGAAAAAAGTGAATGGAAAGAGTCTGATTATAATACTTTCTATGCCCAGACAAAATATTTTTCTGAGTTAGAAGCCTGGAGAGGTGTTGAAGAAGGACTGAATACGGTTATTCTTAATCCGTCTATTGTTATTGGCGCAGGTGACTGGGAAAAAAGCAGTACTAAGATTTTAAAGTATGCCTTTGAGGAGAAGAAACTTTATCCTCCCGGAAATCTGAACTATGTAGATGCACGCGACATTGCCGATATCACAGTATTAATGCTTGAAAACAACATTGTTAACGAGAGGTATATCATCAATGCCGATTCTGTACCTTATAAAATATTTCTTGATAAAGCTGCCGAAAAATTCAATAAAAAAGCCCCGACAGTAGCAGTAAGTAACTGGATGTCAGCACTTGCATGGAGATGGGAGAAAATAAAATATTTAATAACCGGTAAAGAACCTTTAATTACAAAGGAAACAGTCAAACTCTCTCGCAATTCAACCGTTTATAACAATCAGAAGCTAGTAACTACGTTGCTATTTCGGTACAGGAGTCTTGAAGAAACATTGGACTGGGCATGTACAGAGCTTACAAAAGCTCATAATCAGCCACGAAAACCCTTATTGTCTTAAGGCTATTTATTATCTGGACTATTATCATTAAATTGTATTTCTATAGTTATTAAGCGGCCATAGCTTATATTATAACCAAAATTACAATTTGATCTATACATCTTACGATAAGTTTCATGAGTAGACGGTTTGCGGAAAGTGAGGAAGGTAGGGAGGCAGTAAGACGTTTTGAAGAAATGCTCGAAAAAAATGAGCTCTACTTCTTCGACTTAACCGCCTATGAATATATCATCGATTTCTACATGGAAACCGGTAAGATGAAACGTGCCCTTAAAGCATGTAACATTGCCAGCAAACAATACCCATATTCAACAGACTTACTTATTACCAAAGCTCAGATTCTGGCCAGTAGTGGTGACTATGCGGCTGCGCATGAAATGCTTGATGAAGTTGAACGAATTAACCCCTCCGATTCTGAAGTATTATTAGCCCGCGGTGCCGTTTATCTTCAGTCTGGCGATTTCGAGAGGGCAGCTCGTTACTACGAAAACGTTATTGAACTCATAGATGAAAAAGAAGATGCTTATTTCAATCTTGCATTTGCTTATCAGAATCTCGAAGAATATGACAAAGCTATTCTTTACTATAAAAAAGTAATAGAGCTTGACGTTGATTATGAAGAAGCCCTTTATGAACTGGCTTTCTGTCTTGATGTTACCAACCAACTCGAAAACAGTGTTTCATACTATGAACAATTTATAGACAGAGACCCTTACTCGCATTCAGCCTGGTATAATCTGGGTATTGTATATTCAAAACTTGAACAATTCGACAAGGCGCTCCAGGCTTATGACTATGCTACATTGATCAAAGAAGATTTCCCTTCTGCATGGTTTAATATGGGCAATGTTTATTCCAACCAAAATCTTAATAAAGAAGCATTGGAGTGTTATGAAAAAACACTTAAATACGAAGACCCTAATGCTGAAGTATACACATGTATGGGTGCATGTTTCGAGAAGCTTGAAGATTTTGAAACAGCCATTGTCAATTATAGAAAAGCTATCAAAATAGACCCTAACTATTCTGAAGCCTGGTATGGTGTCGGAATTTGTTTAGACTCTCAGGATCGCTCTTTTGAAGCAATACATTTTCTTAAAAGAGCGCTTGAAATGGACAAGTTTAACCCCGAATACTGGTTAGCTCTAGCTGACGCAGAATTCAGAGTTGGAAATGTTTTGTCTGCCGAAGAAGCCTACGAGCAATCGTCTAACCTAGACCCTGCCAATATAGATGTATGGCTTAACTGGTCTTATATATATTTTGATCAGGGAGAGCACGAAAAGGCTGCTACAATCGTTTTAACGGGCATTGAAGAGCTTCCTCAGGATTCAGAATTATATTATAGAGCGGTTGTTTACCTTATTAATGCAGGTAAATTTCAAGAAGCCTTTAGATTTTTAGAAAATGCATTAACTTTGGATTTCGAAAAGCACACTATTCTTTTTGAGTTTTTCCCTGAAATTGAAACTCAGAAGGCCTTATATAAAATTATTGACCAATACCGCGACTAAGAAATTTTGCGACAAAGCTTTTAGCTTACTTTAGATAGCCAAACCATCATTATGCTTTTTAAGAATTTTGAAATTAAAAATTTGCCGGAGAGACCTGTAAAGCCCCGCGTTTCTGGTTACACAATGGCAATGGACAAAGGCCTTAGTATCAGAGAGGTAGAGGATTTTTTAAGTGTTTCCGCAGATTACGTAGACATAGCAAAATTAGGATGGGCAACTTCTTATGTAACTCCTAATCTAAAAGAGAAGTTAGCAGTATACCGCAACGCAGGCATTCCTACTTATTTTGGAGGAACAATGTTTGAAGCGTTCATTGTACGCGGACAGTTTGATGATTACCGCCGTATCCTAGATCAATTCGGAATGACCTTTGCTGAAGTGTCTGACGGTTCAATCACTTTAGATCACGATATCAAGTGCGAATACATTCAAAAGCTTTCTCAACAGGTGACAGTACTGTCTGAGGTTGGCTCTAAGGACGACACAAAAATTATCCCTCCGTATCAATGGATTGAGTTAATGAGAAAAGAGCTTGACGCTGGTGCCTGGAAAGTAATCGGCGAAGCACGTGAAGGCGGAAATGTTGGTTTGTTCCGTTCGAGCGGTGAAGTTCGTTCCGGCCTTGTTCAGGAAATTCTTACCCAGATCCCTAGTGAACGTATTATCTGGGAAGCACCTCAAAAAGCTCAACAGGTATGGTTTATAAAATTATTAGGCACAAATGTTAACCTTGGAAATATTGCTCCAAACGAAGTAATTCCTCTGGAAACAATACGACTAGGCCTCAGAGGCGATACATTTAACGACTTCTTATAATAATGAATCCCGCTAATGCGGGATTTTTTTATTAACCCTCATTGCTATAAAAGATAATATCTTATAAATTTGCGCTTCTTCCCCATTGATAGTGAATTTATTAAGATTATTAAGTACAATACTACTGGCTGTGATAGCCTCAAGTACATTTGCTCAGATAACACCTCTGCTGGACAGATCATTCTCTTCCGATTCCACTATTACAGATGAGAAATCAACACACCTGTTAACTGTAAGTTATGAAGGTGGTGGCATTATGCCTTACGGCTCAGATACTGCACGACGAGTCCTGCAGAATTCACAATACAGTGCCATAGAACTTCGTCTCGGTTGGCAATCACACCGCCCTAATGTATATGCTAATCTGACGAAATATCCTGTGTATGGTGTTGGTTTGTATGCAGGTACTTTTAACAATCCGGTTCTTGGCAACCCTGTTTCCATATTTGGTTTTGCCAGTTTCCCTTTAACACAGAGACGTAAGCGTTTTAATCTGAATATGGATTTCGTGTATGGTTTTGCAGGAAACTTTAACCCTTACAACAAAAAAACTAATCCGGACAATGTTATTATAGGGTCCAGGTTTAACAGTGAAGTAGCTATCGGTCTAAATGGGAATTTCACACTTACTCCCCGCTTAATATTAGGAGCAGGTATTTTCCTGAAACATTTCTCTAATGGTTCCAGCCACAAACCAAACCTTGGAATTAACATGACCCCACTCAGGGTGTCATTAACATACAGACTTGAAAAGCGTGTTCCGGACTTAAGACATTATGAAATCCCTAAATTTATCAGAACAGGTAATCTTGATGTCTTCCTTTCTGCAGGATTAAAACAGTTTGACATTGATGGTCCTAAGTACCTGAAATCAGGATTAGGAATCTTTTACATGTACCAATGGCGCTATCAGACACGTTGGGGAATTGGAGCAGACTTCTTCTATTCCGGAAGCGGAACAGACAGGGTTGCAAATGGCAGCGCTTTCAGCAAGTCCATGAGTATGGCCATTGTTCCATCTTTCGATTGGATCTTTGCAAAACGTCTTTATATTACTTTAGGGTTAGGCTTTTATACAACTCGTCACTCAGAAAATGACGAATGGGAATCTTTCTATGAGCGTGTTGCCCTACGTTACAGATTTACTGAACACTTGAGTGTTGGCGTAACAATCAAAGCCCACATGGCTGTAGCCGACTACTTTGAGTGGACTCTTGGATATAGCTTCCATAAAAAGAAAAACAATTACTAGTGAGTAGTGAGTCAACGCCATTCTCAAAACAGGGTTACAAAAATTATTTCTTTTCCTGCTTCTTAAAAAATTCATTCCGCATTCCGCATTCCGCATTCCGCATTCCGCATTAAAACAATTTCAAATTCATTCCCTTCCCTTAGCTATCTTTGTATATGCAAAAGCAAACATACATTGCCAAAACTCTTTTTGGCCTTGAAAACATTTTGGCGAAAGAGTTATTTATTTTGGGAGCTCAGAAAATTACGCCGGGAAACCGCATGGTTTCTTTTGAAGGAGATAAAGAGTTACTGTACAAAGCTAACTTACAGCTCCGTACAGCTATCCGTATTATCATCCCTTTCCACTCCTTTGGAGTAAGAGATGAATACAAGCTATATCGCGAAATTAAGAATATCAACTGGGAACAATATTTGAAAATGGACACTACTTTTGCCATTGACAGTACTGTTTATTCTGATTATTTCCCGCACACAAAGTATGTGGCATTGAAAATGAAAGATGCCATTGTTGATCAGTTCAGAGAAAAATATGGTGAACGTCCGTCCATTGATGTTGAAAACCCTGATGTCCGTTTTAATATCCATATAGATCACGACTGGTGTACTTTGTCACTGGATAGCTCCGGTAACTCTTTGCATATGCGGGGTTACCGTCAGGAGGTAAATGAAGCACCATTGAATGAAGTATTGGCCGCTGGTTTGATACAAACAGCCGGATATACAGGTGAATGTGCTTTTGTTGACGGTTTTTGCGGATCAGGAACATTATTGATTGAAGCTGCTATGATTGCTTGTAATATACCTGCTCAGAAATTCCGCAAGGAGTTCGGTTTCATGACATGGCAGGATTACGATAAAGAGCTATGGAATAAAGTGCTCGAAAATGCTGTTAAACAGGAGAAAAATTGTGAGTTTCCAATAGTTGGTTCTGATCTTGACGCTGAAGCAGTACGTATTTCCAAATTGAACATTGATTATGTTGGGTTATCAAAAAGTATTCAGGTTAGCCTTAACTCATTTCAGGAAATTACACCACCAGAAGGACCAGGCATTTTGCTTGTCAACCCACCTTATGGTGAGCGTATGAGCGAAGATGAAGAAGTTAAAGTTCTTTACAAGGAAGTCGGAGATACACTTAAAAAGAAGTTTGCCGGTTATGAAGCCTGGGTATTGAGTTCAAACAAGGAAGCAATGAAATTAATAGGCTTGCGTACTAGCAAGAAAATGACTTTCATGAACAGTTCGCTTGAGTGCAAATTCCATTGCTATAGCTTATATGCAGGAAGTAGAAAGGCACCAAAAGAAGGGACAGAAGAAGTTAAATAAGCCATTTCAAGGAAAAGTTGTTCCATGTAAGAAAGAGTCCGGATTAGACTCTTTGTATACTTATATACTTCGTAAATTTAGGTGCTGATGGTTATAGCCGTCAGCACTTTTTGATTCACCATTACCACCTTTATTTGTATGAGAGAAAATCGTTGGGAGATTAAGGCATTGCCGGATAAAGCACAGGTAGCAACTCTAGCCAAAGAGATCAATGTTTCTGAAGCTATCGCAACCCTTCTTCTACAACGTGGCATACAAACATTTGAAGAAGCAAAATACTTTTTCCGACCGTCCCTCAGCGACCTCCACGACCCTATGTTGATGAAGGATATGGACAAAGCATTGGAACGACTGTTGCTGGCCATGAAACAAGGGGAAAAAATTCTTGTATTTGGCGATTACGACGTAGATGGCACAACTGCCGTGGCTATGTTCTATGGGTTTCTGAACAAGTATTATGACAAACTCGCTTTCTATATTCCCGATCGCTACAACGAAGGTTATGGTATCTCTTATTTAGGAATAGATTACGCCTTGGAAAACGGGTTTACATTAATGGTTTCGCTTGACTGCGGTATCCGCTCTGTGGATCATATTGATTATGCCAATGAAAGAGGAATTGACTTTATTATTTGTGACCACCATTTACCCGGTCTCAAATTACCAGCCGCAGTAGCTGTACTGGATCCAAAACGTAGCGACTGCAACTATCCTTTTAAAGAGTTATCCGGATGCGGAGTTGGCTTTAAACTTTTACAGGCTTACTGCAATGCTAGCCAGATTGCTCAGGAAGAACTATTCAAAGAGCTTGATTTGCTGGCAATTTCTATTTGTGCAGATATTGTTCCTGTAACCGGAGAAAACCGCATTCTGACTTACTTCGGCTTAAAGCTCATCAATGCTACACCAAGACCTGGCATTAAAGCAATGATAGAACGCGGCGGTATCAAAGGTGAAATCACGGTAACTCAGGTTGTGTTCGGTTTTGCACCACGCATTAACGCCGCAGGTAGAATAGACCATGCCAGCGCAAGTGTGATGATGATGCTTGCCAAAACTTATGAAGATGCCGAAAAGTACACCAAAACGCTGAACGAACGTAATCAGCTCCGCAAGGACTTTGACAGCAGCATTACCGAAGAGGCTATCAAAATGATCCAGGAGGAGGACTTTTTGAGTGATGCCCGTTCCACAGTACTTTTCAAAGAAGACTGGCACAAAGGGGTAATAGGTATTGTAGCATCCAGATGTATTGAGAAATACTACAGGCCAACCATTATTTTAACCGAATCAGCCCCAGGAAAAGCCGCGGGTTCTGCACGCTCTGTTCACGGTTTCGACATCCATGAAGCCATTGAAGAATGTAGTGATTTACTGATACAATTTGGAGGTCACATGTACGCAGCCGGACTCACCATTGAAACAGAAAAAATACCTGCTTTCAGAGCAAAGTTTGAGGAAGTGGTTTCAAGGAGAATTACAAAAGAACAGCTTACGCCTAAAATTGATATTGATCTCACAATGGGCTTTGACAAGATTAACCCGAAGTTCAACAGTGTTTTAAAACAAATGGCTCCTTTTGGCCCGGGCAATATGCAGCCGGTATTCATGACAGACAAAATCCGCCACGACGGCAATTTGAGGATTTTAAAAGAACTCCACCTGAAGCTTAATGTAAGTCAAAGCGGCACTTCATCATTTGATGCCATTGCCTTTGGAATGGCCGATTATCAGAACAGCCTTTCTCAGAACAAGCCTTTCAGCCTTTGCTACCAGGTAGAAGAAAATACTTACAATGGCAATACCAATCTCCAGCTAATGGTAAAGGATATTAAAGCATAATACCTTAATATCCTTTCAAAAAAATAGATTGGTTGGTTGTTATTTTACCTGCTGAGTATAGAACTCCTCAACAAAATGTAGATTAGGTTGCTTCTTATTTGCGATATCCACAAACAAAGTACCGATGTCCCTCTTAGTAATTCTGTTACGCGAAATAGTGTCTTTCAAAAATTTTTCTGCTTTTTCCTGATCTGCAGTTCCGGCTAAAATTGCCTTTTCAGTATTATTGAATAGTGTATTGGTAATTTTCAACTTAGAAGGGTCAATGGCTTCTTTTGCATTTAATTCTATTCCAACACGAAAATCAGTAATCACACTGTTGCTCATTTTTAACGAAGCTCCTTCCTCTAAAATAACTGCAGACAAATTCTGGTCAATTTTCTGCCCTTCGCTGGAATAACAAATAAATGTACCATTGCTTACCTCAACTTCTGTTAATCGTTTGGTGGGATCAAAGCTATCTCTTGAAGCATAACTGTCTATTTCCAGGCTCCTTGAACCCGAAAAATCAGTAAACATCGGATGCCTTAATGCAATGATTTTATCAAAAGAACCTTTAAAGCCCATTGTACAGTCAAAATCATCGTCAGAACATCTGTAAGAAATAAGATGCGATGCATGTACATCGCCACCGTAAAACTCAAAAGAATCATCATTTGAATAGCTGATCATAATATGGTCAAGTCGTGTTTTACTACCAACAGCGGCAAGAGACAATCCATTCAGCTCGTTCTTCATATTGATTTTCTTTCCCGGATATTCAATGCGTACATAACTCATAACTCCTGAATTATCTTCCGGATTATTACCGCCATACATAGCATAGTTCAGGTCAATATTACCGTCAAAAATAGCCATACCGCCTAATTTATTCACCAGGCCATTTCCAAGAATTACTATTCCGCCCCAATCTCCGGCTTTACGCATCATTTCACTGTTTCCTGAAGTAAAAACAATGGGACGCTCAGCAGTTCCTTCCGCCATTATCTTTGCTCCTTTAGCTATAATCAGTGCACTGCTCACACTCACATCTGCACGGATGATTGTTCCCGGTTCAATGCTAAGCGTAATACCCGGCACAACATAAACAAGCCCTTTTAATGAGTAAGTATGTTTCGAAGTCAATGTCAGGTTTTGCCTGATCACTCCTTCCAAAACTGTTGTAGCTTGGGGATATTCAACAGTTCCGCTTCTGAACATAGTCCAGCCTTTTGTCCAGTCCTCTTTATTAACAGCTCCAATAGAAGTGCTGTCTTTTGTACCTGCCAGTGCGGCAAACACAGTTATAAGCACAAGGCTTATTGTTGAAAAAATAATTTTCATTGTGAATGAGTTTAGATGCTATTAATAATCTTTACCTAAAGAAACCCTTTTTAGCATTTCCTCATACACAATGATGGCCCAGGCAAGGTCCAGTTTATCGGCATAAGGCAAATAAGCTGATAACAAAATATCAGTATTGTGGATCAAAGCGTTTTTTGAGTTCACCTCATCAGCCAGGTAAGCCAGGTTATCAGATGTTTCAGGAATACCGATCATTTTCAAAGTCTGGCCAGGCTTGTTGGTAAGACCGATATAAGGAAGTACATTAAGGATAGCAGAAATTCGCTCCTTGTATAAATCAATCAGTTTGAATTTGTCTAAACTATTAAGCTCTTCTAAAGTGTGGAATTTTTTTACTACTAATGAAGAATCAATCAAACGATGATTAACCTTTTTAGACTTCTGTGCAAATGCACATGTAGAGGTCAACACCACAAGACCTGTAAAAAACAAAAATTTCTTAAACGACATAAATCTTTCCTTTTGAGCTACAAAGCTAAAAGATCATAATGCCTTGCTGTTTATGTGATTGATAAGGAATTGTTATATTATAGCGCTAAAAAATTAATGGCTTAATGCCTTTTTGGCCCGTTCAATAAAACTGGCTGCCTTTTCATTCTCGGGATTTAATACCAATGCTTTTTTAAAGTCCACTATAGATTCCTCATAAAGCTTCAGGTGATACTTAGCTGCCCCCCTGTTGTAGTATGCTTCGTCATAGTCCGGGTCAAGTTCTATAGCCATGTTATAGTCCTCAATAGCATTTACATAATCGTTCAGTCTATATTCTACAATGCCACGGCAATTATAGGCAATGGCTTGTGTTGAATCTAAAGTAATAGCCTTGGTATAATCGTTTTTTGCTCCTGTATTGTCTTCTGTCATATATTTAACCAATCCGCGTTTAATATATGCTTTTACATAACGAGGCTTTTTTTCAATAGCTTTCGTAAAATCATCAATGGCTCCTTTATAATTCTTGTTACCATATTCGGCCAAACCCCGGTTGTAGTAAGCTGTTTCGTCTTTAGCATTCAGGCTGAGCACCTTGGTAAAATCTTCAATAGCACCAGAATAATCCTTTACGTTATCTCTTAACAAACCTCTGTTATAAAAAACACTGATGTTGTTTAAGCCCAGCTTTATTGCTTCAGTATAATCTTCAATAGCTGCCAAAGAGTCTCTATTCTGATCTTTTGCCAAAGCTCTGTTATAATAAGCTTCTGCATAAGACGGGTTGAGTCCAATGGCTTTGGTATAATCATCAATGGCACTTATTCTGTCTTCCAGCAATACTTTATTTAAACCTCTGTTATTAAATGCATCAGCATCGCGGGGGTTAAGATTTATTGCTTTGGTATAATCATCAATAGCGCCCTGATAATCTCCGATCAAATGCTTTAATCCACCTCTGTTATAGTAAGCCTCAGCATGTCCGGGATTAAATTCAATGGCTTTTGTGTAGTCATTAACAGCTCCTCTGTAGTCTTTGAGATTATCCTTTGCAATAGCTCTGTTATAATAAGCTTCTCCATCCTTAGGATTAATCTCAATGAGTTTAGAGTAATCCAGAATTGCGCCTTTAAAGTCTTCCAGCTTAGTTTTAGCAAAACCACGGTTAGACAAGGCAAATAAATCTTTGGGGTTAGTTTTAAGTGCGAGATTAAAGTGCTCAACAGCTTCTTTGTATTTCCCGGCTGCTATACTTGCTTTTCCCTGCTCATCATGCTGCAGCGCCGTTTGTCCTTTAGCATAAAAAAGGCCCAAAAAGAATATCGCTAAAAGATAAAGTCTCATTGAAAAATATATTTAACAGCAAAAGGTATTATCCATAATCTGATTGCAAAAGTATTCAATAGTATATTAAACAAAAAGCGGATTAAATAGTAATTCAATCCGCTCCAAATCTTCAAAAGTTAGTCTAGCAAGCAATTTTATCCACTCTCGCCTGATGTCTTCCTCCTTCAAAAGGAGTTGTAAGGAAAGTATCTACAAATTGGTTAGCCTTAAACTGACTTACAAAACGGGCAGGTATGCAAAGAATGTTTGCATCGTTGTGACTACGTGCCAGCTTCACAATTTCGTCATCCCAGCATAAAGCTGCACGGATTCCCTGATGCTTATTAGCCGTCATAGCAACACCATTTGCACTTCCGCAAATTAAAATACCGAAATCGGCTTTCTTAGTTTCTACCGCATCTGCAACAGGGTGCGCATGGTCAGGATAGTCACATGAAGCTTCACTTGATGGTCCGAAATCCTGTACAGTATGTCCAAGAGTTTCCAAATGTTTGATAATTTCTTGTTTGTAGGCAAAACCAGCGTGGTCACCTCCTATTGCTATTTTCATTTCAGTAGTTTTATCTTATTGAAACTATAATTTACTTGCAGCTGCTTCAGCCTTTTTCTTACTCCTATAAACATTTGCCGAAAGGAAAATACTTAACTCATACAAGAGTATCAAAGGAATGGCCACCATTATGCAACTGAACGGGTCGGGTGAAGGTGTAATTATTGCCGCTAAAACGACAATTCCAGCATAAGCATGCCGCCAGTATTGCCTTAAAAAGGCCGGAGTCACCAAACCCATTTTGGAAGCACCCCAAATAATGGCCGGTAGTTGAAATATTAAGCCTGTTCCTAAGACCAGCATACAGATCGTGCTTACATAAGAAGTTATATCAAACTGGTTTGCAATGCTTTCGTCGAGTTTGTAGTTTGCCAGAAAATTGACAGACATCGGAGCTACTACATAATAACCAAACAAAATGCCTGAAATAAACAACACAGATACAAATAAAACAACGCCCGTAGTAGCATTCTGTTCAGTAACTTTTAGTCCCGGCTTTATAAAACGCCACAGCTCCCAGACTACATAAGGAAAAGCCATAATACCACCAAGAACGAAAGAAGCTGTAAGATGCATAGTAAACTGGCCTGAAAGTTCGCGGCTTTGCAAAGAGAAGTCTATTTTATCTACGCATAAGCCTTCAATACCTCCGAGTAGCTGAGCTAATTCACATAACTTTACATAGGTCCAGAAATCTGTCCTTGTCGGTGCAAGGATTATTTCATGAAAAACCCAACCCATGCTGGCAAATGACACCAATGTTAATACAGAGATCGCTATTATAGATCTGATGATATGCCACCTGAGCTCTTCCAGATGGTCCACAAAGGACATTTCTTTTAAATCTAATGGCAAAACCTTCGTTATTTAAATGTGATATTATTTCTGCCGTAAAGGTACTACGAGAATCGGGAAGAAGGAAATTTTAATCCCTGGCAACATGATATTTGTTAAAACAGTTTACCTTAAAAAGTGAAAGCCCCGCAAATTTTACGGGGCTTTCACTTTTTTAATTTATACAGCTATGAATTACATACTGAACAAAGGATAGTTCTCCATCCACTTGTTGATATCCTCACGAACAGCTTTCAGTTTTGCTTCATTGTCGTAATTGCTCAATACAGTATCGATGTAATCTACTATACGAATAAAATCTTCTTCTTTCAAACCACGTGTTGTCATTGCGGCAGCACCTACACGCATACCAGAAGTAACGAATGGTGACTTGTCGTCAAAAGGAACCATGTTTTTGTTGATAGTAATATCAGCTTTCACCAAAGATTCTTCAGCAATTTTACCAGTCAAACCTTTAGAGCGCAGATCTATTAACATCAAGTGATTATCAGTACCACCAGAAATTACTTTGTAACCTCTTCTTACAAATTCAGTACAGGCAACTGATGCATTCTTTCTTACTTGTCTTACATATGCCTCGTACTCAGGAGACAATGCCTCGTGGAAAGCAACTGCTTTAGCAGCAATTACGTGCTCCAATGGGCCACCTTGCGTACCAGGGAATACGGCCATGTCCAACAAGTTAGACATCATTCTTATTTCTCCTTTAGGAGTTTTTAATCCGAATGGGTTTTCGAAATCTTTACCCATCATGATCAAACCGCCACGTGGACCACGCAAAGTTTTGTGTGTAGTTGTAGTAACAATATGGCAATGTTGCATTGGATTGTTCAACAGACCTTTTGCAATCAAACCTGCCGGGTGAGAAATATCTGCTAATAGTAAAGCACCAATACTGTCAGCAATCTGGCGAAGTTTCGCATAATCCCAGTCACGGGAATAAGCAGAAGCACCACAAATGATCAATTTCGGTTTTTCAGCCTTAGCTGTATCAGCAACTTTGTTCCAGTCAATCAAACCGGTTTCTTCTTCCACACCATAGAAAAATGGCTGGTATAATTTACCGGAGAAGTTTACCGGAGAACCGTGTGTAAGGTGACCACCATGAGACAAGTTGAAACCAAGAATTTTGTCGCCCGGATTCAATACTGCCAACATTACAGCAGCATTAGCCTGTGCTCCAGAGTGAGGCTGTACGTTAGCCCACTCTGCACCAAATAGTTTTTTGATACGGTCAATAGCCAATTGCTCAGAAAGATCCACTACCTCACAACCACCATAGTATCTTTTGCCTGGTAAACCTTCAGCATACTTGTTTGTTAGAACACTGCCTTGTGCTTCCATTACCTGCTCTGAAACATAGTTTTCAGAAGCAATCAATTCGATACCGTGCAACTGACGTTGCTTTTCTTTTTGAATCAGGTCAAAAATAGCGGTGTCTCTGAATTTTGAATTTGCCATTGATTTATCTGTATAATGATTTGATAAAAAGGTGATAGCCTTTCGGTTTTGCAAAATTAACTTAGATTAGCATCAATTCAAATGAAAGCACATAGTTTTGTGTTTTTAATATTGGTCAAAATGATCCGAGATCACTTTAAACAAAAAAGGCCGCATTGACGGCCTTTTCATTAATGATGTATCTGATTAATATCCGACTCCAGGTAGTCCAGTTTATCGTCTATCCCATTTACTTCGATTTGAACTTCAGCTATTGCTTTCTTTATTTCATACTGGTTGTAAAGGACTAAACCAAGTAAAACCACTGCTAACATGCTAAGTATATTATTTCTAAGCCATTCCATAGAACATTTCTTTTATTAGATCTACGCAAAGATAATTTATTTAATGACTATGCGCTTCTATGAACCTTCTTAAGTTTTCTTCCACAGATAACCCAGAATTTCGCAGATCAGGATTTATAATTCCTGGTTAAACGGATCAGTAATGTACATTGCAACGGATACTCAATAGTTATTTAGCGAGAAGCTAAAACAAATGATACACAACAAAGCTTGCTGCATACGCAAGGCCGGTCATATACACAAGTTGTAGCATTGGCCATTTTAAACCCTTCGTTTCGCGGTAAGTAACTGCCAGTGTACTCATACATTGCATGGCAAACAGATAAAAAACCATTAAAGAGAAACCCAGCGCAGGCGTATACATAGGACCTCCGGTTTCTGGATTAATCTCAGCCCTCATACGGTTAACAACTGTAGCTTCTTCATCAGCAGCAGTACCAATACTATAAATAGTAGACATTGTTCCAACAAATACCTCACGGGCAGCAAAAGAGGTAACTAATGCAATTCCTATTTTCCAGTCAAAACCCAGAGGTTTGATAACCGGTTCGATAAAATGACCAAAATGACCGGCATAAGATGCTTCAAGTTTACCGGACGCCAGTAAATTGTCGGCCTCTTCTTCTGTCAGCTGCTTTTCTACTTTTACCTTTTCTACCGATTTTTCAACCTCATCCATTGAGTTTCCAGGACCGTAAGATGCCAGTACCCAAAGCACAATAGAAATAGCCATGATCACTTTCCCGGCTTCAAAAACGAAAGTCTTCACCTTTTCAATGATCGTTAATCCTACATTTTTCCAGCGGGGAACTTTATAACCTGGTAGTTCTAATATAAAATAACTCTTCTCCTTCGTTTTAATGATCAGCTTCATCACCCAGGCAGAGGCAATGGCTGTAAGGAAGCCAAGGATATATAGCCCCATCAGAGTCAAGGCCTGTAGATTAAAAACACCCCATATATATGTCGGAGGCACTACTAAAGCAATCAAAATTGTAAATACAGGAATACGTGCAGAACAGCTGATCAACGGAGCTACAAAAATAGTAATCAGGCGGTCCTTCCAGTTGTCGATACTACGGGCAGCCATAATGGCCGGAACAGCACAAGCTACACTTGAAACAAGAGGAACAATACTTTTGCCGTTCAGACCAAATTGACGCATAATCTTGTCCATGATAAACATAACACGCGCCATATAGCCACTCTCTTCTAAAATGGCTATGAAAGCAAATAAAACAGCAATCTGGGGGATAAAAATTAATACTCCACCCAATCCGGCAATAAGCCCTTCAGTTAAGAGATTTGTTAGTGCGCCAGCCGGAAGTTTTTCTTGTAAAAACGCATTTAATGACGCAACTCCCTGATCAATCAATTCCATAGGGTAACTTGCCCACGCAAATACCGCCTGAAAAATGAGCATCATCACAACAAAGAAAATAACATAACCCCAAACCTTATGAGTTAATATCTTATCTATTTTGCTGCTGAATGTAATGGTATCTTCTACCTCAGGTTCAGCTACATTTTTACTATAAATAAGATTGATTTCCTTATAACGGGCTATCGTCTCTTTTGCCTGTGCAGTATTACTTTCAAAATTTTCTTCTGCACAAATTTGAGCCAGTTTTCCTTTTTGCTCAGAAGAAAGCTCTTTCAAATCCAGATGATGATGTGCTAATTGAAGGGCACGGTAGTCATTATCAATATTCAGAGAAGTTCTTACTTTGGTAATCAGATTGCCGCTTAAAGACTTTAGGTCTACAAAAGTATCTCCTGCCACATGACCAGGGTTAACCATTGCAGCTTTTAGCTGATCAAGCCCTTCTCCTTTACGACCATTCAGAGGGAACACTTTCGTTCCGAAATCTTCTGACAAACCTTCTACATCAATCTTAAGTCCATGACGTTCGGCTACGTCCATCATGTTCAATGCCAGTATTACAGGAAAACCAAAATCTTTTAGCTGAGTAAACAATAACAGGTTTCTGCGAAGATTGGAAGCATCTATAATTACAACCAGCACATCAGGATAGTCTTCTGATGCCGGATTGTTAAGAATATCAAAAACCACACGCTCATCTATGGAGCGCGGATATATACTATATGTGCCTGGAAGATCTATAATTCTTGCAACACTATTATCCGGTAAAGTACAGAAACCAACTTTTTTATCTACAGTAACACCAGGAAAATTACCGACTTTTTGGTTCAGACCAGTAAGGTGATTAAAAAGTGAAGACTTCCCGGCATTGGGATTACCCAAGAGTGCAATATTGATCTGATCTTTTCTCATTCTAATTTATCTTATCTCTATCGTAGATGCCTCGTCTAAACGAAGAGAAAGATTATATCCACACACAGCAATACAAATTGGATCTCCAAGAGGCGCTTTTGAAGCTAATTTAATTTCAGAACCGGGCAGACAACCCATTTCAAGTAATTTTACAGAAAGGTCAGCATCAGTAAAGCCATCAATGATGCTTTTCTCTCCTATTCTCATATCCGCAAGGCTTCTTTTGGGGCTCATCTCCTATTTAGACTCAGTTTAAACAAAGGTAAAGCCAAATGCTTTGCTAAACAAGTTTAAACACTTTGTATACCCTTGAAAGCTGCCATTATCTAAATACAACAGAAGTGCTTTTTAACCAAAGTCATTTCTATTCACTCATTTTTGCGTAATTTTACAGAATGCTGTCTATTTCAAATCTCTCTTTCTATTTGGGTAGTCGTATCCTTTACGACGAAGCCTCTTTACACATTAAGCCAAAAGACCGAATTGGTTTAATCGGGGCAAATGGTACCGGTAAATCTACGCTTTTAAAAATGATCAGTGGAGATTATACACCTGATGGCGGCACTATTTCCAAAAGCGGAGATTGTTCAATCGGCTTCCTGAACCAGGACTTGCTTTCTTATCAGACAGAAGACAGTATTCTTTCGGTTGCCATGCAGGCTTTTGAACGCCAGAATGAACTGCAAAGATTAATTGACGGACTGCTTAAAGAAATCGAAACCAACTACGACGATAAAATACTGGAAAAGCTGGCCGCTTACCAGGATGAATTTGCAACTCTGGACGGGTATAGTATTCATGCGAAGGCAGAAGAAATTCTCGAAGGTTTAGGCTTTAGTACCGAATCACTACAAAGACCATTAAAAGAGTTTTCAGGAGGCTGGCGGATGCGTGTAATGCTTGCCAAACTTCTTTTAATGAAGCCTTCTTTGCTTTTACTGGATGAACCTACCAACCACCTGGATTTACCTTCTATCCAATGGATTGAAAACTACCTGACTAATTATGAAGGAGCTATCATCGTTGTTTCACACGACAGGCAATTCCTTGATAATACTATCAATACAATAGTAGAAGTAAGTGGCGGAAAACTGAACCTTTATTCAGGCAATTATTCTTTTTACCTTGAAGAAAAAGAGTTAAGGAAAGAAATACAGCGTGGTGCTTACGAAAACCAACAGGCAAAAATCCGTCAGACGGAAAAGTTCATAGAGCGTTTTAAAGCCAAAGCTTCTAAGTCTAACCAGGTACAGTCAAGGGTAAAAGCGCTTGACAGAATGGAGCTTGTTGAAGAAGTAGACGAGAGTGTTGTTAAAGTTAATTTCAAATTTAACTTCAGTGTGCAACCCGGTCGTTTCATCTCTACAATGGAAAATGTTTCCAAGGCCTATGGCGACCTCGTTATTTTGAAAAATACCAGCGCCATGGTAGAACGTGGCGACAAAATTGCATTGATAGGAGCAAACGGACGAGGTAAGTCTACACTTCTGAGAATTATAGCAGGAGAGGAACAGATTAACGGAACTTCTACATTGGGGCACAATATTCGCAAGTCATTTTATGCTCAGCATCAATTAGAATCTCTGAATGTAGAAAACGAGATTCTTGAAGAGATGAAGCAATGCGGGTCTAAAAAAACTGAAGTGGAATTGCGTAGCGTTTTAGGTTGCTTCCTGTTTACTAATGACGATGTGTTCAAAAAAATCAAAGTACTTTCGGGAGGTGAAAAATCGCGGGTGGCTTTGGCAAAGACATTGGTTTCAGAAGCAAACTTTCTTTTATTGGATGAACCTACCAACCACCTGGATATGCTTTCTGTGAATGTGTTGATTCAGGCATTGCAGCAATATGAAGGAACTTTTGTCACTGTTTCTCACGACCGCCATTTTGTAAGAAATATTGCCAATAAAATATGGTATATTGAAAATCATGAGATCAAAGAGTACAAAGGTACATATGATGAATATGAGACCTGGCGTAAGGAAAGAGAAGCTGCTCAGTCGTTAACAGCTGCTCCTCCTGTTAAAAAAGAGAAAAAACAGGATCTTAAACCTCAGATAAATGATGAAGAGCGTAAAGCACTTCAGAAAAATATCCGGAACGCCAAAGGTAAACTTGAGTTAATTGAGAAAGAAATAACTGCGCTGGAATCTGAGAAAGGTACTCTTGAAAACGAACTGGCCAATCCGGACGTTTACAGTAATAGTGCCAAACTTGCCGATCTCAATGCTGCTTATGATAAAGTAACACTGCAACTTGCAGAACAAAATCAAAAGTGGGAAGAAATAGCGCTCCAAATAGAATCCTTAGAAGCATCATTATAAGCCTATGAAGTCAGTCCAATATATTTGTCTCTTCCTTTTGTCATGTTCAATGCTTACGTCCTGTGATTATTTCTCAGAAACCGAAGAGCCCTTGGACAGAAGATACCTTGATTCATTGGAGAATGCCAATAAAAAACCTATTATTGATACAGTTGCGACGGTAGAACCTAAGGAAAAAGAGGTTTATGTTTCCCCGGAAATAAGAGTACAGAGACTGATAATGGCACTTCCTGAAGTCAAAAAAACTGTCTTAAAATTTCAGGGAAAGAAACGAATTTACCCGGAACTGGCACAAAAACCGAGTGAAGATGATCCTTACTATTCTGTAAGCGTTGTAGACGACGATACGGTATCAGGCAAAACCTATTATCAGTTCTACATTGACCCTAAAACCAATAAGATCAGAATATACGACAGCGGTGAAGACAGACTTGTTCCGATAGAAGAATGGCGTAAGATGCACCAAAATGAAATCCAACCATGATCAGACAACCTTTTTTAATCCCACTTACAATATTTTTTATATTCCTACACTTTATAAGTAGTGGTAAAGGAAGCAATAAAACACTCCGTCTTGAAGACTGGATTTATGAAAATAATATACGTACAGTGCAACTATATCCTAATGGTGGCAATAATACTGATATTTTTCAATCACCGATAGTAAGCATTGCTCAAGCATTCCCACTTATGCTGGAATTTGACGAAATGGGTAGTGAATACAACTATTATTATGCAAAAATCATACGATGTGAATCAAACTGGACCCAGTCAGATATGATGGACATACGGTTCATGAGCGAGATAAATGAAATCCTTTTAACGCAATATCAATTATCAAATGCTACTAAAGTAGCTTATACACATTATACATTTCAATTACCAAAAGTAAAAATATCGGGCAATTATGTTTTGATGATTTACCGGGATGGTAACAAAGATGATATCATTATAACCAGAAGGTTCTGTGTTTATGAAAACAGGGTCCCTATCGGACTTAAGGTATCATTTTCCGACGTAACAAGGCAACGCTCTACACACCAACAGCTCAATGTAACTGCAAACTATTATGCCTATAACGCAGAAGTTACCAATACTGCTGACTTTAAGATTGTAATGCGCCAAAATGCCCGTTGGGATAATGCTATTGTTGGCTTGCCTCCTCTGTATGTTAAAGATTTTGACAAAGTCCTGGACTATTCATATTTCAATGGTGAAACTACTTTTCCCGGAGGTAACGAATTTCGGGCATTTGACACCAGAAGTATTATGTTTCAGCAGCTCAATATAGACAGGCTTGAAAAAGACAACAAAAGTAATGTTGCTGTCTTAATGCCAGACAAAAAGAAAAATTCTGTCTATGAATATCTTATTGATATTAACGGAAGATTTGTAATTAACAGGTATGAAAGTAACAACTCTGCAACTGACCCTGACTATGTAACAGTTAAGTTCCAATATAAAGTACCTGAAGAGCTTGATGGTGACGTTTATGTTTTGGGCGGTTTAACAGACTGGAAACTACGGACAGATTTCAAGATGACCTATGACGCAGAAAATCAAACATATACATGTGCTCCATCATTGAAGCAGGGCTATTATAATTACGTATATGTTTATAAACCCAAAAACGGGAAAGTACAACTGAGCCCATATGAAGGTTGTTTCAGTGTTACCGAAAACATATACGATGTACTGCTCTATTACAGACCTATCACATCACAAACAGACCTGTTAATAGGCTATCAGAATACACAATACGTTGTACCTAGATAAAATAAAAAGGTCCCGCTCGATGTATGAGCGGGACCTTTTTATTTTATCATTTATGTTTACTAAGAAGCCAGTCTTTTAACCAGATACGGAGTAGTACTTCTCTTTATTTCTGTAGCAGGTACATCTACCATTCCAAAACCCTCATTGGTGATAGAACCCATACCGGTACTAAATATAAACTCCTGCACTTCAGGCTCTGCATATAAGGTGAAAGGTAAAGTATAACCTCTTACTTCATATTTAGCCTCATTAATATATGTATTATATATTCTAGCTATTTTTTTCTCTTCCTCACGGATTTTATGCAGGTAATCCTGATCCGGCACTATCTGGAACTTATAGAAAGTAGCCATTTTTTCAGGAGAGTGAACACCCATCTTATCCAGATTTGTCATTGTTGATTCATAAATAAGATCTGAAAAACCATCTGTTGTAGGCAGTATGAACTTTTTAGGATCATAGCCTTTACCTCTCGGATCAGACAAGATTACAGGAGAAATACACAGGTATTTCATCTTATTAGTGAAAGGAGGTAACTCTTCTTCTTCTACACTTTCCGGCCTTATTCGCAAATTAGCGATTTCAAGCCTTCTGTAAGAAAAGATCTTACTCATCAGGTATTCAATGAATTTTTCATTTGGACTTGAAAAAACAATGGTGATCCTGCTGGAAAGAACCTGAAGCCCTTCACGTGACACCTTTGTCTGTCCTTTAATTCCTGAAAATGTAAAATGTTTGAATCCCGAAAATTCCTCATGCAAGACTATCATTTCTTTGACAAGTCTTGATATGATATATTGGTGATGAAACGGAACCGTTGCGCCAATATTTTCAGTCAAAAAAATTACTCTAACTCTCACGATTTCTACGTTTTAAAAATACAACCTTATTAAAAACCCCGTATTTTCAATCCTATCCTAAATCTAACCAAGACTTATGGATTGAATCAAAAATTCAAGAAAACAACCTGGATTTCAATGCCTGGAATGTATACAAAATCTTTTCTGAATGTACGCAAAGGCTAGATTAAGGTTATATTTTTAAAAGTTATATTTTAGATTTTCAATTTTACTACCCAGTTATGTTTGTCTGGCTTATGACCAAACTTTATTTCATTCAATTCTTTTGAAACACTATTAGAAAACTTACGGCCAGAAACCGCAGGTAATTCATAGTCTACACCATCATTACTGATGTGGCTGATGTGAGAAACAGTTGCTGCTGTTCCTGCACCAAATGCATCCTCTAACTTGCCAGTCTTGATAGCATTAACAATCTCATCAACAGATACACGACGCTCTTCCACTTTCATTCCGGCATCCTTCGCTAATTGAATAATGCTATCGCGGGTTATACCCGGCAAAATAGAATCACCCAATTCAGGAGTAACTAAAGTACCATCCAGCACAAACATAAAGTTCATGGTTCCGGCTTCTTCAATATATTTATGCTCTTTACTATCTGTCCAGATTAACTGATGATAGCCTTTTTCTGCTGCAAGTTTTGCAGGATACAATGAAGCCGCATAGTTAGCTGCAGTTTTAGCTGCACCTAAACCACCGTTACTCGCTCTTACATACTTTTTCTCAACCAATACTTTTACCGGTTCAGAATAATAAGAACCAGACGGGGAAAGCAATATAATAAATCTATAAGTATCAGAAGGTTTTACCCTGATTTCAGCATCAGTAGCAAACATAAAAGGACGAACATACATAGACGTTCCTTCTGCTGTAGGAAACCAGTCCTTTTCTACTTTCAATAACTCCAAAAGACCGTCAATAAAAACCTCTTTAGGTACAGCAGGCATACATAGTCTTTCTGCAGAGAGGCACATACGCGCCCAGTTAGCATCCGGACGAAAAGTCAAAATTTCTCCCTTATCATTTTTGTATGCCTTCAATCCTTCAAAAATGGTCTGGCCATAATGGATAACAGATACCGCCGGACTAAGATCCAGGTTTTGAAAAGGCACAATTTGAGGAGCTTTCCATGCACCATTGGCATAGTCGCAGACCAGCATATGATCAGTAAAAACCTTCCCGAAGCCTAAATTTTTAAAATCCACACTTGCCAACTTAGAGTTGGTGGTTTTCTGAACCTGAATCTGCGTAGTCCCGCTCATAAAATTCTACTTTTTCTGCTAAAATTCTTAAAAAGGCAAATTACCTAAAATGGAAGTATTTCACAAAGATTATTCGTTTAAACTCACATATTATGGTATAAAATTGTATGTTTTTCTTTAAATCAGAGTCTAAAGACTCGTCAAAATAAAAAAAGGACCTCGAAGGTCCTTTTTCTTAAAACAAGGATATCCCTGTTTTAAATATCAATTTCTCCTTTAAATACCAGCTCTGCCGGGCCATTCAGGTATACATTCAAATATTTCTCTCCATTAAAATCAAAATTGACACTTAAGTTTCCGCCAAGGGTTTTTACTTTAACAGGGCTTTCAAGGCCATTTCTTGAAGCTACTATTGCTGCCGCAGTAACGCCTGTTCCACAAGAATAAGTCTCATCTTCAACGCCGCGCTCGTAAGTACGAACAAAGATTTCGTTATCCCCAATTTTCTCTATAAAATTAGCATTGGTTCCTCCGTTTTTAAAACGCTCTGAGTAACGAATATTACGGCCGTTTTCAAACACGTTGTATTGTTCAATATTGTCGACAAATGCCACATAGTGTGGCGAACCTGTGTTGAGAAAAGCGTCATTTTTATTCTCTTCAACACCTGTTACATCGATCATTTTCAAATGAACAATATTATTTTTTATATAAGCCTCATGCGGTCCGTCTATAGCAAGGAAACTTGCACTCTCTGTAAATACACCTTGATGATAGGCAAATTTAACCAGACATCTTCCGCCATTACCACACATAGTGCTTTCATTGCCGTCTGAATTAAAATAAACCATTTTGAAATCAAAACCCAGCTCATTTTCAAGCAACATAAAACCATCAGCCCCAATACCAAAACGACGATCGCACAATTTCTTTACCAATGCACGATCATTTGAATCGAAGATATTGTTCCTATTGTCAACAATGACAAAATCGTTGCCAGTACCCTGATATTTATAGAATTGCAGCTTCATTTCGGCTATAACAATAATAGTAATATATTTTGTTCACGACGAACAAAAGGCTAATAATAAAAAAGCCTCCCGCATTTCTGTGGGAGGCTTCGGTATATTACTTAGAAACAAGTTTTTCTTTGATTCTAGCGGCTTTACCTTTAGCCTCTCTCAGATAGAACAATCTGGCTCTTCTTACAGAACCTAACCTTACTACTTCGATCTTATCAATAGAAGGAGATAGAACCGGGAAAATTCTTTCCACACCTACACCGTTAGAAACTTTTCTTACAGTGAAAGTCTCTCCGTTAGAGTTTTGGTTTCTTCTCTGAATTACAACACCTTGGTATTGCTGAATTCTTTCTTTGTTACCTTCTTTGATTTTAACGTGTACGTTTACAGTATCACCTGCATTGAATGAAGGAAGAGTTGCTCTTTTTTCATTATATGCTTCACTAATTTCTTTCAACAGTGGATTCATGACTCAATCTTGTTTAATCTCGTTTGCGAAAAACGGACTGCAAATATAGGGAATAAAAATTTATCTACTAAAATTTCTAGAAAAAAATACGGAAAACTTTTCAGGTTTTCCGCAGTTAAAACTATTTGTTGGGTTTTACCCTAAAATTCTACTTCCTGAATTGCCTTAACCGGCACATGTACATCACCTTTAAGTGAAATACTATCCACATCTACGTGCCAGATAGTAGTCTCAACGGAAATCAGCTCCCCGTCTTCAAGGCCAATGTACATTTTCACCTTACCTTTGTAAGAGTTCCCGAGCTTTTCTGCTTTAGTCAAGTATATGCTTCTTAAACGCTGACGCGCCTCGTCACCAGCTAAAACATCCTTAGTTGTAATTTTTAAAGAAGACAATTCTTCTTTTTCTACTTTCCTGACATTCATAACCTCTGCTACCATATTAATTCCTAAATGTAAAGGTACACTAAAAATTCTTATACAACTTACGCCCACGACCCATAAAAGTTTAATTTTTGTTCTATTATAAAGAAAAACTTACATAGCAATTACCTCGCTTCTGAACTATGACATATAAGCTAACAGATTCAAATCCAATACCTAAACTCCCCTCGATAATACAGAATGGAACAAATTTTCGTTAAAAATGATTATAAAACTTAGTAGGCTAATCGGGCTCTGAGTATCTGTAAAGGAAACAATGCACCAATAAGTGCGTTTTAAAGTACAACCCCAGGTAATTTGGTATAGAATTTGTTAACAAAGGGGTAATTAACAAATTGCATTTATAGTTTACATTTGCATCTATAACCAAACCAAACAACCTAACAATCAATCATATGATCACGATGGCAGACGAGAAAGTAAGATATTCTGAGGAAGAACTGAAGGAATTTGAGGAACTGATCAGCAGTAAACTGGACAGGGCGCGTAAGGAGCTTTCTTTCATGAAAGAGTCGCTTACCAGACGTAATGATTCGGGTACAGACGGAACTGCGGGCAATATAAAAATGCTTGAAGATGGTGCAGAAACATTAGAAAAAGAAAGTTTCAACCAATTAGCAGCCCGTCAGCAAAAATTCATTACACAATTGGAGAATGCACTTGTTCGTATTAAAAACGGGACTTATGGTATTTGTGTTGACACCGGCAAACTAATTCCAAGAGAAAGACTTAGAGCAGTGCCACACACACAACATTCTATTGAAGCCAAACTAGCAAAACAATAACAAAGAATGCCTCCGACTTTCATGAAAAACCGGAGGCATTCTTTTATGTGCTCAAGTTTTGTTAAATTGCAGGAAAAACTGCATGGATTTCCTTAAAAATCATATTGAGGCTTTAATTTTTTGTGCTGAAAAACCATTGTCAGTACAGGAAATTAAAAGTTGTCTGACCGAAATGTTTGAGGCTGAAGTTCCTGTGGAACATATTTCAGAAGCAATAGATTTTTTGATCCAAAAGTACGAGGACGAACAATTTTCTTTTGCTATTTATAGCATGGCAGGTGGTTATCAGTTTTTAACAAAACCTGCATATCAAACCAGCTTATCAATTCTATTGAAGCAGGCCTCTAAAAAGCGCTTGTCAGCATCGGCACTGGAAACTTTATCTATTATTGCTTATAAACAACCAATCTCTAAAAGTCAGGCTGAAGCTATCAGGGGCGTTAACTGCGATTATGCAATCCAAAAATTGCTCGAAAAAGAAATTATAGAAATCAAAGGGAAATCAGACGGTCCCGGCAGACCATTACTTTATGGTACAAACGACAAGTTTCTGGAATATTTTGGTATTAATAGCATTTCAGAATTACCTCAACCTAAAGATTTCGCTATTAACGACAATGAAATTGGCAATACTACGCTAACCGATTAAGGAACTTATTTATCAGTTCAACACTTAATACAATTCAATAATTATAAATATCTGGTAGCAATACCAAGCTAACATGGCAAAATTTAATTCAGACAACGACAGGCCGGGAAGGTCATCTCGTTCAGGCGACTCATCAAAAGGGCCAAAGAAAGACTCTGCAAGAGGCAATTCTGAGAGATCAGGAAAAGCGGGTGACAGAAAGTTTTCAGAAAAAAGACCAAGAATTTCGGAAGGTCCACGCCGTAACGAAGGTAGCGAGCGTAAATTCAGTAATACAAGAAACGAAAAACCCGGCACTTTCAGCCGCGGCAAATCAGAAGGATTCAAAGGCAATAATACAAAAGAACGCTATGAGAAGAAAGAAGGCGGTGAGCGTTCTTTCGGATCTGGTAAAAATATAAAAACAGGCTTTTCTGCTCGTGGCAAATCAGAAGGATTCAGAGGTAATTCTGATAAGAAATCACACTTCCACAAGAAAGAAGAGGAAGCATCTCCTTATAAAAAACGAGTACCTAAAACAGAAGGTTTTGACCGAAAATTTGGCATTAACAATGACCGTACCAAACCATTACCTCCTGAAAGGGGTAGAAAATCTGGCCAGGGCGAAGAAGATATCAACACCCCCAATTACGATTTTAAGACAGCTAAAGAGAACTATTCTAAACATCATGCACCCAAAGCAAAGACTACTGATACTGAAAAACGAGATGGTATCCGCCTGAACCGTTACATTTCCAATAGCGGTGTATGCTCAAGAAGGGATGCGGATTTACTTATTGAAACAGGCGAAATCACAATCAATGGCAAAGTAGTTACTGAAATGGGCTACATGGTTCAGGCAAACGATGTTGTAAAATACAATGGCCGTACGCTGAAACGTGAAAAGCTGGTCTATGTACTGTTGAACAAGCCGAAAGATTTCATTACAACGACGAATGATCCTGATGAACGCAAAACAGTAATGGATTTGGTAGCTAATGCTGCTACAGAACGCCTTTACCCTGTAGGACGTCTGGATAGAAATACGACTGGCCTATTATTATTGACAAATGACGGAGAGCTTTCTGAAAAACTGGCTCACCCTTCTAACAATATCAAAAAAATCTACCATGTAGATTTAGATAAACCTTTGGAGGAGGAAGACTTTGAAAAAATTGTAGCCGGTGTAAAACTCTTTGACGGAGTTGCGCAGGTGGATGACCTGGCTATTGTAGGTGTTGACCGTACAAGTATCGGTATTGAAATACACTTGGGAAGGAACCGTATTGTGAGAAGGATTTTTGAAGAACTTGGTTACAAAGTTGAACGCCTAGACCGCATTATGTATGCCGGACTTACCAAAAAGGACATACCAAGAGGAAATTGGAGATACCTTACAGAAAAAGAATTAGTTCGTCTGAAATTTCAAAAATAAGGTTTTCTTACCTCTACAGGCGATGTAATATTTTAACAAATAAAGGCTCAAATTGGGGGCCTTTATTTGTTTCATGGAGCTCAAACAGAATATTCTTTCTACAATCCGGAACACAAAAAAACGAATTAAGCTGATTATCAATCATTTTCTTACTAAGTCAGTAGTATAATAACTATTTCATCTTAAAAATCTCGTATGTCAGTTTATGAGATATAATTAACATACCAGACCTTAGAGTTTTCCTATCTTTATACTATGGAAAAGATTCAAGAGAGGAAACTAATCTTCAGCAAATTTCTAACTGCAATCTACAAATTCAATCGTCTGAATCCGGGCTTACTACTTACATTCATGTGGGTTGCTGTTGCCTCGGCATTAACGAGCTGGATAGTTATTCGATAAATGAAATTATTTATTGGTTAAGTTACAACTAATCAAAGATGAATTCGTAACTTCTAAATAATTACAGTTTTCCTATAACCAGATTTATTTAACCCTATTGCTAATTTATAACATGCTGGAATACACTAAGACTATTTTAGAAAAAGTGAGTTTTGATGCATCGCTTTTCCGAAAGGAATTAACTAAAGCACTCAAATGGTTACGGACTGATGAAGCACTGGAACTTAGAAAATGGTGTATCAGTAAATTCGGCAATCAGCACAATCAATTATTCAAGGAATATAACATTGGCTAAGCTTATAAAAAGCATCTCTCAAACGGCTCCGTTTACATGCAAAATAAAGGATAATGTCATCCTATTAGCCTTTTACTAATATATTTTAGCTATACCCCTTTTTTCTTTGAAAAATTCCTTCTAGATTTGAGTATACCCAAAATTGTTTAATATTAACTCTAATTATTCTAACATGAAAAAAATCCTTTCAACACTTCCAATCATTGCTTTGGCAGGTTTGGTATTTTTTAGTTCCTGCAGCAAAAAAGATGATGATGTCACTCCTGGAAACTCAAGCAAAATTGTAGGTGCCACAACTATTGACGGAGTAAATTATGTCAATGCTGGTTCATCTCTTGCTGGTTCTACCGTTACATTGTCTGGTTCTGGTATCATCAAAGTAGTTGTAGAAACAAAGCTTAATGGTAAAAGTATTGATACGGACGTAGACACTGTATTTGCAAAAGCTGTGTCATCTTATACTTCTACTGCTGGTGCTGATGCAATACTTCCTTTTCCTGGTGCTTATGAGATTACCTATACTGCTACAGATAGCAAGAATGCAATCGTAACTTTTTCAACTATTAAGCTAACAGTGCTTGAGGTTGTTACTAGTTCTGCTACTCTTGGAGACCAAGCACACCCAACTTTACCTTCTTACTACAGAGTGAATAATCTTTCTACTGTAACTAGTGGAAATTTCAGTACTAGCACTACTGATTTCAACTTTGTTGTATTACCAACACCGGTAACTACTTCATCTGTTGCAAACATCATTTCTGTTGATGAAAGAAGTGCTAACGGATTTACGTCAAACACTGGCAGCACAAGAAAGTTCTATATTGCTGAGACTACTTTGAATTATTCTACTGCTAAAGGTATAGATGTGTATAAAGCTGGTGTTCCTGAAACTAAGAAAACTGCTGTAGCTTCTGGTAAAACTTACTTGTTCGTAACGAACGACGGTGTAAGAGGTTTGATCAAAGTTTCTGCTTATGCAGCTAAGCCTGGACAACAAGACAACACTGTAACTTTTGATATCAAAGTAATTGATGCTACTGGTGCTATCACTTCATTGTAATTCATTGTAAGTTTTGTTAAAGGGGCTTTCCTTAACAGGAAAGCCCCTTTTCTTTTTAAGAAAGCTAACCAACAGCTTACCACGATAGCGAATAGATCAAAGATTGCAGTTAAACAGAAAACTAAAAGTCGCTGTTCTCTGACCCCTATTCCTATTTCTTTAACTATTATCCCCCGTTTCCTGTTAGAAATTCTTCTAACGTGTCTATATTCTTTCTCCCCAGACATAAAAAACCATTGCTCTTACAAGGCAAGGGTTTCTTTTGCTCAAAAATCTGTTGTTATTCAGGCTTCTTTCCGAAAAGATAAGTTTTACTTTCGCTATGAGCTATAAGGCGCTTAATATTTGCGCGGTGAGTATATACCAGCAAAAGAAAGATAATTACTCCCAGGCCAATTAAAATACTATCCTGGTGCTGTATTGTGCAGATAATCGGAAAAGCCAACCCAGCTGTTATTGAACCAACAGAAACATACTTAGTAGTTAACAAGATCACGAAGAATATAGCAAGGCATAGCAAGGCTCCTATTGGGTTTAATGACAAACCCATACCCAATAAGGTTGCAACCCCTTTACCGCCTTTAAAACTATGAAATAAGGGGAAGATATGACCCATTACACATGAGATACCAAAAAATATTTTTGTAAGAACGAGGTAATCCCCCGAAATATAACCCTGACAGATCAATAAATCCGCGATTGAAGTAGCCAGAAAGCCTTTGCAAACATCTATTGCAAATACGATACCCCCTGCTTTTTTACCTAAAACTCTAAAAGTATTAGTAGCACCTGCATTTCCACTACCATGCTGTCTTACATCTATGCCATGTACGCCTCTACCATATAATATTGCCGTAGAAACAGAACCAATGAGATAAGCACAAACTGCACCAACAAAATAAAATATATTCATGCCTTCAATAACCTTTATTTAAAATCCACCCTCTTCTTCAGCAGGCACTTCTTCTTTTTTCTTCTTCTTTTTCTTCTTAGGAGCTACTTCCTCTGCCGGCTCAGCATGTTCGTCAGTTAACTTCTCTTCTGCCGGAGCTACTTCCTCTGCAGGTTTTTGCTCCATTTGCTCCTCTTCCGGGGCTAATTCCTGAACAGGTGATAACTCATCATCATCAGCAGTTTCTATTCCCAGGTAATTCAGTTTATAATCTTTCACAAATAAAGATTTTTCAAGATTATCAGCAGTCACAAAATAGTAACGCCCGTTTGTCTGCTCTCCTTTAGACTTAGCAGTAACCATACTATTGAAAGTAGGATCTGATGATAATACCGATAGTTTATTACTCTCAAAAGAAATGAAGTACCAGTTGCCCTGCATTGGTTCCAGATATAATGAAAACACATCACCGTTGGTTGTCTTCTTTATTTCCAGGTAACCATCAAAGAAAAAATTGATGTCATTTTTAAGAACGTTTGCTACTCCGATCTTCCCTATATTATACCATGCTTTATGCTCTTCTGACCAGCGTAGTTTCACTTCAGAAATACAAAAAGCTTTAGCCATTGACTTATCAAAAGACACTAATGGTTTGTTTTCCATTGCATTGGCAGACAGGAAATCTTTAGCAGATTTCTCACTTGCCAGATCAGACATTTTCTGTGCTATCTGCTTTTTATTAGTTTCACTAATAACCTTTGCTGCTGCATTAGACATTCCGAAACTATTCAGATATGTTGCCATCTGATTCATTGCATTTTCCGGCAAGGTCATTTTAAGTAATATGAAAGAGTTAAAATCCAACTCATTGCTATCAAGATTCCCCTGTCCTATCACAGATGCCTGTAGATCAAAATCCTTGAAAGTATCAAAAAATTTGGTTTTACCTTCAAAGCGAATGGTACGGCTATTGTCATTATAAGAGAAGAAATTTCCACTAAGTTTTCTTCCTCCCAGCCTGTCCAGATCACCTACTGTAAAATCATTTGTTTTATTACTGAAATTGAAATAATCTTTGGCAATAAAGACTTCTTTGTCATCAGCATTTCTTTTCTTTGACAGGAAAGCACTATATAGCTGTTGCATATTGTCAAGCGCCAAACCTGCTATCAGCGGGTCTCCCTCAATCGACTTAATGTCTTTTACATCAATTTTAACAGCAGATGAGTCGCCATTATTATTATATATCAGCCAGCTTCCGCTTCCCTGATAAGCTTTTAAGTCAAGTAACACATACCCCCCAAAAGCCAATTCGGGTTTTTCAGCATAGAGGAAAACATCTCCTTTATAAAAAATCTTTGGCGCTAAACGGAACCCATCGTCATCTCTTATAACTCCTTTTGCATGAGTTCTCCATTCAGCATCTTTTGCTCTGGTTTTTTTGCTGTTCGGATCCTGCTTTATATTAATATAGGTAAAATCTGAGAAGCGAATTTCGAAGGCGGTACTATCTACATTCCTATAAGTGTACATAGCTTCTCCTACAAACTCTTTTCTCGAACGTATACTTATATTTCCATCATGAAGACTATAACGCTCTTTTAAAGTATCTATAAGCAGGTGGGCATTTTTAAGATCATCCATTTCAGCATTTTCACGGATAACCACACGATTTGAATCCGGAATTACTTTACTATCGCCCACAATAATGAATGGGATACCACGAACGTTCAGGGTTTTATTGGTAATGTCATAGAAACCATAGGTTGCACAGAACACTAACGAGTCCTGTTCCGGGCGTGTACTATAGAAATAGGATGTCTTAAGGTCCAGTGAATCCGGCTTATGGAAGGAAACTGTCTTCTTGTTCAGATCCCAGTCACCATCTGCAATGGAAGTCTTATATTTCATAGCAGGGAACTCGTTGGATGCACTACCTGCTATCTCAGGGCTGAAGTGAGCATGCCCCTCGCTGAAATTAAAGTCAAGACGCACATTCTTCGATTCCAAAGCAGGAGCTCCACCCTCTTCTGTCAATACTTTGAAAATACTCTCCCTCGCAGTATACTTACCCTGTTCGAAGTAATAATTTAACGAAACAGTTTCAGAACCCCTTGTTTCTAATGTGCCTTCACCAAATAACCCGGTAGGCAAAAGAAACATTTTACCATCCAAGTGTACCGAATTGTTGTACATATTAAAAGGAGTTTCCAGATTGGTCACAATCATTGAATCCTGAGGCACTTTCCAGTGCATATCAAATTGTAATGCAACTACATCAGGATAATAAGCCTGACCAAGCTTACCTTCTTTTATATTAACAGAATTACCTATTGATTTAACAGAGTCAGGATAAAAGACGAAGTCTTCAGATTTAAATCTGCCTGAAAGGTATGCCAGGTCACCATTACCTCTGATTCCATTATTACTTAAAGTAAAAGCATTAAATAATTTTCCTTTATCCCCATATACAGGTAAACCATCTACAGGACATTTATGCTCAAACCCTAATGACAAATCAGGCATTACAGTTAACACCTCCACCATATCAGGCACTATACCGTTACCATGAAATGTTCCGTCAAACTTAATCCCGTTATGATCGGCAGAGTTCATACTGTCGAGCGTGAAAGGAGGAACCTCAAAATACACATCCTTCCCATAAACACCTCCGAGTACTCTAGGATCATCATAGTACACAAAAGAGCCTTTGTACGATTTGAAAATCGGATATTCAGGGAAATATTTTTTAGCAGATTTATTGAACGGTTTATTGATGAACAGAATACCGGCGGTACTTTCAATCTGTGAGCTCAACTCTCTTGTAACTAAACGTCCTTTCAAATCTTTCTCCGGAGTTACAATCTTCAGCTTCATGGAGTCTATTTGCTGCATATTAACATAGAAAGAATCGTAGTTGAAACGATACTCGTGGCCCTGAAAAATGTAATTGGCAGCATAGACTTTTCCGTCAAAAAGGAAATCACGATTTTTTAGCATTTTCACCTGATCGTTTTCAGGACGGATATATACATTAAGGGTATCAGATAAATAAAATTCCTTTACACCATTAATACTTAATTCATTATTGGAAATATCCATAGAAGCATTGGCCTTATTGGTCACAATTGACTTCATATAAATATTATCAAAATCTTTTTTACCTGATTTAGAGTCGAAAAAGTGTTGCCCTTTAGCCGTAATTCTCACCTTCCCCGATTGCGGATTATAATCTACCAAACCTCTGCGACTCATATCCAGCATGGAAGTACGAACAGTTTTAGGGTTCAGCTTATTTTCTTTCGCCATATCATCAGAGTAAAATACTTTTACTTTATGGCGGTTTGCATACTTAACCGGCATTAATAAAGGGTGATAAGGAAGTAACCCTTTTAAGCGGTCAAAATCAAGGTTATCAAAATACTCATAAGACTTCAGCTCAACAGGGGTTTCTGAACGCCCGGTAAGCATCTGAAAATCCAGTTTAGTAGTATTCAGATCCCAATACAGATACTCTGCATTGATTTCCATTTTGTGATAAGTATCTCTGAAATATGAGTTTTTAAAGGCTGCACTTTCTCTGAAAAATTTAGCAACATGGGTATTTCTGTCATAATCGATTCTCACTCCCATATGTGTAATAGAATCCTGATTCTGATAGATTACCAGAGACGCAATTTCGGCAGCAATCAAGGTATCAGAAATTTCGAAGCGATTAGATATCGCTTTAAATTTAAGTATTCCGCCAAGACTAACCTCTATTTTTGAAAGGCTTTCATCCACTGAAGAACTGTAAATGCGCTTTCCACTTAAAGAAAAACCTCCTTTATACTTTATATCTGCACCCAAGTCTTTAATATTAACCTGATTCGCATAAGACATAAAACGGGGGTATTTATAATCAGAAGCGTTTTTATGTCTCTGGCTCTTAAACTCAAACACGCCTTCTACAGGATCGTCTATTTTTGAAGGGTATTCTAATGTAAAGCCTTCTGCAGCCAGATAAGGTGTCTTAGTATTAAAACCATATTTTTTAAACGTCCCCTTAACCTCCTGCAAACCTGCTACAGACCAGTCCATTGAACCTCCTTCTCCATTGAACATCTTAGAATCAATGATCAGAGTTCCAGAAGTTTGCTTAATAGTGGTTGAGTCATTTTTGGTTACCATTACCAGATCTGCATTGGTAATTTTGATGAAAGCACCGGTCACTGATGGCAAATCTGGCTCAACATAACCATAGCCGCCAATTGCAGAACTGAGTTCTCCGTTCATCTCCATATCATCTTCAACAGGAGGTTGTTCATCCGCAATTTGTTCTGCCGGTTTATCCCAATCGCTAAATAAATCTTTACTTCCTGTTGCAGCTGTTTCGTCTGTTTGTTGTTGATTTTCTTGCTGAGCACCCCAATCAACAGGATCAGCCATATCTCCTGCATCCGTCTTTGCTCCTGAATAGCCAAAAGAGTAATCTCCTCCAACCATACGAAGTGAATTAAATTTCGAGCTGTAAAGACATCTCATTTCAAAAAATGTCTTTATTGTGTTGAGGTATGATTCTGTCTTTTTCTGATCATAATCAGTTAAAACCTGCTCTGTAACCCACAACACAGTATCCAGTTTTGCTGCAGGAATAGACTGTGCTTTTACTGCAAAAGTAATTGCCTGATAAAAAGTAAGGTAATGGGGGTTTGCTTTGAACTTCTTTTTCTGAAAAGTCTGCGAAATCTTCACAACCTTCTTCTGCTGATCAGGAGTCATTGATGAAAAAGTACCTTCGAATTCATTGGCTACCTGCACCAATTGTTCGTTTTTGGTATTAGTCATGAACAACTTCAAATCAGGGATGAATTTTTGAGGATCATCAGAAAATTTCACCTGAGCTGATACCAGAACCGGAAAGAACATTATCCAGCCAAGGATTATATATTTTAAGGAGAAGTTTTTCAGCATAAAGTTTGGTTGATCAGATAGTTTTATCAAAAACCAGAGATACCCAGCGGTCTTGTTCCTTTGTAATTTTCAGCGCAAGTCCGTTTTGATTACTTTTTTCTTCTATTACAGGAATATCATCCGCATAAAAACCACTCAGGACAAGTTTACCATCTGTCTTAAGCAAGGTTGCATACAATGGTATTTCTTCCAAAAGTACATTTCTATTAATATTCGCCAGAATAATATCAAGCGAAGCTAAAGGCAATTTCATTTCCGCTGTAGTTCCATGAAAAGCTTTCATAGTTACATTATTCAACGCGGCATTTTCGTCTGTATTTTCTACAGACCAGTCTTCTATTTCACAGGCTAATAACTCTGCTGCGCCAAGCTTGGAAGCCATAATGGCTAAAACTCCGGTTCCGCAACCGGCATCTAATACTCGTTTACCCTTCATATCGATTTCCTTCATGTTGCGGATCATCGAAGATGTGGTAGCATGGTGCCCTGTACCGAAGGACATTTTGGGTGTGATGATGATTTCGTAAGGATACTTTTTCTCTAACTGGTGAAAAGTAGCACGAATCACACAATCTTCTGTAACTTCAACTGGTTTGTAGTTTTTCTCCCATTCTTCATTCCAGTTTTGCTTCTCTACTTTGTTAATTTCGTAGGCAATTGAAGTAAGCCCGGAGTAACGGTCAAATAGCTCTCTCATGTGCTCTTCATCAAAAGCACTTTCCTCTGCATAAGCATTCATACCTTCAGGAGTTTCCTCAAAAGTATCAAAACCCAGCTCACCCAGTTCTGCAATCAGGATTTCTGCAAAATGCGGATCAGTAATTACTTTGACTTCTATAAAAAAAGCGCTCATAAGTTCTTTATTATTGACATCCGGCCATACTCTCCGTGTCAGTATAAAATATGGAAAAATGTGCCCTGCTTTTAGTTATCTCGCGGTACACAAAGTAGTTCGCCTGCGCTTTGGTTTCTGTTATGAACCATTGCCCGCTACGGTCAGCATATAGTGGGTTACTATGCCTGAATACGATCAGGTCAGAAAGACCACCTGACTCTTCATCAATATAAATAGTGAAATGAGCCTTATTTCTATCTTCTACGAAGTAAATGCCTCCATAGACTTGACAAAAATCTAACCGTCGCTGTTGGGCAAACAGCTTTGGTCCTGTGAAAAACAGGAGTGCGGAGATTAATATGGAAGCTCGTAGATACATATTAAAAGACAAGGGCTAACTGTATAGTTATTAATACAGTAGCCCTTATTTAAACTATTTAGCTGCTTTTACAATGTCGATGAAATCTCTTGCTTTTAAAGAGGCTCCACCAATCAAACCACCGTCAATATCATTACAAGCCAATAATTCCACTGCATTATCAGGCTTCATACTACCACCATACTGAATAGTAATAGAATCGGCTACAGAGTTACCATATTTTCCGGCAACATGTAAACGCAAACGAGCCTGAATTTCTTGTGCCTGTGCATAAGTAGCAGTCTTACCGGTTCCGATTGCCCAGATTGGTTCATAAGCAATTACTACGTTCTTGATTTGTTCAGCAGACAAATGGAATAAGCTATCTGTGATTTGTCCATCAACTATCATAAAATGAATACCATCTTCGCGTTGTTGCAAAGTTTCACCACAACAGAAAATAGGAGTCATTCCGTTTTCTAGTACAATGTTTACTTTCTCTGCCAATTCCTGGCTGGTTTCTTTGAAATATTCTCTACGCTCGCTGTGTCCGATGATTACATATTTTACTCCTACTGATTTCAACATTGCTGCTGAGATCTCACCAGTATAAGCTCCAGAAGCTTTAGTAGATACGTTTTGAGCACCCAAGGCCACTTTGCTACCAGCCAACAACTTTGATAAGCTTGCCAAATGGATAAATGGAGCACAAAGAACAACTTCAGCATTGTTGTTTACTTCATCCTTTACGATGTTTACTACCTCAGAAGCAAGTTTCAAACCGGCATCAAGATCGTTGTTCATTTTCCAGTTACCCGCAATAATGGTCTTTCTCATTGTATTAAAATCTATATATTTAAGAATATCATTTGTATCCAAGGAGTCAAATATAGTATTTTTTGGAGAAAAAAAAGTTTTTGAATCTGAACGCTACGTTAATTAATGGCGTAATAACCTAAGTTAAACACTGTCAATATCAGCCAGAAGGTTCGGCCCGGCATTTGCTTAACTCTTTTTTTAAACTAAACACTACGCAGTATATGAAAAAGCTATTAATCTTATTTACCGGACTTGCCCTCTTGGTAAGCAATTCGGCATTCTCGCAAAAAGCTGATGATATTTTAGGAGTCTGGCTGTCAGGCAGTAAAAAAGCCCACGTTGAAATATACAAACAAGGTGACAAATTTTATGGGAAAATTGTTTGGTTACGGGATCCGCTTGATGATCAGGGAAAACCTAAAGTAGATAAAAACAACCCTGATAAGGGAAAAAAAACTGTTCCGTTAATCGGTCTTAACTTGCTAAAAGGTTTTGAGTTTGATGAAGACGAATGGGAAGACGGTACTATTTATGACCCGGAAAACGGCAAAACTTATAGCTGTGTTATTACTCTGAAAGACAAAAACACCATGAATGTGCGCGGCTACATAGGCATTTCGATGATTGGCCGGACCGAAGCATGGCTCAGGGTTAAGTAAAAGTAAGCTGAGATAATAGCAGAAAGCCCTGTATGATTGTATCATACAGGGCTTTCTGCTATTATTTAATTTGCCTGTCAACAACTTGTTTTAGAAAATTGTCGTATATTGTTATGACAAATTTCGCAGAAAAGTTTTAAGCGCTCGATCATGGCAAGAGAAATGAAAGTTGCAGATATATTAAACTACGAGCAAACCGATAGTAATATATTGGGTATAGTAGACCTTATCAGAAGAGGGATTAGTTTTAAGACATTTCTCAACCTGACCAAAGCATTCAGTTTCTCAATCATTGAATGGTCTGATCTGTTACATATCTCCCATCGTACCATGCAGCGCTACGAAAAGGAGGAGGGAACATTTGACGCCCTCCATTCTGAGCGAATTGTACAATTGATCTTATTATTAAGGCGTGGTACTGAGGTTTTTGGCGAATACACAAAATTCCATTCCTGGTTAAACCGCAGCAACATTGTTCTCGGGAACAACACGCCGGTAAGCATGCTCGACAATAGCTTCGGCATTAATATGATCATGGATGAGCTTGGGCGCATTGAACACGGGATTCTAGCCTAAACACATGTTTGTCTACAGACTCGGCAAAACTGCTTATATACACGACCTTTCGGGAAAAGGGGCTGAAACTTATGGCGGGCGATGGAATAGCAAAGGTACTGCACTCATTTATGCATCAGGATCCCGATCGCTCTGTGCTTTTGAAATTCTGGTTCACATTGGTGCTACTGATGACTTGCCAGAAGATCTTTCGGTCATAGAAATTGAAATCCCCGACGACATTCAAATACACTATATGGATGCTGCAGCTTTGCCCAAAGGCTGGAATGCCCCAATAGGTATTTATGAAACCCAATTGATTGGCAATAACTTCGTTTCAACACATAAAACTGCTGTACTTGCAGTTCCTTCAGCCATTATTCCTCAGGAATATAACTTCCTCCTCAATCCACGCCATTCTGACTTTCATAAAATCAAAATCACTGCAACTGAGACTTTTGGGTTCGACCAAAGACTTTTGAAAAGACAGTAATCTCTATAATAACCAATTCTAATTAAGACAGTTATATTTATTGCCTCATATACCACTTTTTCTTTTCAATCTAAAATGTCCTAATTGATTGTAAGTAGTATAGGCTCGTATAACACCATTTTTCAGATAAATATTAATATCAATATTGTCTCCACTTTGCAAAGCAGCACTTGAGCCATAGGGTATTTCAAAATCCAGAAATTTACCAGATATTGGATTTTTCCTGCCTATTGCCAACAGGATAACATCAGTTCCTTTCCGGGAATTATATTTCGTTTTGTCTAGATAAGTACTGATTCCATATTGGTTTTTAGTAAAATACATACAATACTGAGAACCTTTATTCTGTGGATAAATAACTATAGCTTTAGCAAAAAAAGAAGGAGATTGCCTAAAGGATGAATCTAAACTAATATGAATAGAATCAAGGGTTTTTGCTTTCATGGGAAATTGTCCAATAGATAATTGGGCGTTTATACGATAGTTAGTATCATTTACCTGATAGATTTTTCCTCTGTATTCTGCATAAATCAAGTTTCGGTCTGAACTATAAATAAATATGACCGTGCTGTCTTCATTGATTCTTAAAGCATAGTCATATGTATTTATTTTGTCTCGCTTTCCTTGAAATATCTGAGCTTCAACACTCTGAGAAATTATAATGAAAAGAAGAATGGCTAGCAGAACTCTATTCACTCTAACTGAGAAATGTCGCATAAAAGTCTATCAGAAACAAAAGCTATATCAAAGGTAAATACCTCTCTTTAATCACATTAAAGTGGTGAATCTGATGCCCCACCAGCACAAAGCCTAAAGCCAGGGGTGAGATTTCAACCTTGAAACAAATACCTCTTTGCTGGAGCATTTGCTCATCCAGGTTTTTAAACAAATGAATGGAGGCTTGTCTGACGATATCGAGCTCTGTAATCATATCTTCAAAAGTCCTCTTGTTGGCCATAGTTGATGCCGCTAACAGGTTTTCATCATAACCGGGAAGTACCGTTTTATCATTACGCGCAATACGCATGGCCCGATACACCTGAATCCGCTCATTGTCTATAATATGCTGCAGTATATCGTTTACTGTCCACTTACCAGGGGCATAAATCTTGTCTTTGAGCTTTTCAAACTGCTGCACTTCCGCAGAATACAGTAATTGTCTCGTTTCTTCAAGTTGAGTTACCAAATCAACATTGTCTTTAGCCAGATTAATATATCTGTCAAAAAACTGGGGCATTGGGTTAATGTCTGACTTTTTCATATTATGTATGCAAAGACTTTCCGTGTTTCAAAAACATGGAAAGTCCTATAGTTTATTACTTAATATCGACCCTTATACCTGCAGAGTGCGCATTAAACTCCGGCGCATACATACACTGTAGGTTAGTAATGCCATTTGAAAAATTTCC
>CAZNHL010000001.1:164071-176514 GCA_964572965.1 uncultured Bifidobacteriaceae bacterium
CATTGTTGACACGCAAACTATATTCAAATACAAAAGTACCTCTTGGTAAAAAGCCAATGAAGAAATCTGTTGAAGCGTCTCTGGTGCTTTCATAATAGCCGAAGCTACTATTCCATTTAGCTCCCGATAAAACATTCAATGGCTCAAAACCGGCTGCACGCATATCCTGCACATGCACATATTCCAGGTCTCTGTCTGTACGGATCAACAGTTTCACTTTTACCAAGTCCCCTGCTTTCAGGTTTGTGGTTGCTATAATTGGTTTTAAAACTGCTCCGCTGGCTGTTTGTTCTTCCAGCATCAGCTCCTTGGTCAACTGTACCTGTGTATTCTTATGAGTCGTAATTTTGTCGAGGTCTTCATAATACTGCCAGTGCAATGCTCCCCAGGCAATACCTTCGCCTTGTTTAGAAAGTGTCACTTTGGCCATGTCTACTTTCACCTCTGAACCGTTCCAGGCTTTAGTCAAAGTTGGGTTAAGCTCACTTTTCGGGAAGTCAATTTTCTTTCCTCCTACCGTCACTGCAAGGCTTGGGTCTTCTGCCAGCCATGAAGTACCATTGATCAGCAAAGCATAGATCGCTTCAGTAGTAGCTTTGGTGGTTTTCCAATGTGTCGTTTGCTTTTGGGTCAATAACCAGAAACGCATTTTATCTACAGAAGCACGGTCTTTGGCAGCTTCTTCGAAAAACTCCACTAAAACAGCCTGACGCTCAATAGGTGCCTGGTACCAATAGTAACCCGGTTCGGTTTTCCAATACATCCCTTTGTCTTCTGTATTGATAGCGCGTTCTTTAAATGAACGATGCAGCAAATCTGTCAATGAGCTGTTTCCGTCGCGGTGTGCAGTCAAACCGATCAAAGCCTGTTCATAAAGCTCATATTTTGTCCAGTTCTTGCGAGACTGATCTTTATAGAATTGTATTGCTTTGGCCAATTCTCCATCCGTTTTCGCATCATAGAAACTCCTTCCATACAGATAATGTACTTCAATAGACGTAGGCACTACTTCTTCAAGTTTCAGTTTCTCTTTCTTCGCAAGTCTCAGAAGTTCCTGATAATCTTTCAGCAATTCTCCGTCACAATAGCGCAAAGCTCCATCAGTCATTTTCCGGATCTGTTCATCATTCTTTCCTTTCACACCTAAATGTTTCAGGTGACCCAGGCCGGTCATTACGTGTTGTGTAATATAACGGTCTTCACGCATACCGTCAAACCATGGCCATGCACCATTCCCCAGCTGCATTTTATCCAGTTTACCTAAAGCACGGTCAAGCTCGCTGTTCATTCTTGTGAGGTCGAAAAGCAAACCAATACGTCTTTTCTGTTCTGTCTCATTTTCTGCATCGCGTAACCATGGAGTTTGCTCTAATAATAACATCTTCAAATCCTGGTTTTTCTCAAGGTTTGAAAGCAATGCATTAGGTTCAAGATTTTTCCAAAGTTCAAACATGCGCTTCAACTCCGGACTGCTATTAGCCACAAATCCGGCCAGACTATTCGCATAGTAACGGCTGAAGGTTTGCTCAGCACATTCGTAAGGATACTCAGCCAGATAAGGTAAAGCCTGCACTGCATACCATACCGGATTAGGAGTCAGCTCTAATGTCAGGCGATGGTTAACCAGCGTTTTAGAAGTATTCTTAGTCAGCTTTTCCAGCTCATATGTTTTTGTCTGTCCCTTGCTCACTATCATCGGAACACTTTCCGTTACCAGCATTCTGTTTGAGAATACAGGAATAACGTTTTCTTCCCCATCGCTATAGTTTCCAGCAGAAGCAATAATCCTGTAAGTAATTGCCTGAAAACCTGCGGGAATTGTTAATGCCCATGTTTCTACTTCACTTGGGGCATTGCTTTCCCCAAACATTTTTACCGGTTCGCTATTACCGAGCTCCTTATCAACAGGTCGCATGGTAGCAGCATCAAACAGTAACAGCTTCACGGTTCCCTTCAAAGGTTTGTCGTTCAGCTTGGTCACTTTTGCAGAGAAAATCAGTTTATCTCCTTCACGCACAAAACGTGGTACATTTGGAGTCACCATCAATTCTTTTTGGGTAACTGCTTCCTGCTGCGTCGAACCATAGCTCATTGCTTCTGTATGTGCAAAGCCCATCAGTTTCCAGCGGGTAAGCGCTTCTGGCATTGTAAATTTCAAGACCACATTTCCTTCTTCATCAGTTTTGAGGTCAGGGAAGAAAAATGCCGTTTCACGGAAGTCCTTTCGAATGTTCGGTTGCTCTGAGTTTTCAGTAACAGGAGCCTCTTTTTTTTCTTCACCCAAATGGCCATCTCTTCTCAATGGGTTTAAGTCATCACCTGCTGCAGACTCAGACATCTTTGCCGCCATTGGTGCCGCTGCCATTTCCATCATTTCTGCTTCCCCGTCATTAGCAGAGTATCTTGCTTCTTTCTTACTCCTGCTTTTCTCTACACCACCGACACTGTTTCTTCCATAGCTATACCCAAAGCCATAATCAAACCAGTTTAGGTTATCAAAGTATTTGTGGTTGCCATAATAAGCATGCTCATGGTAATCCTGTACATTGAACTCATGTGAAGTGAAAGTAGCTTTGCTTCCTCCCCATCCTAATTGTCCATAATTATAGCTGTATAAACTTACCGGCCAGTAATGGGCAGCAAAGGCATCCAATGAAGCATCATACATGGTTGCCAAAAACTCGGAAGCACGCTTTTCTCCATTCTTTTTCTTAATAATTACTTTCCATTCTTCCGCCTGGCCAGGCAGTAATTTATTGCGGAAAGTTGCCCATTCTATCGTCAGTTCTTTATTGGTAAATGGTACCTGAATATTCTCAGAACCCGCAAATACCCTGTTATTCTGAACAAATACATAGTGAACTGCTAAGCCTCCGCGATCTTCTTCTGTAATCAGCTGCTCTATAGTTTTGATTTCATTTTTAAGTCTGATAAATTCTTTTTTGATAACAGTTCCGCTACGCTCTACTTCGCACAAAACATGTACATCGTTCAGTGAGGAGCCTAAAGAAAAAGTTGCTTTCTCGTGCGGCTCTGCACTTCTTGGTGATATTTTTGTCCAATTACTCATGGCAAAAGGAAGCTTGCTGCTCTTACTGTCTGTCAAAGTAAAGTTGGCTTGCTCAACAGTTTCGACATTATCTTTATCCAGAGCAGTAGTTTTGACCAGATACTGACCCGCTTCCCAATTTTCCGGGATCGCAATTTCTCCAGCCTTCTCAGTAGTTGTATTTACTACTTTTTCCAAAATCAGCTTTTGAGGGAAATTCTCCTGCTCAGTTTCTTTCGCATACTCATCGTTAGGAAATAGTTTTCTAAATTCACTTTCAGTTAACAATGGCTTATCTGGACTTGCCCAATATCTTTTTCTTAAAACTTTTTGAGGAGCCTGTAAACGGAATATTTCAACTTTAATATTGGCTGCTTCAGATTGACCTGACTGGTTTTGTGCAGCCAGACTTATTTTTGTGGTTTTGCCTTTTTCAACATTAGCAGGAATACCTATGCTTAACACCAGAGATGAATAACCTACAGAAATTGAAGTCTGGTCGCTTCGTGTTTCTCCGTTTATATCAACTACATCTGCTGAAACGGTATAGATAAATGTAGATTTGCTTTCTGCCGAAACAGAAGGGTCCGGCAATGCGGTGAAGTTAACCGTAAACTCTCCATTCTTGTCTGTTGTAGTGGTTCCTGTTATAATCACAGTTTCTTGTGCATTACCAAAACCTCCCCAATAACGACCATACCAGTAAGGCACCTGTACCTGGCGCACTACTTTATAAGCAACCGTTGCACCGTCTATCCCATTACCTGCATAAGCTTTGGCATTACCTTTTACCTGGATCTGCTGGTTTAATTTATATTGTCCGGTTAAAGGCTGCATTTTTACCTCAAATTTAGGCCTCTTATATTCCTCCACACTGAAGTTAACACGAGCCATTCCATTCCCGATGCCCATCTGGCCTGTGAGTGAACCAACCGGAGCAGTGAAAGAGCCCTGAATAGAACCGAAATCATTCGTAGTAAGATCAAGGAAAGCCGTTTCTTTATAATTGGCATCGTAGAAAGAAATCCTTACCGGCTGATTTTTAGCAACCTGGTGATTGTTCTTACTCAAAGTATTATATAAAATACCTTTGAAGTAGACCGTCTGTCCCGGGCGATAAATGGCACGGTCTGTAAATAACAGTAATGACTGAGTGCGGAAGTTATCCTGATTGCGGTACGACTTGTAAACATAAAAGCCACTGGAGTTTCTGTTTACATTCATCAGTCGGTCGTTACCGGAAGTAATATCAAAGTTGACATAACCGGAACGTTTTTCATCACTGGTTGCTACTTCTACATAGCCATCAGCATCACTGGTGTATTCTCCTATTTGCTTCTTTTTACTTTTGCGTGTACTGTAATCATACTCCTGGCTAATGGCTTTTACTTTTGCCCCTTTAACAGGCTTTCCATTGTCTCTGTTCAAAACATACAATTGTACCTTGCCATCAACAGTACGTGAAACAAAAGAAATATTGGAAACAGAGGTTAGTGTATGTGCAAAAATGATATCATCTTTCTTTATCTCAGGACCATCTCCTGCAACAATTAAATAGAAACCCGGTGTCAGTGGGTCAAATACTATTTCTGTACTGTGTTCCCTCAACAGAGCATCCTGCAGCAAATCTACCGACCACGTTTTTACTGCTGTTTTATTAAAGTAAGGTTTCAGGATATCAACCTGCTCTTTGTCATATTGATACTGAAGCTCATCATTTATCTTTTCAACTTCGTCAGCACTCAATTTGATCACTTTCAGGTATACTTTCTTTACATTGTTGTATTGAAGTAAGGCTCTGAATGGTGCCTGGGGTATGTTTACTTCTTCAATAGTAAGCCCCAGTGTTGGTTTTAAAATACTCCATTTTAAATTTTCACATTGGTTAGCGCCATCAGAATGAGGAAAACGTTTTACCGCTTCGTCACAAAGACTAATACTTTTAATATATGCATCAGGGTGTTTCGGACTCTGTTTAATTCCCGACATATCAGCACCCCGCCCCTTCCAGATACTGGCTATTTCAAAAGTCACTTCTGTTGAAACAGGGAACTTGACCGCAGCTTGTTCAAGTTTCAATAATGTGGCAAGTTGTAGCTCGTCAGTATTGTTCAAACCTGAATTATTCCTCACAAAAGAAAGGCGATCCAGCACCAGGTTTGTGAGAATAGTGGGATCTGTATCATTCAAATGAATCTTTTCCAGATCTTGTAGCAGTCTGATTGCCGCAAGGTGCAGGCTCAGTGTATCTTCACTTTTAATAGTAAGATTTACAAATTCAGCGCTTGGGGAAAAATACCTGATATCATTGAGATTAAATTGCTCCGCAGGGCGGGTTACTCCCGATTCACTGTCCCGAAAAAAGGCTAAAGCTCTACGTCCTAAAAAATCATACAGATTTGCCGTTTGAAAATGATTGTTACCTTCTTTGTTGATTACCTCATGGAAATCATCTGTTTTACTTTCCAGTAAAGCTTTTTTCTCTTTTAAAGAATTATGGTATGCATTAATAGACGCTTCTAAAAGAAATTTCTGATCCCAGGTTTGAATATCACTGGTATCAACATTGGTTGATGCGCTGATATCTGAACGATAGCGGCGGCGCTGGAAATAGTACCAGTACATTTCTCCCAACATAGACTGAAGCACGGCATTTACAGGAAATTGTGCACTTTTTATTTCATTTTTAATAAAAGCTATGTCTTTTTCAAAAGCATCTTCTTCAGACATGTCTTTACATTTCATAATATAGATCAGTGCCTTTACCTGATTGTCCGCATCATGCTTTACTTTTGCCTCAGCGTATATTTTATCCAATTCGGTGAGTGCTGACTTTGGCAGTGACTGTGTAATAAACTGATCAACTTGGTCCCAATTTTTTTTCATAGGGTTAGTTTGAGCCATGGCAAGAGTAAATGAAAAGAATGATAGAACAAATAAGGTCAAAAATCTCATAACAATACATTTTAAGGCTAACGAAAGAGGATTACTCAAATTATATCTTTCTGCCGCCGATAAGTTCAGCATACTGAAGGACAAAAGCAAAGAAGAAAAGCAGATAGCTTAAAGCAAAAAGCGGGGTTTAAACCATAATGATTCAAACCCCGCTTTAAAAAGATTTATAAAAGCTTAAGCTACTTTTACTTTCAAGGTATTCAAAGCATTTTCAAGACGCAAGATTGTCTCTTCTTTGCCTATAATCTCCATAATAAGCATCAGGTCAGGTCCTGCACCTACACCGGTTAATGCTAAACGTACAGCCTGCATTACCTTTCCGATTTTGATACCGGCTTTCTCCAATACTTCATGGAAAATATGCTTGATGTTTTCTGCTGACCATTCACCGGCGTTTGTCAAAGCCACTTTAAATTCTGAAGTAATCCTTACTGCATCTTCATTCCATTTACCGGCAGCCACTTGTTCATCATAAACTTTTGGTGACTCAAAGAAATAGATTGCCTCTTTTGACAAGTCAGCCGGGAAAGTAATGCGGTCTTTTAGTAAACCTGCAATCTGCGCGGCTTTGGCAGTATCGGTCGTGACTCCTGCCTTAGAAAGATCAGCAATTAAGTATTGAGCCAGTTCTTCATCAGATTTAGCTCTCAAATATTGCTGGTTAAACCATTTCGCTTTATTGATATCAAACTTGGCACCTGATTTAGAAATACGTTCTACAGAAAACTCCTGAATCAATTGCTCCATTGTGAACAATTCTTCGTTAGTTCCGGGGTTCCATCCAAGCATTGCAAGGAAATTCACAGTAGCATCGGGCAAGTAGCCTTCTTCTTTGAAACTCATTACTTCATTACCGCTTTCCTTGTCTGTCCATGTTAAAGGAAAAACAGGGAAACCATGCATATCAGCATCGCGCTTACTTAGTTTTCCATTTCCATCAGGCTTTAATAACAATGGCAAGTGAGCAAATTGAGGCATTGTATCCTCCCAGCCCAAATACTTATAGAGCAATACGTGCAATGGTGCAGATGGCAACCACTCTTCTCCACGGATTACGTGTGTAATGCCCATCAAATGGTCATCTACTATATTAGCAAGGTGGTATGTTGGCATACCATCAGACTTCATCAATACTTTATCATCTATTGCAGAAGAGTGAACCATTACCCAACCACGGATCATATCGTTCAGGCGAACCTCGTCTTTACGAGGCACTTTCAAACGGATTACATAATCGTCACCTGCAGCTAAACGTGCTTTCACTTCATCTTCAGGAAGAGTAAGTGAGTTTTTCATTTGCGCGCGGGTAATAGAATTGTAAGCAGGAGATGCTACTTTTGCAGCTTCCAGACGCTTACGCATTTCAGTCAATTCTTCAGAAGTATCAAAAGCATAGTAAGCATAGCCATCATTTACTAACTGCATGGCATATTGCATGTACATTGGTTTACGCTCGCTTTGGCGGTATGGCGCATGCGGGCCGTCTTTCCAGGGACTTTCATCCAATTCAATTCCAACCCATTCCAAAGTACGACGAATATAATCTTCAGCACCAGGCACCAGACGGTTCTGATCTGTGTCTTCAATACGAAGTAACATTTTACCACCCATTTTGCGGGTAAAAAGGTAATTATATAAAGCTGTACGTACGCCTCCTATGTGCAAAGCACCGGTCGGACTCGGGGCAAAGCGTACTCTTACTTCTCTTTCCATGTATTTATGTATTCTCTGAATGTAAAGTCTAGCTGACAAAAGTACTAAAATAAGCGCGAAGTTGGAAGCCATTAAGAAACGGAGATTGGCAAAGGATTATATAATCATACAGATCTCTTATTTTAAGGGGCTTAGCATTACTTATGACAGAAAAGTCCCATTTTAGTACAATTATCTTTAAATGCTATTGTAACAAAGAAAAATCATGTGGATAATACAAATTGTACTTTTTTAAGAGTCGCGTCTCATAAATCGGCCAAATAAGCCTGTTTTGGCACACCTTGAAATTTCAGGATTGATTTATCAACAATAGTCCCTTTTAATTTCAATCAATTAATACTTTCATTATCAATAACTTACCAATTAACATGTAGATAATGTGGAAAACTTTTAAAAAAAGTGGAAAACTTTATCCTTACGTAATGTAAAAGTATGCTTTGTTTTTTTTAAGGATGATTAAGCTAAACTTTAAGGTATTTGTCAAATGTACTGAGATACAGGACACTAGCTATTTTCGCATCATAAAACGGCTCAAATCGCGCTTAAATCGCCTTTTAATGACATTGTTTATTTTAAAATACTGGAAACCAATCTCTCGCAAAAAATCAATTTTGGTCGAACCAATTTAAAGTTTCGTCGAAAAATAAATTTTTTTCATTCAATTATAACCCTTAACTATAATTAGGCGTTACTAAGCTTAATACAATTTGATTGAGTGATTATCACTCCAAGATATTAAAATTCAACCAGCTATGATTTTTACAAACGTGACATTTGGGTTCTTTGACAAAAATCTGTTTCCCTTTGAATCCCTCTTGATTATGAGCTTTGTATTAGCAGATCAATATGAGTTCATAAACCATTATATTCAAAATCTGTTTGCAAGAACACTACGCCTATACAGCAAACACCGCAAAATCCTAAATCAATACTTCAATTTTTATTTAAGGCTTTCACATCATTCAAAATATGCTTTTGAAGAAAAGGTCGCTGATTTTATGTTTTCAAAAAATTTTCGGGGTGACAATGGCCTGAACGTTACAACAAAAATGAAAGTATTAATTTCTGCCTATGCAGCACAACTAACTTTTGGTCTGGAACCCTATTACTTTGAATCATACCACAACATCACAATCCACAGGAGTAAATTCCGGTCTTCTGTAAGTAATGAACTAGTTACATGGGAGCTTGATCAATATAACACGATTCATGTTTCGTGGTATCATTTGTATACACAATGTTTACAGCAAAACCCTAAAGAACAAATCGGCCTTCAACTAATGAGCCACCTTTTAAGAATAGAAAATAAGGAACTACATCTATTTGAATTTTTTGACAAAACAGATGAAACTGATTTAGTCAAAAATGGAAACAGTTTAGATGGTAAACTGTTTTCCACTGATTTGTTTTCAAAAGAACAACTTAATAACCGTGAAAAATTTGTAGAAGCAGCACTCGTTAATTACTTCGCTTATCCGAATGAGTTGTTTACTCAATACCCTCATATATTTAAAAAACTGGATACTATGCTCTACAAATCAGAACATGAAGCTTAGTTATAATCATTGCATACAAAACATGAGGATCATTATGATGAAAATACTATTTTTGTATGCAAACAAACATTTTCCTTGTGTCATTAATTAAATCAATATCAGGAATCAGAGGCACTATAGGCGGTGCTGTTGGTACATCTCTATCACCATTAGATGTACTTCGTTTCTCAGCGGCATATGGTACATGGCTTCAATCACAGTCTGTTGCTCACAAAGTAGTATTAGGTCGCGATGCAAGGCCATCGGGTGAATATATTTCTAAAATAGTTTCTTCAACACTGCAAAGTATGGGGATAGATGTAATAGACGCTGGTTTATCTACAACTCCTACTATTGAGATGGCTGTTAAATGGGAAAATGCCGGAGGTGGTATTATCATAACAGCAAGTCATAACCCGGCTCAATGGAATGCCCTTAAATTGCTGAACAAAGACGGTGAGTTTATTTCGGAAAAAGACGGATTGACCATTCTCGACATTGCTGAGCAGGAAAAATTCATTTTTGCAGATGTAAAGAATATTGGTTCATATTCTCTTAATAATACATACATCCAGCGGCATATAGAAGCAATTCTTGCAATGGAACTTGTTGACGTTGATGCAATTAAAGCCCGTAACTTTAGTGTAGCAATAGATGCTATCAATTCTACAGGCGGTATAGCTGTTCCGGCATTATTGGAAGCATTGGGAGTTACCGAATATAAAGGCTACTTCTGTGAACCTGACGGTCATTTTGCTCACAATCCGGAACCTCTCGCAGAAAACCTTACTTTCATTTCTAACGAAATGGAAAAAGGCCATTTCGACCTTGGTATTGTAGTTGACCCTGATGTTGACAGATTATGTTTTATATGTGAGGACGGAAGCATGTTCGGTGAAGAATATACACTTGTTGCTGTAGCTGACTACGTTCTGAAATATAAAAAAGGTAATACAGTATCTAACCTCTCGTCAACCCGTGCACTTCAGGTAATAACAGAAAAAGCAGGCGGCAAATACACCGCTTCAGCTGTTGGTGAAGTAAACGTCGTAAACAAAATGAAAGAAACCAATGCTGTAATTGGTGGAGAAGGCAACGGAGGCGTTATTGTTCCTGAATTACACTACGGCCGTGATGCTTTAGCCGGAATAGCATTGTTCCTGACTCACCTTGCAAAATCAGGCAAATCCATATCGTTGCTTAAAGCAAGTTATCCAAGTTACCATATCTCTAAAAACAAGATAGAGTTAACACCGGAAATTGACGTTGACCAGATTCTAAAAGAGATTCAAAAAAAATACGAAAAACAGCCTATCAACACTATTGATGGTGTACGTATTGACTTTGACAACTCATGGGTACACTTGCGCCGCTCTAATACAGAGCCAATTATCAGAATTTATTCTGAAAGTGACACGCTTGCAACGGCCGACTATCTTGCCAACAAAATCATTTCTGATATCAAAGAAATAATCTCCGTAAGGGCTTAAATGAAAATATACCTCGACAATGCGGCTACTACGCCGTTGGCGCAGGAAGTAATAGAAGAAATGTTGCCATACATGCAAAACGTGTATGGCAATCCTTCTTCTATACATGCCTATGGCAGAGAAGCACGTACTGCTATAGAGAGAGCCCGCAAAACAGTGGCTACTCTACTTAACACCTCTCCTTCAGAAATATTTTTTACCTCAGGAGGCACAGAAGCCGATAATACAATCCTGAAGTCTGCGGTAAGTTCATTGAAGATTAAACATATTATTACTTCGCCTATTGAACATCATGCTGTCCTTCATACCGTAGAGTTTCTTGAAAAGAGCGGTGACGTAGAGGTGCATTATCTTAAGCTCGATGAAAAGGGCGAAATATCACTAGACGAACTAGAAGCAAAACTTCAGCAGTTCAGTCCTGCGCTGGTATCCTTGATGCATGCAAATAATGAGATCGGTAATTTAAATGACCTCCATCTTATTGGTAATCTATGCTGGAAATATAATAGTTTCTTTCATTCAGATACTGTACAAACCATTGGCCACCTGCCAATAGACCTCCACCATACACCTGTAGATTTTATTGTTGGCTCGGCACATAAATTCAACGGACCCAAAGGGGTCGGTTTTATGTATGTGAATGGCCGCAACAAAATTTCTCCATTTATACACGGAGGAGCTCAGGAGCGTAACATGCGTGGGGGTACAGAAAATCTTTACGGCATCATGGGGCTTGCCAAAGCTTTAGAGTTAAGTTGTGCTCAAATGGCAGATTCTACAGTCCATATCAGCAAACTCAAATCTCTTTTAACTGAAAAAATCCGGGAAGCTTTCCCTCAGGCAATTTTTAACGGGGCTTTTGGTTCAAAAAATCATTTTGACAAAATATTGAGTGTTACATTTCCGGACAGAGACAGCAATGATATGATTTTGTTTAGCCTGGACATTAACGGAATTGCCATTTCCGGCGGAAGTGCGTGTTCCAGTGGCACTTCGGTCGGGTCACATGTGCTTCAGGCTCTTTATGACAATGAAGACTTTACTACAATCAGATTCTCTTTTGGCAAACAAAATACAGCAGAAGAAATATTATTTGTTGTAGAAAAGCTGAAAGAAATCCATCAACGCTTGTAAGGAATTAACATTCCTTTTATCTTTTCAGTATTAAATACATACCCTTATAAAAAAGGATTAAAATTTTAAGTAAATGAAACGCTCAACTCTCATCATTATTGGTATTGCTGTCTTACTAGTATTATACATAGTAATGACCTATAACTCCGCAAATTCAAGTCGTCAAGCGGTAAAAAGCTCCTGGGCTCAGGTTGAAAACGTTTATCAAAGACGCTCCGATCTGATACCTAATCTTGTAAATACTGTAAAAGGTGCTGTTACAGCTGAAAAAGAAATTCTACAGGGAGTTGTTGAAGCACGTTCCAGAGCTACTTCAATTCAGGTTGACCCTAATAAATTAACACCTGAAAATATTAAAAACTTCCAAAATGCTCAGGATGGTCTTTCTCAGGCTTTAGGTAAGTTATTAATGATTACTGAGAACTATCCGCAACTTCAGTCAATTCAAGGTTTCAGCGAATTAAGAGCCGAACTTGCCGGAACAGAAAACAGGATCACAACTGAAAGAAGACGCTTCAACGAAGAAGTTCAAACTTATAATACTAAGGTTACAAGTTTCCCTTTTAA
>CAZNHL010000001.1:176524-227310 GCA_964572965.1 uncultured Bifidobacteriaceae bacterium
AATATTTTTGCAGGGATGATGGGTTTCGAAGAAAAGGGATACTTTACTGCGCAAATTGGTGCTGACAAAGCACCGGAAGTAAAATTCTAATCCGATGGTAGAAAATTTTTTCTCAGCAGAAGACAGAAAGGTTATTCTTCAGGCAATAGTTGAGGCAGAAAGCACAACTTCAGGGGAAATCCGTGTACATATTCAAAGCGAATCTGATCAGGTATTAGATGATGCAGCAACAACGTTTGCTGTATTAGGAATGCATAAAACAGCACAACGCAATGGAGTATTGTTTTTTCTGGCAGTTGATTCGCACAAATTCGCTATTCTTGGAGATGCAGGAATCAATAATGCTGTAGAAAACGATTTCTGGGAAAAAATTAAAGAACATATGCGGACTTTATTCAAAGCGGGAGAATTTACAAAAGGTTTGCAAGAAGGGATTTTACTGGCTGGTAAAGCATTGCATACCCATTTCCCTTATGATAAAGCCACAGATAAAAATGAGTTAAGTGACGAAATCTCTTTTGGTAAATAGCATGAAAAAACTTCTTACACTCCTTTTTCTTGCTTTCTCATTAGTAGCTTTTGCAAAAGATGAGTTTCCTAAGCCAATGAATCCTCCTCGCCTTGTCAATGACTTTGCAGGAATTCTATCGCCCCAGGAACAAGCTTCTCTTGAAAGCAAACTTAGAAGATACGAAGACAGTACTTCTTCACAGATAGCAATTGTTACCGTTACCGGACTTGGTGATTGGCACATTCAGGAATATGCCACACGACTGTTCGAACAGTGGGGAATCGGCAAGAAAGGGAAAGACAACGGGATTCTTATTTTAGTAGCGCCTAATGAACGTAAAGTAAGGATTGAAACAGGTTATGGGCTTGAAGGTGCATTACCGGATCTTGTGCAAAGGAGGATCATTTCAAGCTACATTACACCTAACTTTAAGAGTGGAAACTATTACCAGGGCTTAAACGAAGCAAGCTCAAAACTGATTGAACTTAGTTCCGGGGAATATAAGGCTGGCCCTAAAACAAAACTACTTTTGTCAAATGGTCATCTGGTAATTATATTTCTCTTTTTCCTAATCTTTTTTGTTTCAATCTTCGTAAACTACCGCAAGTTTAAAAATCAACAGATAGGTACGCATGGAACTAGTTTTTGGACTATCTGGGCTATGTCAAATTTATTTGGTCATGGTGGCGGCAGTGGCAACTTTAACGACTTCAATCGTGGCGGAGGTGATTTCGGAGGTTTTGGAGGGGGTATGTCGGGCGGCGGCGGAGCTGACGGCGACTGGTAATTTTTTTGGTGCTTAAAGACCCTATTAGCGTAGTATGTTAAAATTTCGGGTTATGACTTTTCTGTTATTTGGTTGCATGCTATTGCAATCAAGTATCATCAATGCTCAAGACCCCAATACTACTAATGCAAAAATCAAGGCCATATTCATTTATAACTTCACTAAGTATATTGAATGGCCAAGCGAATACAAAAAAGGCAATTTCATTATTACTGTTGTAGGAAACCAAACCCTTGCCGATGAGCTCATAAAAATGGCTCAAAAAAGCAAGGTGGGTAATCAGGCATTTACAATACAACATGTAAACAACATCAATGAAATAGGAAAGTGCCACATGTTATTTTTGGGTTCAGGCAAAACCGCTCTCCTCTCCTCAGCTATTGAGCGCGTAAAAAAGCAAAGTACTCTTGTAATTACCGAAAGTGAAGGCTGTGCCAAAAAAGGGGCTGCCATTAACTTTGTATATCATGAAAATAAACAAAAGTTTGAGTTGAATAAATCGAATGCAGGTATTCACAATCTGCTAGTAAGTTCTAATTTGGCCAGTTTAGCAATTGTAGTAGAATGAAAGCCAGCAACTTACATATTGCCCCAAACAAGCTTTTTGTAATACTGTTAGTATTAGGCTCAATATCTACAGCTATTTCAGCCTATGCCCAAAAGTCAAAAGTGGTTGCCGCTGTCAATGCTGTACAAACGGGAGACTTTAATAAAGCTAAAACATTTATAGATGAAGCAACTGCCAACGCTGAAACCTCAAAGGATCCACGTGCCTGGTACTACAAAGCGTATATATATAAGGAGCTTCTCAAAAAATCAGAAATAGCCGAACATCAGACTGTTTTGAGATCCAAAGCAATTGATGCTTCCAAAAAATCTCTGGCACTTGACAGTGATAATGAAGAGGCAAAGGAATGTAAAAAAATACTTAAATATCTTAATCAGGATCTTTATAATGCAGCAGGCCAAAATTTTAACAAGCAAAGTTTCTGCGTAGCATTGAATGAGTATGAGGCTTATGTAGAAAATCTTAAAGTATATGATAGTAACCGGATTGATACAAATGCCTGTCAATATCTTGGTTATTCTGCTTATAAATGTAATAAAACCGACAAAGCGATTCTTTACTTAAATAAATCTGTTTTATTGGGTAAAGCCGACACTAACATCTTTCATATGTTAGCGGAATCTTATTTGAAGAAGAAATTACCTGATGATGCTATTTTGACACTTGAAAAAGGTATTAATACTTATACTGACAATAAAAAGATAAGAAATGAGCTCATTAATCTTTATCAAAGATATAAGCGCATCAATCAGCTCGATTTGTTCCTTCAAAAACAAATTGTAAACTCTCCTGCTGATATAGATCTGCTTATTTCTACCGCATGGCTTTATGAGCATAAAATGGGTATAGAACCCGACAAAAGAACAGAATATTTGGAGAAAGCAATTAGTTCATATTCAAAAGTACTGAGCCTTAATAATAACCATAAACTCGCGAATTATAATACAGCGATTCTTTTATATAATGAGGCCGTAAGAAAAATCAACAATATGAATTATGATGTAGGCCTTACAGAGTTAAATATGACACAGGACGAATCTGTTGATATATTTAAAAGAGCTTTACCTTATATGGAGAAAGCATATTTGCTCGAACCACAAAATAAAAATACAGTGATCGGCCTCTCTGGCATTTACTTCAGCTTAAATGATGAAGCGAAATATAAAGAGTTCAAGCTTATTGCTGAATCCATGAAGTAAGCAGGTTTTTTATATGAAGGTCAAATTAACCATTAGTAAGAGAATCGGTTTGGGGTTTGCCATCCTCACACTCTTAACTATGGCCAATTTTTTCCTTACTATCAAAACTCTTTTCAAGAGCCGAAGCTTCAGCGAACAAATAGTAACTGTTTACACGCCTTCGGTAGATGCATTGGAAGATCTCCACGCTCAGATACTTAATACTAATAAACTAATTAATTACTGGTTACACGTTCAGAGTAGTGACGACAATCCTGATAAACAAAAACTAAAAGAGTACATTAACTCTTCCTATCCAGCTATAAAAAAACAAATCAATGAATTAGCTATCAATTGGACAGCAAAAGAACGCTCAAGGCTTGAGAGCATATTTTATAGACTTGATAGTCTTTATATCCTACATCAAGACATCATGACCAGTATGAATAGCTTTGCTGCTTATGAGGATGCATCTGTTGTTTTTTTGGTAAGACCGGTAATTGAAGATGTCAATTCACTGACTAAAGATATTATTAAGTCCCTTACTGAGCTCATTGCTATTCAGCACGACAATACTCAAAGAGTCAGCAATTCTATGATTGACTCTTTTAACATTCTACAGGCTGTTGTATTTAACTCTGGCTTTATACTGGTTATCGGAGGTATTATTATTGCACTACTTACAATAAAATCAATTGTTAAACCTATTCAGCAGCTTCAGGTAACCATTAAAGCAATGGCTAAAGGAATATTGCCCGAAGAAAACATGTCACACCACGATGACGAAATTGGAGACATGACTGAAGAATTAAATTTGCTTATTGATGGCATGAAGAGAACCTCAGAGTTTTCACGGGAAGTAGGTTCCGGGAACTTTGATTCTAATTATGTTCCTCTCAGTAAGGATGACGCATTAGGAAATTCTTTATTACTAATGAGAGCTGAACTGAAAGAACTAACCGGTAATCTGGAAGCAAAAGTTCAGAAACGTACTGATGAAATACAGGAACAGAGAAAAATTCTTGAGAAACTATATACAGACCAAACAGACAGTATCATTTACGCCAAAAGGATCCAGGAGTCTATACTACCTTCAGAATCATCCATTAAAAAATACATTCCACAGTCTTTCATTTATTTTAAGCCACGGAATATTATCTCAGGAGATTTTTATTGGTTTGAGCATAACAAGGATTATATATATCTTGCATCCGTTGATTGTACAGGGCATGGTGTACCCGGTGCATTAATGTCTATTATCGGGCATGATCTCTTAGACAATGCTATTATAGTTAACCCATCTATAACTGCTGGTGAAGTTCTTGATCATCTCAATAAAGAACTAACACGAATTTTAAGGATCGGAGCCGATGATGCGGGCGGAGCAAAAGACGGAATGGATATTTCACTTTGCAGAATTGATGTACGTAAACAGCAATTACAATACGCCGGAGCTTACAATCCACTATATATTGTAAGAAACGGTGAACTGATAGAAACCAAAGCAGATAAAAGGCCTATTGGAATTTATGCCTTTAACAAAGAATTTACTTATACAACACATACATTTGATATACAAGCTAACGATGTGTTTTATATCTTTAGTGACGGGTATCCGGATCAATTCGGAGGGCCACTTAACAAAAAATTAATGTATAAAAACTTCAGAGAATTACTTGTACGTTTACACAAAAAACCGATGCATGATCAAAACATCGAATTAGAAAAGTTCATGAACGAGTGGCGAAAAGATGAAGATCAGGTTGACGATCAACTGATACTGGGTTTTAAAGTTGAAAAATAAATTTATTCAACCGCTATAATGATAAATTATTTGCAACTGTACGAACGAATGCATGATAACAAAATCATGCTCACATTCAAGGGAGAGGTAACTTACGAGCTTGTCAACTCAATTCTCAAAATAATTGAGAACAGACTTGATAAAACTGAAGATAACCTTAAAACCAGAAAGAAGGTATACAACGTACTTGTAGAAAGTCTTCAAAACTTATGCAAGCATGTGGAGGATACTAGCTTCGATGGGTTATTCCCGGCCAAGACGGCATTGTTGATAATAGAAACTGACATGCAAGCTTATCGACTTGTTACAGGAAACTACGTATTAAACGATAGGGTTGACCCTCTAAAAGAGCGCCTTGATAAGATTAACTCTTCTTCAAAAGAAGAACTGAGAGAATTATATAAGTCGGTATTGGATAGCGGAGAATTAAATGAAAAGGGAGGTGCAGGACTTGGTTTCATTGATATTGCCAGAAAAACAGGGCAAAAACTAAAATACCTTTTCCAGCCGGTAAACACAGAGCTTAGCTTTTTCAGTTTACAAATTGAGATCCCTAAAGAGGTAACTATATAAGGTTTAAATTATTAGAAGTATGGAATTATTATTACTAGAGCAGAAAAACAATACTCCTTATATCAAACTTGATGGTGTAAGTGGCGTGATGGAATTTAAAGGGAGATCGACACCTGAAAACTCAGTAGAATTTTATTCACCTGTACAAGACTGGCTGGATCAGTATGTCAATAATCCTCTGCCCAAAACGGTTGTAAATGTTCATTTTGAGTACTTCAATACCAGCTCTTCAAAATGTATCCTTGATTTATTCAAGAAATTAGCTCAATTGCATAAAAATGGATTTGGTCTGCAAATTAACTGGTACTATGAGGATGAAGATGAAGATATGCAGGAAGCAGGTGAAGATTACAGTGATATATTAGGAGTACCGTTCGATATTCTGACTATCTGATATGAGTAAATGCTCTAATTTTTAAGGTTATCAGGTTTCTTTTATTTTTCTATCTGATGATTAATATTTTTGAACTCTAACGAAGGTTTGCCGTATAAAATGGCACTGTTATTTAATGAGGGGTAGAGTGTGAAGTTAGATATAGATAAGCCTAAAAGAAATTCAGCATTGAAAGGTCTTTTTTCAAAAGAGCAAGACATATTGAGAGCCAACGTTGACTTGGCGAAAGATGAGGAAGCCAGCAATGAGGAAATCAAGCAGGGTTTTCAATCTTTCTGTGAAAGCTATGAAGACCTGCTTGACCAAACCAGGCTGATCACAAAAGTGAGTGATAAACTTCAGAATAAACTCAATACTGCCAATCAAACCCTCAATGATAAGAATATTGAACTGCAAAATACTATTGATGAACTAACAAAGGCCAGAATAGGCCGTAAAGCTGCAACAATAACTCTTTTATTTGCCGTATTCCTTTTTATCATTTCTGAAGGGTTTATTGACCCCATCATAGACAATTATACCAATAATAATTTCTGGCTCAGCATGGTGGATAAAGCTGTAATTGCACTTCTTCTAAAACCATTAGAAGGATTTGTTGAGAAATGGCTTATCAAAAATGCTGCATCAAAAAGAAAACTAAAACTTCAGAATTAATTATTACTTACTGAAACAGAGTGCTTATTAGATATAAAAAAGCCTTTTGAGCCCGGACGCTTCACAAAAACACTAAAGGTTGCATTTTTATGTAACTCCCATGTTCTGAAAACTAAACTACTCCCATTGCCATAACGTGGTTCGCCGTAGGGTTTGTCGTTCAGATACAATTGATAGCTATAGAGAGAGGATGAAGGTGCTACAGTCAGTAATAGCTCCTCTCCTTTTTTAACTGATTTCAACCCACTTATAGCAGCTTCACTTCTAACCTTTATAAATACTCTCTTATATACACAATGTCTTACGGTACATATAGTCGCTTCAATCAATGTATCCTTAATTGCATCAATTACAATTTCATTACTACAATCTCCGGTGCTCCACTCTGTTTTGACACCACCTTTGGTTGCTATCCGTACCTTAGTACCTTTATAAACAAGTGTGTCAGTAGCTATTAAATCAACATTCACCTGATCCAAATGCGACTTGAATGTGCAAAACACTTCTACCATTTTATTGTACTGGCCTCTGGTAAAGGTGTTCCTTTTGTCTTTTCTTGCATAAGACATGAAATTAAGCCTGCCTTCTTCAGCTTCAACATTTAAAGGTTTTTGTTGCGCCACAATTGCTGATGTCAGAATATCCTCTGCCGGGGTATCACAAATTAAGTCACCGGTAATATTACAATCAGACCCATCTCTTTTCTCTACTCCAAAAGATGTTTCGTGTGTGTGATATAAACCAAAATAATGACCCATTTCGTGGATCAACGATGTATTATTATCAACACAGGCATTTTTTAAGAGAATGAAATCTTTACCAGCTGTCGGGTAATGGGTAAAACCACAATAATCACCACCAGCTTTTATAACAATGTCGTTTACATAAAAAATATTAATCGTATTTGGAATGCAATAACCCTCCAGCAGTTCACGGTCGTAGAGATAAGAGAAATCAAATAGCCTGCTACTATTTATGTAATTAATACCAGTAAGCTCAAATCCCATTAGAATGGGCTCAAAAGACTTATTTAATTCCTCAACATTTTTGTAAACAGCCTCCTCGTCTATACCATGGTCACCATCATCTGTTTTGATGATATGAATACTCAAAGCCAGTTTATGGGACCGCTCTAAAGGATTTAGCTCTCTTCGTGCCGCAGCAACGTGATTTAACTCATATAAAAATTGCTGCCGGCTAATATTAGTTCCGCAGGCAGACTTATGGCTGACAGGCAATTCTAAAAGGCATAGTATTCCTGTCAGTAAAACAAAAGTTGTTTTACGAAAAAAATTGCCAAATAAAACTGACTTGATACCAATAAGCAGTGAGGCTACCATATGATTGTATACGGAAATATATTATAATGGGTATTCTTTTTAAAAAAATCTGGCTTTTTTAAAACCAAAAGAATTGAAAAGTGACACTAAAAAACGATGTAAGATTTTTGCCAAAAAAACACAAAATATTGGGGCAAAAAGGAAATAGTTTGAGAAAATGGGGTTCTTTTATATTGAATTAACAAGCGATTAATTGTTCAATTAATTTGTACTATTACTATATTTTATAGCGAAAAGAGGGGTGTTTTATTGAAATAAAAACCGTCAGATGAGTAAATATTAAAAGTATGGACATAAAAAAAGCCTTGAGGCAAATTAGGAAAACCTAATTATTTAGTGGCCCCAAGACTCATTCAACCAGCTATGGAAAAACAAAGTTTTAATTTAACCTATTAACCAAACAACCTTAATTATATAACTTTGTGTTTTTCTTATACAAATATACGCGCTTTTTTAATGTTGGCAACATGCCTTTGATAAAATTTCGTTTTTTTTCGACCAATGTAATGTTTGACCCAAATTTTAACATATTTCGGACATAAAAGTAAGTACTGAACTTAGTTATTAGCCCAGCTATCTCTATCTAAACTCCGGTATTGTATTGCTTCAGCCAGGTGTTCAATTTTTACTGAATCGGATCCGGCCAAATCTGCTATGGTTCTTGATACCTTTAAAATACGATCATATGCTCTTGCCGATAAACCCAGCCTTTCCATTGCCGTCTTCAAGAGGTTTCTGCCTGCTTCAGTAATGTGTACAACTTCTTTTACCATTTGTGGATGCATCATTGCATTGCAATGCACATCAACTTTGTCTTTAAACCTTTCGTTCTGGATTTCTCTTGCCTTAATAACCCGTTCTCTGATTGCTTCACTTGTTTCACTCTTTCTGTCAGATGTCATCTGATCAAAACTTACAGGAGTTACTTCTACATGTAAGTCAATCCTATCAAGTAAAGGACCACTTACTTTATTCAGATATCGCTGGACGGACCCTGGCGGGCAGACACAATCTTTTTCGGGATGATTATAGTATCCACAAGGACATGGATTCATAGATGCTATCAACATGAAATTTGCGGGGAAATCAACATTCACTTTGGCTCGGGAGATCTGCACCTTCCTTTCTTCCATTGGCTGTCGCATAACCTCCAGTGCCGTACGCTTAAACTCCGGAAGCTCATCCAAAAATAAAACGCCGTTATGTGCCAGAGAAATTTCGCCCGGTTGCGGCATTCCCCCGCCTCCCACCAAAGCCACATCACTGATTGTATGATGAGGGGCTCTGAATGGTCTTGTAGAAATAAGTGAATCTATGCCTTTTATTTTGCCAGCTACAGAGTGAATTTTTGTTGTCTCAAGTGCTTCCTGCAAAGACAAAGGGGGAAGAATAGAGGGCAGCCTTTTCGCAAGCATTGTTTTACCGGCTCCGGGCGGGCCAATCATGATTACATTGTGTCCACCGGCTGCTGCAATTTCCATTGCTCTCTTTATATTTTCCTGCCCCTGAACATTAGAGAAGTCAAACTCATAGTTGTTCAGAGTATTAAAAAAGATATCCCTTGTATCAATCTCCAATGGTTCTATCAGGCGCACTCCTTCCAAATGATCAATTGCTTCCTGAATATTTTCAACGCCTATAACTTCAAGGTTATTTACAATAGCCGCTTCAGGTGCATTCTGTTTAGGTAAAATAAACCCTTTGAAACCTTGCTTCCGGGCTTCTATTGCAATTGGTAAAACTCCTTTGATGGGCCTTAACTGACCATCAAGAGATAGTTCACCCATTATAATATATTCATGCAAGGCCTCAGCGTTAATTTGCCCTGATGTTTGCAAAACCCCTAATGCAATAGGAAGATCATAAGAAGAACCTTCCTTTTTTATATCTGCAGGGGCCAGGTTGACAACCGTTTTTTGTCTGGGTATACTAAACCCATAATGTTTCAGAGCAGCTTCAACACGTTGTTCACTCTCTTTTACAGCATTATCAGGCAAGCCCACTATGTAAATCTTTGTTCCGCTAATGACCGTTACTTCAATAGTAATGATATGCGCTGTAACGCCATAAACGGCAGCTCCGTATGTCTTGGCCAGGATGGTGTTATCTGACATTCCACAAAATTTAATGATATGATACTAAGATAATTAATCAGGATTGATTAGAGGCTTTGATGTAGGAAAAAAGCCAAAATAGTATCGAAATTTGTATATAGCTGGTAAATAAATGGTTAAAAGGAAATGGAAATGGCCTAAGCCACTTCCAATCCTTGCTCAATAAGCAACATTAATATATGTATAACTTTAATATGTACTTCCTGGATTCTGTCAGCAAAACCGTTAAAAGGAACACGAATTTCCACATCACAGAATTCTGCAAGTTTACCGCCATTTTTGCCTGTAAGACCAACCACTGTGATTCCTTTTTTCTTAGCTGTTTCTGCAGCTATTAAAACGTTTTCGGAATTCCCGCTGGTGCTAATTGCCAGTAAAACATCGCCTTTTCTTCCCAAAGCCTCCAGATAACGGCTAAAGATGAATTTATAACCATAATCATTTCCAACACAAGTGATATGACCTGGGTCTGCAATGGCAATAGCAGGAATAGGCTTCCTTGCTTCACGGTACTTACCAGTAAGTTCTTCTGCAAAATGCATTGCATCACAGTTTGAACCACCATTACCGCACGACAGCAGTTTACCATCATTTTTAATTGAATCAATCATTAGCAATGCCGCCTGCTCAATTTTAGCAAGTGTTTCTTCATTTTTCATGAAGTTATCCAACACCTCTGCGGCAGTTTTTAATTCATTATAAATTGTTTCTACTTGACTCATATTTTTAAACACTCTGCATTAAATTCAACTTTCTATATATACCGTCACGCTCCATTAGTTCAGCATGACTACCTCTTTCTGCAATTTGACCTTTCTGGATCACTATGATCTCGTCTGCGTGCTGTATCGTACTTAAACGATGGGCAATTACAACCGAAGTGCGGTTAGTCATCAGATTAATCAAAGCAGACTGCACCAACTTTTCTGATTCTGAATCCAGAGCAGATGTCGCTTCGTCCAATACCAGAATCTCAGGATTACGTAACACAGCTCTTGCAATACTTAACCGCTGACGCTGACCTCCTGAGAGTTTTGATCCCCTGTCTCCGATGGAAGTCAGATAACCCTTTTCTGTATTTACAATAAACTCGTGAGCATTAGCCACTTTCGCAGCTCTTATTACGTCTTCTTCTTTAGCATCTGGCTTACCAAAAGCAATATTGTTGAAGATTGTATCATTAAATAAAATACTCTCCTGTGTAACAATACCTAAATGCTGCCTTATGCTTCTCAAAGTATAATCTTTGATATCTACGCCATCTATTTTGACTTTTCCTGCTGTTGCATCATAAAAGCGAGGAATCAGGTCTGCCATGGTAGACTTACCTCCTCCCGACGCTCCAACCAAAGCCACCGTACTGCCCTTTTTGATTTTCAGGTTAATGTTTTTCAAAACATCGCCTTTACCGTAAGAAAAACTTACGTTTTCAAATTCAATTTCATTTTCAAATTTTGTAAGCTCAACAGCATCTGCCTTATCAACAATTGTAGTCGGTGTATCTATGACCTCAAAAATTCTTTCCGCAGAAACCAAACCTCTTTGCAATTGAGAAAATGCACCTGCAATTCCCTTTGCCGGAACCAGAATCTGAGAAAAAATTCCAAGGTAAGCGATAAACTGCGATGCTTTTAGTTCTGCACTGCCGGATAATACCAAATTACCGCCAATCCATAAAATAAGAGCCACAATAGCAACTCCAATTACTTCTGACATTGGTGAGGCCAAATCTCTGATATTGCTTACACGTCTGAGAATATTGGCATAACGCTTATTTTCATCGTCAAACTTAGTGCCAACATACTTTTGTGCATTAAAAGCTTTAATAACTCTTGCTCCTACAAGCGATTCGTCTGTGATTGTCAGAATTTCACCTAATGAATCCTGAACCTCATGTGACTCTTTTTTCAACTTTTTAGAAACAATACCAATCATAACACCGGTAATAGGGAAAATCAGCAGTGTCAGCAATGTCAGTTTTACAGAAATACTGAACAAAACAATAAAGAATGCTACAATACTGATCGGATCTCTAAAAATAATTGTCAAAGTACTGATTGCTGAGTATTCTATCTCCTGCACATCAGATGTAAGCCTTGTAATAATGTCCCCTTTGCGTTCATTAGAAAAATACCCTACATGCAAATCGAGGATTTTATCAAAAATTCCCTTTCTGATGTTTCTGATAATCGATGCTCTTGCATGGGAAATAACTGTCTGGGAAAGAAATTTAAACAGATTCCCTAAAAAGCTACACGTAATAACAATAATACAAACAAATGTTAAGGTCCCTTTCTGCCCGTAATCTTGCACCCAATTCAAAAAGAAGTAATTGAAAAATTCTTTGATATAGGCAATACTGATTGAAAATTCCGGCAAGGATGCAGGAGGAGGCTGATTCTCCACCTGATTGAACAAAATATCCAACAACGGGATAAGCAATGTCAATGTAAACAAACCGAAAATGATCGATAATACCGCGTATATAAAATACGGCACGGCATAGCGACCAAATGGTTTAATATAAGTTAAAATTCGAAAATATGTCTTCAAAGTAGCTATTCACCTTTACAATTTGCAAAGTTAAAACTTTCAAACGTTAAAATGCATAAAATCTTTTTGGCAGATTCCATCTGAGAGAAAAAGATGCATAATTGGTGGTTCTTTCATTCACTACACCTTCTGTCTTTGGTTTTCTATAAATGTATTGCAAATCAATGAAGAGATTATGTCTGATCATATAAGTCATAGTAAGACTTCCCAGTAAAACTGTTTGCTTAACTCCCTGCCCTATTTTATTTCCATACTCATGACCTTTATCTGGCCTATTAGGTTTAAAAATATTAGCCCCTACATTTGAGGTATCATTATCCAGCCCTTGCCGCCATGCACAAGCCTGTGCAGTAAATGTTACTCTTTTTAAAGGCTGGTATCTCACGATCGCTATCAACTCCTCAAAATTAGCACCTAAAGGGTGAGCTAAGGGTTGTAAATAATTTGAATAGTTTGTCACATTATCTGTATGGCCATAGGTATAGGGTCTTACAACATTTGCTTCCAGCTGTAAATCAAGATTTTTAAGACCCAATACATCTACATACTTAAGACCGCCTTGCAAAGCCCACTTATTTGCCCACCAGCCTTTGCCTGAGCGCATTTCACTGATCTTAAATTCGTCAAATGCCAGCTGGCTGTAAAATGAAAAATGACGTGCAAAGTTCCATTTCAAGTCAGCACCAAGCACTATATTGTCGGAGCTGCCATTGGATTGTTCAGCTGCTCTGTAAAAAATGACAGGGTTCAGGTATGAAATATCAAAGCTAGTACGCCCGAGAGAGTCTTGTGCACCATAGCAAATAGACTCAAACAGGCCGATATTCAATTTTTTTCCAACATTCAAGCCCAATCTGTGGTAAGCGAAATATTTCTTCCTGAAATAAGTATCATGCGGAGTCACATTTGCTGTCATTTGTGCAACAAGCATTGTGTAATCAAGTTTCCAGACATTGGCTGTTACTTTCAGAAAAGGGAAAGCCGCTGAATTATCGGAAAGCACTAACGAACGATAGCCATTGCCAATAAATTGCTTGTCGTAACCAAACTGAAACCCAATGTGCTTGACCAGATTAAAAGTAATATAACCCCTTGCCGAAATAAAATCAGTTGTTCTATAGTTTGCGCCGGTAGATTTAATGTACGACTCTCCGGGTACAATAGGTCTGCCAGTAGTAGATAGCTGACTAATCATATTTCTTACATAAATCGGGAAAGATGCCTGATTATCTGTAGCCATCGCATAAAAACCCACTTTGTTATCAATAGAACCTCTTATTTCAAGACCACGGCTGTTCAATGTAGTATACCTTACATCTGAATCGTTCTCCTTACCGATTGAGCCATAAAAAACAGGGTTCAGCTGTACTGCAAAGTCTTTATTATGGAATTGGGCAAAAGCATTTTGCTTTTGATAGAAGTATTTCAAAAACGGCTTTTTACTATCCCCTCCTTCACCATTTCCGGACCACTCCCAGTTATCATTCTGCAAGTAAGCAAGGTTAAACTGATCACGGGCAGAAAGCTTCATTGCTGAATCTGCCAAAGCGCTATCTGCCAATTCTGCTATCTGGCTACGCGAAATCATTTTATTGGTCGTATGAAGGTTAGCAGGAATTCTGCTTCCTTTAATCTCATAACGGTCTATCAGATAATAATAATCCTGATTTAAAGGAGCAAATACAGATTGCCCGATTGCAGTAAAGCTTAATAATAAAGCTGTAAAAAGGGTATGAACAAAATGCTTCATCAACTGGATTGGGGATGTGGTTTTTTACAATAATTTTCCTCTAAGCGAAGAGTTATCAGTGAATAGCGAAGCCCTACTCAAAATATGTTCGGGGTAGGGCTTCAATATCCTGTCATTATATTTCAAAAGATGTAGGTATACCTATAAAACTATTTCTACCTGATTTCTCAGAAGATCATCCATTGTTTCTCTCTTTCTTATCAAATGTGCTTTGCCCTGATAAATCAATACTTCAGCAGGTCTGAAGCGGGAGTTATAGTTTGAGCTCATGCTAAAGCCATAAGCTCCGGCATTCTTCAGTGCTATAATATCTCCTTCTCTGACATCATTAATAGACATATCCCAGCCGAAAGTATCTGTTTCACAGATATAGCCCACAACGGCATATTTCTTCTTTTCAGCCAAGGGGTTAGAAATGTTCACGATATCATGGTAAGCGCCATACATCATCGGGCGGATCAGGTGGTTCAATCCACTGTCAACACCAACAAATGTAGCTGCAGGTGTAGTTTTCAACAAATTAGCAGTTGTTAAAAGCAAACCACATTCGCTTACAAGATACTTGCCCGGTTCAAACCAGATCTCAAGTTCACGACCATATTCCTTAGTGAAAGCTTTAAATACTTCACGCATTTTAGCCCCCATATCAGTCAGATTAGTCGCTTTGTCACCCTCTTTATAAGGCACTTTGAAACCACTTCCGAAATCAATAAACTGAAGTTTATCAAAATGCTTAGCTATATCAAACAACAGTTGAGCTCCTTTCAGGAAAACCTCAATAGAACCAAAGTCAGAACCGGTATGCACATGCAAGCCTGACACATTGATATTATATTGTTTTACAATTTTGTAAACATCAACAATCTGATCAATAGAGATCCCGAATTTAGATTCTGCATGGCCCGTTTTGATTTTATCATTACCACCTGCTTCAATGTGTGGGTTCACACGAATACACAAAGGGTATGAGTCACCATATTGCTTTCCAAATCTTTCCAGATAAGGAAGATTGTCAATATTCAAATGTACACCTAAAGCCACAGCCTCCTCAATCTCATGATAAGGTGTACAGTTTGGTGTGAACATAATTTCTTTTTTATCAAAACCAGCTTTTAAGCCTAATTGTACTTCCTGAATAGAAACTACATCAAGGCCAATACCTGCTTTTTTCATCACCTTCAGAATAGCCTGATTGGTTAACGCCTTTGCAGCATATTTAATCTTTAGATTAAGGCCTGAAAACGCCTCATTCAGATTACTTACTTGCTGGAAAATACGTTCTGCGTCATATACATAAACCGGCGTGCCAAATTCTTTGGCGATGTCCGTTACACGCAGCCCTTGGATCAGGTACTCACTACTAATCAATTGCATGAAAATTAAATATTTGTGCAAATATACAGGAGAGAATGCAATATGCAGGCGTTATCTCAGGAAATTCCTACAAAACAGACTACGATATTCGAAAACCCTTTTAGAAGCCATCTTTTATCCCATTTTCTTCGTACAAACGTGTATCCCAAACCTATTGGCCATGATTGAGATTATACCATCTGTTTTTGTTTTAGGGGGAAAAAATGCCAGGCTTGTCAGCAATAGCTATGATACTGTCAGGTATTATGACAAATCTCCTCTTGAAATAGCTATCGAACTGGAAGATCATGGCCTGCACAGGTTACATCTTATTGACCTGGATGGTGCAAAGCAAGGTAAACCTGTAAACCTTCAGGTAATGCGACAAATTAAAGGTTATACAAAACTGGAAATAGAATATGGCGGTGGTTTAAATCTTGACGAAGATGTTCGTTCTGCCATAGAACATGGAGCCAAACGCATCTTTGCTGCCACTGTTGCTGTGCATGATAAACCTCTATTTTATAGCTGGCTGGTAAGTTATGGCCCCGACAAGGTTGTGCTCAGCGCCGATGTTATCAACGAACAAATAGCAGTCAAAGGCAGACAGTCAAACACGAATATTGATGTTTATGATTTTATTGAACATTATATAGAACGGGGGGTCAGGTTATTAAAATGTACCGATGTTCAGCAATCCGAACATGGGCACACGCCCGGATTTACCCTCTATGAGAAAATATTAAAACGTTTTCCTCAATTGAAGATTCTGGCCAGTGGCGGCGTACAAAGTACTGATGATATAAAAAAACTGGAAGACATTGGTGTCTCGGGAGTTATTTTTGGAAAAGCCCTGATGGAAGGGAAAATTCAGCTCAAAGAATTAGAGGTATTTGTTTAATCTAAAAACCTCTTCCTTTCTTCAGGTGTAGGTATTCTGCATGTTTCTTTTTTACCAAACCACTTATACCTGTTTCTGGCTATAAACTTATACACAGCATCCCGGATAAAATTAGGGACTATATAAAAAACACCAGCCAAAGCCGGTAAGCCACCCATTAAGCCAAGTGTTTTTAAAACAGCGGCTGACCTGTAGTAGAAAACTCCTTCATGATAAAGAATAATTGAATCCGGATCTGTGTCACCTGGATTAACACCATATTTTTCTGCTGTTACACCCTGTAACGGAGCTACCATAAATGTCCCTTTCTTATCCATCTTCAAAAACTGATCAACTGATGAATTACAAAGACCACACAAGCCATCAAAAAAGAGGATCGGCTTTTCAGAATTATCAATATTTCTGGTTTTGTCAGTCATTATTATAAAGTTAAGATTTTATCAACTCACCTTCAATGCCACGTATACTTATAAACAATATTTTTGCGTATTTTGCATAAAATTAGAAAACTATGTTACAGAGGATTCAGACCATTTTCATGGTAATCGTGGCGTTTTTAGTATTGGCTTTGGTTTTTGCAAATACACAGCAATTCAATGTCTGGTCTAAATATGATGAAAAAACAGGCAATGCTGTTGTATTGGGCTCTTTTACATTAAAGAAAACCCATTTTGACCAGGCGACAAAAACAGAAACTGTTCTTGAAAGTTATACTTCATTTCCAATTGGCCTGGTAGCCATTATCGCTTTAGGTGTAGCGGTTTATTGTATTTTCAGATATGACAACCGTTTGCTTCAGATGAAACTAAGCCTTTTAAATTCATTTATTCTTACTGCCCTGCTTGGTGTCATGTGGTACTATTCTCTAAGTGGCGAAGCACTTCTTAAAGAACCGGCTGAAGGACAATTCGGGCTTGCATTCCTAATCCCTGCATTTTCTCTGTTAATAAATATGACCGCTAATCGTTTCATCAGAAAGGATGAAGATTTGGTGAGGTCTTCTGACAGAATCAGATAAAATTAGTCCCTCTATAAAAAGAAAGGGCTGATGTTATTGAACATCAGCCCTTTCTTTTATAGCTTCACCTGAATACCATGATAGTGCTCCTGCTCTTTATAATCTTTTTGCAATGGATGGCCTTCCCAGTCAACCGGAAGCAATATACGCCTCAAATCAGGATGGCCGGTGAATAAAATCCCTAACAAATCATAAGCCTCTCTTTCGTGCCAGTTGGCTGTTCCCCAGATGTGACTCAAAGTAGGCACTTCTGGTTTTTCACGCGGCAACACCACTTTTAAAGTAATAGCATGTTCATATGGAATTGAGTTCAGATTATAAATTACTTCCATGGTATTTACTTCAGGTCCGTTGTCCAGACCAGTAATACATGCCATAAAATCAAAATAACACTGAGGGTCGCTGTGTAAAAACTGACACAATTCTGCTATCTGTCCAGGTTTAATATTCAGATAAGCCTGCAAACCATCTGCTTTTTCTCCTACAACAATATCAGCTCCAAAACGATTGATTATCAGAGTCTTTAATTCCTCAAATGTTAATTTGTTATTAGCCATCTGTTATTTTTTATTAAATATACGAAAGAGATCAGGCATCTACTTTGTTTACCAGCGCTTCTTTTGCTACCAGGTATTTTCTACCTGTGCGCACACATTCACACATAACCCGTGTGCGGCGTACTTCTCCCTTACTAAAGATGCGTTGGTTAAGTGAAAAATACTGGCCTGGCAGTATTTCCGAAAGAAAAACCTGCCCGTCATTATTTACATCGTGGTTTCTTAAAGCTTTGTATAAATCCAGATCAGAGCATGAAGATGCCTTTGGGTTCAATGCATAATCGCTTAATGCTTTCTGAACATCCGGAGGAAAAACTTCAGCAAAAAGCATGGGAGCAAGCATATCTTTAAAATGTTCTTTCCATTCAAAGCCATGCGGCTGCACTTTATTTCCATGAGCTATTTGCACAGACATATGCGCTGCTTCATGCAAATAAGTCACCAGAAAAGCATAAGGGTTGAGGTCGCCGTTTACGGTAATGGTATGCTGTTTGGTAGAAGGGTAATAGCGATAATCACCTAATTTCGTTTTTCTGCTTTTGGTAATAATAAAGCGGAAACTATATTCCTGCCATACCCTAAAGCAATATTCAACCGCTGCAGGAGGCAGGTAATGAGTAAAAATCTCTCTGGAATCCTTTGGTGCTTTGGCCATTATACAAATTTACAAAAATTGCATTGATGTATACAGAATCCCTTAAAACAAAATTGTCGCGTAAGTTTTCTTACGCGACAATTTATAAATGAGCATGGTGCTGATTAATGAGCCTTGTGAGCGTCTTTAGTGGCAGAATCGGCAGAAGATGAATCAACTGTAACTACAGTTTCTTCAACTATAGTAGTAGTAACAGTATCAACACTAGCACCAGTCTCAGCAGTTTCTTTTTTACAAGATGCGAAAGCAAATACACCTGCAATCATCATCAAAGCGAATACTTTTTTCATTGTCTTTTAAGTTTTAGATTGAATTTTTGCAAGTTAAAAGATCCCATGCAAAAATTCCCTGCAACTTTATCCTAAAACTTACATTGAAATCACACTTCAAAAGCTTTGAGGCAGGGGCAAAAAAAGAAGTCCCGATAAATCGGGACTTCTTTTTTTCTTTATGCAGATTATGATTGTCTGCTGAAGAGAACTAGTGAGCAGCTGGAGCTGGAGCAGCTGGCTCAGCTTTAGCTGAATCAACAACAGCTGAAGCAGAATCAGCAACTGGCTCAGTAGCAACTTCAACTGCAGTAGTATCAGCAGCAGCAGTTTCTTCAGTAGCTTCTTTTTTACAAGATGCGAAAGCGAATACGCCAGCAACCATCATCAAAGCAAATACCTTTTTCATAGTTTTATTAAGTTTTAGATTTTAGTATCTCAAAATTAAGGATATTTTTTTTCTTTTCAAAACTTACATCATTTTTTTCTAAAAACGACTTTCACCGGCACACCCTCAAAACCCCAATGCTCTCTGATCCTGTTTTCGAGGAATCTTTCATAGGCTTCCTTAATATATTGAGGCAGGTTACAGAAGAATACAAAAGTCGGGCTCGGCGTTGGCAGTTGGGTAACATACTTTATTTTGATGTACTTCCCTTTCACTCCCGGAGGAGGTGTTTTTTCAATATCCTGCAACAGCAGATCGTTCAGCTGAGAAGTCTGGATCTTCATGGTTTTATTCTCAAAAACCTCTTCCACCTTCTCTACAACCTGAAATACTCGTTGCTTTTCAACTACAGAAGTAAAAATAATCGGATAATAATCGATAGGTGCTGTCTTTCTCCTGATGGCATTTTCGTATTCCTTGGCAGTATTGCTTTCCTTACCCTGCTTTAGATCCCACTTGTTTACTACAAGCACAATGCCTTTTTTATTCTTATCAGCGAGTGCAATGATGTTCATATCCTGAGATTCAAGACCATCCTGTGCATCAATCATCACCACGCATACGTCTGAGTTTTCAATAGCACGAATAGACCGCATCACAGAATAGAACTCAATATCCTCATGCACTTTGCCTTTTTTACGAATACCCGCCGTATCTGTAAGAATCAGCTCCTTACCATAAGCTTTGTACAGGGTATCAATAGAATCACGGGTAGTACCTGCAATATCGGTTACAATATTTCTGTCGGTACCCAGCAAAAGATTTACCAGAGATGACTTTCCAACATTTGGCCTGCCGACAATAGCAACTCTTGGAATCCCTTCATAAGGATCTTCCGGCATTTCATTTGTAAAATGTTTGATGGTTTCATCAAGTAATTCACCAGTACCGGAACCGTTCTGAGAAGAAACAGACCAAACTTCGCCTAAACCAAGGGCATAAAAATCTCCTCCGTAATTAGCCTTATTCGGTGTATCGGCTTTATTGGCAACTACAAAAACCGGTTTTTTAGAACGTCTTAAGTAGGTCGCGAACTCCTTATCCATTTCATTAATGCCTTCAATGATATCCACCATAAAGTAGATAACCGTTGCTTCATTAATTGCCAGTTTTACCTGCTTACGAATTTCTTCTTCGAATATATCTTCAGAACCCTCTACATATCCTCCGGTATCAATTACCGAGAAATATTTCCCACACCAGTCAGAGTAACCGTAATTCCTATCACGGGTTACGCCGCTAAAATCGTCCATGATAGCATCCCTGCGGCCTACCAGGCGATTAAAAAAGGTTGATTTCCCAACATTAGGTCTCCCTACAATGGCTACTACGTTTCCCACTTTCTACTTATTTTATTTTGCAAAGATAGTGATTTTTCGTGAAAGCACTTTGATTCTGAGTAGTGAGAAGTGAGGGTTGAGTAATGAGAAGCGGGGATTGAGTGTTAAAAAGCTTTCCTGAAACAGGGTAATTACTATAAAAAGTACTTGGGGCGTACGGTAAAATTCCAAATTTTGCAGCTCATATTTTTTGAGTAGTGTGTCATAGTCTTGGGTGCACCATGATCAGAGCGTAATAATGAAAGAGAAGCCAGTGGCCTCCAGATTTTGTGTAGAGTTCCCATAGTATAGTTCAAAGCTGATTTGTTCAGCAATTTACGGAAGACTCCACATTTATTTTCAGGCACTTAGCTGGTTTCCTGACGATGTAATAAAACGGTTATGCTTTACTGTCAATCACCTTTTTAATAGCAAACCATTCATCACGATATCTGGCTGCTTCTATGAAGTCAAGGTCTTTTGCAGCCTTTTCCATGAGTTTTTGGGTTTTATCGGCCAGCTTCAGCAGGTCTTGTTTAGGCATGTAAGCTATAACAGGATCTGCTGCCAGACTAGGTTCTTCATCACCCACATAGTAGTTCTTCGCATCAAATTTACTGTCGGCTACTTTGGTCTGATCCATAATAGCTTCTTTAGATTTGATTACGGTCTTAGGTGTAATGCCATGTTCAGCATTGTATTCTTCCTGAATAGCGCGTCTGCGGTTGGTTTCGTCAATCGCGATCTGCATAGAGCCGGTTATTTTATCGGCATACATAAGTACTTTTCCACGGTCATTACGAGCCGCACGGCCGATGGTCTGGATCAAAGATCTTACGTCACGCAGGAAACCTTCTTTGTCGGCATCCATAATGGCAACCAGCGACACTTCAGGTAAATCAAGCCCTTCACGTAACAAGTTTACGCCAACAAGCACATCGAACAATCCAAGACGCAGTTCCCTTAGAATCTCAACCCTGTCCAGTGTTTTAACTTCTGAATGCAGGAAGCGGCATTTGATACCCAGGTTATCAAAGTAACGGGAAAGCTCTTCAGCCATACGTTTGGTAAGTGTAGTTACCAATACCCGGTCACCCATAGCAATACGCTCACGTATTTCTTCTATGAGATCATCAATCTGATTCAAGCTAGGCCGTACTTCAATCTTAGGATCAAGCAAGCCTGTTGGACGGATTACCTGTTCAACCACCACCCCGTCACAACGCTCCAGTTCATACTTAGATGGTGTTGCACTTACATAGATCATTTGGTTGACCATGTCCTCAAACTCATTAAAAGTGAGGGGTCTGTTGTCAAGTGCTGATGGTAAACGAAAACCGAAATCCACTAAACTGGTCTTACGCGAACGGTCACCACCCCACATAGCTCTGATCTGAGGAACTGTCACGTGACTTTCATCAATCACCAATAAGTAATCGTCCGGGAAATAGTCAAGCAGACAGAAAGGGCGCTGGCCTGGTAAACGATTATCAAAATAGCGCGAATAGTTTTCCACTCCTGAGCAGTAGCCAAGCTCACGCATCATTTCCATGTCATACTCAGTACGCTCTTTGATACGTTTTGCTTCCTCAAACTTCCCTTCGTGTTCAAATATTTTTATCTGTGCCATCATGTCATCCTGTATCTGATGAATGGCATGGTGTACAGAATCTTTATCGGTTACGAACAGGTTGGCGGGGAAAATCGAAATCTGTGTATCTTCTGCAAATTTTTTCCCGCTTACCGGATCTATGCGGTGAATTGCTTCAATCTCATCTCCAAAGAAATAAAGACGGTAGGCATGTTCACCATAAGCAGGGAAAATATCTATAGTATCTCCTTTAACTCTGAAGTTTCCGGGATTAAAATCGGCCTCTGTACGGCTATACAAAATGTCTACCAAAGAAAACAGAAACCTGCTTCGGGGAGTTTCGTCCCCTACCTTAACATTGAGCACACTTTGACGAAACTGCTCAGGATTACCAATACCATAAATACAAGACACAGAAGCCACCACAATAATGTCTCTGCGACCGGATGCCAGCGCTGCTGTTGCTTTTAATCGCAGTTTCTCAATTTCCTGGTTAATGGAAAGGTCTTTCTCTATGTAAGTACCGGTTGTTGGCATGTATGCCTCCGGTTGGTAATAGTCGTAGTAAGAAATAAAATACTCAACAGCATTCTCAGGAAAAAACTGTTTGAATTCACCATATAACTGAGCTGCCAGTGTTTTATTATGGCTTAAAATAAGTGTTGGTCTATTGGTTTCTGCAATTACATTGGCAATAGTAAAAGTCTTCCCGGATCCGGTTACCCCTAAAAGTATCTGATCGCGATCTCCTTTATCCATTCCTTCCTTCAACTTTCCGATAGCCGCCGGCTGATCTCCTGTTGGTACGTACTCCGATGTAATTTTGAAATCCATTTGTCAGTATGAGTAGTGAGAATTGAGTAGTGAGTAGTGAGAATCTTCACTTTCAACCACCAAACTAAATTGATAACGAATAATATGCGCTTATAGCATTATGCCTTAAACGTTCCAGATTTCCCAGGCTTTTTCGGCCTGTAGGTGTAACATTTCCAGGCCGTTTTTGGTTTGCGCTCCCTGTTCTTTTCCTTTTTGCATAAACAGGGTTTCTTCCGGATTATACACCAGGTCAAAAAGATAATGCCCGCTTGTCAGTGCTTCATATGGCAAAGTGGGACAAACATCAACTTTGGGATACATGCCCAAAGGGGTTGAGTTAATAATTAATGTATATTCCTTCAGAATTTCAGGCGTAATCTGTTCATAGGAAAGAATGCCTTCTTCTGCTTTGCGGGAAACATATTTGTAAGAAATCCCTAAATCCCTCAAAGCAGCTTCCGTTGCCTTCGCAGCACCACCTGTACCCAGAATAAGTGCCTTTGATGACTTTAACTTTTCTGCCGGAACAAAACGCTTCAGAGATTCCATGAAACCATAGTAATCAGAATTGAAACCAATCAAACGGCCATTCTCCATTTTCTTGATCACATTTACAGCTCCCACATTTTGTGCCGATGAATCCAGACTGTCCAAAAGTGGCATTACTGCTTGTTTGTGCGGTATCGTCACATTTAAACCGCAAAGCTCCGGATTCGCCTGTAAAACACCTATCAACTGTTGTGCCTGTTCTATTTCGAACAACTCATATTTATGATTGGCAATATGCTCCTTTTCGAATTTTTCTGTAAAATATCTTTTAGAAAAAGAGTGTGTGAGAGGAAAACCTATAAGACCGTAAAGCTTCATCTTAGTGTTAAGGTTTGAATATTGAGTTGTGTATTAATTTTACAAAGTGATTTATTTAAACTTGTTGAGATAAAACTTATACCTCAGCACCTATCACCTAAAACTTTTATCTAGTCTTCGTAACCGAAACGTCTTAATGCCAGTGCTTTGCTTCTCCAATCCGGCTCAACACGAACGTGCGTTTCCAGGTGGACTTTTTTTGCAAAGAATTTTTCCATTTCTTCTCTTGACTGAATACCTACCCTTTTAAGCATTTCACCTTTATGTCCGATGATGATCCCTTTCTGACTATCGCGCTCGCAATAGATTTCTGCCTGTATGCGAATAATATCATCCGACTCTTTGAAAGCCATAATCACTACTTCAGTACTGTAAGGAATTTCTTTTTTATAGTTAAGCAAAATCTTTTCGCGTACTATTTCAGCTGCGAAAAAACGCTCAGGCCTGTCGGTCAAAGATTCTTTATCGAAATATGGCGGATGAAAAGGAGTCAGGTCCAGGATGGTTTGAAACACTTTTTCAATATTGGCTTTATGTAATGCTGAAATAGGAATAATGGTATTCACATTCAGTTTTTCCTGCCAGTAAGCAATCTTTTCTTTTACCTGTTCTTCGTTTGAAAGGTCAATTTTATTTAAAACCAGAATTTTATGAGCCTCTGATTTTTCTATTCTCTTATGAAATTCGATATCGTCTTCCGATTCTGTTTCTCCAATTTCTTTTACTAGCAATATAACATCGGCATCCTCCAGAGAGTAGCTTACAAACTTCATCATAGATTTTTGCAAGGCATACTGTGGCTTGATAACTCCCGGAGTATCAGAATAAACTATCTGAAAATCGTCACCATTCAGGATTCCCTGAATTCTGTGACGCGTAGTTTGTGCTTTAGAAGTGATGATAGATAAGCGTTCGCCAACCAGCTCATTCATGAGGGTAGATTTGCCTACATTCGGTTTTCCCACAATAGAGACAAAACCTGCTTTATGTTTGTTATTATCCAAGAGATAGAAATATTTATTGCAAAGGTATTGAATTTAAATAAAATTCCGTTACCTTTGCATTCCCAATTAAGGGAAACGTTTAGAGATCATTTAAAGGTTCGGAGGTTATGACTGAATCTGATCAAAGACGAAAAAATCGCGGGATGGAGCAGTTGGTAGCTCGTCGGGCTCATAACCCGAAGGTCACAGGTTCGAGTCCTGTTCCCGCTACAACCAAAGTATCAAGAACCCCTCAGAAAGCACAGAAAAGGCATTTTGAGGGGTTCTTTGTTTTCTGTCCGTACGTAATCCGTACAAAGCCATATTTCATTGTAACACTCTTGTAACCAGAAGAATACAGAGATTATTACAAAGAAAATACAGAGAAAGGCGTCACACAAGTATTTGCCACCTGAGGAGTTTTAGAGACGAAGAACTGCCAAATACAATGAATTGGCAAGGGAAATGCCCCTCCCCTCCCCTCGCGCCCCTCATGCTTACCAGAAAAAGGTGGAGTCCAAGTAATAGACTATAACCTATACAATATGGAATTATATATAATCTTATATAGATTACATACCCTACCTGCCTTATAAAGCAAAAAGCATATTTTCTTCAAGATACTGCATGTAGAGAAAGAACTCTTTTAGGGTTTTCTCTTTGCCTATATTGATGCCTATGCAAAAAGAATATATCATCACTTGAACATTTGACCCTGAAAGTGGGCAAGTTTAAATCACTTGCAAAAATGGTTTGTGAAGAGAAACTCCAATAAAGTAATTGTCTTTATTGGAGTTTTGAAATTAGTTTAACAGTACTACGGGAAATTAGTTCAAGAGCAAGTTTTTACAATCGTGTATATTCTCCATTTATTATATTAAAAACATGAAATTGAGTTTTTGACGTAATTTTTTGATGACATAACTATAATTACCCCCCCCCCGTTTCTAGCTTGCGAAATCCTATTATAATCGAAATATTAATTATAAATTTACATATCACTAGCTATAAGTAAAATACTACCGAAATCGGTTCTTCAAGGTGCGTCTTTTGATTTAAATGCTATGGGAAATTCTAAACAATTTTGATATGTCAGATGCAGTTATAGCAAGGCAACAAGGGGATACTTACCAAGCTAAATTTTTTTGGTATAAAGCATGTAAATTGTATTTGCAGAATAGTAATGCAATAAAAATTGCATGGGAAGTAAATGATAGCCCAGGATTTGATGATGTTTCAATTTATTATGATCCACCGAAATTAGATCTGTCCCACGGAAAGGAAATATTTGCTGAATATTTTCAGGTAAAATTTCATGTCGATCAAAATCTCGGTTTTAGCTGTGATAGATTAATGGATCCTAGTTTTATAGGTAATACATCAGAATCATTACTACAAAGATTATACAAAAATTACTTACAAAAACCCGATACTTTCGCAAAATCTCTTTTCATTATTTATAACACATGGACAATTGATCATTCTGATGAACTTAAGAATTTAATAGACAACAATGGGGCAATTCGATTAGATAAACTGTTTGACGGAACAACAAGTAGGTCTCTAATGGGTAAAATCAGAGGGAAATGGAAAAAACACCTATCTGTTGAGTCTGATGATAAACTAAAAGAGATTTTGTCACCTCTTCGCATTGCGCATAGTTCTAAAGGGTTAGATCATTTAAATGAAAGCTTAAACTTTAGTCTTCAGGCTGTAGGGCTTAACCCCATTGATGAAAGCAAAAGAACTTCACCTTATGTTGAACTTATACAGCGATTACATTCAGAAAAACGAAAAGAATTTTCTAAAGATGAGCTGCGGGAAATATTAAAGGCAGAAAGCCTTTTAATAGAAGAATCAACGAAAAAAGATGATATTCATATTATTGGATTAAGGAGTTTCAGAAAAGGCGCTGATATAATTGAATTTGAGACAAATGAACATTTGTGTTTGTTACATCATTTCGTAGGGCGCTTTACAAAAGATGAAAAACTATGGAGCTCAGATATAGTACCAGCCTTAGAAAGTTTTTCTGCACAAGTTGTTAGAAAAAATAAGCCATTACATATTCATCTAGATACACATCAAGCAATTGCATTTGCATTTGGATATTATCTAGACACTAAAGTTGGAGTTCAAACTAATGTTATTCAAAAAACGAGTTCAGGAAGAATTTTATTTTCGACTGATCACAGTTCTAGTGATTACCTAAGTTATAAAGAAAAAGAAAATTGGAGTTATAGTTTTAGTCAAATTCAAGAGGGAGCAAACGATACTGTAATTGCATTAAGTGTAACTCATGATATAAATGATGATGTCAAAAGTTATGTTAAATCTAACTTAAAGAATGTTTCTCGCATTATTTCTGCAAACATATTAGAAACACCATCTTTTGCATCAATTCGAAATGGCAATCATATAACGCTTGCTGTTCAAGAGTTAGTGAATAATCTTAGGAATGTGAGAAGTAGTGACGAGAAAAAAGGAAGTATACACTTATTTATAGCAGCACCAAATGCTTTAGTTTTCACTTTAGGCCAACAAATAAAGTCTTTAGGCAAGATCAAATTATATGAATATGATCTTGAAAATAGCAAAACGGGTACATATAATTTATCAATAGAATTACCAGTTTAATATCAGAGTATTATGGCAAAAATAGATTCTTACTTTAATGATTTTTTATCAGGAATTAGACTCACTAAATCTCAAAGAGACGATTTAATAAGAGGGCATAAAACTTTACGAGAAAGACTTGAATCAGATAATGATTTAAAATCAATTATTGTAACCACTTTTTTGCAAGGAAGTTATAGACGTTCAACTGCAATAAGACCTTTGGGAGAGAAGCGCGCTGATGTGGATATAATCGTTGTAACTAATTTAGACAGAAATAATATAACACCAGAAGATGCTATTGATAAGTTTAAACCTTTTGCTGAGAAATATTATAAAGGAAAATATAGAATACAAGGCCGTTCAATAGGTATTGAATTGTCTTATGTTGATTTAGACATTGTTATAACCTCTGCTCCATCGGAAAGCGAACAAAGTTTACTGAAATCTAGGAGTGTAACAACTGATATAATGTTAGAAGATTTATCAAGAGGTAATGATGACTGGAAGTTGATCAAGAGCTGGCACGAACCTGATTTAATGAAGGCATCAAATATCTCATATTTAAGTGACAGCCAACGTAACGAGGCAGAATGGAAACCTGACCCCCTTTATATTCCCGATAGAGAAGCCGGGACATGGGAACAAACACATCCATTAGAGCAAATAAGATGGACTCGTGACAAAAATCAGAAGACCAATAAACATTATGTAAATGTTGTTAAAGCTCTAAAATGGTGGAGAACATTAAGATTAACATCCTTAAAGTATCCAAAAGGTTATCCAATAGAGCATATGGTTGGAGATTGTTGTAATGATAATATTTCGAGTGTAGCAGAAGGCGTTTGTACAACATTAGAGAATATTGTACAAAAGTATGCCTTTAATCGCATAAGTGGTATAGTGCCGTCTTTACCAGATCGAGGAGTTCCTAGTCATAATGTTTGGAAAAGAATTTCAGTTAGTGACTTCAATTCTTTTTATGACAGCGTTAAGACTTATGCTCAAATAGCTAGAGAAGCATTAGATGCTACTTCTCTTACAATACAAGTTGAGAAATGGGAAAAGCTTTTCGGGGGTAAATTTCCTAGTGCACCAGATGAGGATGATAACAATAATAGTTCAGGAGGTGGTGGTTTTTCCTCAAGAACTGACATAACTAATCCTACAGGAGCTAGATATGCTTGATTAGGGAGTGAAATATGGAATTAACTGACGATCTAAAAATAGCTAGACGAAAACTTGAATCAATCGAGGGTTATGAATTACTTGAAGATTTGTTTTGGGATTTTGAGAAGAAAAAATGGGTGCTAAAATTTAGAATAACAGGTGATTACAACGCTACAACATATGTACCAATAATAACTGATTGGTATTGTATAATACCTGCTACATATCCATTTGGAAAGATTGCTATATTTCCTGATGCTCAAAATGGAATTACGTATACATTTCCCCACCAAAGTTATAATTATGCTGTAGATGGTACAAAATGGCGAGAAGGAAATATTTGTGTAGACACAAGTTTAGGAATTTGGGGGAGGAAGTTTTTTAATACAGAACCTTTTGATGTTTCCAAAAGATTGTATTGGCACATCTGTAGATGTAAAGATTGGATCAAAGCTGCAGCTAACAACACTCTTGTTAGTACGGGAGATCCATTTGAAATGCCCTCAATTCCTCTCAAAAAACTAAAACTGTTTGTATTTAATGAGGATGAACGAACATTTAAAGAATGGGTTAAAGCGACTTATAAGGCCGGTATAGTCTATAGTAAAAATGCTTTCAATACAACCGTTTTCCCGATTACACATTTTGAAGCAGGTAATTTCAAGCTAGAGTATGATTGGGGAACTTATATAAAAAAAACTAAATCCGATTTAAATGTAGATTTATGGGTTTTATTAAATTCTATTCCAGTAGTTCATCCTTGGCAAATGCCCAAAAATTGGAATGAGTTATTTACTGTTATTAATTTACAAGGAATAAACCTGAAAAGTATTTTAAGAAATGAAATATTCCGATCTACAAGCGGTCCAGGCTTTAAACATCTTTTATTAGGTTTTCCTTTACCTAAAAATATTGGGGAACCAGACTGTTGCTATTTTTGGATTTCATTAAGCCTTCCTACAATACCTAATGTAAAAGGTTTTAGGAAAGATGCTAAACAAATGAAAGATGTTCAGTTTGCTCAAATGTTTAATCCGAACCCACCAATTGAATGGTTAGGTACTGAAAATTGGAATAAAAATGAGATTACTTCAAGAGGAAAGTTAAAAAACACGATTTCAAGTTTAAGATTTTGCATTATAGGCTCAGGAGCAATAGGATCTCTATTTTCGGAATTATTATTAAGATTAGGGTGTGACGATATAACACTGATGGATAAAGATCATGTTATGATTGGCAATTTATCTCGTCATAACCTTACAATGAATAAAGTTTGGTCTGAAAAAGCCGTTGCAGTAGCAGAAAGGCTGAATTTGATATTTCCTCATGCAAAAGTAACAGCTATTAAAAAGGCATTTGATAATACATATTCGCAAGTTAGTTTGGATAAATTAATAGAAGATACTGACATATTTGTAGACGCAACAGGTGAGGACTCTGTAATACATTTTATTAACAATGTTCTTTTGAAGAAAAACAAAAAATTTATATCAATATCTATTGGGTTCGAAGCAAATCGTCTTTTTTGCTTCATGAAGAACACGGAAAATGGTTCAATATCAGAAGAATTCAATCAAAAACTTGAACCATGGCTAAAAAAAGAAGCCGATGAAAATCCCAACCCCGAATTTCCTAGAGATGGCATAGGATGTTGGCATAATGTTTTTCCTGCTCGAATAGATGATATCTCCATGCTTTTGTCTCCTGCCATTTCTAGAATTGAACATTTTCTAAACAGTAATTCAAATCTTGATTTTATTGTAATTGAGAAAAACAAAGATGAATCTGGTTTGCTCAAAGGAATTAATATAATTGAAAATTAAATATTTACTATGAAGTATGTTTCTGACAGCAAAAAATTCATTGTTGAATTACCTCAAGCCAGTCTTGATTCAATTCTAGAACATGTCAGAAATGCTAACAAAAAAGAAACTGGTGGTATATTAATTGGAGTTTATTCTGAAAACCATTCTACAGCAATTATTTCTCTTGTTACAGGCCCCCCTTCTGATTCTGCTAGTGGCTTCTACTGGTTTAAAAGAGGTATCAAAGGGCTTAAACAAATAATTGAAAAATGCTGGACTAATAACTCTTATTATTTAGGCGAATGGCATTTTCATCCAATGTCTAGTCCTAAACCTAGTTCTCAGGATATTAAGCAAATTAGAGAAATAGCTTTTTCTAACCAATATAATTGTCCAGAACCTATTATGCTTATCATTGGAGGGTCATATTTAAGTTATAAGATTTCAGTATTTGTTTTCGAAAAACAATCATCTAAGCTATTTGAGTTAAAAGAGGAATCAGTTTATCTATAATTCCGATCTATTTTTGATCGGGTTATACTCTTACAACTTGTATATTAAAGAGCGAGTTTCTTTATCTGTTCGATAATACTATAGAACTGGTCTTTATTTTCAGAATTGCTTATATCGCAATTGAGATTCAAGCCAAATTGCTCGCTCCACATTTGTAAACCAACACATGCTATTCCCCAAGCAGGATGATTATCTGGTATGCAAAGTCTTTCTAGAGCATTTGTTAATCTGTCTTCAGCATTTGGATGTTTTATACCATCTGTCTTTGCTTTAAAGAAAAACATTGAAAGTATTCCAAAAACTATTCCATTCTCAATAGCCAAATTTTGTCCTTCAGCAAAGATTCCTGTCTTGAAAAACCCTTTTCTTGTTAAGCTAACCGCATTATTGTCTGCTTCAAATTCAAAGTCCATAAACTTAGAATAGGCAGTGTTGTTGTTAATTTGCTCGATATGATACTTTACATGTGTAAATTCATGACATAAAATAAACTTCATAGCTTCCGTAAAGTAAATATTTGTTTGTTCAACATAATTTCTGTCTTCAGCCATATATATTTCTGGATTAGGTAATAATTCCTTATCCCAAGTATCAAAGTAAATAATAAGTGATTTTGCATAAGAAAAAAGATCGTCGGCCTTTTGAATATTTTCCGGATTAATCGAATACGTTGTTTCACCATTGATCTTATTACATCTAGGATAATCAACTGTTTCTATATATCTGACAAAAATAGAATAGACACTACACCACAAGTACGACAAGAAAGATTCATGAATTTCTATTTGCTTTGTTTCGAAATTTATTCTGGGAGTTCTCAGTTTTCCATTACCTATTTTCAACGGAACTTCTCCATATTCATAACTTATTTCGGCATTCAATTTGCCTTCTTGAATTAACTCATTTAGTTCTTTAGGAAATTCGGGGTTTGTATTGACAAACATATGAGGAATCATGTATTGTACTACTCTTATCGGCTGAGTGCCTTTGCAGGTGTCAGTGTTGTAGCGATTAATAACTCCTTTTGTTTGAAATAACCAAGCTATATCTGATTTCATTATCTTTTTAAGATTGACTTTATATTAAAGACTATTCTCATCTTTTTCAATCACTATATAGTTTTCTAGTTCTGGTGCCAGTACTTCAAGTGCTGTTAATGGAAATATCAGACCAATAAGAAAACCAGTTATCGTTATAACTATTAAATAAATGAAAATATTTATTGCCACAGGTATAGCTAATGAATGACTTATGATGGTATAGGCAAGAAAGAATGTAAAAAGAACCTTGATGGTCTTTAGTATATTATAAACCAGATATTTAGGCTGAGAAAAATAGTCCTCTACATGCTCTGCAAAATTATCGTCATTTATAAAAAATTTATTTTTCTCTAATTCAATTAGTAACCCCATTTGTTTAAATAAGAATATTAATGCTTGTAATAAATTTATTGATTTTTGTAAATCCTTGTTTGATGCTCGATCTTCCGGTTTTACAGAAAGCAATTGATATTCTTTTTTAGGATAGCGAAAAAAACTGTACCAGATGATCCCAATCATGGTAAATAGATACCCTCCAAAAAGCGTAATAGAATAACCTATCACGACAATTAATACTTGACCACTTAAAACAAACTCTATTATCTCTTGCGGATTTTTGAGATCAATCAAAGTATAGTTTCCAACTAGTGTGGTATATAACCACTCTGTTAGTATTAAATTACATAGAACAGAGAATGCACGAATATATTTGGAGTCTTCAATATCATTAGAAAGGAATAAGTCTAGTAGTTTTTCCATGTTATTTATTCTTCATTAATTTCATAATCATATTTAGCCAATCTTAGTAATGCAGCAATAAGAAGTAGCATTCTATCTAAGTGGTAATCTTCTGGCATATAGAAACAATGTGCGACATTGTTTCTTAGGTTCATACCTTCATTACTAAAAATGTAATTGAATAATAGACGATCATCTTCATTAAAATACTCCTTTATCGGATCGCTTTCTAATATATTGTGAATTAATGTCTCCTGCATTCCTTTCTTGTTCCCAACACTAGTTGGAATATTACGTCTCTCGCAGAAATTCCGAAAAAGCCCTTCCATTTTAAGCGTTAAGCTATCAGTACATAATACAAAGTTGGGGTAATAATATTTGGAGTTCGCCCAGCCTTGGCATTGAGCAAAGAATTCTACAATAGCGGGAGCGAGTAAGTTAATCCAATTAGTGGTTATCTCCTCTCCTCCTAAATCAAATTGAGTATGTGGTTTACCTATCCAAGATTTATGTCTAAGAAATGAGATGAAATTTTGATAAGAAAGCTTCCCTGACTTAATACCAGGAAGAATTATATAATGGAGATAAGGTAGAGCAGATGTTTGTAAAGCGATTTTGTAAGTTTCATAAAGTTTTTTGTTTGCCGGATTTAATGCGGCATTGTCTTGAATATTTTGGTTTCTGTCAAAGTAGACAACTGAAAAATGATCCAAAAAAGAATTTTCATCGTTTTTGGAGGCTTTGAGGACGTCTTGATATTTCGGGAAATAAAACCCTGATGCAATAGTACGATATACTTCAGAGTGTGATTGGGTCAGTATCTTTTTGGAGAGCGTTTTAGTGAAATCATGAAGCTCTCGTTGGGCCTTTAATGTTTTTTCGTCAAAAGGAATACTGACGGTCGGTAGTGTAACTTTAGGTTTTAACTCAAAATACAAAGCTTCAACTTCTTTTTTCTTGGTAATATTCCCCGCATCGCTGAAAGCCCTTATAGCTTTTGCATAGTTATTCTGTTTAAGCCATAAGCGTTCCGCTTCCGTCTCTTTTTCAGCTGCTCTTAAATATGCAAGACCTAACTCATTATACCACTTCTTAATATCAGTCTTACATTTTGCTGCTAATTTTATAACTGTTGGTAAATAGGATGTAATAAATAGAAAATCACCGACTTCTTCTTTTTGTAGATCTAAAACCAAGTTGTCATAAATTGATATAGTTACTTCGAGGTCTACTGCCTTGAAAATCTTAGGATGCTCGAGCATAACCTCTAAAATCCCATGTTTGGCATAGAATTTTAATCCAGGGCACTCAAAAAGCAAGAACTTGGTCAGATCTTTTAGAGGGGTATTGTCAGTTTTTATCTGATTTGAAACTGCTATTAATTTCTCATACATTTTAGTTATCGTGAGATTAATTCGTTCTTTAACTCCTATGTAATTTGTTAGGTGTCTGATTGTCTGTAAATAACTTTGAATAGCTGCTACAGCATAGTCATTCTTTTTTATGCCATTAGGAGTTAACCATAATAAATGATTGTATCTAGCTTTGAGTATAGTATTGGTTGAAGTACTAGCTCTTAGTTTTAAATAGTTAATAGTATTAAGTTCGACCTGATTTAGGTCTGGATATTTTTTGATTGAATTGTCGTTATTCGATGGTGCATAGGATATAGGAAAAACTTTATAGCCTTGAATACTTATCCAAAAGAATTGGTGTTCCCACAAAGCTTTTTCTTTTTCTGAATCATCATTAGTCTGCTCGCTATATTTCTGCCATAGGTCAGAAATGTCTTCCAAATAAGTAAAATGAAAAGCATGGTCATCTATGTATTTATATAAATCATCTATTGATTTATATTGACTAATATCAACGTCTCTAATTTCAATTTCCATACTGTTTGTTTTTAAACCACCGCTAGTTTCTGAGTGATTTTGTGTGCTTCATAAATTTAGAGATTTTGACACTTAGTTGACCAAGTTTTAAAAGCTTTTTGAACCCTTCTTAGAGCTCTATAATAGAACAGATTGACAGATAGGTGCTCAACAACAACGCATAGGCCATATGCATACGACCTACTCGTTGTTGTTAGTTTTGGAATTATTAGAGAATTATAGGTTTTGCACCTTTCGACTCTCCAATACTTTCTCAATATCAAGAATCGAATAATAAATCACCCCACCAATTTTAGTATAGGGTAGTGTACCATTGACACGCAGATTTTGGAGTGTTCCAACCGAGATACCAAGCATCTTCCGGACCTGTGGAGATTTAATCCATTGAGAATGTGTGTTCGCTTTTTCTTTGATGATCATTACGAGCTCAGCTAAAAGCTCGTCTTTGAAACGCATGAGGTCGTCTTTGGTGATAATTTCTACTTTCATTATTTATGTGGTTTAAGTTTACCACCTAATGTATAATGCTTGAAAGAAGAGTGCGATGAATTTGCAATTATTAAGGTTGTGAAACCAGAAAGACCATGAGATACTAACGAAGTTAGTACTACTGCTAAAAATCTAGGATGCTTACTAACTAATAAGTCTACTTCCTCTCCATGAGATCAATGATTTTCTTCTGGAGTTTCATTATTTCCTTATCCTTTTCCTCTAAAAGCTCCTTACATTTCTTTGATTCTGGAATACTTTCTTCACCAAAAGAAAGAAGCTCAATTATTGAAAGATCATATAAACCAGCAATCTGTTCAAGACGAGAAAGAGGTATGTCTGTGATGTTCCTTTCTATTTTTGAATATCCGGGCAAAGACATTCCTAGTTCATAGGCCACGTCTTCCTGACTCCATGATCTTTGTACCCTCAAAATTCTAAGTTTTTCACCTAAAGTTTTCATAATTAAACTTTAAGTGAAGGTAATCCATACTTATACTACATATTAAATCCTACAAGTACACATATAGATACTTTTAGGATTTGTTTTTATTCTATAAGTATTTACTTTTGGCAAACATAGATTTTTCATCATGGCACTTAGGAATTATCAATGCAGCAAATGTGGAACAGCTATTCAAAAGGATTCTAATCCAACTCTTTCTAGCTGCCCATCAAAAGGGAATCATAGTTGGCAGAGACTTTAATAGTTATGGATGCTTTTGAGTTAATAGTTGGGCTTTTGCTTGAAGAAGAGAGGTATTGGATAAGACACTCGGTTAAGATCAACCTCACAATTGAAGAGAAAAAGTTAATTGGAAAACCCTCTGCTCCTAGACCAGAAATTGACATTATAGCAATTGACATTAAGAAGAATACAATCATACTCTTGGAGGTGAAATCCTATCTAGATAGTAAAGGGGTTTGTTTTGAAGACGTGACTATAGAGCATGATATTCAAAAAGGTCGCTATAAGCTTTTAACTTCCGATAACTACAGAAACATACTCACAAATAGATTACGAATAGACTGGTTAGAAAAAGGCATTATTAATAAAGATACCAAACTGAATTTTGGCCTTATAGCCGGAAAAATCTATCAAAATAAAGAAATACTTTTTGAAGCATATTTCACTTCGAGAGGATGGTTCTTCTGGGGACCCGAAATAATCAAAAAGAAAATGGAAAGGCTTGCTCAAAAAGGCTATGAAAACAATCCTGTAACTATTGCAGCTAAACTCTTGATGCGTTAATCTTCTAAAGAAAAGCTTCTTTGAAACCCTTAAGAAGCCCCTTTCACCAATATATTGTGCGGCGTTTTTCTCTGTATTTTTTTTGTATAACAGAAAGCAAATACATGAAAGATCCACAAGAAGAAATACTAAAAACCCAACAAGAAGAGCATCCCAATGAAGTTTATATATGGCTGATTCAAACAGACGATATAGACATAAACTTTATAGAGTCAATGACTTCATATATGCCAATTTTACTTCAGGACAAGTATCTAAACCGACAAACTGAGTATCAAAAAATGCTTTACAATCCTCATTCTTAGAGCAGTTTAATAGCGATATAACCATGGAAGAAACAACACTACCAAATCTTTTAAACAAAAACTGGGAGAAAGCACCTGCAGAGCTTCGTCAGATCCTTGATAAAATCAAAAAGATTCAGGTTGAGAAGGTTGAGAAAATTAATCATGCAGAATTTGAACACGCGGCAGGATTACGTGATATCGAGTTTAAACTCTGGGGGAAATTTCATGCAAAGGCAAATGAACTAGGGGTTAATTATAATGAGATAATTCTTTAGCAGCTATATCAACTTATATAAATATTTAAAAATCAATTCAACATGAAAAAACTTATTCTAACACAGATCTTATTTCTTGTCTGTCTACTAGCCCATTCTCAAACTATTAAGACTTGGTATGATCCATACACCAAAACTAAGGTTCATGAAATGTACACTGTTTCAAATAACCTTAAGCATGGCATTTATAAAGAGTATGATGAAAAAGGCTATATCCTAAAAGAATGGAATTATGCTAATGGGAAATTAAACGGGTCATCTAAGAATTACTTCGGATTTGCTCTTGCAGCAGTTTATGACAATGCCAAGTGTTATTTGGGTAACGTTTTTACTCAATCCACCTATATAAATGGCGAAGTCCAAGGTGCTGAGGTTATGTATGACTATTCCTCTTGTGTTCAGAGGAAACTTAAAGAAATAACATGGAGCAAAGGCGTGCAGGTTAAATCTATTAGTTACCATGATAATGGGACAAAGAAAGAAGAGATTGTATATAATGGCCAATGTACATCTTACTATCCTAATGGGAAACTAGAAAGTAAGTATACCAAGGTAAATGGAGTTCCTCAGGGGATTTGTTTGGAATACTACCCTAATGGTGTTATTGGAGCAAGAACCAAATATAAAGACGGAATGGCAATAGATACCTCATTTCTCTATCACAGAAATAGTAAACTAAAATCATATTCAATACTTGATGGGAATTCAATAGTAGTGAAGAAGAGCGAAGAATATGCAATAAATGGAAATCTTAAACTCCAAAAAAACAAGACTGATAACTTTAAATTAGATGTGATTGAGTATGATACTGTATCACAGATAAAAACTGCAGGGTATACAGAGAAATACGACAATAATGAGAGAAAATTTGTAAAGATTGGGAAATATGAGGTATATGAAAAAGGCAAACTGAGAGCATCGAGACAATATGATAGTGACGGAAATCTCAATGGGCCATTTAGAGTATATGACATAAAAGGAGACACCGTTGTACGCGCAAACTTGAAGAATGGAAATTTCTATGGCAGATGTGTATTCCTTTATGACGAAAACTGGGAATACCCTAAAGACTCAGACTCTACCACCTACTTTAGAATAGCAGAGTGCGAATATGGAACCTATGACACTAAAGATTATTACATAGACAAAACTTTACAATGGGAAGGTAGCTTAATAGGAATGTCCCCGGATATTATACATGGTTACTCCATTTACTATTATCCTAATGGACAAAAAATGGGAGAGGGCAATCATAAAAATGGAAAGAAGGTTGGTGAATGGAAAATCTACAAAGAAGATGGAAGTCTAGAAAAAACAGAGAATTATTGAGTTTGTAGTTCAAACCTCTAATTAGCATATATTCTTTAAAATTTCTTCCAGCACAAAAGAGGGTTATTTCCTTGCACTCAATATAACAAGTCCCTATTGATATATTGTCTAGTGCTTTTAAGTAAACAGAATAGCCTTTTCAATATTCAAAATAAAGGGGGTACTAACTTAGGCAGTACCCCCTTTTTTGGTCTCTATTCTATTTGGAACTCCTCAAATGGTTTGAAATCAGATAGTATGTCATTGAATTGCATAGGTCTTTCTTGTTCCAGAGCTTCTGCAGAATTAAGAGTTAACTTATAACATTTTAACCCTAAATGCTTTACCGTTTCATACTTTAACTTAGCCATTATCTTTCCAACTCTTATTTTTGTTGATTCATCAAGCTTTAGTTTACTATTCACCGTTATTTTCATGTTAAGGTCTTCAATAATTTGTGTTGCATTCATCCGCTCTATAGAATCACCATCATTAGGTACTCTATAATAAGTTATTATAAGTTCTTCTTCTGGAGCCTGATGACGAAACTGCTCATTATTTTGGTTTATTTCTTCTATATCTTCAGAATCAAAATAAAATTTATAACCACTTTTATATAAAGCATAAGCTTGACTATACACTAAATCCATATCTATATCATGGTTATAGTTTACATCATTTACTTCAAAACACAAGAACCTTCTGTCACCAGTTGTATCCCTCAAAAATTCCGATGTATTAATTGAGGCAACGAATGAAGCTCTTCTTGGATAGGTTTCATGATATTTACCATACCACTTTCGTATTTTTACTTCAGGACTTGTAATAAAAGACTTTAGTCCGTTTAGCTCTGTCTTATTCAAATTTTCAAGTTCATCCATATTGATGAACATGGAGTCCGCTAACAGCATTAAACTATCTCGATTAGATGGCTGTACTCCTCCTAGGTATCCATAACCATCTAATCTTTCAGGTAATAACTTACTCAACCATGTAGTCTTCCCGGATCCTTGTGAACCTTGCAGAACTAAAACTTGGTGGTTTGCTTTACCATCTACTGATGCTGCAACAACTCCAACCAAAAACTTCCTTAAGCATTTTTCAAAATATGGTTGGTTTGTTGTCTTTATTGTTCTAGCTAACGATTCAATAAAATCCGTCTTCCCTTCCCACTTGGGTAAAGAGATATAATATTCTGTAAAAGGATGATAAAGCGGAAAAGATATGCTATCAATAAGTGCTTTAAATGTTTGCTGACTTATTTTAATGTCAGATTTTAGCATCCTTATATAAATAGAATTTTCATCGCTCTCTTTCATGGTTCGATATACTTCACCATCTCTAATCTCTCTTCTTTCACGTACTACATTGTACCTAATATCCAAATACTTCAAGAAGTTTTCCCCCTCGATTATTGGGTTTTTCTCTATTTCTTTTGACTTAGGTGTTTGTACTTTTGGTATTGACTTATAGGCCCTTTCAATTGCTTGTCTAAAAGACGTTGCATCAGATTTAATTTCACTTTGTAGAAATTTGAAAATTGTTTCTACATTAATGCTTTGTTTAGCTGCAATTAATGCAAACCTATACACATATTCATAATTAGAATCTTCTTTCTTATAACCTTTAGATAAAATTTCTTTTTCAATTTCTGTAAGTAAATTATACATATGAGTCTTTTTATAGCCCTATAAAAGTCCAATCTATCTGCACCTCTAAAGGATATGATGGACATTTTATAGGGCTGTGGTTACTAAATAATTATTTTAAATATTTCGGCCTTTGAATTGTAGTATAGATCTGGATCGTATGAATAGAAGCACAATCTTTCATATCCATAGCCTCCGGTATAGTCACATTCAGAACCAAGTATCTGATCATAAAATCCCGCTACTTGAGAATAAGCTTGATCGTATTGTTCAATAGAATTATCCGATCGAACTAATATCTTTAAACCATTTCCTTTAGGACTAATGAAAGCCGCCAATGTATATTTACACTCACACGCCTTTTGTTTAATTAATGGCAGATCAAGAGGATGAATATTGTCATAATCCAATACATTGATTGGATTGAATCTCTCTATATTCTCTTTGGATCTTGTCTTAACAAAGGTTCCTCCAAAGGTTATCCCTGGCAAGTTTGCTTTTTTACATCTGTCTGCACTTTCTTTCCCCTTATGAAAGAAAATACATCTTATCCTTTTTACTGTTCTATAATGCAAACCACATTTGATCCCCCTTAAGGCTTCTATTAACTCTACATTATCTGCTACTATATTGAATCCATTTATAATGCTTACTTTCATGCTACTTTCTTGTTTTTGGGTTTAACATTTCCTTCCTTAATTGCTTGATGAATTTCATCAAGGAAAAAATAGACCAGCCTTGATTTTGTATGACCCCTGATCAAGCCACGATGTCTCCAAGAGATCAAAGTTTGTACACTAATTCCTAAGTATTCTGCGGCATCTTTTTGTGTCAATAGTTCTTTGCGAAAAATTGGAGGTTCTCTACTCTGTGTCAAAATAGAGTTGTTTGAATTCAATACGTTTTGAATAACTTCGGAAAAAAGACTTCTAATGTCTTCAACTTCGTGGACTTCGAATTGTACAATTTTTGTCATTTTTTGCTTAGGAGGGAGGAAAATGAGTTCCCTCGCTTTTAGGTGGAGTCATCGAGATGACAGAGGTTACATAACTGGGTAGTTAACTTTGACCCCAAAACAGCAAAATTCTTCTATTTGTTATAATGTTTCTTTGTTTAATCATGTTTTATCATAAAGAAATTAATAGGGGAATTTTTACTCCCCTATTCTACCTTCTTTCCTAAATAATCTCATGAACTTAGTTTTTTCCTATTTCATCAGTTTCCTTCCACTTTTCAAATAGGTACTTTTTCTGGTATTCTTTTGTGAGTGATGCATAACCTCTGAGTGTTTCAACTCTACGCTGTCCTGTGATCATCATAATTGCTTCATAGGGCATTCCAAATTGTAGACACAAAGTAATAAAGGTTCGTCTGGCCATATGGGAAGATCCAAATTTGTATTTGGGTCCTTCAACCGTCCTTTCATTTTTACCTGAATACATGATGACTTTCCACATCGAGTTTACACCAGCTAACATTAAAATTTCTTTAATGTAATCGTTATACTTTTGATCGCTTATGGTAGGCAGTACTCTTACATTTGGATGATTTCCAATGCTTTTATACTTCTTTAAAAGCGTGTTAGCCTCTGGTAGGATAGGGATTTCTAAAGTATCAGTCTCACTACCTTTAGCTTGAGATAGGATCCAAAATTCATAATCCCCATTTGAATTGATATTTAAATCTTTCCATTTAAGCTCCTTAATATCCGACACTCTTTGACCTGTAAAACATTGAAAGCAAAAAATATCCCTTATCCTTTCAAGTCTAAGGTTATCGGTAAGATCAAGAGCAAGAACAGCTTTGAATTCCTCTAATTCTAGTACTGCTTTACTTGGCTTTTTTCTTCCTATTGTTAGCTTCTCATAATAAGAGTTCTCATGATAGCCTTCTTCATTTGCCCATGACAGAAAACTTCTTAATACATCATAGTCTTTGGACAGTGTATTATTAGTTGCTTCACTTACATTAAGGCGCCAATTTCTATAAGCAGTATCAAACTTTCTATCAACTTTGCATAAGTGCATTTCAAAGTTGGTTTCGGCTTGAAATTTTTTCAATATCACCCCCGTTGAGCGATACTTTTTCATAGTGCCTTCTTTAACCTCAGTCTGCTTTTGCTTCATGAATGCCTCATACACTTCAAAAAACTGACCGGATCTTGATAACGCCTGTTTTTCCTCAAATAAACCCTTCAATAACTGTTTTAAATCATCCAATATTAGAATGGAATTATTACTCTGTTGCTTAAATATCTCTGAGTATGCTTGATCCTCAATTTTTTGGAGCTGCCTATTAAATTCAATATGGCCGGGAGAGTTTTTAACTGCTCGCTTATTTATACTATCCCAAAATACGGGCTTTATATAAAGCCCGGTTCTTACTTTAATGCGATGAGCTCCGTAAGTAACCCAAAGATAAATTGCAGTAGGAAAGGGATTGAGTTGCAAAGACTTGCTCTTGTCTTTGGAAGATTTAAGTTTTCTTGCTTCATTTGCAGAAATACCATTACCTCTTACAGAGGTTCTTTCTAAATTGAATGTAACCGACAATTTGTTCATACGTTTTCTTTTAGTATGTAGGATTGATCCCTCAAATGGTCTTCGGTTACAGGGGGGGTTAGGTAAAAACAGTAAAAAATTACTTAATCACCGAGTTCAAAATTTGCCGTCGTACAAAGTGCGTACAGAAAACTTGAACTACATTGAATTAAACATGGGTCTAAATTAACAGTACTTCCAAATCGACTTAAAGAATTGATCTTTGAATTATAATTGGAAATATCTCACAATGATTATAGAGGTAAGGTTAAAGGCCTGTTCCCGCTACAAAAAGGAGATACTGAAAAGTGTCTCCTTTTCTTTTTTGAATCGTCTAAATTTAGGAGTCGTTAGATTGAAGGAAGCTTAGGGTTGTCCGCAATGTCTTACAAGAACAATTGCTTCTCTCTACTTTTTAACAGCTACTAACAATCGGCTCTGAAAACGCCTTATCCCGATCCAATTTTTTATTGTAATACCTACCAAAACCACTTCACAGGCAGTTTACACCTACTTTTCTTTGTAAAATCCCCATTTGTAGGTATTGCCAACATTTTTCATTTGGCATATTTTTAATGTCACAAACTGTTATTATTAATATGCTTCAATTTAAACTGAAATTATTATTACCCATTTTTTTCGTAATCACTTTGCTGAGTTTTACCCGTTCTGCAGCACAATCATGGTCTCCATTAGGACCCGACGACAAAGGACTGCTTGTAAACAAATCCGATCTCCGAGACATTGTAAGCACATCAGACGGTACTTTATATACAACATACACGGATATAAGTGTAGTCGGCACCGGCAAAGTAACTGTTAAAAAACTTACACCTGAAGGTTGGGTAACCGTTGGGAACGAATACCTTAATTCAGGTATTGCCACTCAGTGTAAATTAGTTGTTGACAAAGGAGATAATTTATATGTGTCTCTCTGTGAAAACTATGTTGTCTACCTATATAAATTTGATGGTACTTCATGGGTATCAATGGCTCCGGGACTGAGTGCAATAGCATCTTATGCCTATAATCTGGTGCTGGATGCCAATGATGTTCCATATATCGGTTACTGGGCCTACCCATACAAATTGTATGTCAACAGACTTATCAATGGCGCCTGGGAGTCTGTCGGGACAAACCCTTTAGATCAGGCTGTAAAGAATTTTTCAGGTCTTAATCTAAGGTTTGATTCTAAAAATGTACTCTATATCGGGTACCAAACCTCACAAAGCATTTCTGTTGCAAATGATACATTCAAAATAAAAAGATTTGTGGATAATGGCTGGGAACAAGTAGCCCGCCTTCCTTACACAGTACTCGGTACATTACAGTATCCTTGCTTTATACTGGATCAGAAAGACAGTATGTATATTGGGTATACTGACATCAACAGTAGTAAATTAATGGTTAAAAAATTCTCTGCAAATACGTGGAAAACAATTGGCTCAGCTATTTCAGCTGGCTATGCTTATCAGGTCAGCTTAACATTTAACAGTAAAAATGTATTGCATTCCACTCATTTTGACGGATCTACTTACAAAATAGTCACACAAAGTTATGATGGTACTTCCTGGACCCCTTTGGGTACTAATAATTATGGGAATACAGGAACATATTCTGCATCAAGCCCTAAGCTCATCTTCGCCAAAAACGATAACCCTTATATTGTCTGTGTTGACGGGCTCAATAATACCAAGTCTACTGTACTGAATTACAGCGGCGGCCAATGGACTCCTGTTCCTAACAGAAGCGGAATTTCAGATGCAATGGTCAATAACATGTCTTTAAGATTAGACAGAAAAGATGTTCCTTACATTGCATACCTCGATGTTTATAATGGTGATAAGGCTACGGTAAAAACATTCGTCTCCGGAAACTGGCAAACAGTGGGAAAAGTGGCTTTTACTGCTGCAAAAGGAGCTCAGTTAGTGTCTGATACAGATACAAATAATGTTATTTATGTTGCTAATGTGGAAGGGTCGACCAATACGATTATAGTAATGCGTTATATCAATAATGCATGGACAAAAGTAGGTGCTACAATAACTGCCGGGGGGACTGTCAGCAGTCTCAGCCTGAAAATTAACCCTAAAACAAATGAGCCTTATGTCTTTTATGTTGATGGGAAAACAGGAGCCTCAAATCTGAAATTTTTTAATTCTACAACCTCTGCCTGGAGTGATGTTCTGGCTGCCGGTTTTCTTACTACTTTTACTGCTACCGCCCCAATAATGAGTATAGACAAAGGAGGTATTGTTCATATTGCTTTTCAAAATACCAATACCTATAAAACCTTGGCTGTAGGTTACATAAGCGATGGTGTATATAACACAATAAGCTCATACGTATCATATCGTGAAGCAAAATCTATTAACATCATTGGTGGTAACAAAGCAATGACAGCATATCTATGTTTTGATGACGCTTATTATACAGGAACAAATAAAGCTCTAAACATTTATTCATGCGAAAACGGCTCCTTAAAACCACTTGGAAGTATACCGGGCAACTATGCTAATCCATCATTAGCAGTCGCTGCAACTGGAGGCTTGTTTGTAGCTTTCTCAGACAATAATAATAACAGCAGGGTGACAGTTATGCAATATACAGGTAACAGCAACTGGGAAGCTGTAAACAATACCGGCTTTAGTGCCGGCTTTGCTGACAATATCGGGCTTGCCGTTTCATCAACAAATGAATTATTTGTCGGGTATAAAAATAACTGGGCATTTGTTAAAAAAACAGACGCTCCTGTAGTTACAACACTAGAAGACAATGAATTAGCCGCTGATCCGAAGAAATCCAATATGTTTTATGTAGCAGATAAGACCATCCTGATTTTTGTGGATGGTGCCTATGACTTTCAGGTTATTGATGCTACAGGAACACTGATAAAACAAATACAACTGAAAGGGCCGGCATCAGTTGAAGCAAACTGGCCGGCGGGTGTTTATATTGGAAAGATCGTTTCATCGGATAATTCAACCTACTCGAAAAAATTCATTTTGCATTAGAGAGGTTTGACGGTCACGTCACCACAGAGAGATTCAGAAATGGATCTCTCTTTTTTATTTCTATTGGTTCAATATTTACGGGAACAGCCGTACCAAATTCTCCGTTCGTGAATATATTAGTCTGATATACTGTCTTTCAAAATGCTGCACCAGAATTTGAAGCTCCATCAACCTTACATGATACTATAAAGTGCTTTTGGTACAATAAAAGAGACTATGGAGAAACACAATCAGGTTTTGAAGTAGTACCTGATGGTTATGCCAAAATTATTTTCCATTTCGGGAACGGCTGTAGCATTTCTTCTAACGGAGTTTCAGAATCGTTACCATCGCCATTTATGATCGGACTTCTGAATCAGCCTGTTCATTTTTATTCAAAAGGCATTTTCGAAATCATTGGTATCAGGTGCTTTCCTGGACTTTTTTGATTTATTAGAGTTGCGCTCACATAAAGATGGCGTACACGTATTTGAACATCCTATCGCCCGTCTTCATCCCCTCAATTAAACGAAACTGAAGGTTCAGCTTATCGCATGTCTTAGACTGCCTCAGCCAATAGTACGCTGTGCTCATTCCGGTATCATCACACCATACACTTCTGCTTTTCAGCATGAGTATGATACTATTCTTTCACAATTTTGTGGAAATAGCTTTTGCCTTTGTACTTGTACTGCAATATATAAATACCAGAAGCATAAGCATTCAAATCCAGTTTGTCGATAGTAGCATTTTGCGTGTCTAGCACATTACCGGTAATATCACTCAGCACAGTCGATTCTACATTTGTTGAGAAATAAAGAATATTACTTGCAGGATTAGGGAATAAAGTGATTTCGCTATTAATTTCAATGTTGTCAACGGAAGTTGTTATGCTTGATTTTGTAAGCTTTTGTGATAATTTATTATATCCTGTAGCTGTCTGCCATACATTGGTATTGGCAAATTGGATAGCATATTCAGCACGGGCAGCTAGGGTAGTATTATGATCAGGTAAGAATAAAAAAGATTCATAATCTCCGTCAGGTAAGCTACTAACATCAATGGTCTCCTGAAGAGACACCGACTTGTCCCATGTTCTCGGGTCGGAGGTAAGTATGTATTTATAGGTTATATTATTGCCTGTATTCTGTAAAACCAGATAAGCTTTTCTGTTAGTAAAAATGCGTGCAAATCCTTTATTTTCAACTTTGATACTCACACTTAAATTATTCCCTGCAATACTGAGTTCAGATGACTTCAAAACAAAGCGATAACCCAGACGCCGGAGTATTTCATCATAATTACCGGAATTGATCCAGGTATTCCAAACGTCGGTATGATAATCACGGTTCAGACATGTCCAGTTTGTCGAATCCATTTCATAAATCGCAATGCTGCCATTGGTACGAGGGCTGTTCAAACCATTTGTTTCACCCGTCATAGGTGCATATTGAGTTTCATTGGCAAGATATACATAGTCGGTAGTGCCTACAGGGTTCTGAGCTTCGCTGTTAACATTATAAGTACCCATGTCACCCCAGTTATTCAAAAAGGCATCGTTGAAGAAACCTATTCTGGCATTGGCAGTGTTCTGATAAGCCGTTGTGTTATTCAGTTTGCCTGTGCCATACATTCGGGTTTTAATAAGGGGATAGCGAACCTGAACAAAAACCTCTGCCGGAACTGCCGCAAGCATGGCATCTATTACTTCTTTTCTGTTAGCCCATTGGGTTGTGCTAATAGATCCATCGGTTCCGAATTCGGTAGAATTGGTATAATACCACTCTCCCCAGGTACCTATAAAACCCGCCTGAAATGCCAAAATAACATCTTTATTGGCAGTGAGCACCGGTGAAAGCTGGCTGATATGAGTAAGTATCTGAGATTTGGAAGGTTGTTGGGCAGTCGTTCCTTCCTCATCGCTATATGAAAACCTTACTAAACACTTCAGTCCTGCATTTCTGATAATGTCAAAATCTTTTTGGAGGTTGTTCAGGTAAGTCTGTGAAATGTTTGAGCCCATGTAAGCATCCAACATAAAATAGCGGAATAACACCGTTACTTTATCTGTGCCTGTTCGCCACCCACTCAAAGTCGTCTGACTTAAATTAGAGTAATTAGACTGTGTATTGTATTTATTATCTGTTTTGGAATATTTCTGTAAACCACGCGACGGGTTCGCAATAATAGCATCGGATTCTGTATAAGTCACCTGAGACTGGGCAAAAGTTTCGCCTATACATGAACCGGCCATCAACATTGCAAAAAGTAAAAATCTCATTTTCATAGTTTCACATTTAGGTTGAAAAAAGCTGATAAACAAATTCATCCTGCTCAAGATTTTTAAAACCTTGAGCAGGATGAAAGAATAAACAAAATGTAATTTGATAAACTACAAATCGCATTTTATATGCTGTCCGACATCTATGAATATCAAACAGGATTATATAATTAACCTTCCTATTTTTTTACAACTCTATAAAAAAAGTTTTTCCCTTTAAACTCATATTGAAGTATATAAACGCCTGTAGCATAGCTATTCAGATCAAGTTTATCAATAGCTGAATTTTGTACCTCCAACACACTTCCGGCAATATCATAAACCACTGCAGATTCTACCTCACCAGAGAAATAAAGAATATCCTGAACCGGATTAGGATATATTTTAACTGTCGGGTTCAGTGCTGAATCATCAATCGAAGTTGCTATCTCCACAAGAACTGTCACAACTGATGAAGTAGTTTTAGCTCCTTTATTATCGGTTGCAACCGCAGTCAGATTATAGGAACCTGGCGCTACATTAGACCATGTAAATGTATAAGGAGCGGTCGTTGATTCACCCAACAAGTCTGTACCCTTGTAAAATGCCACTTTTGAAACAGAACCATCAGCATCGGATGCACTTGCTGTAATACTGATAGTAGCCGGAGTAATAAAGGTTTCGTTACTTGTCGGTGAAGTAATACTCACCACAGGTGCCTGGTTTGCAGGGTCTGTAACAGTAACTGTAGATACTGCAGAAGTAGTTTTACCTCCTTTATCATCTGTAGCAACGGCAGTAACTGAATGTGTTCCTGCAGGCGCATTTGTCCAGATAAATGTGTAAGGAGGTGAAGTTGACTCTCCTATCTTGGTAGTTCCACTATAATATTCCACTTTAACAATTGCACCATCTCCGTCGGTTGCTGTTGCAGAAATGTTTACTGTATTCGCAACAGCAGATGTTGCAGTAACAGAAACTACCGGTAACTGATTAGCATTTACTTTCACTGTTACAGGAGTTGATGTAGTTACCAGACCAAGATTATCGTATGCTTTTGTAGTAATGACATAAGTACCTACACCCACATTTGTCCAATTGTAGGTATATGGAGAAGCAGTAACAGTTCCCAACAGCGTTGCTCCATTATAAAACTCCACTTTGGCTACCGAGCCATCGGCATCTGCCGCTGTTGCAGTAATCGTAATGTTAGCAGAAGCAACATAAGCAGCATTATTAGCAGGTGTAATAATATTTACCGTTGGCGCCTGATTAGGATTGCTCACTACAACGGTAACTGCCGCCGATGTGGTTGTGCCTCCCTTATCATCAGTAGCAACCGCTGTGATTGTATGCGTTCCTGCCGCTACTCCTGTCAGCGTGATAGTATGTGGGGAAGCAGTTGACGTACCTACTTTGGTAGTACCGTTATAGTAATCCACTTTAGCAATTGTTCCATCGGCATCAGTTGCAGTTGCGGTAATCTTAATCGAATTTGTTGCAGGAGAAGTAGCTACTACACTTACAACAGGTGCCTGATTGGCATTTACTTTTGCCGTAATAGCAGTAGAAACACTCACTCCACCTTTATTATCTGTAACTACAGCAGTAATTGTATATGTTCCTACTGCCACATTGGTCCAGTTGTATGCATATGGTGAAGTAGTAGTTGTACCCAGCAATGTTGTTCCATTATAGAAGTCGACTTTAGCTACTGCTCCACCGGCATCTGCCGCGTTGGCTGTAATATTGATATTAGCAGCTGCAACATAGGTAGCATTGTTAGACGGAGCCGTGATATTTACTGTCGGAAGCGGATTAACATACAATTGAGTTTGTGGTACTACTTCCCTGTCCTGCATAAAGCTTTCCCACTCCAGTTTACAGGAAGCTGTTCCTGAGTTTTCAAAATACTCTATTTTGATATCATACTTCTGACCGGCTGTAAGTGTAATTTTTCCGGAGTATTCAATCACATCATCAATCCATTTATCAATAATCAGTTGGTTGTTCACCCAAAGCCTTCTTCCATTATCACTATTGATATAGAAAGTATATTCTCCCGTATACTTAGGCTGAATCTGCCCTGTCCATCTTGCAGAAAACTGATTGGCATTTACAGATGCGTCAGGCGAACCAGAATTCCAGTTAAAATTAATTGTTGCATCAGTACGAGAGAATCTTGGTGTTTCAAAATTCATTCCGTTAAAGTAATTACCAGACAAACCAGTTCCTGTACCTGCAGCCACAACCGGTTTAAACTTCCACTGGCCGGTAATCTGTCCGTTATCTTTCCATTGTTGTATATTCGCTCCAATTGTCTTACTTGAACTGGTAACTTCTACAATTTTTCCGCTATGGCTTGGGATCAACTTATAATAACCATCGCCTGCAGCTACAATTATGAATTTCTGGTTATCGGAACCAAGGTAGTTCCACTGTTGTACATTGGCACCATCAGTTGTTTTGATAGCGTCAATGTCCACAGACTTATTGCTGTGCACTGCCAGCACCTGGTACAATCCATTTCCCAGATGAACCAGTTTGAATTGCTGGTTAGTATTTCCTGTATAAGAGTTTTGTGCAATGTTAGTGCCATCGGCTGTACCTGCACCTGTAACATCCATATACAAAGCACTGTTTCTGTTTTGCAGAAAATAAGTGCCGGCCAATGTAGTTACGCCGTTAGCAACAATTTTTATAGAGCTTACTTTATCATTCCAGGTAGTGTTAAGGCAAGTGTTGTCTGAATTAATTTCAGTTGATGCACCACCAAAGTTATCATTCTGATATAAGATTGCCTTATACCCCGGAGTGATTTTAAGAGAAGAAATATCATCATCACGAACCCCAAGGGCGCCCATTTGATATCTAGTATATTCTCCGATTCCCAGGCCGGTTGAGAATCCTGCATAATTACAGTCTTTATATACAGTTACAAGTCCGGTGCTCGGCC
>CAZNHL010000001.1:227320-243098 GCA_964572965.1 uncultured Bifidobacteriaceae bacterium
CTTAGTGCAATCTCTCCATTGTTGTCCCACTGCTGCACCTTAGCTTCCAAAGCTTTACTTGCTCCGGCAACTTCTACCAGTTTACCGCTGAATCTCGGGATGATTTTATAAAAACCGTCGCCGGTAGGATATACAATAAACTGTTGATTTACAGCATTAGCTACATAATCCCACTGATGTACAATGGTACCATTAGCTTTATTGGCAGCATCAACATCGAGGGATTTACCGCTGTGTCTTGCAGTAATTTTATAAAGACCGTTGCCTAAGTGTCCAAAATCAAATAGCTGATTATTTGTAGCAGCAGTATTCCATTGCTGTACACGGGCTCCGTTTCCGACGGCACCCTCTCCTCCGGTTATATCCATGAAATAACCGCTATTCTTATTTTGAAGGAAATAAGCTCCCGCCATATTAGTAGCACCATTTGCCAAGACACGAACAGAGCTTACTTTATCATTCCAGGTAGCATTAAAGCATGTACTATTAGCTGTAAGCTCCATAGATGCGCCGCCGAAATTATCGTCCATATATAAAATAGCTTTGTAACCTTCGGCTACTTTCAGAGATGAAATATCATTATCCTGAACACCTAGTGCCTGTAGTTTTGCCAAATTGTAATCACCAATATTCAATCCTCCGGAAAAACCTCCATAATTACAATCTTTATAAGCTGTTACTACATCTGTAGTTGGCTGGAGTGCCGGTCCGTCCTGATACACACGTACATAATCAACCTCCATTCTTTTTGGGAAAATATTACCATCAATCCATGTACCTAAAGTACCTCCAACAGCGATATTCATGATCAGGTGAAATCTTTTGTCGAAAGGCCATGCCTGCCATGAGTTTTCCTTATTAAAAGTAAAATACTCTCTGCCATCTACATCAAATACCATTCTATTGGCAGTCCAGGTCACTCTGTATACGTGGTAATCCTGCTGAATATTAGACAAACCTGTAATAGCAGCACCCTTATTAGTACCTATAGTATGGTTATAAGCCTGAGTATGGATATTTGCCTCAACTTTATCATATTTCAATCCGCCTAATGCGAAACTCTCCATTATATCAATTTCACCACTGGCTGGCCATCCACCATATGCCCAATCGGTAGGTAACATCCAGATAGCCGGCCATAAACCTTGACCTACAGGTATTTTTGCTTTTACTTCAATTCTTCCGTAAGTCCAGTCGCCTTTATTTCGCGACACCAGACGAGCAGAGGAGTATTCGGCACCAACACCGTCTTTGCGGGCTTCTATAATAAGATTGCCGTTTTCAACACGTGAGTTTTGTGTACGTGCATTATTGTAATATTGCACTTCTCCGTTACCCCAGCCACCGGCGCCTACATCGTAGCCCCACTTATTAGCATCAGGTAAACCTGTGTAGTTGAACTCATCCGACCAGACAAGTTGCCAGTTTTGAGCTATACTTACCTGCGAACCAGCAACAATAAGTAATAGAATAATTTTGACTTTGATCAGTAGATTATTAATTCTCATAATTTTAGATATAAGATTGTAGTATTTGGAATCAGGTTCTTAAACTGGTTATTACAATTTTTATAATTTTTTAGATTATTAGAAGTCAAATCTAGATCAAGTTTAAGAGAAAGTAGAATTTCATGGCCGGACATTACAAGGACATTTTTCTGAAGCCCTGATTTTCTTTTTTGGAGCAACTAAGTACTTTTAGCCGCTAATAGTAGCCCCAACAGCGGATTTAAATATTATTTAAGTCGCAATTACAGACATCACCACTTCCATCGCACTAATCTGATCAAAATTGAATATGAAAAGGCAAGAATAGAGCAATGAACAAGAAAATAGTCAGAAATTGCGAAAAATATTTTACGCTTCCGTCGCAATTCTATCTGCTACCTTTTTTGTGAGAAAACTGAGTTTTTGAGCATAAAATATTTTTCTCTGGTTGCAACTTTTTTTTGTAGCCCTCTTAAGTGATTTTCTTTCGTGTCCTACTTTTGTCGGGTTGTTTATAGTGACATTATTAGTGTTGCGCCGTATTTTTATAATCCAAATTAATATTTGAATGATTCAATATTTGTTTGGTTACAATTATTTATACCCGAAGTATTCTTAAACCAAAACCGGAAATCTTATGAAAAAATGTCTACATCCTATTATTGCCCCTATCATTTTTTAAGCATGAGTTAAAGTCTTACGCAGAACAATAAATGATACTATCTCTATAAATTATTAACCCATTTAATTATGATCAATTTATTCAAACTTCGGGCTATCCTTGGTAAAATCACCAGGTCGAGGATAGTTCTGACTAGCGGCTTACTCGTTCTTACTTTATCGAATACGACCAGGATTACAACTAATGGAACAATTCCCAATCAAGTTTTTCCTGCAAACGAAGTAGGGAAAATGATAGGCACCCAAATGAGTGATTTGCACTTGAATCAGCCCATAGTATTTGACGGCTATGCAATATTAACAGGAAATGCAGTGCACGAAGTATGGAATATTTCAAACCCATATAAACCCACATTAGTAAAAAAAATAACCTCAGCGTATGCTAAAGGGGAAGCCGAGTCACATGAAATTACCATGTACCAGGATCTTAACGGAAAGTTCTATATGGCTACTATTTCCGGCAAAGGCTTTGACATATGGGATGTGACAAACGTTACCAATCCTACTTATGTCAAGGCTGTACAGATTCCTAATGTAAATTACGGAGACGTAGATAATGGTGTATGGGGGCTTAGCTGGCAAGGCAAATACGTCTATGTAGGTGCAACAAACCAAGGCGTATACGTGGTAGACGTAAGTAATATGCAAAGTCCAGTGATCAAAGCACAGGTTCCGATGACACAATTGGGCGGCGTAAAATCAGGACCACTGTTTGCTATGGGGAATTTGCTGGTAATCACCTCTCCTAAAGACAACTCCGGAGTAGCAACTATTGATATTTCTGATCCGGAAAAACCTATTGTACTTGATTATATCAAAGCCAAAGACAATAACTCTTATTTTGGTGGATTCTACGGAAAAAATGCAGTACTGATCAACCCTGTCAGGTTTTATGATGTAACAACTGACCCTTCCAATATTAAGCTTGTCGGACAAAAAACAACTGAAAAGGCTGAGTATGTTTCTTTTGACGAGGGAAAACTATTCCTTGGTGGTGTCAGGGGCGGATCTCAGGGGATTCATATTTTTGATTTGAGCAACATCTCGAATATCCAAAAAACCATGCATATACCAGGCAGGGATTCCAGATGGGACGATCAGTTTTCCTGCCCTGTAGGAAACATGGTAATCATTGCAGATGACCAGAAAGTAAGTAACCGTTTTGTTGGAGCAAAGATGGCAGTTCATAGTGCTGCCAAAAACACGAAAGGTCCGACAGTGATATACTCAAATCCGGTTCCTAATGCTACAAAAGTCTCTGTAAACACATCAATAGGGATATCTTTTTCTGACTGGATTGAATTTAAGTCGATAAACAAATCAAGTTTCATTTTGCGCCTTGCCTCCGGTGGTGAGCCTATAGCCGGCACATGGAACTGGGTATACACCACAGCAACATTCACTCCTGACAAACCTCTGGCACTGAATACCAAATATCAGGTGGAGTTAAACAGCGGTGTAACAGACCTGGTTGGAAACCCGATACAAAACACTTACCGTTACACCTTTACTACCGGTATCAATAGCCCGGTTTCTTATACAAGTCCGAATATTACAGGAAACGGCCCTTCACTGCTTAGTAGCAATGTACAATGGAAAGTATCCAACCCGTCAAATAATGTGATTTATGAGTGGACAAAAGAAGGTGAAATATTTGCTACAGGTGCAAGCGCAAGCCCTACTTACAGCGAAGTAGGCCGTTATCAGGGATGTGTAAGAGTATATGAGAAAAAAGAAGTTGTAGGCCTTAAGACATACGAGGCAGAGTCTGGTTTCTTCTCTTCCGGAGCGGGCAGCTTTGCAAGCACTAACGCCGGATATACCGGAACCGGATACGGAGACTTTTCGAATAATACAGGCAATAATGTTTACCTGGAATGGCAGATAGATAGCCCGAGTGATGCAGTAGCAAACCTGAGGGTACGTCATGCAAACGGAGGTACTACTAACCGTCCATTAAACCTGGTGGTCAACGGCGAAAGCTTAAATACCTTTACTTTTGCACCTACAGGAGCCTGGACAACTTATAGTAATACACCTTATTTCAACGGAGTTTCATTGAACAAAGGGATTAATATTATCAGACTGGTTGCAAATGCCGGTGCTGCTGGCGGAAATATCGATAATCTGCAACTAGATATAAAAAGCAGAATTTCCAATATAAGTGAAGCTGAACAAGGACAAGGCAATGGCGGTGTGGTACTTGCCAATACTCATGCAGGATATGAAGGAAGTGGTTACATAGATTTTCCGGATGTTGCACAAGGTCCAAATGTAAAAATTACGTGGGCAATCAATAGCAGTACTACCTCCGCAACCAAGCTGACTTTCCGTTATGGAAATGGCGGAGCAGCAAACCGCCCGTTAAATTTAAGAGTGAATGGCGGAAATCCTATTTTAGTAAATTTCCCGACAACTGGTTCCTGGACAAACTGGAGTACAGTGACAACAGGCAATGTAACTCTGAATGCGGGAAATAATACTGTAGTACTTTCTGCAGATGCCGGCTCTGTTGGCGCTAATATAGATCAGGTTTCTTTCTCAACTCTGGAAGGCGTAACAGGCAGGTTACTGGAAAGCAAGTGCTTCATGCAGGTTGTATATGAACAAACTACTGTACAACCAAAGTCAAGCGCTACCATGTTAAAGCTTGGAAATGCAATTTGGAACGTCAACTCCGATGCAGGCACGGTTTCTGCAATCAATGCTACTTCTTATAATAAGTTATATGAGGTAAAAGTAGGTTCATCACCTAAGTCAATCGCAAGCGTTGGTAACAACATTTGGGTTGTAAACAAGGATTCATGGAGCATATCTGTTATCAACTCAACTACTGGTATTGTTAGTACGACGTATGAACTGCCTTTTGCGAGCCAGCCTAACAGCATTGTTGTGTCTCATGATGAGAAATTTGCCTATGTAAGCTTACAGGCTTTAGGTAAAGTATTGAAAATATCAACGACGAACGGAAATATTGCAGGAACAATAACGCTGGGCACCGGAGAATATGAAACGCTCCCTCAAATCGGAGCAATGGCCCTGAATTCAACGGGTCAAAAATTGCTGGTTTGCAGGTTTATCTCTGAAGATAATGCCCGTGGAGAAGTATATGAAGTGAACCCAACTACAATGACTCTGGTAAAAACAGTTGGAATGCTTAGTACACAAACCACCGACGGCTCAAACGCTTCACGCGGCATTCCAAACTACTTACACGGGATCACCATTAATCCGAACGGAAAGGAAGCATGGATAGCATCTAAAAAGGATAACATTGAGAGAGGTGGTTTCAGAGACGGCAATTTCCTTGATCATGAAACAACGGTAAGAGCAATTACTTCCCGCATAGATCTGGGTACAATGGCAGACCAGTTAGATAAAAGAATAGACATAGATAACTCTGATCGTTGTAATTCTGTTACCTTCAATGCTTACGGTGATATTGCTTTTGTAACGCTTGCCGGAAATAATGAAGTGGCTGTTTTAGACACAAAAGCAGGAACCAAATTAACCCAGTTCACGGTAGGAAAAGTGCCGGATGGCGCCATCTTTGATGCAATTTCGAAGAAGCTGTTTGTTCATAATTTCATGTCCAGAAGTATTACTGTGGTCGATGTAACCAAACTACTGGATGATTCAGGCGTAGAATCTGTTTTAAAAGAAGTAAACGTTGTTCAGAATGAAACACTAACACCACAAGTTCTTTTAGGAAAGCAATTGTTTTATGATGCCGCTTCTGTAAAACTGAACCAGACAGGATATATGGCTTGTGCTTCATGTCACCTGGATGGCGGTCATGATGGTCAGACCTGGGACTTTACTTCTCTTGACGAAGGGTTTAGAAATACTATTGACCTTAGAGGTAGAGCAGGCACTAAACACGGCAGAATTCACTGGACAGCCAACTTTGATGAGATACACGACTTTGAGAATCAGATCAGAGACCTTGGATCAGGCACAGGCTTAATGGAAGACAATGACTTTCTGGCAACCAAAGATCCGTTTGGCCCTTCCAAAGCAGGTTACAGTACTGACCTGGATGCATTGGCAGCATACATCACTACATTAGATAAAGTACCAAGCAGTCCATTCAGGACAAGCACAGGTTCTCTAACTAATAACGGATTAATTGGCCGTACCATTTTCCAGCAAAACAATTGTCAGTCATGCCATGCGGGTTCAATATTTACCGATAGTCCGACAAATGCCAGACATGATATCGGTACAACAAAAAGTAGCTCCGGAAAAAGAATGGGCGGTATTTTAGATGGTCTGGATACTCCATCTTTATTGGGAGTATGGAATACCGCTCCGTATCTGCATGACGGTTCTGCTTTGACACTCAGAGATGCTGTGCTTGCCCATAAAAATCTGAACATTAGTGGAAATATTGATTTTCTGGTTGAATATTTAAGACAAATAGATGACAAAGAAACCAATAATGATGTTCTCACAAATCTGTCAGACGGAACACTTAATGATAAAGCTATAACTGTTTATCCTAACCCTGCTCAGGAGAAACTCTATGTGAGTGGTACCGAACCGGGAGATCAACTTACTATATACAATACTTTTGGCGTAGCTGTAAAGCAATATGTAGTAATAATAAAAGGGCAGTTTATAGATGTTTCAACACTTTCACCGGGTGTTTATACCCTTTCTGTTAAAGGTAAAAAGACCTTAAACTGGGTGAAACAATAATCTCAATAAGCTAAAGTTCAGCTGTTAATAACAGTCATAATTTAAAACCTGTCAGGATTTTTACTGGTAAAAAATCCTGACAGGTTTTTTCACATGAAAGCAAATGAAGAAAGTTTTACTCTAATTAAATACTATTGCGTTTGCACAGTCTACTCTCAAACAAGACTATAGGTTGAAGTATAACCGTTACTTTATGACACCCAAAATACTTTTATTGATTATTTTATTCCTGTGTCCTGTCAGCTTGTTGTATGCGGATGATTTTGACACTATGTATGACCGCTTTTATGTTGAATCATACAGCCTTGCTTCTCCTTCAAAAACTGCAGTAGATGCTATATTGGCAAAACTATCAACTGATGGTAGTTTTACGGATATCAATTATTCTTCAACAAGTCCGATTACAGGACATCTGGATAACCTTAATATTCTGTCACTTGCTTACAGTAAAACAGGTAATGCCTATTATCAGGATGTAGCTATCTTAAGTAAATACAGCATTAGTCTTGAATACTGGATTGACAGGAATCATCAGTCATCTAACTGGTGGGACAGGGAGATCGGTTATCCTCAGACATTGAGTAAAGGATATGTACTGATGATCAAAAAAATCCAAAGTACGAACACTCCTCTGTATAACAAGTCCATTACTTACCTCAAAGCCGCTTACCTGAACAATAAAAACATGGAAGCCGCCAATGGAGCGGATAAGATCATGGGAGCTTTCCTTGCTTCTGTTCTGACTAAAAGTACGACAGACCTGAATACCTATGAGGCACACATAGCACAATTATGCAAGGTTCAGAACATAGGACAAGGTGTGGAAGCTGACTGGATGTATGGTGCACACAGTCTTTATGGAAGGCAGATGAACGCCAACTACTGTGTAGAATACATGAACTCTCTGCTCCGTTATCTGACATTTACCAAAGGGAGCAGCTTTTACAAAGTTGCCAATGTAGGTTTTCTGGAACAGGTATGGATAAATGGTATTCAATGGTACCTCTATAACAACCGTATCGATCCGAGTCAGACCGGACGCTCTAACAGTTCTACCCAGGGTGTAAGCAGGCTGACCCTGGAATCTAAAATGCTGATGGAGCTCAATGGCCCTCAAAATGCACAAATGGTTGTCTTGTATGACCGTCTGTCCAAAGGGAAAAATGCAGCAAACCGTTTGTCAGGCAATAAAGTAAACTGGCGGTTTACATCTATCATTCATCGCAGACCCTCCTACTATTCATCTGTGCGCATGACTTCTACCAAAACTGTAGGTATGGAGTCGGCACCCGGCCAGAGGGAAATGAATTACTACGGTGGCTCCGGAGTTCACTTTATTTTTCGTACGGGACAGGAATATGGTGACAAGAGTTTTTTCGATGTCTTCAATTACCGCCAGTGGCCGGGCATTACAGCTGAGCAATCCACAGGCGCACTTCCTACTGTACACTATGGCCAGGGTGGTCAGAACGGAAATAACTTTGCAGGGGGAGTAACAGATGGTGCTTACGGAGCGGCAGGGTACATTCACCAAAAACAAAATGTAACAGCACGAAAAGCCTGGTTCAATTTTGAAAATGAAATAGTGGCCCTAGGAAGCGGGATCACACAAAGTACCGGTTCATTCCCTGTTTACACCACATTAAATCAGACTATACAAAATGGAAATATATCCTATTCGGCCGGAGGTTCTATACAGACAGTAACAAGCAGTGCTATTGTTACTAATCCTGACTGGATTATGCAGGACAGTATCGCTTATCTGAATATCGACGCCACGTCTACATTCCGCATATCCTCTGAAACAAGGTCTCCATTCACAAGTAAGATTTTCACAGTATCAATAGATCACGGTACAAATCCGTCCAATGCGAACTACGCCTATGTAGTACTCCCTAACACCGGCACATCGTCTACTACACAATACAAAAGTAACCTGCCTTTGCAGGTATTGGTAAACAATGCAAATGTTCAGGCAGTATATCATAAAAGCTTAAAGCTTACGCAGGCTATCTTTTATAAAGCAGACAGCCTGGTTTTGTCAGACGGGCGCGTAGTCAAGGTCAATGCCCCATCGGCTATATTGCTGAAAGACTCTGCGGATGCCCTGGTAGTGACGGTTGCTAACCCTTTATGTGAAACGTCCAACCCTGCTACACTAAGTGTGAGTATTAACAGCGCTTTTACCGGAGCCGGTTCCAGCTGGAACGGAAAAGCAACAAGCATGCTCTTCAATTTGCCGCAAGGCGACTATGCAGGCCAGTCAACCGGTAAAATATTCTTTGCCAATAAAGCGCCGGTAATTACAATTCTGTCACCTGCCAACAAACAAAGCTTTGAAGCTCCTGCATCAGTATTTATTGAAGCTGAAGTGAATGATACTGACGGTAGCATTGCCAGTGTTGTGTTTTTTGAAGGATCTGACTGGATAGGAAATGCCATGACTGCGCCCTATACTTTAAACTGGGACAATGTAGCCGCCGGTGAATATAGAATTTCTGTAAAAGCAACAGACAACATGGGTGGAGTAACTTACAATAGTGTCCTGATTTCGGTTTCTAACGCTGTAGTAACCAGTATTAAAGATGATCCGCTGGAAAATAAGCTGTATTTCTATCCTAACCCGACAAAAGGTGTTTTACAGTTTTCCGCAAATGTTGAAAACATTGAATTGTATAACAGTATGGGAGCAAAAGTTGGTCACTTTACAAATCCCGGAGAGCAGGTTGATTTGTCTTATCTTCCCGATGGTATGTATAACATAATGTTAAATACTAAGGCCGGCAGGAATCACTCGAAGCTCGTACTTCAAAAATAAAAATTGTAGCCCTCGCTCGAGGGCTACAATAAAAACGGAACCAACTCCGCAGTCTTAATTTTTTACAAACTTCTCTTTCAGAAGCCCGTCCCCGGTATGAATAATGAGTATGTATAAACCGCTTTGTAATTCTGACACATTTATTTGTCCCGATTGCGGTATATTTCCTTTTATAATTTCTCTGCCCATTATATCTGTTACCAGTAAATAAGCATTTGTCAAAGGCTCTGAATAAAATACTTCCAAGTGGTCATGCACCGGGTTGGGAGCTATTGAAAAACGCTTGCCTGTAATAATATCATTCAAGCCGGTTGTAATATTAACAACAAGCTTCACTTCAGAAGAAACAGCTGTTGCTCCGTTGTTATCGGTAGCTTTTGCAGTAATAGTATAATTACCTGCTGCCACATTTTTCCAATTGTAAGTGTATGGTGAAGCAGTAACTGTACCTAATAATGCTGTACCGTTATAAAACTCAACTTTAGTAATACTTCCATCCTGATCTTTTGCATCAGCGGTAATATCAATTGCAGCTAATGCATTAAACATAGTACCATTAACCGGTGAAGTAATAGAGACTGTCGGCTTCTGGTTTGCATTTACTTTCACAGTAATTGCCGATGAAACCCCTATTGCTCCTTTATCATCTGTAGCCCGGGTCGTAATGGTATATGTGCCAATTCCCACATTTGTCCAGTTATAAGAATATGGAGAGGTTGTCGAAGTACCTAATAAAGTGGCTCCGTTATAAAACTCAACCTTAGCCACAGTACCATTGGCATCTGTTGCCGTCGCATTAATTGTAATAGAAGCCGTTGCAACAAAACCTGCATTACTAACAGGAGAAGTAATACTTGTTACAGGTAAAGCATTTGAATAAAGCTGCGTTTGAGGAATAATCTCTTTGGGTAAAATATTAGTAGACCAGGAGAGGTGATTTTCGGCACCTCCATTATCTTCAAAGTACTCCACTTTGATATCATATTTCTGCCCGGCTGCCAATGCAATTGTGCCGCTGTATTCTGTACCGTAATCATTAATCCACTTATCAATAATGAGCTGGTTATTTACCCAGAGCCTTCTGCCATTATCAGAGTTTATATAAAAAGTATAAGTACCTGTTGATTTAGCCTGTACCTGCCCGGTCCATCTGGCAGAAAATGCATCAGCATTCACAGCTGCATTTGGAGAACCAGCTCCCCAGGAAAAGTCAATTTTCGGGTCAACACGTGTATAAACAGGCGTTTCGAAATTCTTCCCGTTAAAATAATTAGCTCTTAAACCATCACCGGTTCCAATAACCTGATTTGTAGGAACAAGAAGCCATTTCGAATTGGCCTGACCATTATTATACCACTGATGTAACTGGTCTCCGCTATTGACAGTCGATACTTCTGCAACCATTCCGGTGTGTTCGGCAATCATTTTGAACAATCCATTACCCGCATCTACAAAAATAAAATGCTGGTTTGCACCATTTGCATTATCCCATTGGAGGATATTGGCTCCGGCAACAGAGGAAACCGCTTCCACATCCAGAACTTTGTTACTGGCTACCTGAACAATACTATAATTTCCATTTCCTAAATGCACCAGTTTGAATTTCTGTGCATCGCTGCCATTATAAGACCATTGGCGGATCTGTGTTCCGTTATTCACATTTCCATCTTTCAGATCTACAAAAAAACCGCTGGCATTATTCTTTACATAGTAAGTTCCTGCCAGATTGGGATTGCCATTAGGTAATACCTTCAGAGAGCTAACCTTATCGTTGAGCTCTCCTATGAACCCATTGTCTGCTGTGATTTCAAGCGATGTTCCTCCAAAATTATCATCGGTATATACTATAACTTTAAAGCCTTCTTTTACTTTTACTGAAGTAATATCATTATCAAGCACTCCCTTGGCAACAAGATCACTTAACTTATAATTACCTACTCCGAAACCAGCTCCATATCCTCCATAGTTTACGTCCTGGAATACTGTCACGAGTCCGTTTGCATTATTAATTTTAATTGAACTGATCCTGTCATTCCAGTCTGCAAGCCAACCGGTGTTTGATGTAAAAGTTTTTGATGCTCCTGAAAAATTATCATTTTCATAAACAGTAACCGTATAGCCTGTTGGTATTGAAAAAGAGGTAATATCATTATCTGTTACACCCCTTGCCTGAAGCTGTGCCAATGTATAGTTACCTACTGCCAATTGTGAGTAAAAACCTGAATAATTAATATCCTGATAAACATGCACTTTATTAAGGCTGGCTACCGATTCCATCAAATGTACACCACTGACATGTGTAGATAAATCAATCGTTTGTGTCGGGAGAGTTCCCCAGTTGAAATTACACAAGTAACTGGTTTTATTAACAGCATTGTCCCAGGCATAATTACCCGTAAAGTTAATCACTCTCAAGTAACGCTCTTTCTGAGCAGCTGTCAGGTTTCCAAGCCGCACAAACTCGGTAAAGTATCTTGCAAAAATCCCTTTAAATAAGCCTCCGTCACCCTGTCCTTTTTCATTCAGGAAAAACACACCACCATTATAGTATCTGTAATTCATCATAAATTCAGACGCTTTAATGGCATCATCGATATATGATTGCGTGCCTGTAACCAGGTTCAGTTCCAGACATGCACCGATAAATAATCCTGAATTGTATGAAAACTGCCAGCCTTCATCAAAGTTATTCGGAGAATCCCATATTCCTCCTTTGGCATTCAATACATTGGCTTTCATCCATGCATGAATATCTTTGGCCATCTGCAAATTTGCATTGTCATGCTCCAACTCATATAATTTCAGAGCTATAATGATGGCCGGGCTGTTTCCGATTGAATTATTACATGGCGTAGTGCAACCCTTTTTCCATGACATAACAGGCGCTTTATAACCTGTCTTTATTTCATCCCAGATCTGATGAGCCGCATCTAAATACTCGGTATCTTTTGTTGCTCTGTAGCAACTGATACTTGCCAGGCAAAGCCATTCCAAATCATCGTAATAATCATTCCGATATGTTTCAGCGCCATATAAGTTATATTTTCTTATACCACGCAGAATACTTTTCATTCTGTTCTTATACTTTACATTTCTGGTTCTCTGATATGCCTCGCTAAGCGTCTCAAGTCCATGCGCTGCTACCCAGTAACCATATCCGTAAGGGTTATTATCGGAAGCACTATTATTCTTAAAGTAGCTTTGGTCAGCTGACATAAAAATATTAAATGTCCCATTCTGGATATTTTCAGCTCTGTCGTCGACTGACTGAGCATATGTATTTGTGGCAATGATACTCAGTAAGACAATGAAGATCCCTGGTACTTTTATTATTGATTTCATCAATCTGGTATTTAAATGTTGGCTGTTAATTTATGAGGACTTTAGCTTGTTGCCTGACTGTTATCAATAACCCTCCAAGAATTTAGTTCAGAATAAAACCAACTCCTGGAGGGCTAAAACAGTCAGATTTCAGACTGGCATTATTTCCGGTTTATTGCTTGATAAACCTCTGAATATACCTGTCATTCAGGTTTGTAATTTCAATAATATAAAAGCCTGCTTCTAAATCACCAACATACAAAGTCTTATCATGAAGAACCGGAGCGCTCACAAGTCTGCCATGAGCATCAAAGATTTCAACTTTAGCAGCAGAAAGATCTTTTGAAGTGCCGATGTATAAATTGCTTTCAGCAGGGTTAGGATAAATTGTCAGATAATCTGCATTTGTCTGTGGATCTACAATATCTGTTGTTACGATATTTACAACCACATTAACAGGCTCCGAAACAGTAGCAGCATTTACATTGTCATAGGCTTTCACTGTAATAGTATAGGAACCGGCGCGTACATCTTCCCAGCTAAATATATATGGGCTGGTATTAACAGTACCCAACAAAGTGGCACCATTGTAAAACTCTACTTTTGCAATAGTTCCATCCTGGTCTTTTGCATCAGCAGTAATTGAAATAGTAGCCGGTGCATTAAAAGCAGCTCCATCAACCGGAGTTATGATGCTTACTACAGGTGCCTTATTCGGATCAGAAACATTCACTGTCACTGCTGAAGAAGTAGTCTGGCCACCTTTGTCGTCTATGGCAACCGCAGTAATACTATGCGATCCTGCAGGAACATTCGTCCATGTAAATGAATAAGGAGACGATGTCGATTCCCCGATTTTAACGGCTCCATCATAATATTCCACTTTTGTAATTGAACCATCACTGTCACTCGCCGTTGCTGAAATAACAATTGTATTGGCAGAAGGTGAAGAAGCGTCCACAGAAACTAGCGGTTTCTCGTTTTCATTTACTTTGACCGTAATGGGAGTGGAAGTTGTTGAAAGCCCAAGGTTGTCGTAAGCTTTTGCAGTAATGTTATAAGTACCGGCAGCTACATTTGTCCAATCATAGATGTATGGAGAATCAGTTGATGTTCCCAGCAAAGTTGTTCCGTTATAAAACTCCACTTTGTCAACAGAACCATCGGCATCATTAGCTGTTGCTGTAAGCTTAATATCCGCAGCTGCCACATAAATAGCATTGTCATCCGGAGCCGTGATACTTACAGTAGGCGCCTCGTTAGGATTCACAACAGTTACAGTTACTGCCGAGGAGGTAGCGGTTCCTCCTTTGTCGTCTGTTGCGACTGCTGTGATAGAATGAGTTCCGGCCGTTACACCAGTCAGTGTAGTTGTGTATGGTGAAGTAGTCGATGTACCCACTTTAGTAGTACCATTATAGTAATCTACCTTGGTAATTGATCCGTCCGCATCTGTTGCAGTTGCTGTAATAGTAACTGTGTTCGGGGAAGGAGAAACAGCACTCACAGAAACTAACGGATTCTGATTCGCATTTACTTTTATCGTAATCAATGAAGAAACTGCAATAGCTCCTCTATTGTCTATAGCACGGGCAGTAATGGTATAACTACCAACTGCTACGTTTGTCCAGTTGTAAGAAAACGGACTCGTTAAATCTTCTCCCAGTTTTACTGCTCCATTGTAAAACTCCACTTTAGCTACACTTCCGTCTGTATCTGCTGCATTTACTGCAATGTCTACATTAGCGGCAGCTACATAGGTAGCATTATTCGCCGGTGCTGTAATGCTCACTGTAGGCAGCGCGTTAGCATACAATTGAGTCTGTGGAACTATTTCTTTTGGTAAAACAATGGTTGACCATGAAAGATGCGCTTCGGCTGTTCCGTTGTTTTCAAAATACTCCATCTTAATATCATACTTCTGACCTGCAACAAGTGCAACTGTACCACTGTATTCTGTACCATGGTCGTCAAGCCACTTATCAATAATCAGTTGGTTGTTTACCCAAAGTCTTCTGCCATTATCAGAGTTAATATAGAATGTATAAGTTCCTGTAGATTTAGCCTGTACCTGACCTGTCCATCTTGCAGAGAACCCATCATTGTTGACAGCCGCATTGGGAGAACCATTATTCCATGTAAAATCAATTTTTGAATCAAGAGCGGTATATACAGGAGTCTCAAAATTCTGACCATTGAAATAGTTAGCCCTTAACCCGTTTCCTGTCCCGATTACCTGATCTACAGGCGTAAATAGCCATTTAGAAGCAGCCTGTCCGGTATTATTCCATTGCCTTAATTCTGCACCTCTGGTATTATCCGGCACATCTGCTACTAAAGCCGAATGCTCAGAGATCATTTTGAATAAACCATTACCGGCAGCTACAAGAATGAAATGCTGATTTTTACCGTTAGCGCTCTCCCATTGTGTAATTCTGGTACCTGCAGTATAAGAAAGGCCTAATACATCCAAAACTTTATTGCTGGCCACCTGCACAACTGTGTAGTTACCATCACCCAGGTGTTCAAACTTAAACTTCTGGGCATTGGTGCCATTGTAGGTCCATTGGCGTATAGCAGCGCCATTATCAGGCTTTGAATTGTCAAGATCGAGCGTGAAGCCGCTTTCACTGTTTTTCAGATAATAAGTACCTGCAAGCCCGGGGTTACCATTTGGAATAACTTTCAGAGAAGTTACTTTATCGTTCCATGTGGCAGAGTAACAAGGTACATCATTAGTCATCGTAATAGAGGTACCGGTAAAATTATC
>CAZNHL010000002.1:0-446 GCA_964572965.1 uncultured Bifidobacteriaceae bacterium
GCTTTCCAGCCCAAAACCTTATTGGCTTTTGTAACATCGGCCCAAACCTTTTCAACATCTCCGGCACGTCTTTCAGAGAGAATATAATTCAATTTGACCCCTGCAATTCTTTCAAACTCCTGAATCAATTCAAGTACGCTTACCCCGTCACCGGTACCAATGTTAAATACCTCAAAAAGACGTTCTACATCTTGCTTTGCAAGGAATTCAATTGCTGCAATATGTGCATGCGCAAGATCTACCACATGAATATAATCTCTCACACAAGAACCGTCTTTTGTATTATAATCAGTGCCGAATACCTGCATAGAAGCACGTTTACCTATCGCAGTTTGAGTAACTACAGGAAGCAGGTTAGTTGGTGCATTCAAAGGCAACTCACCTATTAATCCACTTGCATGAGACCCAACAGGATTAAAATACCTTAATGAAGCTATTTTTAACTT
>CAZNHL010000002.1:456-41670 GCA_964572965.1 uncultured Bifidobacteriaceae bacterium
GAGTAATCCGTTAAAATCTCCTCACAAATCTTTTTAGAGTTAGCGTAAGGAGATTCACATTTACCCACTGGTGTATTTTCTGTTACCGGAAAACTGCTTGGGTTACCATAAACACTGCATGAAGAAGAGAACAAGAAGTTGGTTACTCCAAATGCCTCACAGACCTTCAGCAAAGTCACAAGCCCTCCGACATTGTTTTCATAATACTTCAAAGGTTCATTTACCGACTCTCCTACAGACTTGTAAGCAGCAAAATGAATCACAGTATCAATACTAGGGTGTTTCTCAAACAGCTTTGTCAAAGCCTCTGAATCTTTAACATCTACCTCTTCAAATAATATTTTTTTAGAAGTAATGGTTTCAACCCTATCTATAATATAGTGTCTTGAATTAGAATAATTATCCAAAACCACTAATTCATACCCTTTATTTAGCAACTCAACTACCGTATGAGAGCCAATATAACCAGCCCCACCTGTTAGTAAAACCTTCCTGACTTTCATTTATATTCCTTTAAATAAATCAAATGCCTCCATATAATTGGGCACTGTTGTATTCCACCCAAACTCTCTCTGGATTGTCTCACCAAACTGTTGACTAACTTCAGGTTCACCATGTACAATAAATGTATTTTTAGGTGCTTCTTTAAAGTTCTTCAACCAACGTAGTAATTCTGCTCTGTCGGCATGAGCAGATAACCCATTCATGTGCACAACATTACATTTTACGTCAACTTCTTCGCCAAATATCCTGATTTTAGTTTCACCATCCAAAATACGTCTTCCCCTTGTCCCTTCTGACTGATACCCGACAAATAGTACGGTGTCCTGAGGCCGTGACAAGCGATGGTATAAATGGTGCAAAATACGTCCGCCATTACACATACCACTTGAAGAAATAATAATAGCATTGCCAGTAATATTATTTAAGGCAATCGACTCATTTTGATTCCTGTAATAATGTAAATTGGGAAAATCAAACACTGACTCTAAACGGCTATCTTCCTTCAAAGTATGAAAAGTATGATGGCGCTTAAACAAAGCTGTTACGTTTATCCCCATTGGACTATCAATAAAAACAGGTACACTAGGAATTAAACGTTCATCAATCAACTGCTTAAAATAATAAAGCAAAGTCTGTGTCCGTCCTACTGCAAACGCAGGAATTACAACACACCCTCCTTTTTCAAAGGCTTCATTAATCAATTGTGCTAAGTTTTCCTTGATATTCCCGGGAGGGTTATCTTTATTACCATAGGTAGACTCAACCAGCAGGATATCAGCATCTTTTATTGGTGACGGGTTCCTTAAAATCGGTTTATGATAACGGCCGATATCACCAGAAAACACAAGTGTTTTTCGCATTTTATCACCTTGCAAAAACATTTCAGTGATAGCAGACCCTAAAATATGACCGGCATCATGATACTTAATGGCAATTTTATCCGAAAGCTGAATACGCTGATTGTAGCGATAACCTTTTAAATAAGGTAATACCTTAATAACATCATCAGTGTTATACAACGGCATTGGTTTTTCGTGCTTAGAATAACCCTTCTTAAATGCGAAATCAGCTTCTTCCTCCTGCAACTTTGCAGAATCCAGTAACAAAATCTCCATCAGGTCTTTTGTAGCTGCTGTGCAATACACAGGTCCTTTAAAACCTTCTTTAAATAGCTTTGGCAAATAGCCGGTATGGTCAATGTGTGCGTGAGTGATAACGACGGCATTAATTAACTTTGCAGGAACAGGAAACTCACCCCAGTTTTTTAAACGTAGGTCTTTTATACCCTGAAAAAGTCCGCAATCAACCAGAACCTTGAAGTCATCAATCTCAATTAAATACTTTGACCCCGTAACTGCCTGTGCTCCACCTAAAAATCTAATGCGAACGTTCAATGTAGTATATATTAAAAGTGGCTAATGCGGTTTAGTACGTAAATAACATATTTTTGAATCAAAAATAATTACTTTTAATTACTTTCGTTTTCTATCTTGTATTAATATTTGAAAATAATTAAAAAGCTTAGTTATATAATTCTAAAGCATTTTTCGTTATTACAAGCCAAGGAAGAATCGCCTAATCATGCAATATTTAAAAATCTTATTCTTAGTAACCACTATTACATTATCCGGTTACTCTGTTTTTTCTCAAAATGTAAGTGCACCTAAATATTCCAACGAATTTCTGAATATTGGTGTAGGGGCCCGCGGTCTTGCTATGGGACGCAGTCAGGTTGCATCTGTAAGTGACGTTACGTCAGGATACTGGAATCCGGCAGGAATGAATGATATTACTTCTAAATATGACATTGCTTATATGCACAATGAATATTTTGGGGGAATTGCGAAATATGACTATGCCGCCGCCGCCGCCCGTATTGACTCTCAAAGTGTTTTAGGTATTTCTTATATCCGTTTTGGTATTGACAATATTCCCGACACGCGCTTTTTATTTGATGCTAACGGACAACTTGATTATAACAGAATCAAATACTTCAGTGCTACTGATAATGCATTCCTGCTTACTTATGCCAGTAAAATAAAGAAAATACCAGGTCTTAAAGTTGGTGCAAATTTTAAAGTCATTTATAGAAATATTGGTTCTTTTGCCAATGCCTGGGGATTTGGACTTGATGCCGGAGCAAAATATCAATATAAAAAATGGATGTTTGGTGCTGTTGCCCGTGACATTACCAGCACTTTTAATGTATGGACAATTAATGGCGGTGAACTGGAAGCTGCTTACTTAAGGGCAGCCTCTATAGATTCCAGCGCACAAAATACTGTACCATCCAATTCTATAGAACTAACAATTCCACGGGTGATTCTCGGAATCGGCAGATACTTTAACATTACTAAGAATCAGAAAGTAGGACTCTTGGCTTCAGTCGATTTAGACCTTACTTTTGACGGAAAGCGAAATGTACTTGTCAAATCTCAGGCTGTTTCTCTAGATCCCAAGATAGGGCTTGAGTTAAATTACCAGAAGATTGTATTCCTGAGAGCCGGAGCCGGTACTTTCCAACAACTCAAAAACTTTGACAACTCGCAATACTGGACCTGGGACCCGAACTTCGGAGTTGGTGTCAGAATAAAATCAGTCACTATAGATTATTCTCTTACCAATATGAATAACTTATCTGACGGTTTATATTCAAACGTTTTTTCTGTTCGTATTAATCTTAACTAATCCGGTGCATGAATAGAACTTTACGCTATATATCCCTTTCAATTCTTTTTTTCATAACCCTGCTCTTCTCCCAACACGCAGAATCACAAACTTTTGCCAACAACTGGTTGGTACAAGGTCAGCAATACTTTAAAATACCAATCAGTACAACGGCACTTTATCGTGTTAACCACGATGTGCTTGTTAGTTCAAATATCCCTACTGCTCAATTTACCCCGCAAAACATACAGCTTTTCAGGAGGGGTATACAACAAAACATCAAGGTTATAGATAACAATAACAATAATGTATTTGACACTGATGATTATTTTGAATTTTATGGCAGCCAGAATGATGGCAAATTAGATTCTCTTCTATATACCAGTAAAGAGGCTCATATTAACCCGAACTACAGTTTATATTCGGATACATCCTATTACTTTCTGACAAGCTCCAATACCGGCCCATACAAGCGTATTACTCAACAAAATTTTACAGGGTCGCCGGTTAATCAACCGTATATTTACGACGAAATCATTACAACCTATAGAGACACATACTTAAAAGGTTACTATTATAATGATGCTGCAATTAACTCCCGGTATGGAGAAGCAGAAGGCTGGTCTTCTGGCACATCTTCTAGCACAGCCAGTAATGCAAATGCGGCAATTACCAAAACTATCCCTATCAATAATGCTTACACAACAGCAGGGCAAGCTTACCTAGAGGTATCTCTGGCAGGTTTAAACAATTCCGACTTTTCAAATTATATAGAACACCAGTTTCAAATTTCAATTGGAAAAGATGCTTCATCACTACAAGTAATTGGCAACTCTCCTACCCTTACCACAAACAGAGGATTTGTAAATTATTTATATACAACAGAAATCAATGATTTGTCGGTATTTAGTTCAAACAGCTTCGTAGTTAGTATCAAAGACAACAGCACTTTTCGTGATGCAATATTTTCATGTGCATATATTAAAATTAAATACCCGCAAACGCCGGTAGAAACATCTAATTCTAAAACATTACTAACAGAAATCAACTCCGGAAACTCTTACAACATTCCGTTAGTGGCAGGGTATACGCCCAATACTTACGACATTACAGACTTAAATAATATCACCAGTATCGGTAGCACTATCAATAACAACGCTCTTAATTTTAGCATTAATACTAATTCACAACAGCATCGCATTGCATTAATCGCAAATCCGGCTATAGTTCCGGCATTATTCCCCGTTAATGTACTTCCTCTTTATACAAGTACAGATTCTACTTATATTATCATTTCACATCCGGCTTTGATGAAACCTGCAAAGGGTTCGGCAAATCCTGTTGCTGATTATGCAAACTATAGAGCTTCTGCTCAAGGCGGACAATTTGATGTAATAACAGCATCAATTTTAGACATTTACGACAATTTCAATTACGGAGAAACCAGTCCTGCAGCTATCAGAAGTTTCTGTCAGTTTATGTGCAGAAATGCCAACCAAATACCTGACTACCTGTTTATTATAGGAAAAGGAAGAGACATTAACTACAATAATTATCGCCACCTCTCTCCAAGTCAGAAAACAGACCCTAATTATATCCCTTCGTGGGGAATTCCTGCCTCTGACCACCTTTTTGTAGAAGGCTTAGCAGGGCAACCCCGATATATTCCAGCGTTTCCAATTGGCAGAATAGCTTCAACAACTCCAGACCAAGTAGTAGCATATCGTGACAAAATAATGGCTATGGAGTCTCAACCTTTTGATCAACTTTGGAGAAAAAGGGCTATTCATTTAAGTGGCGGTAGAGATGAAGGACAAATTGCAGCATTCCGCTCTTATATGGCAACCTTTGCTCAGACTTATAAAGGTCCATATGTAGGCGGACTGGTTAATGCTTATTCAAAAACAACAACAAACAGCGTTGAAGTTTTCAATCTAAGTAAAGAAGTTAATGCAGGTACTTCAATGATTACCTTCTTCGGGCACTCTGCGCCCAATGTTACAGATATTGATATTGGCTATGTTTCAAGTGAATTATATGATTATAATAACACTAATAAATATCCGATAATACTTCTTAACGGATGTAGCTCCGGTAATATGTTTGGTTCTTACACCTTTGGTGAAGACTGGATCAATACCGCTAATAAAGGCGCTATTGCATTTATCGGTAATTCCGGCGATGGCTTTACAAATTCATTGTATGACTATTGCTCACTTTGGTATGATGTTAATTTTGCTGATAGTACTTATCTCAACCGCCCAATTGGGAATGTCCAATCTGAAGTATTTAAGCGTTTTAAAACATTAATGGGCTCCAGTATTAACAACCTTGTAGATACAACTATATATATAGCACAAATGCAACAGTCAAACCTGCAAGGAGACCCTGCTTTTGTATTATTCAAACCAAACAAACCTGATTACAAAACCTCCGACGAACAACTTTTTATCCGTTCTGCCGACGGACGCCCAGTAACGGCTGTTTCTGACTCTTTTCTCCTAGGCATTGTTATTCAGAATCTGGGGCTAACTAATCCTGCAATTCGGCTTCCGATAAAAGTAGTACGAACTTTTCCTGACGGCACCTCAATTACATATGCACCTAAAAGCGTTCCTGAAATATCTAATATTGATACAGTCTATTTTAGTATTCCAACCGGAGGTGTAAACTCTTTTGGAAACAACAGCCTTACAGTAACACTTAACTATAACAATTCGATATTAGAAATAAATAGTAATAACAATACCGGCACTATCAATTTATTCCTTCAGCAAAGCGGAGTGAGTTGTTTATACCCTAAAGAATTTTCCATTGTATCCGTTAAAACAATAAGTCTGATAGCACAATCGACAGATTTATTAACCAAAGCTAAAGAGTATTATTTCGAAATAGATACAGCCTGGACTTTTACCAGTTCTATCAAACAAACTCAGGTCATTTCCGCGACTTCCTTGCCAACCTGGAATGATATAAACTTACTTCAGGGACTGCCTTCAAATGCTGACAGCACTGTTTTCTACTGGCGTGTGCGTTACAAAGATTTAGCAACAGGTGTTGATACGCTCTACGGAACCAGCTCCTTTATATATATTCCTAACAGCCCTGATGGATGGGCACAGGCACAGTTTCCTCAATTTCTGAAAAACCATGACTCTCCTTCCCTAAAAAGGGATACATTACAACGAAAATGGAGGTTTGGGCAAGAAAACCTGACTATAGATGTTACCACATACGGTAACGTCCCCCCTGACTACGACTATAAAAAAGTCAGACTTTATCTGAATGGCGCTCCATATATCACCGGAGATTTTGAATTTCATGGAGGACAGGGAATATTAGCTGTAGCTTTTGATAAAAGCAACCTTGATAGTTATACAAAATTTGGAGATATATTCTCTTACAGTCGTTATGTACCTACTTATATTTGCGGACAAAATTCTGCTATAAACAGGTTTGTTGCCGGAGGGTTTATTGGAGATACAATCAATAATAATGCAACCAAAAACGCCTATCTTCAATTTTCAGCATACCTTGATTCGATAAAATCACAAGATTATGTATTGTTATTCTCGGTCGGAAATGCTGCTTATAGCAAATGGTCTAGCACAACAAAAAACAAATTGATAAGTCAGGGGGCTACAAAACTCCAGCACCTAACTGACAATGATCCTTATATTCTCTTGTATCAAAAAAATGTAGGTGTAATTGCTGAAATTGTCGCTGATACAAGTATTGACAATTACCTAAAAGCTCCTTTAACACTTCAGAAAACGGTATCGATCAAATATGACCAAGGTGCTATAACCTCCACTAAAATAGGCCCCTCCTCTTCATGGAAGCAACTATTCAGAAAAGTAGAAATTGATAATCCGGCAAACGACCAATGGAATTTTGACCTGTTGGGCTATGATCTTAAAAACAATGAAACAGTTATCAAACCGGCATTCGTACCAGTGAATGGCATGGATCTCAGCACAGAAATTGACTCTACAAAATTCAGTTACATTGCCCTGAGAGCTAACCTGAAAGACTCTGATGCCACAACAATGACTCCGCCGCAATTGAAGCACTGGATTGTAACTTCCAACAATAATATTCCAGAAGGCACTATCATTGTTGACAATAGTGATGACAAATATTCAGTAACCAAATCTGTATTTGAAGGAGATAAAGTATCTGTAACCTATTCCTTCAAAAACATTTCCAACAAACCGTTTAAAAACCCATTGATTATTCAATATTCCATTAAAAATCTGAATACCAATAAAACGTTTTTTGCCTATGACACAATCAAGTATGTTTTAGAGCCAATGGCTTCATTTACTAAAACATATACTTTTGACACTTATGATTTCCCGGGGACCAACAATCTTCAGGTATTTGTAAATCCGCAACTACAACAAGAAGAGTATTATACCAATAATGTATGGATTATCCCGATCAATGTGATCCATGTAAGTATTAACCCTGTCATGGAAGTCACTTTCGATGGTGCTAAAATATTTGATGGCGACATTGTTTCACCAACTCCATTCATTAATGTAACGGTAACAGATTTTAACAAATTCAAATTTAAAACAGATACTACCGGCATAAAACTTCTTCTTTCAAGAGATAGTCTTAATGCAACTCCTCAATTGTTAACTTTTAATACCCCTGGCGTTAGATTTATACCTGAAACTTCTAACAATAAATATAGGATCGAATATCAACCTCCTGCGGCTTTAGCAGATGGTAAATATATATTATCCGTACAGGCAACCGATGCCAGCGGCAACCAATCCGGTATTAATCCATATCAGGTAAGGTTTGAAGTCATCAATAAATCCGCTATTACTAATTTCTTCCCATACCCGAACCCATTCTCTAATCACACAAAGTTTGTGTTTACGCTTACGGGAGCAGAAATCCCTAATGAGATAAAAATACAGATTATGACAGTATCAGGTGTTGTAGTCAGGGAAATCCTCCAAAATGAGATAGGTCCTGTCAGGATAGGAAATAACATTACACAATATGCCTGGGATGGCACAGATGAATATGGAGACAAATTAGCTAACGGAGTGTATCTATACAGAGTCTATGTTAACTCTAACGGCAAAAGTCTGGACCAAAGGGGTACCGCGGCAGACCGGGCCTTCAAACATAATATTGGTAAGCTTGTTATACTGCGCTAAAACAAAGAACCACCTAAACAAAACAGGTGGTTCTTTGTTTATAAGCATATTACAATACAACAAATAGTTTGACGTTAGATATTTTTGAAAAAATATTCTCCATTTTCTTTTCACAACAATTATTGATCATTTTTGATTAATCAATTCAATATAATCAGATGAATTATTTATATCTGCTATTACTTGTACTACTCCAGTTTAATACTCTTGCACAAGAAATATGGACTTTACCAAAATGTATGGAAGTTGGTATTGAAAATAACCTGAATGTAGACAGGCAGGTATTAAATAACCAGACCAATTACATTAACAGGCAGCAATATAAAGCTAACCGTCTTCCTTCTGTAAATGGAAGTGCTACACAAGCTTTTAACTTTGGGCGTTCTATTGACCCTACTTCCAACCTGTTTGTTCAGCAAACTATTAAGTCAAACAATTTTGCTGCAAATGCCAGCCTGATACTTTTCAATGGTTTCCAAAACAGCAATAATATACGGCAAACTAAAGAGCTATTTGAAAGTGGTAAACTGGATATAGAAAAAGCAAAGAATGATATTCGTTTAAGTATTGCCAGTCAGTACTTACAGATATCCCTTAATACGAAACAACTTGAAGCGGCAAAAATACAGGTAAAAACAAATGAAGAGTTAATAATAAATCAACAAAAACTTGTAAATGCCGGAGTGCAAAATGAAGCAAACTTTGCCGCTGCAAAAGCAGAATTAGCCAATGCGCAGTATCAACTTATACTGATAGAAAACCAGGTAAATTTAGGAGAACTTAACATGTGTCAGCTCCTTCAGATTCCGTATGACGAAAATTTCCAAATAGTACCTATAGATCTTTCAAATACAATTATCGAATCCGATTCAGCACTTACTTCTAAACAGGTATATCTGGAGTCACGAGAACAAATGCCCCAAATAAAAAGTGCCATGCTTAAAATAAAAAGTTCACAAACAGCATTGCGGGCAGCCAAAGGAAATCACTACCCGCGACTTACTATGAACTTCGGAGTACAGACCTTATACTCTTCTCAAAACTATGAAATATCGGGCATTACCTATCAACAATCTGCCACACCGATCGGTTTTGTAAATAACGACCCGAGTTTAGGTGTTTATAGCATTAGTCCTGTTGTTTCCAGAGAGAGAACTCCTTTTAGAAATCAATTGAGCGACAATGTAAGCGAGTTTGTCAATTTTCAACTGATAGTGCCAATTTTCACCCAAAAGCAGATTTGGGCAGGCGAAGAAAGGGCTAAACTAAATATTAAACTTGCTGAAAACACACAAAAGCAAACAGAAAACACATTAAGGCAGGATGTTGAAACAGCCGTAACCAATTCTAAGGCTGCTGAAGCCCGCTTTACTTTTGCCCGGATATCTCTGGAGTCTAAAAAACTGAGCTATGAAATGGCAAAAAAACGTTTTGATGCAGGTGCTACAAGTTTGTATGATTTCATCAGGATACAAAGTATTTACCAACAAGCAGAACTTGATCTGATACAGGCTCGCTACGAATTTTATTTCAGAAATAAAACCATAGATTTCTATAAAGGGAATGTAGACTTTATGAAAGACTAAAATGCTCGAACTAAAGAATATTCATAAATACTATGAAATGGCAGAAAGCCGGCTTCATGTACTCAAAGGAATTAACCTTAAAATTGAGCAGGGTGAACTCGTATCTATTATGGGTGCTTCAGGATCCGGTAAGTCTACCCTACTGAACATCATTGGTATATTAGATGACTATGACGAAGGTGAATACTGGCTCAATGGTCACCTCATGAAAAACCTGAACCAGACCCAGGCCGCTGAATACCGAAATAAATTTCTTGGCTTTGTATTCCAGTCATTCAATTTGCTTTCCTTTAAAAATGCAGCAGAAAATGTAGCCCTGCCATTGTATTACCAAGGTGTAGGCAGAAAAGAACGACTCAAAATTGCCATGAGTTACCTTGAGATGGTTGGCCTGAGTGACCGTTCTCAACACTATCCGGGCGAGCTTTCCGGAGGGCAAAAACAACGAGTGGCAATAGCCAGAGCTTTAGCTGCCCAACCGAAACTGATACTGGCAGATGAACCTACCGGTGCGCTGGATTCGGGAACAACACAAGAAATTATGAATCTTTTTAAAGAAGTTAATAAACAGGGTATTTCTATTGTGATCGTTACTCACGAAAAAGACATAGCAGATCAAACAAACAGGTGTATTATTATCAAAGATGGCCTAATCGAAAAATAAGATGTTCGACTTAGATAAATGGCAGGAGATTTATTACAGCATCAGTAAGCATAAACTGCGTACTGCTCTCACAGCATTTGGAGTATTCTGGGGGATCTTTATGCTGGTATTACTACTTGGAGCCGGCAATGGCCTTGAAAACGGTGTTAAAGGTATTTTCAGTAATATGGCTCAAAATGCGATCTATGTATGGACTGGACGTACAGCTATGCCTTACGAAGGAATGAAACCCGGCAGGTATGTACAATTTGACAATGACGACTACCATGCACTTAAAAGAGAAATACCGGAATTAAGATATATTGATGCAGGGAACAGCCTCAGGGGCACATACACCATCAATTACAAAGACAAAAACAGCAGCTTTCCCGTTGGAGGTAATTACCCTGACATGCTAAAAATAAGGTCTCTGACTTTTAAAAGAGGTCGTTTTATCAATAATAATGACATTGATCAAAAACGGAAAGTAGTAGTGCTGGGTGAACGAGCCGCCGAAGTATTATTTGATACCGAAAATCCGATAGGCAAATACATTCAGATCAAAGGAGTACACTTTTTGGTTATTGGTGTATTTTCAATAGAAAGTAATGACGGCAGGAATGAGAATGAAAAACTCTACATCCCTCTGCCAACCATGCAGCAAACATATAACATGCAGGACAAAATCAGCTCTTTTTCTCTTTGTCCTAAAGAAGACGCAGATCCGCTCATTATTGAACAAAAAGTAAAACAACTACTTTGTCGCAGGCACAAAGTAAACCCGGAAGATAAAAGTGCCATAGGCTCATTCAACACTGGTAAAGAAGTTGCCAAATTTCAGGCGCTCTTCAATGGTATCAGCTTTTTTATCTGGGTAGTTGGCCTGGGTACCATCATTGCTGGAATTGTAGGAGTAAGTAATATCATGCTTATTATAGTAAAAGAAAGGACCAAAGAAATAGGTGTAAGAAAAGCCTTAGGCGCCAAACCGTCCTCGATCGTATCTATGATCATACAGGAGTCGGTAGTAATTACCGGAGTGGCAGGTTACCTCGGCCTCGTAGCAGGGATATTCCTTCTTGAAGGGGTAAGAAGTATTATGTCAAAATCCGACAAACCCAACCCTTTCTTTTCTAACCCTGAAATTGATGTCAATACTGCTGTTGTTGCCACTATAGTACTTGTACTCGCAGGTGCTTTGGCCGGTTTGATTCCTGCACAGAAAGCAGCAAGAATAAAACCGATTGAAGCATTGAGAGACGAATAAATTTCAAATTACAGATATTAGAAATATAACGATGATTAAAACTACGATAAAAGTAATTTTCGGACTAGCCTTTGTAGCTTTGTTTATTTATACAGGTTTTTTCCTTTACCAAAAGTCAAAACCTAAACCTGTTATATTTCAACTTGAAAGCCCGAAGCTCAGAGACATACTCACAAAAACTGTAGCCAATGGTTCTATTGTACCTCTGCAGGAGGTTAACATTAAACCACAGGTATCGGGCATTATTGATGAACTGTATGTAGAAGCCGGTCAATATGTACAAAAAGGTCAACTACTTGCTAAAATTAAGATTGTTCCTAATATGGTTAATGTGAACTCTGCAGAAACCAATCTTGAATCGGCAAGACTTAACCTTGAATTATCTAAAAAAGAATTTGACAGACAATCACCATTGTATCAGGACAAAGTAATTTCGGATCAGGAATATCAAAGATTGTTATCTGATTATAATTTAAAAAAAGAGGCATTTCAGGCAGCAGAAAACAACCTTGAGTTAGTACGCGAAGGAGCATCACGTAAAAAAGGTCAGGTAGCCAATCTCATCTACTCCACCATCTCTGGAATGATATTGGACGTTCCGGTTAAAATAGGTAGTTCTGTAATTGAGCGAAATAATTTCAACGAAGGAACCACTATTGCATCTATTGCTGATATGAACAAATTAATTTTTGAAGGAAAGGTAGATGAAGCCGAAGTTGGTAAAATTAAAGAAGGCTTACCAATCAAATTGACTATAGGAGCTATCAATGATAAAATTTTTGACGGAACCTTGGTCTATATAGCCCCCAAAGGTACAGTAGAAGACGGGACTGTACGTTTTTTAATTAAGGCTAAAATCAACCTGAAAAATAATGACTTCATTAGGGCTGGCCTTAGTGCCAATGCAGACATTGTACTGGCAGAAAAAAACGATGTACTGGCAATTAAAGAAAGTACATTACAATTCAGCGAAGACTCTGTTTTTGTTGAGATTGAGACCAAACAGTCGCAGGTATTTCGCAAACAATTAGTTAAAACAGGTATTTCAGACGGCATTTATGCCGAAGTTATTTCGGGACTTAATGGAAAAGAAAAAATTAAAATACCAATCGAAAAACTGGAAGAAATAAAAGACGAACCCAACCAACGGAAAGGATCAGGAAAAAAGAGGTTTTAATCTAATAGCTTTTGACTATACAAAACTGACTGTAATCCCTCAATACAATAATTGCAGTCAAGTTGTATAAGAAGCATACTTGTTAAAAGCAAAAAAGGCTCTGATATTTCAGAGCCTTTTTGCTTTACTTTCTTATTAATTACTTTTCTGCCACAAGTTCAAGGAAGCCGTTGATTTTACGATCTCCATTGCTAAACTCATAGAAATAAGTACCATTAGGCAACATTTCACCGGAATTTCCTATACCTCCCCATCTGTTATCATAATCCTCCTGAGCATATACTTCACGACCAAACTGATCGAATATCTTCAGGCTTTTCTGGCTACGTGCCGGGTCAATACCTCTGATAATAAACACATCATTGTAACCGTCTGTACCCGGAGTGAATGCTTCAGGAGCTTTCAATTCAGGATAAGGCTCAAGGTTAATAAGGTAATCTTCGGTCTCCCCATTACGTGCTTTATCAACTATACAATAACTACCGGCTTCTAACGGAGCATTGCTGGATTTTACTCTCAATCTCCTTGTACCTGAAGCTCCTTCATTATTAGGGATTGCAAGTTTTCCGGAGTAAGTAATCTGTGGCGTTTTAGAACCTCCTAAAAACTCTCCCGGGTCACCAAAAGAACCGTTAGCATCAGAATCTAACCAGAAACCATAATACTGAGCAGTGTCACCGGAAACAGCAACATACATTTCTGCGCTTGTAAATAGTTTGGGAACTTTCATGCTCAATGAGGTTGTCTTTCCGAGAGAATCATACAGGTATTGTGCTGTAGCAAAATCAGAATAACCATATGACTCTGCAGGACACTGGATTCCTAAAGCTTTTTGATCTAAAGCAACGCCCGCATATTCAAAAGAAGTGATCTTATAAGCAGAACAACCAAGAGTATCTGAACAACTGACAGCCGGTACAGCTACCTTATTGATAACGACATTATAATAAACGGTATCGAAAGGGGTACCTTCTCCTGTTGCTCCTGCTAATTTAGAAGAAACAATGGCAGCAAGTCTGCTGTCGCTGAAATCAGCAGGGAAAGAAACTTTTACTTTCGATCCATCAGAAGTAACGAACCTGTTTTGATCTGTCATAGCAGGTGTAAACACCGGAGGAGTACTATTTTTCACATAAAACCAATCATAATGATAAGTAATATTTGAAGTTCCGGACGAATCTTTTTTGAGTATAATTCTATACTCCTTAATCTCTCCGATATTGATTACAGTAGCACCTGCAATTCCAATACTAAGTGATTTGTTTTTTACAAAGAATGACCTTTCAACCTTAGCAGCAGGTCCATAAATATCTCCGTCCCCTGGCTGAGTTGCAGTAATTATCACATTACCAACCCCTACAATAGTGACAACATTACCCGATACCGTTGCCACTGCATTATCAGAACTTTCGTAGATGATTGTTAAGCCTGCACTTGAAAATTGTGGTAAAGTAAACGTCGGATCGCCATAAGTCTTAGTTGCTATTGCCGGAAAGTTAATTGTCTGAGACGACCTTACCTTCAACACTAACACAGAATCTTTAGCAGCATTATAATTTTTATCACCGGCCTGGCTGGCTGTTATTTTAGTAATACCGGCTCCGACAATTCTGATAGAATCGCCGGAAACTATAGCTACCGCCTGATTCTCACTTGTATATGACACACGCAAACCGGAACTCGCCGTAGCCATTGGAACAAACGGGGCATCTCCTATATTTTTCACAGCCATCTCCGGGAAACTGATTGTTTGATCTGCTTTTAAAACAGTAATAACACCCCGTGACGACGTATCGGCCTTATAATACTCGTTTCCTTCCTGATACGCCCAGATTGAAGCTTGTCCTGCCCCTTTAACAATCGCCCGGTCATCTGAAATTTCGATTACACTAGTATCAGAACTAAAATATCTGATATCGTCCAAATCAGAACTTGCCGACCCGGATAGTTGAATAGGGCCAGCTCCAAAAGTGACCATGTCTGTAAATTCGTCCAAATAAACCGTTTGATTTGCCTTCTCAATAACCAATTTTCTGGTAACAGGGGCTGCTGCCGAAGTAGTATCATCTCCAACCTGACTTGCAATAATTGTAGCAATCCCCGGTTTTATAATTTCAACTTCTCCGTCTTTAAGAATCTTGATGATAGTATCCTGGGTTGAATATGTTATATTCTTATTCAGCCCAACCTGGCTTGATGAAGCTGCTAAAAAGAAACTTTCATCTCCGTAAGCTTTCCATGCCAGACTATCAAAGGTTATTGTCTGAGGTTTTTTTATAATAATCAAATGTCTCTGTACAGAAACTTCATTATAATATTCATCTCCAGGCATGATTGCCGTAACCTTAACAGTATCAGTACCCGGTTTATTGATCCTGCCATATCCAACCCCTGCCTCGCTGGTTACTGAAACTATAGGCGACTCTCCACTCGTAAATATAAGATACTGATCTTCACTAGGTTTAGGTGTAACTGTAGCCGTTATTGTAAATATTTTATCTTTTTCATAAATAATCGGGTCTAACGGTTGGAAGTCAATTGTACGAACTCCCCTCTCAACCTCTCCCATGACAAACAGATAATCAATATTTTCAACTTCACTTGACCTTAAGCGAAGCTCTGTTGAAATTCCACCCTCCCAGCTTACAGGTGCAAAAGCTGACAACCGCACATATAATACCTGATCAGCAACAACACCATTTTTCGGAGAAAAACTTACCTTTTCAGAATAAGGTCCTTTAGGATCATCAGCTATTTCAAAACCATAATCGGAAGTTACTACCAAGTCATCTAAAAGATTTTCACCACTTACATATACCATTTGAGATTCAGAAGGGGTTCCATAGGTGGTTTTCATTACTTTGAGAGAAGGTCTTCCAATTTGCCTGATTCTCATATTGCCATTATCAGCAACAAACAATTCCGGAGAGTTGTAATTTTCAGAATAAAGCGCCAGCCCCATTGGTGCCTTAAATTTTGCATGCATAACAGTACCATCAAGAAAATCAGGTTCACCGGTACCTGCATATTTAGTAACAATAATTTCTCCTTCTTCTGAAGAAGTTATTAACCTTATATATTGTCCATTTTGATCACTTACATATACATCCTCAGTATAAGCATTAATAGCTATACCACAAGGACCATTAAAAGTAGCTTTTTCCGTACCACCATCCACTGCACCAGCCAGCCCTGTACCAGCCAAAGTGTAAACAGATTTATACCCTTCTTCATTCTTTATTACACGAATCTTATTATTTTTAGCATCAGCGACATAAATTTTTGTTAGTCCTGTCTCCAGATCAGACCTACATGCAATACCCAATGGCATATTGAAGCTTGCCTTAGAGAACTCACCATCATCAGACCCCTCGTTCCCGCTACCGGCATATGTTTCAACAATAAAACTCAAGCCTTTTTTATTACCGGGTCCCTCCTGACGAATCTGCCCTGTTCCATATAAACGACGAATCCTGTTCCCAATAACTTCTGACACATAAAAACTATAATCATCCGAAGCTATTCCATAAGGCCCCTGTAAAGAACCTTCTAAAAGTAATGTGCTTACATTCCCCTTAGAGTCAACTTTTCTGATCGCATTATTGTCGTAATCAGCAACATATAGATATGGCCCGTCTCCGTCTTCATAAGAAATACATATACCTTTAGGGCTGGAAAACAGTGCTTGATCCCCATCAACAAAACCAGACTTACCAACAGTACCTGCCAATACACTGAGGTTTCCATTTACATCCCTTCGATAGATCACATGGGATTCATCTGAAAAGTAAATAGTTCCACCATAGTCAACAGCTATTGCAACAGGGCTTATTTTGTCCTCCGATATAGTAGTTACCGTTTTGTTAAATCTCAGACTCTGAGCCCATACCTGGTTTGTGAACAATAGCAGGAAAAAGGTAATTTTAAAAAACTTCATGGGATTCGAATTCATATGTGAAGAATATATGGAGCAAAGCAGATGCCCCCTTTAGGGTTTAGTCAGTTTACTTGTGCTAATCATCCATCTGAAGCAATAATATATCACCTCAGAACTGGTTGTAAGTTAGTCAATGGTCAAATACAGCGCAAGTTATGAATTTTTTAACAGATTGTAAGACCTAAAATATTAGAAATTTATTCATCCTAAAAAGCGTACGAAAATTCAATCATTAATTAACTGGCTGCATATTAAAATAATAAGGGCTTTGCTTAAGAATAAAGCAAAGCCCTTATTATGACCACATATGACTACCTCCTATTTGAAGGATGTTTCTTTAAGAAAAGATTAGTAATTCATAATGAGCTCAATGTCATTATTGTATATTTTATGTAGCGCTACGCTGGCGGCCAGTCCCCCATCATCACCTCCGGAAAAGCTATAACACTGCCGGGGGCTGGTTCTGTCGTTAATGGGCGTACTGATTATCCGATTTAAAAGACCATAATAGCCTTTTCTCATTACTCAATACCCACTACTCAATACTAAGTAATACTCAGAAATTCTTCTTATTTTTAGCCCTGAATCAATCACTTTTTTTAGCGATGAATGTCAAACTCACCCAGGAGCAAAAAATAAAAGTTATCAACGGAGCTGATCTTGCCGAAATTATGCAAAAAGTGCTTAAACGCGAGAATAAAATTGACCGCAACAAAGAGCATCTTTGGGTAGTATGCATGAACACCCATAACCGCATTCTGCTGATCGAACTTGTAAGCCTTGGAACTGTCAACGCCGTACCTGTAGAAGCTATGGAGATTTTCAGCTTTGCACTACAGAAACAAGCCGTAAAGATTATACTGGTACACAACCACCCGAGCGGCGACATTGAACCTTCTTCGGCCGACAAAATAATTACAGATAAAATGGTGGCAATAGGCGACTTTCTCAAATGCCCTGTAATTGATCACCTTATAGTTACCGAAACCGACTTCTATAGTTTTGTAGAAAGCGGCCTTATGGAACAGATAAAACAACAAAGCAGCTTTGACCTCACTTTTGCCAAACAAGCTAAACTCAAAGAACAACTCTACTACTTACAACTACAGGCCGAAGAAGCTGTTAAAAAAGCCGAAGAAAAAGCGAAGAAAGATATTCTGAAAACTAAACAGGAAATGGCTTTGAAACAGTTGAATGACGGGTTATTAGTTGAAGCTATTGTCAAATACACTGGCTTGACGCTGAAGCAGGTTGAAGCGTTAAAAAAGAAAAATTAGGTATTTATGTCATATTTATTCTCAACTGAATATTTCGGATTTACCGAAAAGCATTTTCATTTTTTAAGAAACAGATTTAGCTATAAAAACATTACGTTTAGTGAAATAGATGAAATCACTATTACAAAAGGTAAAATATTAAAACGCTGGCCTTTTGTTCTTACCTTCGGAGTTGCCTGCATTTCTTTTGGCTTGTATTACGGTTATTTGCTTCTGAACTTTCTCACCTCAAATCAGGGCGGTAGATATTACGTGGAAGAACTGGCTGTACCTGTTATTCCAATACTGTTAGGTTCGTTTACTTTATATCAAGCATTAAAAACAGGAGAGATTATGATCCTGAAATATAATGGTAAAAAAGATGTATTTACTCTAAAAGAACTGGGAGATCAACAAGATGACTTCATCCGGTTTTTAAAAACCAGACTACCTTCTGTTCTTAGAAATAATGAGCGATAAAATACGACTTAGGTTCCTCTTACATAATTTTGACAGGCTTAATTACTGAGGACATTATACTACTCCTCTCTTACCCCTACCCAAATTTCAACTGAAGCATTTTTAGGGTCGCGGGCCTCTTCGCCATAAATATCAAAATCGGCAATGTAAGTCCTTGGTAAATCTGATTTATGAATCTCACTCCAGGTATTTCCCACTATATCGGGCAGGCGGCCTTTAGGTCTGGCCATAACATACAATGCTTCTTCTATTTCCATACCGTACATACCATGCGGAATGTCGTCCAGTGTATCCACTTTACAGCCTAGAATAGTCGTATAGTTTTCTGTGTAATCGCTTTCGTAATTGGTATAAAGGCAGACTATTTCACTGGTAACCTTATTGGGAATCTGATCTAAAATGCCTTCAGCAAACACGCGTTTCCAGAGATTGCCGATGTCTTCCTGTGACTTGCCGTAATTGTTGTTGGTACGAACAGCGATACCTATTATTTTGAAAGCTTCGTGCGTTTTAATTTTGTACTTCATTTGCCCTGAGTTCTCGTCCAGCAATCTTTCACATGGTCATTCACCATTCCTACAGCCTGCATGTAGGCATAGCAAATGGTAGTGCCAATAAACTTAAATCCTCTTCTTTTCAGCTCTTTACTCATTGCATCAGACACGTCTGTTCTTGTCGGGTATTCGCGCAATGAAGCCAGTGAGGTATCTACTACTTTATTGTTAACAAAAGACCAGATAAACTTATCAAAAGTCCCAAACTCCTCTTTCACTTTCAGATAGGCTTTGGCATTTTCAATAAAGGCATTCACTTTCAGTTTATTCCTGATAATGCCCGGATCCTGTAATAACTCTGCACGTTTTTCGTCACCATAATGAGCCATTTTCACTGCATCAAAATTATCGAATGCTATGCGGTAGCTCTCCCTTTTTCGGAGTACGGTAATCCAGCTTAGCCCTGCCTGTGCTCCTTCCAGGCACAGCATCTCAAACAACTGCCTGTCATCATGTAAAGGCTGCCCCCACTCGTGGTCATGGTAGTCCATATAAAGCGGATCGTTACCGCACCAGCTACAACGTTTTTTATTGTCTTGCATGAGTATTCAATTTACTGTTTTTTCTCCCAAAGCAAAAATAGATCACAAGGCCGATCGCCAACCATATCAAAAAGCGTATCCAATTGGTAATACCAAGCTCTGCCATCATAAAGATATTGGCTAAAAGCCCCGTTACCGGTATAAGTGAAATATTTTTAACAAAAGTCCAGGCAGCTATCATCACAAAGAAAACAAAGAAGACTATGAGTGAAAAATGGGATTCAAAATTAAGAGCCTCCAATTCATATTCACTTACAACCCAGCTTATGTAAACCAACAAAAAGACGGGAACTATCCATTTACCATTAACATAAGGGACCTTAAACCTGGCATTTGCAGATTGCCCTGTCTGATCCATTATAATTACACCCACACAAACCACAATAAATGCAAACAGAGTTCCAATACTGGTAAGGTCTGTTACTTCTGTAAGGTTCATAAACAAAGCAGGCAATGCAACCAGTAAACCAGTAATAACGGTAGCAAAAGAAGGCGTTTTAAAGCGCGGATGAATCTTTGAAAAACGTTGTGGCAGCAAACCGTCCCGGCTCATAGAATACCAGATTCTCGGCTGTCCTAATTGAAAAACGAGCAATACGCCGGCCATTGCAATAACAGCACTCAGAGAAATAAACCCGGCAAAAAAATTCAAACCGAGTTTCTGAAAAACATATGCCATAGGGTCTCCCACATTCAATTCCGCATAGCTTACCATTCCCGTTATCACCAAGGTGATAAGTACATAAATAACAGCACAGATAAAGAGAGACAGCAACATGGCACGAGGCAGGTCGCGCTTAGAATCGCGGCATTCTTCTGCGGTAGTCGACAAGGCATCAAAACCTATATAAGCAAAGAACACTGCTGAAACACTTTTCAATACACCACCAACTCCATGTGGTAAAAAGGGCGACCAATTTTCCGGTTTTACATAAAAAGCCCCAACCAGAAGCACAACCAACAAGATTACTAATTTCAGATACACAAAAGCATTGCTTGCCTTTTTGCTTTCTTCTATACCTACATAAACCAGAACAGTAATAAGAACAACAATCAATAAGGCAGGAATATCGCCTACCAGTTTAACACCAAAGAATTCCGGGGCACTTGTCCAGGCCCTATGCGCCAAACTTAAATGTTCGCTGACTGGTAATCCTGCTGACTTTAATTTTAAAAACTCAGCATTTCCTCTTTGTGCAGAAAGAAAATCCATCGTGCAATAATCAGGAATGTGAATATTTAAACCATCCAATAGAGATGTAAAATAATCTGACCAGGAAATAGCCACTGCAATATTACCTATAGCATATTCCATAATGAGGTCCCAACCAATGATCCATGCCACAAGTTCGCCCATAGATACATAGGCATAAGTATAAGCACTTCCATTAGCAGCAACTACCGATGCAAACTGCGCATAACACAAAGCAGATAAAGCACAAGCAAGTGAAGTAAAGACAAAAAGGAACACGACAGCAGGGCCACCATGAAAAACGGCATTCCCTATAGTACTGAAAATACCGGCTCCTACTACAGCAGCAATCCCCATCAAAGTCAGGTCTTTCAGAGAAAGACTTTGCTTTAGCCCTGAACCGGCTGATGTAAGCCCGGATATTTCTTTCCTTCTGAAAAAGCTTTTAAAAATAGAGTCGGCCAATTTATTTTTTTTATCAAAAATAGAAAAATATCCTTGTTAGTAAGTAGGCCTGTTTAGATTCTTCAAAATTAATCTCCGGGAGAAAGCATTGCGTATAAGGTGTATAACCTAAAGTATACTTATGAGCCACCTGTCAAAAATAGCCAGCTGGACAGCACAGATAGTTGCCTCCGGCATTATGCTGATTATCCTTTCTCAGCAACTAACAGCTAGCCCCGAAGCTATTTTTGTTTTCACCAAAATTGGCCTTGAACCCTTTGGCCGGATCAGTTCCGCGTTAATTGAACTGGTTGCGGCTGTTTGCCTTATAAGTGGCTTTTATGTCTGGCAAGGTGCAATGATTGGCCTTATAGCCATGAGCACTGCTACCATTTTTCATTTCACCAGATTAGGTATCAATGTGATGAATGACCACGGGCTTTTATTTTGCCTTGCTTTAATAACGCTTATTTGCTGTATAACTATCATTTTTATTCGCAGAGAGCAAATAATTCTGAATGTATGAGTATTTAATTCGTTTCTTTGCAGAAAGCAACCCTTCTATAAACGATGAAACTAAATAGTCTTTTTACTACACTGCTATTCCTGTTCTTACTACAGCTGAATGCTGTTGCTCAGACTAACTGGATTGCCAAAAAGGCCAGTGTTACTTTTTCCATCAAAAATGCAGGACTAAATGTAAATGGTTCTGTCAAAGGACTACAGGCAACTATAGCTTTTGACGAGGCGTCATTAGCCCAATCACATATCACAGCTTCAGTAGATGTTAATACAATAGAGACCGGTATTGACATGCGAAATAAGCATTTGAAGAAAGAGGAATATTTTAATACTGAAAAGTTTGAAAGAATATACCTGAAATCGAAAAGCTTTATCAAGAATTCTGATGGTAGTTTCACCGGCATTTTTTATCTGACAATTAAAAATGTAACCAAAGAAATCACCCTTCCTTTTGCTTATACTACAGCAAACAACACCGCAGAGTTTAAGGGCACTTTCAAAATAAACAGACGTGACTTTGAGATTGGCGGTAAAAGCCTGACGATGAGTGACGAAGTATCTGTTTCAATATGGCTCTCTGCCGAAAAGAAATTATAATTACTCAACCTTACTGACTATTCTGTGCCTCTTTTTTTTCGACGTAGCGGCCAAAAATATCGTCTATTTTAACTTAATAACATTTTTTCCATTAACTTAGCTAATGCGTTTATCTTTTTGGTAACCAAATCAACTGAAATATTCAGGGTTTTGATTTTTGCTATGGTAAAATTTCTTCAAAAAACTTCTTTATATATACTATTTCTATGCTTACCTATCCTGGCTTTAGGCCAGGATTCTCTGCAAACAGCAAAGCCTAAAACTACTGCCAACGAATTCATCGACCTTAATCTTGAACAACTTCTCAACATTGAAGTAAGTGTAAGTTCAAAAACTGAAGAAAGGCTTTCTGATGCCCCTGGTTCTATTACTGCCTACTCCAATAAAGATATGGAGAAACTTGGTTACTATACATTAAGGGACCTTGCTGACATTACAGCCGGCTACAGCGCCTTTCGCGGTATTGGAGAAATTACTTATGAAACACGGGGACAAAAGTCAGATGGGTTCGACAATAACAAACACCTTGTATTGGTAGACGGAATCCCTTTTTATCAGGCCAGAGCCAACAAAGCTAATGCAGAAGAAGACTTACCCTTGTTCTTTGCCAAAAGAGTTGAGTTCCTGAAAGGCCCAGGATCGGCACTTTATGGCCCAAGCGCTTTTTTTGGTGTCATGAATATTCTATCAAAAGAACTTGATGAAAATGGCTTTACAGCAGAAGGCAAAATGTCTGTGGGTAATTATGATTTCAAACGCCGCTTTATGGCTAACGCTTTAGGAAAGTCTGAATTTGGAGAAGCAAAGCTGGCATTAAGCTATTATGGTAAAGATGCGACAAGACAATATGTAGGCAATGGTCAAAACAATAATGCCTTAAGCCGTTACTATGACAATACCACTTCTTTCTTCGCAAATGCATCTTATAAAATAACTGCAGGAAATTTGAAAGGCCTGGGCATTGGATTTATTTACAGCCGAAAAACAGGAGGCCTGGGCGAATTCTGGAATGGTCAGCAAAACCAGAATTATGAAAGTAACCAACTTACCTGGGAACAAGTTGATCCATACTTAAAATATGAAAGAAAATTAACCTCCAAACTCTCTCTCAATTCGTATTTAAAAATGAATGGTTCTACTGAAAAGGGGTATGTTGGAGGCTATCAAAACCATTTTAATAGCGGAACAACTGGTCAGATTGGAGTTTCTAACTATAATGTGCGAGTAATGGATTATCAGGGGACCATAGAGGGGAAATATGCTTTATCGCAAAAATCAAACTTCATCCTTGGTGCATATGCCGACAGTAGGTCCAGTAGCGATTCTCCTGAATCATATGCATATTTTGTTAATGCCGGACCTGCTCCGACTTACCAGCCTTCGCCTACTTATTATACAGCTTCAGCTACCTTTAACCTTTATTCGGTTTATGGACAATGGCAGCAAAACATTAACTTCCTGAAAGGCTTAAATATCACTGCCGGTGCCAGAATGGACATGGGCAGAATTGTAGGAACATCTGTTAACAGTTCAACAACTACATACGACAAACTTTCTCCCAGAATTGCTCTGGTACAAAAAATAACCAACAGCCTTAACCTGAAATTACTTTATGGTGCAGCACTAAGAACACCTACTGTAAAAGAAATAGGGCTTAACGACGAAGTAAGGCTTGAGTTAAAAAACCAGGGTAAACCAAGCGACGCAGCTCTGATAAGTAACCCTACTGCTGAAACAATTCATTCTTTTGAAGCACAGGCAACTTACAATGTAAAGCACCTGAGTTTTTCTGTGACCGGTTTTCAAAACAGAACCCAAAATGCTATTGTTAAAATCAGCACTCCTAACCAAAGTTCAGGACAGGTAAACTCTAACACAGCAGGAACAATCAGCGCATGGGGTTATGAAACAGAACTTCAGCTGATGCCTAGCAGAAACTTCAAATTAGGCGGTAACTTCTCCTACGCTAAAGCACAAACACCGGTCAATACCTCCATAGCCGGCCAACCAGAAACAACATATTATTATGATGTGGCAAACGTACCTACCTCAAAAGTCAACGGAGTACTTACCTATTCCCTGTTTGCTCCGGTAAAAGTTTCTTTTACACTTGTTGGGCACTTCATTGACTCTTACAGAGCTGGTTATGTGGAAAGAAATTCACCTTATAACAATAAGTTAATAACAGGCTATAAAACATTCGACCTTAATACCGTACTGGCAATTACACATAATATTGGGCTGGAACTTCAGGTAAGAAATCTACTTGATACCGACATCCGTACACCTGCATTTTTCGCTACGGGGCAAACGAATATCCCTTACCCTAAAAGGTCTTTTCTATTAACTGTTTCTATTAAACTATAAAACAGATGAGGGCAGTTTTTTTATACCGTTATTTCACACTTTTTAGCATTTTGCTATTAAGCATTAGCGGCTGCAAAAAATCAGAGAAATTCGAAGCGCAACCAAAAATTTCCGAAAGGCCAAACTACTTTTTCAACCCGGATTCGAGCATTTCTGACACAGTGCTTATCGAAAAAAACTACCTGCCCGTCGGTTATAATCTGGTAACTTATATAAGTATTAATGCTCCTGGTAGAATTCAACAGATAGATCTTCAGACTTTTGGTAACTTTGAGAAAATTAGCATCGAAAATATGAAGGGTGATATCATTCCTCTTTACCAGGAACCTCAATGGCCTAACTATACATTTAAAGGGCCTTTTGATACTGAAACCACTCAAAAATACAGAATTATCATTAACCGAGTTGCTACTAAAACCACGTTAGCTTTCATCATTACCGATCAGAATGGACTTCAAACACCAATTTACTTCTATTACCAACCGGTAGAATTGCTTCAATCTCTGACAAACACTTCAACGCTATTCTCTACATCAGCCACTGAACAGGACGCAGGCGGAAGTAATATGAAGAAAAGTTATTTTTCAACACTTCAAAATACAGCCTTTACATTGCCACAGGCACAACAAAATCCTGCTTCAGTAGACTTCGCATTTTCTACCTATTCAAATATACCTTATTTGTGCTCCGCAGACTCGGCTGCTATCATTTTGAGCGATACAACAAAAAGCCGGAATGTAAGCGGGAGCAACAGTATTTCCTTTGCCCCTACAACCCTTAATATCAATACAGCTACAGCTGCCGATATATTAAGTAATATTCCGTCTGTACTTAACAAAGGTATTATTGAGATAACAACAGGGCAAACTTATTTTTTCCGTGCTTACAATGGTAAGTATGGGCTAATAAAGATAACTTCTCTGCAACCCGGTACGTTTTCAAGCAAATCAAATGCTGAAGTTAGATATAATTACGTTGTAACAAACCCTTTAAACTAGCAATAAGAGTTTACAATATAGAATGCGCAAAACCGCCATCATCATATTGATCTTATCGGTATCACTGGTACAAGCACAGGATACAAGGCTTCTGAAACTGAAGGCGGCCTTCCTGTATCATTTTACCAAATACCTGGAGTGGCCTGACGATAAAAAACAAGGCGACTTTATTATTGCTGTGCTCAATGATGAACAACTTTACCGTGAACTTGAAATTGTAGCAGATTACAAAAAAAATGTTGGTAATCAACGTCTAATCATTAAAAACTATACAAGTATTTCTGCTATAGAACCTTGCAATTTGTTATATGTACCGAAATCTTCACACGGCAATTTTGACCTTATTGCTCAGAAAACACAGAAATTTAAAATCCTGCTTGTAGCTGACGGCAGTAGCTATCTGGCTAAAGGAGCAGGAATCTGCTTTGTCACAAATGACGAGCGTCTTGGCTTTGAAATGAACAAAAAAGAAATTGAAAGCCTGGGAATGAAAGTTGCCAATGAACTGGTCAAAATGGCCTCTTCAAAATAACTTATGATCACAATATTCAACAGATGGCTCCCCGGAGGACTGAAAAGGCAAATCTTTTTAGGCTTTGCTGCTATAGGGCTGTTTTTTGCGATCAGTGCAGCTTTCAATATTTATGTGATCAGTGGTTCTAAAAGCACGTTACAGGAACTATTCGAATCAAAAGAACCTGCTGTTGAAGCGCTTACACAATTCCGCACTCTTGTCATCAGGTCACGGATGCTGGCAACCAACTGGGTGTACCTCAGAAAAGATGTTGCCGCTAAAGGAGAACTAAAACAGCTTATTTCAATTGAAGCGCCCATTATCACAAAAGAACTGATTACCAATTATCAAAAATGGGACAATCCATTACAGATAAAACTGATCAACGAAGTCCTGAAAGATTACAATACACTTGAGTTAAATGAGAAGGAAATCACCCACCTTCTGACCACTTTTGAAAGCTATGACGACCCCCTCTTAAAATTTCAGGCTGAAGATATTATAGAAAATCAGGTATTGCCAATCACAAATGGCATGCTTCATAAACTGGACATTGTTATTTCGCAAAAAAACAATGAAAAGAACATAGCAAAGGAGAGTATGTCTATCTCTTACGATGCTCTTACTACCAGCATGATTTTTATCCCTGTGATATTAATTATTATTGGGTTTGTGGCATCCAGCATTATCACTTCCAATATTACCCGTCCTATTACCAAATTCAAGGAAACAATATCTGCTTTAAGCCGCGGAGAACAGCCGGAAAATATCACCTATGCATTGAAAGATGAAATTGGGGATATGTCACGTTCAGTAAATATTTTACTAAACAATATCAGAAGTACAAAAACCTTTGCTGAAGAAATCGGTAACGGAAACTTTAATGCTTATTACAATCCTTTAAGTAAAAACGATCTTCTGGGACAATCTCTTCTGGAAATGCGTGACCAGCTGAAAAAAAATAATGCTGAAGAAACAAAACGCAACTGGGTTAAAGACGGCCAGGTAAAAATCAATGAAGTATTAATCAATCGTCACGACAATGAACGTGTGTGGCATAATGACATTATCAGTTTCATTGTTGATTATTTGGGAGCAGTACAGGGTGGCATTTACCTATTGAGTGATCAGGAAGAAGGCAACCGCTATCTTGAATTAGTAGCAAGCTATGCTTATGATTCTACCAAATTAAGAAATAACAAAATACTTCCGGGAGAAGGTCTGATTGGACAAAGCTTCTACAACAAGCAAATGGTGATCCTTAAAGACATACCGGAACATACTGTAGAAATATACTCACTGGGGATCGTAAAACCTCAAAACCTGATCCTTGTTCCCCTTAAAGTCCATAATACATGTTATGGAGTATTGGAGCTCGCATCACTCAATGACCTTGAAAAATATCAGATCGATTTTATTGAGAAAATTGCAGAATCTGTTACTTCTACTATTTCTTTCATTAAAATCAATAATCGCACAAAGCGCTTATTGGACGTTTCGATTGAACAACGTCAATTGCTTCAGGAGCAAGACGAAGAACTTCGAAACAAAATGGAAGAACTGAATAATACACAGCAGCAAACCATTAAAGCCAAAGAAAAAGCAGAGGCCGCTGTTATTGCCAAATCACAGTTCCTTTCTGTAATGAGTCACGAAATCAGGACTCCGATGAATGCTGTTATTGGTATGACCAACCTCTTACTTGAGAGTGACCCAAAACATGATCAGGTTGACACACTGAATATTCTTAAATTTTCAGCACAAAATCTACTGGCCCTGATTAATGACATCCTCGATTTCAATAAAATAGACTCTGGTAAAATCAATCTGGAAAACATTGATTTCAGCCTGCATGAACTGGCAAATAATGTCAGGAACTCAATGCTCTACCGCGCTGTAGAAAAACACATAAAGCTGAATATCAATATAGATCCGGCTCTTCCTTTGGCATTTCTCGGAGACCCTATACGTATAGCTCAGGTGTTAAATAACCTTGTTAGCAATGCAGTAAAGTTTACTGATCATGGAGAAGTAAACCTTAATATAAAACTTGTTAAAAAAGAGAAAAGCTTCTCAACTGTACACTTCACTATTAGTGATACGGGAATAGGTATTCCGGAAGACAAAATAGATATCATTTTCGAAAACTTTACACAAGCAAGTTCAGACACTACCAGAAAATATGGAGGTACCGGGCTCGGGCTTGCCATTACGAAAAAACTGCTGGACTTGATGGAAAGTGAAATCGAAGTTGAAAGTATTCTGGGTGAAGGATCGAAATTCGGTTTCCATTTAAAATTAGGCAATAGCAACAAACAGCTTAAAAGCGCTACTAACAGGCCTCTTTCCGAAGTTGCTGTAAAAAAATCTCTTAAGGGAATAAAAGTATTACTGGTTGAAGACAACGACACTAATGTAATTGTTGCTTCAAGATTCTTAGAAAAGTGGGATTGTCAATATGTAGTTGTCGACAATGGCCAATCTGCAGTAGAAAAAGCAGAAAACGAATACTTCGATTTAATCCTGATGGATTTACAAATGCCAATTATGGATGGCTATGAAGCAACACGTAAAATAAGACAGTTCAATATCCGAATTCCGGTGATAGCCTTAACAGCCGAGGCAATGCTTGATGTTAAGGATTATGCGTTAGAATCAGGAATGAACGATTTCATTACCAAACCATTTAATATTGATGAACTTTATGACAAAATAAAGAAATATACCGTAAAAGGGTTAACAAGCCAACCTGTAACAAACCTTACAGACGATCCCCAAACGGATACTACTATGGTAAACTTTCAAAAATACCTGGAACTAGCCGATAATGACTTTACATTTTTAGTACAATTGTTAAAACAAACAGCCATTGACTTTAATGATGCTAAAAACAGATACAAAATTGCTGCCGAAGAACACAACGAAGAACAACTGGGTAAAATAGCACATAAAATTGCGGCCACTATGAAGCTCTTTGGCTTAGCAGAAATGGAAGGCCTTATAGCCTCACAAAGATCTCAATTGAAAAATGAAACAGTGACAGAACCTGAATACACTGAACTTACACAAAATATTCTCCGCATTTTTACTAAAGTGATTGCAGAAGTGAATGAAAAAGTAACAGAAGTTAAAAGTGCACACAACATCAGTTAAACAAACTCAACAAAACTTTCGCATTTTTAGCACTCCACGCAATAAGGCTTCTATGTTCTTCTACCGGTAATCTCAGAGACAACTTCAAAAAACCTTTATTAAAACACTTCTCTAGCATCTCCCTGTTTAAATCCTTTGTTTCACAATAATTGCTTTCTTCATAATGATGCTGCCATTGATCTTCATTTATCCCAAAATAACCATCCAGCAGTCTCATTTTTTCCAGGTTATTCATCAAAGCATCTCTATACCTTTGCAACAATTCTCCATTCACATGCAACGTCATTGAGAAACCGTTACCCCACCAAAACATCGTCCTGATGGCCAGAACACCTTCTTTCTGATTAAAAATGGCAGGATAATCTAATACCAGATATGGCAATTGCTGATAGTTATCTCCTTTTGAGATCTTCCCTTTACCTGGTTTATGGAATTTAACAACAGTTTCCCATTGCTGCAGCAATTCACCTTCAAGAGCGCTTCTGGTCTCTTCCAGCATCCCATACATACTTGTCATTAACTTATGCTTCCTGATAAAGAAATCCTTATCCTTCAAAAAATCAATATCTGTATCTGAAAACCCTTCTCTTAACGATATTTCCAACATATTCTATAAGTCAGCCAATGAATACTTTTACATTTTTAAGTAAGTTTCTTTACTATGCTTATTTTTTAACAAAAAACAATTTTAATATTGCTTACTTCAAAATATTAATTAATTTTAATCTATAACTAATTTTCTAATTTTTTAAAAAAATATGGAAAACACTCAAAAAAACGACAACAAGAAAGTTTTAGTAATCGCGCTTTTCGCAGTGCTTGCAGTAGTAATCGGTGTGCTTGTATATATGAACATACAAAAGTCCGAAGAAATAGAAACAAAAGAGCAAACCATTGAACTCAAAGACAAAGAGTTAAACGGAAAGCTTAAAGAAATGGAAAGCTTAAAACAAGAGTTAGAAGCTATCCGTGCGGAAAAAGAGCAAATGGGTATTTCCAATGATTCATTGAATGCACAAATTGAAAATTTGAATTCAATGATCAAAAACCTTAAAACTAATCAAAGTGCTTCAGTTTCTCAACGTAAGCAAATGGACGCAGCTATTTCTAAATTGAAAAAAGAAAGAGACGAACACCTTATTGAAATTGAGGCTCTAAAAGCTAAAAACGATTCACTTAACTCTGATGTCGAGACATTAAAAACCGAAAAAACAAGAATGTCCGGTTCTATTGATTCGATGTCTACAACTAATAAAGAGCTTGCAAGTAAAGTAGCTATCGCTTCTATTCTTAAAGTAGAAAACCTGAAAGTGACTATTATGGATGCTAAAGGTAAAGTAAGAGAAGGTGAAGAGTTCAAAGCAAGCAAAATAGACAAAATCAAAGCTGCTTTCAACCTTGCTGACAATAAAGTAGCTAAGAAAAATACGAAAATTATCTATTTCCGTCTCATCGATCCATCTAATGCTGCATTGTATGACTTGGCTACAGGTGGCGGAATGTTTGAGTTTGAAGGAAAATCCATTCCTTACACTGCTAAACAGGAGATTGAATTTGCTAATACTAAAGATGCTGTAAGCTTCATTTATGCTAAAGGCAGCGATTATGGCAAAGGCCGTCACAATATTGAGATCTACTGCGAAGGAAGCAAAATCGGTGAAGGCTCTTTCAATGTCAAATAGTCTTCATTGACATTCATATTAAACGAGAGAAAGTCCTGTCAACTCTGACAGGACTTTCTCGTTTAATATGTAAACACTTTTACTTCAATCAGCAAATGAACATGGCATTTCGTCGTAGCTTATTCATTGTATTATTTTTTGCCAATCTATATTCCGGCTTGTGCCAATCAGATTCTGCCACTGCCCCAAAACCATTATCAAAGTTCGACAAATTCAATGCTAAAGCAGAAAACTTGTTTAAAGTAATGCCAGTCCCCCTATTCTCCTACTCTCTTGATGCAGGAAATGTGTTCGGTCTGGCTAAATTCAACTTATTTCACCTGTACAAAAATGATACGATAACAAGGCCTTCAAAATTTTCTGAGGTATTTACTGTATCAACCAAAGGAAGAATAAATGCGTCAGTCTCCAACGAGTTACTACTGAAAGACAACAAATACATTATTCTAAGTTTCTTCAATTATAGAAAACAACCTGAATACTTTTTTGGGATTGGCAATGATGTTACTAAAGCTAATCTGGAAGAAATCTCTTCAAACAGGATAAAAGCATCAGTTACCGGTCTTAAACTGGTTCATAAATATTTATATGCAGGTATTGCTGTAGATGTAACAAACTATTTCAATATTAAAACAGATACAAACAGCTACCTGATTAAAAATAACACGCCGGGTTTACATGGCGGCTGGTCTGTTGGAGCCGGGCTTGCCGGTGCATATGATAGCAGGGATAACCGCTACAACCCTTCCAAAGGGGCTTATATTATAAGCTCCTTTATGGCTCATCCTGAATTTATTGGCAGCGAATACCAGTTTACTAAATTTCAGCTCGACGCCCGAAAATTCTTTAATCCGTGGTTGAGACATGTAATAGCCATTCAGACAACTACCACCATTGCAGACGGCAATATTCCTTTCTATGAATTAGCTTTCTTGGGAGGAGATAGTAAAATGCGCGGTTACTACGAAGGCGCTTTCAGGGATAAATCCTTAATTGATGGCCAAATAGAGTACAGAATGCCAATATGGAGCATATTCGGTATCACTAGCTGGATCGGTACAGGCCGTGTTGCTCCTGGTTATTCAGATATGGCACTTGAAGGGCTAAAACTTTCCTATGGTGGCGGTATCCGTATCAAAGTAGACAGCAAAAACAACACAAACCTTCGTTTCGACTTTGGCTTTGGCCCCAATGGAATACAGGGAACTTACATCAGCTTTGCTGAAGCTTTTTAAATTACTTGATCTTTACGACTCCATTAACATAAAGGGCAATGGCCTGACCGAGAATATCCTGAATAATAGCGACAGGGATATCGTCACTTGCATCAAATGAAAGAGTTGTCATACGGGAGCGTTTTTCGCTCTTCAGCAAAGGATGAACAACCCTTTTACCTTCCACTACGCCAAGATAAGGCTGGTTGGTTTTCTTGTCAGTCCATAGATAGCAAAACATTTTACCTTTGTAACAAAACATAGGCATGCCATACTTCCATTCAGCAGTAACAGCCGGGTCATGTTTCAATATCAGGTCGCGTACAGCCAAAAGGTAACTTTTAACAGACTCTTCTTTTTTTAGGTAAAAATCATCTATTGGGTTAAGCATCATCAGGCACAATTTGTAATTTTAAACCAAATTAACTTTTTCCATTCATTTCAACTAAATGAACAAACTATTATTTATAACCGGCCTTTGCTCTTTACGAAGAATTAGGAATAAGCACGAAATCCCTTCTACAAGCCGGAGCAGTATGGAAGTTTTAAGCCATTATTAAACCTTTCCTTAAAAAACTGTAAATTGCGACCCTAAATCGGATTCTATTGAAACTACATTACAATCTTGTTGTGGCTTCGCTGCAAACGCTTGATCAGATATTCTTCCAGGGAAAATATGCTGATAAGGCTATCGAGAAAACATTACAATCAAATAAAAAGTGGGGTGCGCGCGACAGGGCTTTCATAGCTGAGTCTACTTATGAAATTGTGCGCGGCTGGAGGTTATTGAATGAACTTCACGCATTGGCATTCCCAAAGACAAAAGTTGACCTTTGGAATATTTTTGCACTCTGGCTAACTGTCAGAAAAGAACCATTTCCTGCCTGGGAAGAATTCAAAGGGTTTAATCAAAAGGCATTTCTTGAACCTCTTAGTGAATTACTGAAAACAAGAAAGATCAGAGAATCTATTCCTGACTGGATGGATGATTTATGCTCCCGGGAACTAGGTGAAGCCTGGGACAGAGAATTGACAGCACTCAATCAGCAGGCAGACGTAGTTCTCCGTGTTAATACATTAAAAACCAATAAAGCTGCCTTACAGAAAGTATTAGCCTCTGAAGGCATAGAAGTAAAAACACTGGCTGGATATGACGATGCTTTGGTATTAACAAAGCGCCAGAGTGTTTTCCGTAGTGAAGCTTTCAAAAATGGTTTGTTTGAAGTACAGGATGGCGGCTCACAGTTGATTGCACCTATGCTTGACGTAAAGCCGGGAATGCGCGTGATTGATGCCTGTGCAGGTGGCGGAGGTAAAACATTACACCTTGCCTCTCTAATGGAAAATCAGGGACGTATTATCTCGATGGACATTGAAGAATGGAAACTGAATAACCTGAAAGTAAGAGCACGCCGTGCCGGAGCTAACAATGTTGAATCGCGCGTCATAGAGTCTACAAAGACAATCAAGCGTCTTGCAGAAACTGCTGACCGTGTGCTGCTGGATGTGCCCTGCTCCGGTTTAGGTGTTTTAAAACGTAATCCGGATGCAAAATGGAAACTGAGCGCCGATTTTATTGATGAGATAAGAAAAACACAGGCAGAGATACTGGAAAGCTATTCTAAAATGGTAAAACCGGGCGGTAAACTGGTTTACTCTACCTGTAGCATTTTGCATTCTGAAAATGATGAGCAAGTGAAAAAGTTCTTAGCAAAACACGAAGGTGAATTTGAACTGGAAGAGGAAAAACAACTATATCCGTCAGAAACAGGATTTGATGGTTTCTATATGGCAAGGATGAAGAGAGTTAAGTAATTTATCACTAGCTATTGGTACTTTTTCAAACACAATAAACATGTTTGGGTTTTTAAAGAGACAGCGATTAAAAAAGGATGTTTTGTCATTTGAGAACAATCTCATTGACATACTAGCTCCTCATTTCCCTGATTTAGCAGAAAATCATAAACATTGGCCTTTAAGCTATGTCAGACTTCATGAAAATGGAGAAAAGATGTTCGAGCTGTTTCACCAGACAAAAGACAATGCCTATTTTGAAAAAAACAGGACCAGACTTAATAAACACTTCAAAATAAATGGGCTTGAACTTATTCACAAGCAGAGTAAAAAATATAGACCTTTTCAGTTGACAATTTATTCAAACAATATTCATTTTATTCATCTTCCATTTGAAAAGAATTATACAAAAGAGTTTGACTTAACAAGTATCAGAGTCAATAATCTGACAACAGAAGTATTAAACTTCGAAAATCCAAATGAAAAAACATTGAAACGAGTCCTGAAAGAACTAACAGACGAACAGCTTAAACTGTTAGAAATCGAAGACTCATTCGAAATAGACTTAAATGGGCAATTTTACTACACAATTTTGGATATGGAAGACGGCAATTACATTGCGGTAGACAAAAAAGGAAAAGTTTATCGGCTGATTCATGACCATGAAAACCCAGCGAGAAAAATTGCAACAAGTGTCCAGGAATTACTTATAACCTATTCTGGGAACAAAAAGGAACTTGTAAGATATATGGCGGACTAAAAACAGCTTCCGTTCAAGCCCCTTCTAAAAATCAGCAAAACAACTGTAAGAATTAGCTTTCCAACAATAATTTAATGAAAATTATTGTTGATTTTTTCTTCAAAATCGATTTTAATCAATTCCCAATGCTTACTCTTCAAGCAAACCGGTTCAAAATCGGAATCTGCTTCACTAAAATCTGTTAGTTTCTTAATTAATTGATCTTTAGAATAATTATATGGGTATCGTTTTTCATAAAACCCAAACATATCTGAAAGTGAATAATGCTCCATTAACTCATGCAAATCCCAAAAATCTTTTTTTCTTCCAGTATGTCCCACAACTTCGAGTTTCATTGCGGCAATCTCTTCTAATCGGGACAGTCTTATTCCATTGAAATCTACAATTGGAAACACAAAAGGATCGGTATAAAACATATCTACCTTAATCATTTCGTCTTTATTGTTTCCAACAAAATAGGATTTCCCCATACTATTATTTCCACCAGATCCCATTTCTATATACTGAAATGAATTAAGGAATAATCGGTCTATAGCCTTAAAATCAATTGTACCATATTCGCTATCTGTAAATAAATCAATCAATATCTACAGAGACCCTATGACCTAAAAGTAAACTTAGAGAAGTACCTCCAACCAATCGAAATGAATTTAACTCCTCATAACTCATTAAAGTAACAAGAGTTTCCCACAACAAATCAGATACGGTATTCTTATAGAAGTTCATTTCTATCAATAGCCTTAAACAATTTTATACTTATATATATTTTCTTGAAAAGCGGGCAAAAACTCATTACTGACACCTTTTAAGGCACGCCTGATAGCTATTTTCCCATAAAACGATATAATTTCGCTTATTTCGATATCATTACCCCTTTCAAAAACCCTTTTAATGACAGGCTTTTGATTTTTTACCCAATCGATTTTATTAAAATCAGTATCCCAAAATAAAGCTTTTCTAATTTTACTCAAGTCTGGTGTTTTTTCACTAATTATTCTATCAACAGTTTTTTTTACATCATAACTAGCCTGTAATAACATAAAATAATCATCATCGACACCTAATTGATGACCCAATTTTATAGAAAGATTGGGATTTATCCCTCTTCTTTCTTTCAAAATAGCACCAATAGTTTGTGGATGCTCATTCACTAAACTGGCTAATTCATTATTCTTTAACCCAAGTGATTGTATTTCTCTCTTCAAAATAACACCAGGGTGTATCCCTTTTACTTTAGTTATTTCAGGTAGCATAATCGTCAATTTTAATTCAAAGTTATCCAAATCAAAATAAGTAAACAAATCTGTTTACTTATTTAAGAAACTTAACACTTTATACACACATACTTATTCTCCCATTATTAAGAAGAATACGTAATATTTTAAATTGGGGGGATTAAACGTATTACTCCTCCTGTTTATAGAATCTCCTCTAGAAACTCAATTACCGAGACCATAAAACAAAAAAAAGGGTTTGAATGTGAAGCTCTTCCGCACTCAAAACCTAAAACTTATCATTTAAACTACAATACACAGGGTGTAAGCGATACGCCCACACTATCCTTAGAGTTAGCGAAGCGGCTCTAAGGATTAGCTAATGAATGTAGAGACTCCGTCTCGGACATATACCAGCTTACCAGATATTGGGAGTATGTTATACGCCCTTACTACCAACAAACCTCAAAACCTGCCGCCACCTTGTAGATTGATTTGGGAGTGCACTTTCTGGCGGACAGGCCACTCCCAAATTTAGACTAGCTCAACTAGCGAGGCCTCCCGATAGCTATCGGGACTAAAAGAAAAAGGCTGATTGCTATATAAACAATCAGCCTTTTCTATGAAATATTTTCGAATTAGAACGGAGCTTCTTCATCTTTCGGCATTGCCCCTGCCCCGCTCTGGCCGCCGCTATTCAGTTTACTTCCAAATGTCACAGAGTTACCTGAAGGGGTGTCGAAACTGGCCAAACCGTTTACTGCCGGAAAGCTGTTAAAACTATCCTGTGGCATTGCTCCACCCATGAACCCGCCTGTTGAACCAAAAGCGTCAAGGTCTGCGAATTTTGTATACTTACCGATGAAGCGCAATTTGGCTGTATCAAGCGAACCATTTCGGTGTTTTGCAATGATTGCCTCTCCTGTACCCGCTGTCGGGTTACCCTCTTCATCTTCTGTGATACCATAATATTCCGGACGATAAAGGAACATTACCATATCCGCATCCTGCTCAATGGACCCCGATTCCCTCAAATCTGAAAGCATCGGGCGTTTATCACCCCCACGTGTTTCAACGGAACGGCTCAACTGAGAAAGTGCGATTACCGGGATACTTAATTCTTTTGCCAGCATTTTCAGTGACCTCGAAATAGTTGCAATTTCCTGCTCTCTGTTACCCGGTCCTTTGCTGTTACCGCCTGCCGTCATCAGCTGAAGGTAATCGATGATGATTAACTGTATATCGTGCTGCGATTTTAACCGGCGTGCTTTTGCTCTTAACTCTAATACAGACAAACCTGCTGTATCATCAATGAAGATTGGTGCTTCTGTCAGGTTTTTGATTCTCTGGTGCAATTGTACCCATTCGTGGTCAGCAAGACTACCTTTCTTAAGTTTCTCACTTTCCAATTCTGCCTCTGCCGAAATCAAACGATTGACAAGCTGAACAGCCGACATCTCCAGAGAGAAAATGGCCACACCTTTCTTGAAATCAACTGCTGCGTTACGCATGGCCGAAACAACGAATGCTGTTTTACCCATACCCGGACGAGCTGCAACAATAATCATGTCACTTTTCTGCCAGCCTGAAGTAAGACGATCCAATGCCGAGAAACCACTTGGCACGCCTGTCAACCCATCTTTGTGATCTTTTTTGGCTTCAAGTTCCTGTAAAGCCTGGCGCATGATATCTTTCATGCCCTGGTAACTTTTACGCAGTGTTGACTCTGTTACCTGGAAAATCTGCCCCTGTACTTTATCCAGCAAATCGAAAACGTCTGTAGAGTCTTCATAAGCTTCTGTACCAATTTCGGAAGCGATAGTAATTAATTCACGCTTAATGGCGAATTCTGTGATTATACGAGCGTGAAACTCAATGTTGGCAGAAGAGTTTACTTTATTGGTTAATTCAACCAGATAAAAAGCACCTCCTATCAATTCAAGCTCACCTGTTTTACGAAGTTCATTAGTTACTGTAAGCAAATCAACCGGCTCGGCTTTGGAGAATAAGCCTTGAATTGCTCCATAAATCCTTTTGTTTTTTTCATCATAGAAATACTCCGGCCTCAATACATCGACAACTTTTGTCAATGCATCCTTTTCAATCATCAATGCACCCAGAATTGCCTCTTCGAGGTCACGGGCTTGTGGCTGAACTTTGCCTAAACCTGCCGTAACTTCGTTCATACCTCTTCGGTTATTGTTGTTACGTTTTGTAGCAGCTGCTCCGTTATTATTATTCTGAGGGTTCTCCATTTAACAAAAATAACGATCCTTGGCCGATATGTGTCAACAATTTGTTAACAAAAGCACTTCTTAGGCAGAAGTTTCACCCATTAGAGACATTAAAGTCATTACAATCACCCCTTCATGACAAATTGTATACAATAAAACATTCACATGTGATTAAAAAGTATAGGTATGTAATTAAATTTTTCCCGTATTTTCGCATAGATAGCTTATAATTTATGTCTGACAACAGTAAAAGAGTACACTTTATCGCCATTGGCGGTAGTGCCATGCACAACCTTGCGCTTGCATTAAAGAAAAATGGATTTGAAGTAACAGGTTCAGACGATGAAATCTTCGAACCGTCTTACAGTAGACTTGCTGAACAAGGGCTATTACCGGCACAAATGGGCTGGAATCCTGACAATATCTCTACAGACCTTGGTGCAATTATTCTTGGCATGCATGCACGCACTGACAATCCCGAACTGATACGTGCAAAAGAGCTTGGCCTAAAAATATACTCTTATCCGGAATACATATACGAAAACAGCAAAAACAAACAGCGTATAGTAATAGCAGGAAGCCATGGCAAAACCAGCATTACTTCTATGATTTTGCATGTATTAAAGCAAAGCCATAAAGAATTTGATTACCTGGTTGGTGCCCGTCTTGACGGCTTTGAAAACATGGTGCAATTGTCAAATGCTCCTATCATTGTTATTGAAGGAGATGAATATTTATCTTCTCCTATAGACAGAAAGCCTAAATTCATTCATTATCAGCACCATATTGCTGTCATCAGCGGTATTGCCTGGGACCACATCAACGTTTTTCCTACTTTCGAAGATTATGTTCAGCAGTTTGAAATTTTAGCTGGTATGACTCCCCGTGCAGGATCATTGATCTACTGCGATATAGATCCGGAAGTAAAGAAAATTGGAGAAAGTCAGAAAGGAGACTCTAACAAAGTAGCCTATGGTGTACATCCTTTCGAAGTAAAAGATGGCATAACCTATCTGAAAAACGGCAAAGAGTTTTATGAAATTCAGGTTTTCGGAGAACATAACTTAATGAATATCAATGCTGCGAAAGAAGTATGCCTGAAACTGGGTATTAAAGAAGAAACTTTCTATAAGTCGATGCAGTCTTTCAAAGGTGCGGCTAACAGATTGGAACTTCTGGCAAAAACCAGTAAAACGTCCATATTCAAAGATTTTGCACATGCACCATCAAAATTAAAAGCAACTACAAATGCTGTTAAGAAGCAATTTCCGGACCGTAAGCTGATTGCTTGTCTTGAATTGCATACATTCAGCAGTCTGAATAAAAACTTCCTTTCTCAATACTATCAGACATTCTCATTGCCTGATACTGCTATTGTTTATTTCAACCCGGAAACATTAAAACATAAGCGTTTGCCTGAAATATCCACAGAAGATGTAAAAAAGGCATTTGGGAATGAAAACATTCTGGTTTTTAACGACAGCAAGTTATTACAGGAGTTTTTAATACAACAATCATATGCGAGTACCAATCTTTTATTAATGAGCTCTGGTAACTTCGATGGTATCAATCTGAAAGACTTCGCTAACAAAATTATAGAAAAGGTATAATATGTTTTTAAAGCTAAAGAAACCACTGGCATTTTTCGACCTTGAAACAACAGGTATCAATATTGTTAACGACCGTATCGTTGAGGTGGCCATTGTTAAAGTTCATCCTAACGGAGAAAAAGAGACCCGTACACATCTGATAAACCCCGGCATGCCTATTCCAAAGGAATCGAGCATGATCCACGGCATTTATGATGAAGATGTAAAAGACAAACCTGCATTTAAAGAGATTGCCAAAACGCTTGGTACCTTCCTTGAAGGCTGTGACCTTGCCGGGTTTAATATCGCAAAATTTGACGTACCAATGCTGGTAGAAGAGTTTTTGCGTGCAGGCCTTGATTTTGACATTTCTACAAGAAACCTGGTAGATTCTCAGAAAATTTTCCACTTGATGGAGCCAAGAACACTTTCTGCTGCTTACAAATTTTACTGTGGCACTACCCTTGAGAACGCCCATAGTGCAGAAGCTGACACTTTAGCAACTTATGAAGTATTGAATGCTCAGGTAGAACGTTATGCCGATCAGGTTATTAAAGACGCTAAAGGGAATGAAACTGTTCCGGTAACAAATGATATGGCTTCTTTGCATAAGCTCACTTTATCTAATAATGTTGACCTTGCGGGCAGATTGGTCTTTAACGGTTCAGGTATTGAAGTATTCAATTTCGGTAAACACAAAGACCGTCCGGTAACAGAGGTTTTTGACAAAGAGCCGTCTTACTATGAATGGATGATGAAAGGCGAATTTCCGCTGGACACAAAACGTAAACTAACTGAGATTAAACTCAGAAGGTTAGGCAAATAAAATAAAGAAGGCCGCATTTTAAGTGCGGCCTTCTTTATTTTACAAGATATTGTTTTCTCTTCTTTTCCTCCATTTTCTCAATAGCATACCGCAACATGGTTCGTGGCATTGTTTTGTAACGAGGCAACAGGAAATCATCAAGCAGGCCTTCATCCAGCTTTCCGGCTTCTCTGAGCATCCATCCCACTGCTTTATGGATCAGATCATGTTTATGGTTCAAAAGCTTATCAGCAAGCTCATAAGTATCGTTTACTTGCTTAGCTTTCTTTATGAAGTATAGTGTGGTAATAATTGAAATGCGCTGCTCCCACAAATTCTCTG
>CAZNHL010000002.1:41680-97670 GCA_964572965.1 uncultured Bifidobacteriaceae bacterium
ATTCTCTGATTCAGCCAGTTTATAAAGTATAGAACGGTCTTTATCCAGTAAATAACCACCCATAATTCCCGGTGCTGACGAATCTACCAAATCCCAGTTATTGATTCGTTGAGCATTGGCTAAATAGAATTCATAAATACGCTCTCTTTCGGCACTATTCTTTGTTTTTTCAAAACGCTGCACAAGGAGAAATACCCCACAAAGCCTTACTTCATGAACCGGGTCATTGAGAAGCATTTTAATATCTTCAAGGGAAGCATGTTTAAATGCTTTTGCCACCAGACGAGTATTAGGAACAATCACACCAATGAACACATCACCCTCTCCGTATTGCCCTTTTCCTGTTTTAAAAAATCGGGGTAAAAAAGCCGCTTTTTCTGGGTCAGCATAAGATTCAAGACGTTCTTTGAGTTCTTTAACAAGTGTGCTCATAATGACTGATTTTGACCGGCTAAGTTCTTATAAATACGCTATCAAAACAATCATTTCATTAATGATTCATTATCATTTATTTCCTGTAGTTCTTCCGCCTGTTTTTGCAGTTGAGTATCTGCTTCCAGGAATTCCCAGCCAAAGAGCAGCATATCGTCTGTCTGAGGGGTATTGCCCATCCAGCTGTTAATCTCATCAACAATAAACCGGAACCCGTCCCCAAACGACTGATCTGCTATATTACTTAATAAAGTCCTGAGCCTTCTTGACGAGAATTTTTTCTCTGCCTTACCGCCAAACTGATCGGAGACGCCGTCTGTATATAAATAAATGCGATCTCCTGCATTGGGAAGAATTTCCGTTACCTCACAATTTAATAGTTGAACCGTGCGGCATAATAAATGTCTGTCTCCTAAACCAATACGCACACCTTTATATTCCTGCAAAACCCCGGCCTTGTCAACAAGCAACAGATTTCTGTTAGCGCCACAAAACTGCAATTTATTTTCAGCAACAATGTAGGTACAAACAGCAAGATCCATTCCATTATGAAGATCGGTAGCGCTATAGTTCAACATCTGATTCAGACCAACATCCATCCCCTTCATGATACTACCGGGATTGGCCGTTTTTTCGTTGACCACAATCCTATTCAGCAGATTATGTGCCATAATAGTCATAAAGGCACCGGCAACCCCATGTCCCGTACAATCAACAATGGCTCCGACATATACTTCGCCTAATTGTTCATGCTGCATTCTATGGAAAAAATAATAATCGCCACTTACAATATTGAGCGGTTTTAAAAAGACTTCCATCTGAAAAAATGGATTTCTGGTTTGTGATACATTAACCAACATGGCATTTTGAATATGACGGGCATACTCTATGCTTGATTTAATTAAGTTATTTTGTTCTTCAATCTTCGCTTTCTGAATCCTCATGGCATCCATACTTGTCTGTAAAGCTTTATTGAGCCGCTCTTGCCTGTTAATCCTAAACTTCAGCTTTTCTGCCATTAAAGACATCAGTTCTGCCAGGCGCTGACGTTCATCATTTGTTTTTAAGGTAAATCGGAAATCAAAATTCCCATTCCCATATTCATGAGCAGCACGAGCCAGCAACCGGAACGGCTGAGTAAAGTAATGAGAAAACGCTACTGAAATAATGGCTACAGCTATCAAAACCATAAATGCCATATTCAGCATATTATCCCTCAATGCATGAACGGGGGCCAATACGGCACTTTTATTTATTTGAAGCACAAGAAGCCACTTGCTTCCTTCATACCGCCCATAACCATTCTGACGGTGTACAAAAAGCAATTGTTTAGGCCTGTCTATTACATGTGAGGCCATCCCCTTTTCTACAGCTAATGTCTTTTTTATTAAAGGGTAATATTGATAAGCAGACTTCAAAATGCGTTCGGGCTGGATATTTGAATACAAAAAACCGCCATTCGTATCTAAGAGGCTTACCTCTATCTGCTCAATTCTATTATGGTCATTTTCCAGAAAATCTTCAAACACATTATACAGGTTTTCAATCCTCATCCTGGCAACAATATAGCCGACATGCTTACCTTCTACACTATATACTTTTTTTGCAAAATGCATTACAGGCAGGTTCAGCGACTCTGATATAGATATATCCAAAGCATGCTCATGATTATCAAGGCTATTCCAATATTTGGATTTACTATGAACGGCGCCTACAGAAAGGTTCCGGGAATCATAAAGCCGCCTTCTCGATAAATCAAAATAAGAAACACTCTCATATACACGATGGTCTTTGACAAAAGCTTCTATATAGACATGAAGCTGCTGAATGTTTTTGTGACCATTTACAATGGATGGTTCAACCGCAAGTACATGTATATCCTCTAATCGTTCATGTACAAAACGATCTACGCTCCGCATCATTAAATTAGACTTCTCTTTAAGGTTTACATTTACCTGAGCGTAGAGATGATCTTTCGTCTGAAAATAACTTGCTAAAAAAATCAGTATGCCAGTGCTAAGTGAAATGGCCAGACACAGCACCAGAAACTTCACAAAAATAGTACTCTTCATAGTCACAACAAAAAACAATCCTCAAACACAAATACCAACAAAACACCGCAGTTTAGAAGACGCAAGTTGGTCTTTAAAAATTAACGCAGTTTTACTAAATGATTAGCTAATAAAAAAGTTAGCCTGCTTTAGGGGGGAAAAACAAAAAGCTCCGTACAAATATACGAAGCTTTTCTACCACAAAAATAACCTTTGGTTAATTTCGCTTATTTAATTCATCTCTTATTTTCGCAGCCTTTTCATAGTCTTCATTCCTGAGCGCATCGTCAAGCATTTTATGAAGTTCATCAGAAGACATATCCGCTATACCGCTCTTTTTGGCAGTTGTAGTAGTTGTAGCCGGCTTCTTTTTTGGTTCGTTTTCAACCTCAAGTTCTTTTGCAGCTTCTTCATCATTGGGGTCTGACAAAATAATACCTGCTTCAGACAGGATTGTCTCAAAAGTAAAAATTGGCACATCAAAACGCAATCCAATAGCAATTGCATCTGAAGGGCGGGCATCTATTTCAATATTCCTGGCACCGTCAGAACAAACGATTTTAGCAAAGAAAACACCTTCTTTCAAATCCGAAATCACAATCTCATCAATTGAGTAATTAAATTCCTCCGCAAAATACTTAAACAAGTCATGCGTCATCGGGCGATTAGGGACGATTTTCTCAATCTCAATGGCAATGGCCTGTGCCTCAAACATACCGATAATAATTGGCAAACGGCGATTGCCCCCTTCTTCTCCTAAAACCAGTGCAAAAGACCCTGACTGTGACTGGCTTGAAGAAAGACCTAAGATTTCAAGTTTAATTTTTTCCACTTTACGCGAAATAAAAACAGAATTGGTTATAAATGTAAAATCAAATATAAGCCAATTCTGTTTAGTGTAAGAGCCCTACTAATTAATTTTTTTAAAGGCTTCTGTTAATTTCGGTAATACTTCAAAAGCATCACCTACAATTCCATAATCAGCAGCCTTAAAAAACGGAGCTTCCGGATCTTTGTTGATTACCACAATTACCTTGGAAGAGTTAACTCCCGCCAAATGTTGAATTGCTCCGGAAATACCTACAGCGATATAAAGGTTTGGACTTACCTTCACGCCTGTTTGTCCAACGTGTTCGTGGTGAGGTCTCCAGTCCATGTCAGAAACCGGCTTAGAACAGCCCGTTGCTGCACCTAATACTTTAGCAAGATCTGTAATGATACCCCAGTTTTCCGGACCTTTCAGCCCGCGGCCACCTGATACCACAATTTCTGCTTCCGGAAGTAATACTTCACCTGTTACCTTTTCAACGCTCTTCTGTACAACTGTCAAATCAGCACTATTGATAGTACCATTGAAGTTTTCAACTGTAGCTTTACCACTACCTTCTGAAACAGAAACAGCATTTTTCTTTATTACTAATATCTTATTGGCAGACTTCAACTCAGTAATTGCAAAAGCCTTACCGGTGTAGATAGATCTTTTAACCTTAAAGCCTGCAGATGTGTCAGGTAATTCTGTAGCATTAGAAATTACAGAAGCGTCCAGTTTAACCGCTAAACGAGCAGCTATACCATCTGCGTTTGCAGATTTAGCAAAAATGATTGTGTCTGCGCCTTCTTTCTTAGCTACCTCTGCCAGTGCAGAAGCATAAGGCTGAGATAAAGCAGTATTCAGTTCGGCATTGGCAACGTGCACAACTTTAGAAACTCCGTATTTCCCTAAATCCTCTAAAGGTTCAGAAGGAGTTGCTCCTAAAAGTACACCAACAGCTGATGTGTTCAATTTTTTTGCCAATTCAGATGCATAAAACAATGCTTCTGTTGATGATTTTTTAACTGCGCCATCAGCAGTTTCTATATATGCTAAAACAGACATGTCGATTAGAATTTAGATGGTAGATAATTAGATTAAAAACTAAGAGTTTTAAATAACCTTAGCTTCATTTTTGAGCAACTCTACCAGTTTTTCTGGTTCAGAAGCATCAATCAGTTTTACACCGCTTTTAGCCGGTGGTAACTGATAGTTTACTACCACTGTTTTATCTGACGAACCAACAGGCTCAATAACTGCCAATGGTTTTGTTCGTGCTGTCATAATACCTTTCATGTTTGGTATTTTCCATTCGGCAATAGGTTCCTGACAACCTGCAACGAATGGCAATGGCAATTCCAGCACCTCTTTACCACCTTCTATCTCTTTATAAACAGTAGCTTTTCCACCATTTAAGTCAAGCTTCATTACCGGAGTAACACAAGGCCAGCCTAGTAACTCTGCTACGATGCCATGAACAACGCCACCATTAAAATCAATAGACTCACGTCCCATTAATATCAGGTCGAAGTTTTTATCTTTTGCATAAGCAACAATTTGTTCTGCAACAAAGAAAGCATCTTTGGGAAAAGCATTCACCCTCACTGCATCATCTGCACCAATTGCCAGGGCTTTTCTGATAATTGCCTCAGTATCTGCTTCCCCAACATTGAAAACAGTTACATCTGCTCCCTGAGCTTCTTTAATTTCTACCGCACGTGCCAACGCATATTCATCGTATGGCCCAATTACAAACTGTACACCCGCTCCGTTGAACTTAGTATCGTTATCTGTAAATGAAATTTTTGAGGTTGTGTCAGGCACCTGACCAATGCAAACGAGTATTTTCATGACAAAAAATTTATACGTTATTTTACTGAAAACTTATCTTTGGGTTACAAAAAACGACGGTTTTAGATAATAAACCCTCAATTATAATTTTTACTCTGAAGCCTTATATTATAAAAGATGCAAAACCGCCTTCAATTATTGTACCAGTTTCTCGAAGAGGATCCCAAAGATCCCTTCAATATCTATGCGCTGGCAACAGAGCTTTTGAAAACTAACGAGCAGGAAGCCTGGAAATTTTACAACCAGTTACTTACTGAACATGAAAATTATGTGGCGACTTACTACCACGCAGCCAAATTACAGGAAATTTTCCGCAATAAAACAGCTGCCGAAGAAATCTATCAAAAAGGGATGGTTATAGCTAAAACTGTGGGAGACTCAAAAGCCTTTACAGAACTCCAGAGGGCTTACAATAACTTCTTGTATGAGGATGATGAATAAGAAGGGATTAAAAAAATTAAAGATTTGAAGATTATAAAATTTCATAATCTTCAAATCTTTAATTGCGATAGCTATATTATGCTGATGCTGTTTCTTTCAGGTGATTAACGTGCGATTTTACGGCACTCATGAATGTTGGGAATTCATGATACTCAACATTCATATCAAAACATACTTCTTTAACGATCTTGTTAATAGCCGGATAATGGACATGGCTTATTTTAGGAAACAGGTGGTGTTCAACCTGAAAATTCAAGCCACCTACATACCAGGTAATAAAGGCATTATTGGTTGCGAAGTTTGCCGTTGTCTTTAGCTGATGCACAGCCCACTCGTCCGCTATTTTTTCTCCTTGTAAATGACTGTCCGTAAATTCAGTTTCTTCAACTACGTGAGCCAACTGGAATACTACAGATAAAGTAAGCCCCAATACAAAGTGAAAAACGAAGAAACCTAACCATGTTGCACCCCAACCCCAAAAATAAGCAGGGAGAGCCAGATATAAACCTAAATAAGCTACTTTAGTCACCCAGAAAATGACATGATCAGTAACAGTGATATTGGCTATTTTGAAGTTCCCTACTTTACCCGGAAAATATTTCATATAATCGAGCAAAAACACCCACAGCATAGATGACAGGCCATAAACCAGAAAACAATAGATATGCTGGAATTTATGAAATGCATAACGAGGTTGTAAATGGTTAAGGCGCAGAACAGGCAATTGAGCAATGTCCTGATCGTGTCCTTCAATGTTTGTATAAGTATGATGAATGATGTTGTGCTTATTTTTCCAAAGCAAGGCATCACCTCCAAGGATATTGATACAATAAGCTGCTGCTGTATTCACAAATTTACTATCGGAGAAACTTCCATGGGAGCCATCATGCATGATATTGAAGCCAATAGCTGCTGCAGCAAAACCAAGATAAGCACAAATCAGCAATGCCGCCCACCCTGGCAGAGCCATAAAAACAACAGCCACATAACCCGCAATGAATGTACTTATGAAGAATATCGCCTTAATAAACAGCGACGAATTACCCGTACTTTCAATGCCCTCCTTTATGAAATAAGCCTTAGTCCGCTTTTTCAATTCAGACATTACAGGACTACCGGCATTGGTAAAATTTACCCTGTCGATTGAATCAGAGGATTTAACAGTCTTTTCCACTATTTGTTTTTCCACAACAACTTCCATGCACAATTACTTAAAATAGCAAATTTTGAACAAAATTAGGGATGTGTGAACAAGCTTGATCCAACTTTATCAACGAAGGGAGAGATTCTAAATTCTTTACAAACGACTTCTTTTCAGACATCACTATTTGTAAAGTTCGTCAATAATTATGATCAAAACAAGGTCTGTCAAATTACCGGATAATCTTACTGATACCAATCAGGTAATTAAAGGTATTAATGCCATGGTTCGGCCAGTGGGTTTCTGCATTTGAAATATGTCTTATTTTAAATCCAAAATTAATTGCCCATGTTTCTGTTGGATATAAGATAGTGCCTATACCCAGATTATCTGAAAAAAGGAATCCCTGAGACTGAACAGATGTATAGGCACTCATATAATGAGGACCAACCGACATAAGAGTATACACAGAAATGGCTTTAGTTATCGGATAGCTATACTGAATTCCAACATTTGCCCCAAATTCATAATTCCACTCATTGCCTTCAGGTTTTCTTATAACCACCGGATTAAACTGAGGTTCAAAAAACAAAGTAAATGTGCCGGGGATCACCTTTTTCAATTTCGATTTAAATGGTGTCATTCCTAATCTGACAATTAAAAAAATGGGGCAATATTGGCCTTCCGGCAAGTTAGTACTATCCAAACCGGCACCATATCCGACAAAAATTCCTTTTTCAGTAAAAAAAGGTTTTTTAGGGTTCGTTTTAACACTATTTTCCTGGGCACCAGCAATAAAGCACAAAAACAAGAAAGGGAGTATAATGTATTTCCTAAAAATAAATTCCATAAAATATTCTTAAAGACCAGATCCCACTGTACAAATCAAATCTATCTCCACGAAACGGATCAGGTATCATCTCCCATCTCACCCCCACTGTTTTTTTATTACTAAGGAAATAATTACCAACTACACGTATCTGAACAGCTGAAGGTTCTGCAATAGAAGCAATCAGCCCAATAAACCTGTTTCTCGTTGAAACGGTACCCGCTTCCAACATATATCTTTTATATCGGTACTTCAGCAGAATGGCTGACCCAGAGGTACTTTGAGAGACATTATCTTTTCCGAATTCAAGCAATATGAGGTTAAACCCTAATTCTTTGTCCTTATTAAACTTATAAATAAGGCCTAAACCTAAATCAAAACGATAGTTTAACCACAAATTACCCGTACCACTTGAAAACTGAGAAGACAAATAACCAGTACCTGCTTCTGCAGAAAACACATCAGCAATCAAAAACTTTTTAGTAGTGTCCTGAAACAATGCGGCTATAGAAGTCTGAATTCTTCCGGAAACACCAATTGCCTTATTAGAATAATAATTATCAGGCCAATCTTCCTTGATAGCTGTAGTGTCAGCAAAGGTTGTATAATCTGCCTGGCGCATATCCAGACCCAAATCCATTGCATAAAAACCCATTTTGCCAAAAGACTTATTCTGAGCAAAACCCGGTAGGTCTGACAAGAAGAGGAGGATTAATAAAACCGAATGGAATAAGTTTCTCATCTAATTTAACACAGCCTGTTGCAATTCCGTTAATACGCCATCCCAAAGTGCAATCCTGCTTTTAATAGCCGCTATTACAGCAATTTCAGCTTCAGCCCATTTATTCTCATCGTCTCCACAAATTTCTGCCAGCATTTCAAGAGCCAATGGTGTATGATGATCACCATCAACTTCAATATGGCGTTCCAGGTAGTATTTCAGAATAGAAACTTGTCCTCCTGTTTTTACATCCAGGTCACTTACCAATTGAAGAAACATCTCCGGAATAAGGTCTTCTCTCCCAAAAGTGAATACCGCTGCAATATTGTGGAGCTTTCCTGTAGCAATTGTATCAAATGTAAAATTAACAAACTGCCTGATTGAAGCGTCTGAAACAGCTTTACTTAGAGCACCGGCTACATCATAAGTTTCAAGAGCTGCAATAAAAGCATCAAGTTCAGAACTATCGCTTCCTGCCTGAACCATCGCTCTCTGATAAAGCTCGAAATGACTGATTCTGTTTCCCTGCTCATCAATATCACTCTCCTCTCCTACTACAATTTCATTGATCAGATAACGGGTATTAGCACTTCCAACAGGTTTCCATGGTAAATTGATACATGTAAGGTCGCGTTGTAATGCTTTTAACAGAGACATAAAGTCCCATGTAGCAAATACATGAAACCTCATAAATATCTGCACATCACCCAAAGTATTGATAGAGCGGTACAGCGGGTGCTTAAGCAACTCCTCTCTGACAGGTGCAATACGTTCCTGAAGTCTTTTTATATATTCAGACATAAATTCCTATTTCGACAACTCTTTTGCTCTTGACTCTGCAGCTTTTAATGCTTCTGAAATAATATCAGACAAACCTTTTTCAGAAAACTTATTTAATGCTGCTTCGGTTGTTCCTCCTTTTGATTTTACTGCACCAATCAGCTCGTCCAAAGATTTATCTGCGTTATTCATCAAATGATAAGCACCAAGCATGGTTTGTTTTACCAGCAATGCAGCCATCCCTTCTTCCATTCCCATTTGCTTACCGGCATCAATCATTGACTTAACAATGTAATAAAAATAAGCAGGACCACTGCCGCTCAATGCAGTTACTGCATCAAGAAGGCTTTCATCATCAAGGAATACTTCCCGCCCTGTAGTACTTAACAATTTTTCAGCTTTACGGATATGTTCTGTACTCACTTCATTCGCTGCGGCAAAACCTGTAATACCCATACCTATCTGAGCAGGCGTATTAGGCATAGCACGTACAACTGACTTATGGTTTAAAGTAGTCTGAAGCTTTTCGATGGTAATACCTGCCATTACCGAAATGACCAATTGGTTTGGTTGCAATGTTTTAGATAAAGCCTCTGTTACATTGCCATAGTCCTGCGGTTTCACTGCAATTACAACAATATCTGTTGTAGCAGGAATTGCTTCAATTGACTCTATAATCGTCCCGATATCCAAATCAGAGGGCTGTCCTGCAACTGTAGATCTTTTTTTTACCAATAACAAACCAGCCTTATTCACCAATTCATATTTCAACACCGCACGGGCATAAGTAAGGCCCATGTTACCACAGCCTACAATGGCAATATTCATCATAACTATAATTGTGATTTATAAACAGAAACAAATAACAGGATCCAGCCAACAATAAAGAACAAACCTCCGATTGGTGTTACGGCTCCCCATTTAGTTACACCTGTCAGGCAAAGAATATACAAAGACCCTGAAAAAACCAACATTCCTCCTACCATTGCCCAGCCTGCCCAATCCAGCAACCTGTCCTGAATTTTAAACATTAATAACGCAATTGCAAACAGTGCTAGTGTATGATAGAACTGATATTTTACAGCTGTTTCGAATGTATCCATACGTCCGGCTTCTTCTAAAACCTTTTTAAGCCCATGAGCGCCAAAAGCCCCAATGGCTACTGACAATGCACCGAATGCCGATGCCAATAACAAGAATATCTTTTGCATAAAACTTTAAATTTATATAACTATCTGTATCCAAATATGGCACTACCAACTCTTATATAAGTACTTCCTGCTTCAATGGCGAGGTCATAATCGCTGCTCATACCCATCGACAGCTCCTGCATACAAATATTTCCTCCTGTAAAATTAACTGCGATTTGATCAAAAACAGCTTTTAATTTTCTGAATTCAGCACCTATCTTATCGCGATCATCAGTATTGGTAGCCATGCCCATTAAACCAACAATATTTACATGGGTAAATTCTTCGAAAACCTTCGCTTTCAGGGCTTCAACAAGCTCTGCTTCATCAAAACCAAACTTAGTATCTTCATCAGCTATAAATACCTGAAGCAAACAATTTACCGGTCTGTTAATTTTTACAGCCTGTTTGTTAATTTCCTTTAAAAGGCTCAGACTGTCTACCGAATGGATCAAGTGGACAAAAGGAACAATGTATTTTACCTTATTTGACTGTAAATGGCCTATCATGTGCCATTCAATGTCCTTTGGCATTTGCTCATATTTATCGACAAGCTCCTGAACTTTATTCTCTCCAAAACGCTTAAATCCGGTATTGTATGCTTCAAACAGCTTTGTTACAGGATGAGTTTTAGTTACTGCAATAAGTTTACACGAGGTATTCTCTAATTTACCGAGCAGATTTTCTAGATTTGTCTTTACAGACATAAATATTGAAGATTATTTAATTTCAAAGTTAAGTTGTTTGACGCAGATTTGATTATTTTTCTACCTTTAATAGATAATATTTTTAACCTCGTTCATTAGGTATTATTTTAATGACAGATTTCAGACATGGCAATACTAGGTGCTTTATTAAAAAAGGGGATTAAGATTGGGAAAAGCATAGAGAAGAAAAAGCCAAAGCCTGCTCTTCTTCAAAAACGCGTATTGAAAAAACTGCTCAATAAAGCCGAAGACACACAATTCGGAAATAAATTCAGGTTTTCCACTATTTTGAAAAAATTCAGTATTCTTACCTCTGCAAAGGACAAAAAAGCATTTTACAGAGCGTTTAAAGAGACTGTCCCAACCTATAATTACAATACTATTTTTAACGAATGGTGGCATAAAGAACTTGCTGATCAGGAAGATGTAACATGGCCTGGCAAAGTGAAATATTTTGCCCTCAGCTCCGGGACATCCGAGGCTTCAACAAAGCATATTCCTATTACCAAGGATATGATGAAGCAAATCAAATCAACAAGTCGCCGACAGATTTTACAGCTGGCCAATTACGACCTTCCCAAAGAATTGTTTGAGAAAAGGATTCTGATGCTTGGAGGTAGTACCCATTTAAATAACCAAGGTTCTTATTTCGAAGGAGACTTAAGCGGCATCAGCGCTTCTCAATTACCTTTCTGGTTTCAACACTTCTATAAACCGGGAAAAAAAATTGCAGAAACAAGAGACTGGACCCAAAAACTTGAAGAGATTACTCTAAACGCAAAAAACTGGGACATTGGTTATATCGTTGGGGTGCCTGCATGGATACAGATTTTGATGGAAAAAATCATTGCGCACTACCAGCTGAACAATATTCACGAAATATGGCCAAACCTGGATGTTTATTGTCATGGCGGGGTTTCTTTTGAACCTTATAGAAAAAGCTTCGAAAAGCTGCTTGGCAGACCTATTAAGTATATAGAAACCTATTTGGCTTCAGAAGGCTTCCTGGCTTTCCAAACGCACCCGGAAAGGCGCTCAATGCGCTTAGTATTGAATAACGGAATTTTCTTCGAGTTTGTCCCTTTTACCGACCTCAACTTTAACGGAGAAGGAGAATTGGTAGACAATCCGGAAACTCTTATGATTGACGAGGTTGAAGCAAATAAAGATTATGCAATTTTGATTTCAACCTGCGCAGGAGCCTGGCGTTACCTTATAGGCGATGTGATCAGATTTACAGATGTTGAACGAAGTGAGATTGTGATCACTGGCCGTACCAAGCATTACCTAAGTTTATGCGGAGAACATTTATCTGTTGACAACATGAATAAAGCCATTCAGCTTGTTACGGATGAATTTAACATAGAAATTAATGAATTTGCGGTAGCGGGTATCCCTTATAAAGGGATGTTTGCCCATAAATGGTTTATTGGAACAGAAGACAAAATTGATCCTCTTAAACTAAAAGAACGCCTTGATTACCATTTATGTATCCTTAATGACGATTATAAAGTCGAACGAATAGCCGCGTTAAAAGATGTTATAGTAGAAGTTCTGCCAACAAGTATTTTTTACGACTGGATGCGCTCCCGGGGAAAAGAAGGAGGCCAAAATAAATTCCCCCGAGTGTTAAAAAAAGGAATGCTTGAAGAATGGGAAAGTTATATTAAAACACAAAACCAGAAATAGTTCATGCTCAAGGCCATTTTAGAAGGCGTTATGATGGGCATGTTTCTTGCCCTCCTTATTGGCCCTGTTTTCTTTTCTTTGTTAAGAACAAGCCTTAACAAAGGTTTTGCCTGGGGAGCTATGTTTGCTATTGGGATTGCTTTAAGTGATATCATTTATATCGTTATCACTTATACGGGGATCTCACAACTTATCAATAATGAAAATTTTAAACAAGGTTTAGGATTGATAGGCGGTGCTATCATGATCATATTTGGCCTAGCTTATATCCTAAAAAAGAGTAAAACGTCCTCAAGCGAAACAGAAATCCCTGATGCTAAAGACAAAATGCTCTACATTTTGAAAGGAATGGGCATGAATGCTATCAGTCCGGCTGTTCCATTCTTTTGGATCGGTGTGGTTGGGTTTGTAACACTGGAAGCCAAGTTAAAAGGATCTGAAGTAATGGTCTTTTACATTTTTGTCATTACAACGACTTTTCTTACTGACTTATCAAAAGCTTACCTCGCCAATAAGCTTAGTCATATCATTAACGACAAATTTATTCATAAGCTGAATATTGCCGCCGGCATTGGTCTCCTCATTTTCGGAGTAAAGCTGTTATATGAAGTTGCAAGAAATTTTATAGCCTAGTCTTCCAACACATTACTCATAAAAGAGCTTTTTAATAAAAGCCAAATAAGAAAGAAAACAACTCCCCAAATAAGATATACCTGATAGTAATCTCTGGCATTCTTAAAACGGTTTTCTTTAATTTTTGTCTTTTCCAGTATATTAATTTTTTGGAACACCTGTTCTAAGGACTTATTGTCTGTGGCACGGAAAAATGCACCTTTCCCAATTGCCGCTATTTGTCTTAAAGTGGTTTCATCCAACACATTTTCTACCATTTCCTTTTTCCCCGCTTCATTGATATAGGGCACATTCCCATTCTTACCTACAGCAATGGTATAGATCTTACATTGATACACTTGAGCAAGTCTGGCAGCCATTAAAGGTTCTATTTCTCCTGCGTTATTTTCTCCATCACTCAGCAATACAATTACCCTCGATTTACCTTTAGATTCTCTCAAACGATTGGTAGACACCGCCAGGGCACTGCCAATAGCTGTTCCGGTTTTCTCAATCATCTGGTGGTGGATTTCTCCGATACTTTCAGATAACAGACTATAGTCAGTTGTTAAAGGGCATAAAGAATAGGCCTCTCCAGAGAATACAACCAGGCCTATACGGTCTCCTGTTCTACCATGAATAAACTCATTTGCAACTTCTTTTGCTGCTTCAAGACGGTCAGGTTGCAAATCCAGCAAGGTCATAGACTCAGACACATCAAGTGCCAATACAATATCAATTCCTTCTGTATACTGCTCTACACCTTCGTTCTGTCTCTGTGGGCGCCCCAGCGCCAGAATAACCATAGACATTGACAGATACAGAAACCATGAGGGAATAAAACGTAAATATGTAAGCCAGTCTCTATAAACACGTGTATCCGGAAACGCAAAGTCAAGTTTTTGCCGAAACCTCACATAAAAAGCCCAACGCAGAAAAAAGAACAAAGGAATACCTGGTAATAAGTATAAGGCAAACTGATTATCCCATACAAAGCCCCAAAGTGTCTTAGGAAGAAACCAGTCAATTGAAAACCATGATAAATCAATTTCTTTTAGCATTCCCTAACCCTTTTGTTTTTTGATTAAATATAACCTGAGCTTTTTCTTTCAGGTAAAAAAAGTTCTCTGCCAATTTCATATCCTGTCCTCCACCATAAATCACTTTATCGATTTGCCTTAACATTTCAAGCAATTTATCATCGGGAATTAAAGTAAAGATATCCTTGGAAGTATAAGTTGATAAAGGTAAATCATACAAACCGCCAATATAAGTTTTCCATTCAATCAAAGTATCTTCCAGGTATGTGGAACTCATCTCTTTACGCTGTATGATATTACACTTTTCCCTAAAAGCTACAATAAAGCGTTCATGATTAAACCTCAATAAAAGCCTCCTGAAAATCAAAACAAAAAACTTCCTGAAATATCTGAGCAACATAAATATGAGCAAACAAACGCCTAAAAATCCTATTAAAAAGTATGGATAATTAAATTCCGGAGCTATTTCAAAAAAGGTATCATTCCTTTTCATCTTAGTTTCAGAATTAATGGACGTCACAACTTCAGCCAGGCGCACTGTATCAACGTTTGACTCAATAGTGATACTATCATCACCTACAATCTTATAAACAGGTAAAGAAAAGCTTACAACTGACTTTAACTCAAACAATGCCAGCTCATAAACAACACTGTCTTTACTTATGCTATCATTGCTGACAGTAGAAGACCATGTTTTATTCCATAATGCGAAAGGATAAAATGCGAATGAGGAATCCGGAAATAAAACTTGCTCATTGCGGGGATATTCAACAGTCAAAGAATAATGAACCGGCTCCCCCAGTTTAATAATCTCTTTATCAAAAAAACCCTGCACTTTAGTTTCACGGCACATTGCAGGTAAACAGAGCAGTACTAGTATCAGCGTACTTATATACTCTTTTTTTAAAAACTTTTTCAGCAAAAACATACCCATACTACCTTCCACTCACTTTAAAAAGTTTTACAAGTTTCGGCACAAAGTCTTCATGTGTATAGATCTGAGCATAATTAGCTCTGTATTTACGGCAAAGTTCTTCAAGGTTATTTCTTGTATTATGGTTTAACTCTCTAATGGCATGCCTGAACTTATCAGAGGAGGTATTAACCCACACAGAATGTCCCCTTTCAATATCATATACAGGTATAATCCCCAATTTCGGTAAAAATGTTTCCCGCCTCTCTGAAACCTGAATAGCAACCACATCATGTTTACCGGCTAAGGCCTTTAACATTACTTCAAAATCTGTATCAATAAAATCTGAAATGATAATAACGACACTCTTCTTCTTCAGCAGTCCCAATGTATATAAAAAAGCTTTTTTCAGGTCTGTTTTCAGAGATTTAGGCTCTAGTTCATATAATACAGAAATTATTTCATAAGCATGCCTAAGTCCTTTAGCGGGTTTTACATAACGTTCCTTGGTATCGCTAAAACAAAGTAAGCCAATCTGGCTTTGCTCCTTCACCGCAGATAAAGCCATTACTCCGCAAATCTCCAGTGCTACATCAATTTTGCGTCTTTCTTCTTTTCCTATCCCTTGTGAGGCGCTTACATCCATCACAAAAAAAACTGTTTGCTCTTTCTCTTCTTTAAAAGTGTTCACATAAGTATCGTGCCCTTTTGCACTAATACTCCAATTGATTGAACGTACATCGTCGCCATATTGATAAGAACGTACATCATCAAATTCCAGCCCGGCTCCTTTAAACACAGAATGAAAATCTCCCTGCATACGGGACTTGATCAGATTTCTAATCCTGATCTCATAACTTCTGAGTTTTTTTATGAGTTCTTTCATGTATATTTTACTCCACCCGGAATGACCTGAAAGCATTCTGGAACCTATAAAGGCTTTTTGCAAGTTATTGCTATCTTTGTTAAAACAAAAAAATAGCTACTTGCTATTTTAAAAAGAAAGACCTTAAAATGGAAAAACTGTTATTCTTTATTAGTGCTATTCTTCTTATCAGCTGTTCAGGAAATAAAGACACAAAACCGGATAACTTAGTAGATGATAAAGTGTTCATCAGAATATTGGCAGATATCCATACCGAAGAAGCCAAAGCATTTTTGACACGCCCTAATGGAATCGACACTGCTTATGCAGTTTATAAAAATGGCGAAAATGCAATTCTGAAATCCTACAAAACAAAAAGAGCCGACTATGACAGCACTTATGCTTATTACAGTCGGCACCCAAAAGAGTTTGATCAGCTTTATGCAGCTGTTATTGATACATTAGCGATCAGAGAAACAAAACAGATTCTCAAATAACTATTTCGAAACAATAAGGAATAAGTCCAAAGCCTCATCTCCTTCGTTAGTAACAAAGAAGTCTTCATGGCGTATCTGAGCTGCCAATGAAGTGCTGTCCATTAGCTTATTTCTGTTTCTTCTATTCAGGATATCATAAGGAACCCGTAACCATGAAGCAGGCAAGCGATGCTGTAAATTGAAAATATCCCAACGCATCACCTTATTTACAGATTTTCTATTTTCTTCGTGATACTGTAATACTTTTTCATTTCCGGTGATACCTTTCATATCAACAACCCGAAAGATATCTTCTGCAATTTTTGTTAGCCCTTCTGCGGTATACTCACGCTCATGCCAAGGGTTGCGCGACAAACTATTCTTAATATTAGGAGTAGTTATCAAGGCAATACCTCCCGGTTTTAAAACACGGTTAATTTCTTTTAAGTATTGAATATCATCTTTGATATGCTCAATTACCTGAAAGCTCACAACGACATCAAAACTATTATCATCAAAACCCCTGAAAGGAGGAATATGAGCCTGTCTGAAATCGTACTTCGGATATTTACCTTTCAAAAGATCTATTACCCCTTGAATTTTATCTATTGCAGTATAAGAAGTAGCCAAAGGCGCCAATAACTCAACTCCTCTCCCTTCACCACATCCTACCTCAAATAAGTTACCTTTAATGTATGGTTGAGCAAATACATATGCAGAATATAGCCTCTGGTGAACAGGATTATCTGATGGTATTGTTGCAGAAGCAATCTCAGTTGTATAAACAGACATGCTGTGAATTTTGATTTAAGTTCTAATTATTAACGGCTTCCGGTTTTGAAAGTCTTAACTCTGTCAAAAGTAAAAAAAAGCTGGATAGGGAAAAAGCTGAAACTAAAAAAGGTTCCGGTTTGAGACCGGAACCTTTTAATTATTTTAAACTTGCCAGCTGCTCTTTCGCTGCTGTATTGTTAGGGTCAATTTCAAGGGCTTTACTCCAATATTCCTTTGCTTTTGCTTTATCCTTTTCGAAGGAAGCACTATTTAAAGCTAAAAAGGCATATATTTCAACCTGTTCTTTTTTATTGCGGGATGCTTCCGGTTGCTTCCCTACAATTTCAATGTATTTCTCAGCATAAGGTTTGATAGCGCCTGTTTTATATTCAGGATCCGTCTGTACCAATGAGCGGCACTTCCAAATATACCCGTTTGCTACAGTAGGTTTTGCTTTCACCATTCTTCCAAATGCAGAATCCGCCATTACATAATCTTTCAGGATATAGTAAGACTTACCTAAATTCAGATAATCAGTTGTTGTTGGTTTTCCTTTTGCCAGCACTGCTTCAAATTCTGCAGCGGCATCAGCATACTGTTTCTTTTGATAGAACAGGTTTGCTAAATCCTGATGCAGGTAATTATCGGCAGTGTCAAGCTCCATTGCTTTTCTAAGATTAGCAATACCATCCACTGTATCTTTCCCTGATCTGATCTGCGCTTTACCCAGGTATTCATAATCCGATGCAATCAACTTAGACTGATCAACTTTTTTAAAGAAGTTATCCATTGAAGTGAAACCCTTTGCATAATCATTAGTTTCCAGGTAAGAATAGCCTAATAAACGATATACCAAATAGTTGTCCGGTGCTTCCTTAGTAAGTCCTTCTAAGTATGGAGTCGCTTCTTTATAATCTTTCGTTTTAAACAAATACTTGGCATAACGCAAACGGGTATCAAAATCCTCATCTGACAATTCCATATATTTTTTATAAGAAGCTAAGCCTTTTTCATATTGCTGTGCAAGGAAATATAATTCGGCTCTTTGGCGATATGCAGGAGCATAACCCGGTTCTACGGCAATCCCCTGATCATACAGCTTTAAAGCTTCTGTATAATTACGTCCTCTGATATACAAATTCCCTTTATTGATATAACCTTTCGCTGATTTGCCGTCTACAGCAATCGCTTTGTTATAATTTTCTGCTGCGCTAGTTCCATCACCTTTCAACAGATAAGCATCACCCAAAAGAGAAAAATACTCTGCATTGCCCCCTTTACTATAAAGAATAGCTTTATTAAGGTTTTCTATCGCTTTATTTACATTTTTTACATCATATGAGAGTAAAACATCGGCGATTTCATAATAAACAGAAGCTTCTCTCTTTCTTAAAGAAATAGCCTGCTCAAAATTTGCATTAGCAGTAACCGTATCTTTTTTGCTCCACTGAATAGTGCCCAAGCCAACATAATTCAAACCTACTTTAGGATCAGCTTCTTTACCTTTTGTAAAAGAAGTGAATGCCGAATCCAGCTTTTCTGTTTCCAGATAAAATTTACCCAGATAATAATAGTTTTCTGCAGTAGGTACTTGTTTTACCAACTCACTAAATGTTTTTCGGGCATGAGCATATTGCTCATTGTCTAAAAACTTTACACCTTCTTTAATACTTTGTGCCTGCGCAGTAAAAGCTAAACCAAATACTGCTGCAAAGAGAACTTTTTTCATAGGTAACTCCCTTTATTTTTTAATTTTAATATTCCTCTGTGGTATGATTACCGGCATCAATCCGGCTTTCAATATAATCCTTTGCCCAATTTCACTTGCAACAAATACTATAAAACCAGAGCCAAGCTGATTACCCGTTTCACGGCTTATAGCAAATATTTCACGGGTCAAAGGATACTTTTTATCATATAAATGTTCCTGAAAAGGATAATAGTATTCATCTCTATTGGCAGATTTACTATCTGCTTTTAATCCAACCACTCTTAAGCCTTTCAATAAAGCTCCTGTCTCTTTATTGTCATAATCACTCACCCAGCCACCACCAATAAACCCATAAGTACCAGGATGAGATTTAACATAATCAACTACTTCCTGATTAGAGTTTACTGCAAATACATTTCCCCCCAGCTCATTCAGGTTTAATTTATGTTTTACAAAACCCAGGTTGCTTGAATTGCTCTGGTCAAAAACAAACAGTTTGCCTTTATCCTTTGCTAAAAGCAGTTGTTTTAATTCTTCCAGTGTAAGTAATGAATCTTTTGATACTTCTGAAGTAACGATTGCCACAGCATCTAAGGCCAAAGGATGTGTTTTTGGATGCAGTTTTTTTGTTGCAAAATAATCTCGTTCACTCTTTGTAAGATCACGTGATACAACAACCAAACGAACGCTGTCTTTTACTAAAGCGGCTATTGCCTCATTTTCCGGCAATACTTTTGTGCTTATGGATGCTCTTTTATAATAATGAGAGAATGCATCAACCTGCTGACGGATAATTGGTAAAAAAGCTTCATCAACAGCTATTGTTATTTTACCAGATGTAGGAGTATCCTCTTCAAACTGATAAGTCTCTTTACAGCTCCCCGAGAGAAGTAATGTAAGAGACAACGCCAATACCAATCTCCACGCTATCACACTCATTACTGTTGTTCTTTCTTTTTTTGATAAACACCATAAAGCCTGAAAGCTCCATAGGCTATTAACAGAGTGCCGAATACATATCGGCCGGTATCTCCAAATGGCAAATTAAGGTTTCCTGCAGTTGCCATATAAAACCCGCAAAAAATATACAATACCCCCATTGTAGCGGCAAAGTATAGAAGGAAATTACTGTACTGTTTTTTTTGCATGAGAAATGAAGAAGCAATCCCTTTTAACCAGGAATTGCTTCTTTTAAAGATACTATTATATTATTGTGTTTGGAAACTCACTGGAATTACCATCTTTCTACGAACAGTTCTACCGTTCATTTTCGCTGGTGTCCATTTTGGCATTGATGCTACGGCTCTTGCAGCCTCTTCATCGCAACCGTAACCAATACCTCTGATAACCTTAACGTTTGTTACAGCTCCATCTTTTTCAATTACAAACTGAACAAATACCTTACCGGTAATATCCATTTTGATTGCTTGTTTAGGATATGTAATACTTTTTTGCAAATAAGCAGGCAAACCACCCGGAAGCGTTGCTTCTTCCTCTGCAAACAAAACAGGTTCTTCTTCTTTTACAGGTTCTTCAATTACTGCATCACCTGTTCCAGACTCTTCTACTATAATTTCTGAACCTGTAGCAGCTGCCCCTTCCTGATTAACATCAGAAATAGCTTTATTCTCCATTTCCTTAATCGTAGGCGGCTCTTCAATTACTTCCTCGTCAGGCTTTACTACCGGAGGTAAGAATTTAACAGAAGCAACCTTTGGCGGTGGTGGAACCGGCGGCGGTGGCGGCGGTGGCGGAGATTTAGGATCCAGTGGAGGTGGCTGAGTCAAAACAATCTCTTTTACTTCCAGTTCATCATCCGCAACTACAGCGGATTTTATCCATTTATCATAAATTACGGGGCCGGTAATTGCAAGAGTAAATAACGTTGATGCAGCAAAAAATGCAACAGTTACGTTTCTGCTATACACCTGTCTGATCTCATAAGCCCCATATTCTTTATTCCTGTTCGAGAAAACAATTTCGACCCAGGAATTTTTGAATAGTAAGTCAAGCATAATTTCTAGATTTTTTGTTCTCTTGCTTTGGCCACAAGATCAATATCATCTTTAACGACTTCTACAATCGCATAACTTGGAACTCCTGTGATTGCCATTTCATCAAGTATGTCAACCATATTTCTGAAAGACGACTGATCAAGCGGTTTAATCAATACAAACATTCCATTTCCAATCTCTTTAGACTTCTTGTAGAGAATTTTCCTGATACCACCATCAGAGTAATCTGTCTCCTGAACATCAGGATCTTTCAAACCCTGATACCAAAAAACCCTATTGTCAGAATCCAGAAGTAAAGTAATCGCTTTCGATTCTTTAATATCCATCTTCACATCTGCGTCCTGAGGTTTCTTATCAGGCATATTCAACTCCATTGCCTTCGGCTTGCTAAATGTAGTTGTAAGCATAAAGAAGGTAATCAAAAGGAAACCCAAATCTACCATGGGAGTCATATCCACTCTGGGGGTACCTTTCTTACCGGTTACTACCTCTGCCATTGTATAATATTTTAATTTTCTAATTCAGCTTTTGTAGGCTTCTTCTCCATCCCTGTTACCAACATAAATCTGTTGATATTATTAGGTGCGGCCTGAAGCGTAGCTATCACTTCTTTTGCAACTCCGTACGTTGTGCCTTTATCGGCTTTCACTGCAATCCTGAAATTAGGATTAGCTCTACGGGCTGCCATTATCCATTCTGACAGTTCATTATTAGTAGAGTCAGTAGGAATCCCAATTTGTTTAGCTTTAGCTCTCTGCGCCGTAGGAATAGCCAAAAGGCTCTTTAAACCTGCAGCAGGTACACCAACAGCACCTGTTAATTGAAATTCTTTTTTCTCTTTGTCTGTGAATTGCAGATTGTATTTTTTACCAAAATTTTCAAGCGTTGCAACCCTGTAACCTTCATCTATTCCGAAAAATACAGCCCCACCTTTACTCACATAGATCAATGCTACGTTTGCATCAGGTAATTTAATTTCAGATACAGATGTAGGGGTATCAACCACTACAGGCTCTTCAGGCTTGAATGATGTAGTCAGGATGAAGAAAGTCAACAGAAGGAATGCAACGTCACACATTGCAGTCATATCCATACTGATGTTCTTTCTAGGAACTTTTACCTTAGACATAATCCTCCTTTCCCCAAAGGGTTTAATTATTTATTGAAAGATGAGAATGTTTGAATGATACTCAAACCAGCTTCATCAATTCTGTAACTGATCTGGTCAATCTGATTTGTAAAGTAGTTGTAAACAATGATCGCCAATGCAGAAGTTCCGATACCGATAGCAGTGTTTATCAAAGCCTCAGAGATACCTGTTGCAAGTGCAGATGCATCAGGAGCACCGGCTGTAGACATAGCGGCGAATGCTTTAATCATACCCAATACTGTACCCAAAAGAGCCACCAATGTACCAACAGAACCTAAAGTTGCCAATACAGGAAGGTTTCTTTCTAAGGCAGGTAATTCTAACTGAGTTGACTCTTCCAGTTCTTTCTGCAAAGAAGCAATCTTCTGATCTTTAGAGAAATTAGAATCCTGAACTACTTCTTTATATTTAACTAAAACAGCTTTTACCACATTCCCGATAGAACCCTGCTGAACGTCGCACTCTGCAATAGCAGCATCAACACTGTTTTTAGCTAATAAATGCTGGATATTCAAAACGAAACCATCGATACTTCCTTTTCCGCTAGCTTTAGCCAAAGTAATTACGCGTTCGATAGAGAAAATTACTACCATCAATAAAAATGACATCAAAATCGGTACAATAATACCCCCTTTGTAAACTATACCTAAATAATTGATTGGGTGGCCGTGCTCAACATCAGCACCTTCAAAGTTTGATTTGTCCCCTAACACGAAGAAAAAAAGCAATTCGCTAATAACGATTGCCAAAATAATTACTAATGGTGCAAAATAAGATGCGAATGAGCTCTTTTTTACGGCTGTGTTTTCTACTCCCATTTCTGAAAATTGTTTTAGATTATTTAATTGTATTTATGTGCTAATTTGAACTTAATGCAAAAAAACGGCTTTTTTAACGGCTATGAAAGCACTCAAAGTTAATTTTGTGTTACTAAAAGTTTACCCAAATGTAATTGCTTCATTAATTACGTACAAGTAACGGGCAAACTAATTTTAAATTGTTCTAAACAAGAAATATTATATTCCCTATCGACTAACTATACAAATGTACGAAAAAATAACCCTCTTACAAGCTATTGCCATAAAAAAATAAAGCCACCCAATCGGGTGGCTTTATTAAGTATAAATTAATACTACTTATTTCAATTTATTAACTACAGCCTGGAATGCTTCAGGTCTGTTCATAGCTAAATCAGCCAATACTTTTCTATTCAAAGTAAGACCAGCAGATCTTAACTTTCCGATGAACTGAGAATAAGACAAACCTTGTTCTCTTGCAGCAGCATTGATACGCTGAATCCACAAGCTTCTCATTTCTCTTTTCTTAGCTTTTCTATCTCTGTAAGCATAAGTCAAACCTTTTTCAAGGGTATTCTTAGCTACTGTGTAAACATTACCTCTGGCAAGGAAATTACCTTTGGTTTGTTTTAAAATTCTTTTTCTTTTCTCTCTCGATGCAACGGCATTTACTGACCTAGGCATAATCTTTACATTTTTGGTTCAAAGGCGAATATCTAAATTACTTAAACCTTAGAACCGGGTTAAACATGAAACCTGTTGTAAAATCAACAAATTGGATAGTGTGAAAACCTGACTAGACTTTCAACAAGAACTTAACTCTCTTTTCGTCAGCAGTGCTTACTAAAGTAGTACCAGTCAGATTTCTCTTTTGCTTAGTAGTTTTTTTAGTAAGAATGTGGCTTTTAAAAGCAGACTTTCTCTTGATTTTACCTGTTCCGGTTACTTTGAATCTCTTCTTAGCTCCGGAGTTTGTTTTTACTGATGGCATAACTCTGAATTATAAATTAAAATAAATACTATCCTTAAACTAAAAACTACTTTTTAGTAGTTGGCTTTGGAGACATAAAAAGGAACATCCTCTTCCCTTCCATAGCAGGTAACTGATCTACCTTACCATACTCTGTCAAAGCCTGAGCAAATTTCAGCAACAGCATTTCTCCTCGCTCTTTGTAAACAATTGTACGCCCGACAAAGTGTACATATGCTTTAAGCTTAGAACCTTCTTTCAAAAAGTTAATTGCGTGCTTTACTTTAAACTCGAAATCGTGGTCGTCCGTGTTAGGACCGAATCTGATCTCCTTTAAAATTACTTTATGAGCTTTGGCTTTAAGTTCTTTCTGTTTCTTTTTCTGATCATACTTGAACTTTGCATAATCAACCACACGGCAAACCGGTGGCTCTGCTGTAGGAACAATCTCAACTAAATCAAGATTGACTGCTGCTGCGATTTCCAAGGCCTTAGAAATAGGGAACACCCCTTGTTCTATGTTTTCGCCCACTATACGGACGGTTTGCGCTCGGATTTTTTCGTTTATTTTATAAGGCTCCTCCTGTACTACTCTACCTCTGAAGCCCCTAGCTCTGTTTTGAAAATTTTCTGCCAAAATCTATACTAAATAAGGTTGCAAATATCTTAAATATTTATAAAAAATAGAAATGATTATCGAAGATTTTTTCAGATTTTAAGAATTTTCTGTAAAAAAACGTTCCCATCTCCGTCAATTACTTTAAAAAAGTAACATCCGGGTGTCAATGTGATGCAATTTAGGCTTAAATTATTAAAGATTGAAGCGCTTTTCAAAAATTGCTCAAAGACTTTTTTCCCGTAATTATCATACAACTCCACATGGAAAGGCAAACTAACCTGGTTCATATCCACTTCCAATACAACTTCCTGATCAGCAATAGGATTAGGGTAAATTTTAAACTTATTCAGAATGGTCTTGTTATCTTTCAGAAGAGTGATTAAATCATCGGCTCTATCCCACGCAGGTATACCATAACCATATTTGTAATCCGGGGTACCTGCCCTGCTCCCTGATCTTTTCAAATAATCAATCACTTGAAGATTTGTCAAGTCGGGATTCTTTTGCCAGAATGTAACCACCAAGCCTGCCATAGTAGGAGCAGCATAGGAAGTTCCGGTCCCTGTCAAATAACTACCATGAGGGTCTGCAACATACACTGCTGCTCCAGGCGCAACAACATCAGGCTTGATCCGGCCGTCGGCAGTAGGTCCGACTGAGCTGAAAGAAGCATGATTACCATTTAAATCAACCGCACCTACTGTAAGGACATCAGGAGTATCGGCAGGGGTATTAATATGACGCCAGCTAGTGTTGCCTTCATTACCTGCACTATTTACAACAATCATTCCTTTTTGGGCCGCAAATGAAGCCGCTTTACTTACCACAGTAGTTTTCCCGTCAAGCTGGCTGTAAGTGTGACTATAACTACTATTATCAAACGTATTATACCCTAAAGAACTATTAATAACATCTACGCCTGCACTATCTGCCATTTCAGAAGCTCTTAACCAATAATACTCTTCTAAGGGAGTTTCTTCTGTTACTATTTCAGTTCTGAAAAGCAAATAATCTGCCCGGTAAGCCCCTCCTACCATTTTCCCTGTATCGCAGGCAGCCATGCACGACAACACTGCTGTACCATGCTGATTATTATCAAATACGTTCGTCTCCATATCAACGAGATCGAAAGTAGCTTTAACACGGTTATTCAGAAATAAGCTATCAAAAGCATGAATAGTATTAGCATTGGAAAATCCCCCGTCAAACACTGCAACCAGCATCCCTTCTCCCCTGTACCCTGACTTATGAATTTTAGGAATAGACAACATTTCCAGCTGAGCTGTTGCTACTCCATAAAAACCAGACTGAGCCTCTGTTCGCATAGTTACAGCTGTCAGGTCAGATTCAATTGACTGCCTGGCAACAGGAATTGCCAGCGTTTGGTACGAGGTAACATCTTTAACAAAAGAAAGCTGTAAAATTTCACTTAACTGAGCTGTATTTGCCTCTATTAATACTGCATTCAGCCATTTAAAAGGATAAAGTACTTTAGCGCCTTTATCCTGTATCGCTGTCAGGTAAACTGCAGTTACAGGTAAATCAGTACTATCGTATTTTATTTTTTGCTTGCTTCTTCTTTCAATTGCCCTGGATGACAAAAAAGCCTCAGGTTGCTCTAAAGAATATGTAGTTGCATTTTTATCCTTAAAAAAAACAACACTCCTTATGTTTTGTGCAGCTAAGCTTTTCGATATCAGTAAACTTGCTAACAAAAAAAACAGACCCTTATTCAGTCTTAACACCATAGCTATAATATTTCCATTCTTTGTTCCTGCCATAGGCTATATCACCCTTGATGGCAATCCCGCCGATAGATTTGTATGTATAATTCTGTACCAGACGATAGATCATACCAATATCTTTTGCATAGACTACCCTGCGAATATCTCTGCTTACGTTTGTTTCACTATTGCTTTCAACAACTGTTACAGTATTGGAAAAAGTGGTATCACTTACGGAATATGGTTTCCGGTAATTTCTTAATACAAAAGCATCTGCCAATTTTGAGGTATTGCTACCCGTTACAATAGCCGTATTAGATATATTTTGACTATTCCCATTCCATTTTAATCCTTCTTTCATAGGAAAGGCCATCTTATCAACCGGAATATTGTTCTCTGTAACAATCAGAGTTGCTTTACCGACAGAATAACGGACGGTCCAGACCGAATCAAAACTCCAGTTAGCATTGGCGCTTGCCTTGGTATATTTCTCTAAAGTCCACATTGTAGCGTTATTTCCAACAGTATTACTACCATTCAATGTATCACCGATAAGATACATTTCTTTGTATATTTTTACTACAGAATCAGCTCCTGCCGGATAAAGCACTTCTCTTACGTCATAAATGACAAACGTACCTTTTTGTAAAGGGTAATAACTATAGTCATATTTTAGATCTACAGGAGCAAACTCATCCTGGCTACATGAAAAAACCATGAGCAGAAGAGGCAATGCTACACAATAAAGAAAAAATCGAATCATATTTTTAATGTTTCTTAGTCCTAATAGATACCATCCGGAGCCATTGGGTAATCGCTATTGTTTAAAAGCTTCCTGAATCCACCCTCCTCCAATCACATCTGCCCCTTCATAAAATACAGCTGCCTGACCAGGAGCGATAGCACTGACATTTTCGTGAAATGTTACTATCATCCTATCATCTATCTGTTCTATCACTGCAGGAGTACCATCATCGTTATACCTTACCTTCGTTATAGTTTCAGTTGGCTTAGCATTTAAATCTGCATATTTAACCATATTGAGTTTGCTCACCCACATAGCATCTTTCTGCAAATCAGGCAATGTTCCTAAAACAACTTCATTTGTCTCTTTTCGTATTTCAGTCACATAAACAGGATACCCCATTTGCACTTCCAAGCCTCTACGCTGACCAATGGTATAAAAGGGATAACCACTATGTTTACCTACAACCCTGCCGTCTGTCATTACAAAATTGCCTCCCGCTACTTCAGCTTCAAGTGTAGGGACTCTTCTTTTAAGGAAACCTCTGTAATCATTATCCGGGACAAAACAGATTTCATATGATTCAGCCTTCTTCACCAACTCCATGAACCCCCTTTCGGCAGCCATTTCCCTTATTTCTGTTTTACGCAATTCCCCCAAAGGGAGAATTGTCCGGCTGAAACTTTCCTGAGACACACCCCATAAGGCATATGACTGGTCTTTCATATCATCAATTCCTTTGGATAAAACAAAACGGTTGTTTTCTTCTCTCAATCGGGCATAATGACCTGTTGCGATAAACTCGCAACCTAACTTATCAGCACGACGCAATAATGCATCCCATTTAATATGTGTATTACAAAGCACACAAGGATTAGGTGTACGCCCTGCTAAATATTCATCGGTAAAGTGATTAATTACATAATCTCCGAACTCTTCTCTAATATCTAAGATATAATGGGGAAAACCTAGCTTTACAGCAATCTCCCTTGCATCATTAATCGAATCGAGGCTACAACAACCTGTTTCCTTTTTCTTGGTTCCCCTTCCTTCATTTCCACCGGATGTAGCATAATCCCAGGTTTTCATGGTCATACCAATCACTTCATACCCCTGCTCATGCAACATTACTGCCGCTACAGAGCTGTCAATTCCACCGCTCATCGCGACAAGTACTCTTCCTTTTTTGCTCATAATTTTAATTAACTGAGAGGGTTCACAGCCCTTCGTTTGTGAGTAATTAAGTCTCTGACTAATAATGAATAAATGTATAATTTCAATTTACAGTTACTTACCATTTTTGCCTAAAGACTTTTGCAGATTTCTGTTTAAATACAAAAATAACTAATTTAACATTCCCAAAAGATAAAAATATTATAGCAGTATGGCATTGAAAGTAGCAGTGAAGGTGAGTAATGTAACAAATTTAAGCGACGCCCGCTACTGTGCAGGTATGGGAGCCGATCTGATTGGCTTCCCTATTGATGACCCTCTGAATGATGATCTTATTGCTAAATATAAAGCTATTATCGGCTGGTTGTCCGGAGTTGAGATTGTTGGCGAATTTGCTTCTGCCGATCCTGAATTAATTCAAAAAGCAGACGATCTTCTTAACTTAAACATCATCGAAATTGTAGCTGACGAGCATACACTCCTTCCAAAACTGACTAAAACTGTCATGCTGAAACTGTATGCAGATCAACTTAGCGCAGCAGCGATTACTTCAATTATTGAAAAATTTGCTAATGATGTAGACTGGTTTGACATTGATGTAAAATCAAACGCCGACATCTCTTCCGATTTCATTACCACACTTCCTCATAAAGACAAAATTTTTATTTCTTTTGGCTTCAACGCTAACAATCTTGATAACTTTCTGAACAAAACCAATTGCAAAGGTTTGGGTCTGAAAGGAGGCGAAGAAGTGAAAGTCGGATTAAAAGATTTTGAAGAGCTTGCTGATATTTTAGAAAAATTAGAAATAGAAGATTAAGAATCATTTTATGAATCAGCTATTTTGCCGGAAACAATTACTACTTCAACTAAACCTCTAATGAAACAGACAGCGTTTGCACTATTATTATTGTGCCTCAGCCCTTTATTTGCCTTCTCACAAACAAATATTTCCGTAGGAGCTCCTTACAGAGTTATTGATGCCGCAAGCAAATACTATTTCTCTCAGAACGGAGAAATTCTGACAGTCAAAGTTGATGGCGAAAGAATTCTTATACAAAAATTCTCTGCAGACAATCTTTCATTCAAACAAATCAAAGAATATGAAGACTTTGGAAATGGCTTTACACTTGAAGATGTAAAAGAATTTGCAGGTAAGCACTACTTATTCTATAGTATATGGGACAAGCCAAATAAAACAGAACAGTTGTTTGCCAGAGAAATTGATTTTGCAGCAGGATCATTTAAAGGAGCCGGAGTTAATCTTCTAAAAGTTGAAGGAAAAATTTCCGGAGATTTTAGTTCAGGATTTACAGGTTGGGGATTCTCATTTGGAGGAGGCTATAATGTTACCGGTAAATTTGCCTTCCATTATTCAGATGACAATTCAAAACTGATGGTTCAGTATCGTAGAAAACCTGAGACTAAAAAGGATGAAAACAGCTACGATATCATAGGTTTCAATGTATATGAAAAAGACCTGAAAACCTTTTGGAAAAAAGAAATCACAATGCCATACACAGAAAAGAAGATGAATAATATCGACTACACTGTGGATTCAGAAGGAAATGCATATACGCTTGCTCAAGTTTATAACGATAACACTACCGATACTAAAAAAGGCAAAAAAGCTACAGTAGCCAACTATCATATTGAATTATTAAAATTTGCTTCTAAAAGCGGCCAGTTAACCAAAACAACAGTTGAAGTTGCTAACAAGTTTATTAATAAGGTCTGGTTATATGAAAGCCCTAACCCTAATGAAATGATATGTGCAGGTTTCTATAATAACGGAACCGATCCTGATGCCGCAAATGGAGTCATTGTATTTAAAATGGCAAAAGACGGTAAAGTATTAAGCTCTAATACATACGAAATACCTTTGGAAATCCTTAATCAGAACATCAGTGCCAGAGCAGCCAAAAAGAATACTAAAAAAGACGAGGACGGCAAAGCAGAATTCAGTGAACTTGAATTAAGAAAGCTAATCGTTGAAGAAGACGGAAGCTTATTACTTATTGGTGAGCAATACTATATTGTACAACATACCAGTACCAGCTCAAACGGCCGTACAACCACTTACTATACATATCACTATAATGACATGCTGGTTACGAAAATAGATGCGAATCAAAAGCTGGCATGGATGCGCAAACTTCCTAAAAAACAAACCGGAAGAGCAGGAAGAGGTGGCATGTCATTCAAATATATAGGAGACGGCACTAACCACTATCTGCTTTTCCTTGACCATGAAAAGAATAAAGATCTTCAGTCTGACCAGGTTCCGACAAATCACTCTGACGGCCAAGGTGGGTTCCTCACTGCTTATAAATTAAGTGACTCAAAAGGAACTGTAAGTAAGTTTTCTATTTTCGACACAAGAGATGTCAAAGGAACTGAAATCTATCAGTTCAACACGGGCAGAATTTTTGCAATAGCTAAGGACCAGTTTGTAGTTGAAGCTTATAAGAAAAAGAAAGAAGATATTCTTATTAAAATTTCCTTTGAAAAGTAAAAAACACAATCTCTTAAAGCAAGTGATGTACCAGTGTAGAATATATGTAACCGGGCTTTTTTGAAATTAAATTCCAGACCGTTAAATTTCCAAAAAGCCAAGAATTTCCTATGATATTCGAAACTGACCTCTTACTTTAGCAATCCAACTAACCTATGAATATGCCAAATTTGAAGCTATTTTTATCATTATCAGCAACTTTCCTTGTCTTATTATATTCAACAGCATCAAGTGCCCCCCGAACCATTAGGGTAAATGGCTGTAATTATCCCATTCTAGGAATAAGCATCAACCATTCTGCCGACAGAATGGTTATTACTGCACCCCAGGGAAGAGTTTTCTGTTTAACTATAGCCGACTTGAGAAGCCAGCAAGAAGTTACTCCTATATGGAAAAACTTAAAGTTATCGGGATTTGCATACGGAGGGAAACCGGCATTTAGTAAGGACGACCGCTACATCCTGCTCCAAGAATCATCGGCATTAAAAACTGCCCCTACTTCTAAAAAGGTCAAGGATATCAAATATGTCATCCTTGACTCCAACGATGGCAGCATTGTTTTCGAAGGAGATGACGTTAACTCCGTTGAATTTGTCTCAGGGCAAACGCAAATACTTTTATCCTCAGATAAAGGAATTTCCATAAAAGACTTTATTTCCAAACAAACTATCAGAGAGCTGAGTATAGACAACTGCGAAATAGCAGCAATCAATCATTCGGTTAACAAAATAGCTGTTTCATATGACCCGGAAAAAGCTGATTTTAAAGAGATTGAATCTATAGGAAACAATAAAAAAGAGTTAAAAAACTCAATGAAGAACAAACGGTTAGTTTCCTTCTATAGCTATCCTGACTTAAAAAAGCTTTATACTTCAAATGAAGAACTAGACATTGTTTACACCTTGAAATTCTCACATGACGACAAGCAACTATTCCTGTTTTCCCGTAATGTGAAACCAGAAAGAGTGGGTACCTCAAGCCTTAACACCCTCACCATCGGAGCTGCAGATAATCGCCGCCAATCAAATATTCAGGTATTAAACAGTCAAAATGGAGACCTGATAGAAAGCATTTATCATGCAACCGCCGAAGCAGATGCAGACTTCAAATTAGACCCTGAATCAAAGTTTTTCGGTTACTCTGACAATGACGGCTGGATAGGCTGGAAAAGGAAACTTGTGATTTTCAATCACAGCGATCACCAACCTAAAATTGCACAATACCGTTTTCAGGGAAAGCGGGAAAGCTCCAATATCTTTCCTATTTACTTTTCTTTCCTGAAAGGCCAACCGATAGCATTTGTAAGTAATGGGCTCAATATTGTTGAATGGGATTTCCAATCACTCCCGGAATATACTGACTATATCGAAGGGAAAGACCAGGACTCGCTACAAATTACAGCCATCCGTCAATTGAATAGAGATTTGGGCAACCCGGAAAGTGTTTTGTGTAAAAATATCACAAAACAAGATATAAAAGGGCTTTACCTGTTCGACATTACGATTCAGAAAAAAGGTCAGGTAATAACCATTTTCACCCAATCTGATGAAAAAACCAACATTGCCCAGCAAAACATCCTGAAAGACATTTTAATGAAATATAAATTCGAAAATATAGATGTTTTACCAAACCAACGCTTAAAAATCAAATACACATTTAATATTCAATAACCCTAAAATACATTTTATGAAAAAAATCAATTTAGCGGCAATATTATTTATTACGTCGCTAGGATCCAGTTTTGGTCAAAAACCAGAAGAAATGAAAGTAGAGTGGAGTGCAACTACTACACATACTTATACAGAAACAGGTTTAAGCGAGAAAGAAAAAATTGCCCATGGCAGCAATGAGAAATTTTTTTCTCTGATTTCTACTGATGATGGTAAGCTAAAATGGAGCAAAAGCTTTAAAGACATCAGTAATGATATTGGAAAGGTAGAATTACAAATACCAATGTACGAGTCAAATGCAATTTTCTTATTTGACCGTAAAGCAGGTAAAGACAGAATGGTACTGGTTGATCTTCATAGTGGAGAAAAACTTTGGAGTTCCGACAAATATCAGGGCATTAAAAGCGACGATGAGATTATTTACATCAAAGAGATGGATGCCTATGCAATTGTGACAAAAACAAATTTAACAATGGTTAAAGCCCGGACAGGAGAAGAACTTTGGACTACGGCCAAATTCAGCACTCCTGTAGGTAAATACTTCTATGATAACAATGAAGGCTCTATCGTTATTATCAGTATGGCAAGAAATGCATGGCAGGCTATCTTTTCAGGATTTAAAAACCAAATCCTGAAAATTAATGCCAAAAACGGAGACATTCTTTGGGAACAAACCTTTATCGGGTTAGTTGAAAAGAAAATTGTGACAAGAGAAGCTACTGCTAAAATTTTCCTAAAGCAGGATAAACTTTTTTTACAATTGAACGGGCTACAAGTATATGACTACAAATCCGGTCAGCCGATTTGGGCCGCAGCTTACGACGTAACCTTCGCCAGAGAACTTGTCAGACCAAAAGTATATGGAGAAGTTGTCAGATTTGGTGTTTATAATGCAATAGCAGACCCATTGTATGACGGAGAATACGTATACATCTTAGATGTTAAAGACAGAAGACACCAATTCATAAAAAAATATGAGATCAATTCTGGTAAACTAGTTTGGACCTCTCCTGAAATCAAAGATGCCAGGGTAATTCCGGGTTTATATAAAATAGATGACAAAATTATCATCCAAGTTGGCGGAGCTGTTGAACTACAGGCCATTTCAAAGCAGACTTACGGTAGCGGCTATGTACAATGGACCCAATATTTCAGAACTGTTAAATATCAAAATGTAAAGCCTTACGAAGTTCAGGCATTTAGTACTTCAGACGGAACAAAAACATGGGATTCTGAACGCTTCAAAAAGGGTATAACAAACATCTTCCCTAATGGGAAAAACATCGTTGTTTGCAGCGGTAAAGCACTGTACTCACTAGATTATAAAACAGGTCAGGAGCAATATGAAATTCCGTTGGACGGTGATAATATCGGCCTGATTGAAAAAATCATTGACCCGGCTACTTTAAAAGAGGCTAATTTCAATCAAGACAACGTTATTCTTCTTGGTGAAAAAGGCGTTGCAAGCCACAACTTAAAAACAGGCAGCAAAGTATGGGCAACACCAACCAAAAAGGGAGAGTTTTCCGGTATTTTTGGAGAAAAAATATTCTTTGATACTGAAGCCGGTGATTATTTTGCAATTGATGCTGCTTCCGGTCGTCCTAAATTTTTTGATGCAAGGAAGAACTCAAAGTCAATTGTTACATTAGATGGGAAAAATATCTTCGTATTTGATGGAAAAAATGTTCTAAAAGTTTCTACAGAATAATTCTCAATTTATTGTAACAGGATAAAATACTACAAAATTGCTTTTGTAGTATTTTATCCTGATTATTTCTCCTACCGGTTTTGGGCATCATTCTCATCTCTTTTCAGATTTTTACCCATTGTACCCCTGAATCGTTTCAGAAACCCCTCCCTTTCTGGCAAAGGAATAAAATTCCCGACTTTTGCCTGCTCTGCATCAACAGGAAGCCGCTCAACCATATTGAACATTTTTATTGTGTCAAAATTCATCGGCAAATAACAGATTTCCAACTTATTCTTCTTCACAAAATGTTTAACCATTGCAGTCTGAAACGGATCTGTAGCTAATGCAACAGATTTAAATCCAAGCCTTTGTGCCATAAAAAAAGAATAGTAAACGTTTTCCGTACTGTGCTCTGCAGAATACTCTATAAAAATATTCGATTCCGGAATACCAAGCTCTTTTGCATACATAGCCATTATTTTACTTTCAACATACGGAGTATAAACAGCAGCACCGGAATAAATAATATTTTTGGCAATCCCCTTTTGATATAGAATGTAAGACCAATATACTCTTATCTTCATCAAATCACTCCAATTACCTACCAGAGAGTCATAAGGAACACCCGGCACTATAATAGCGTCAAACGGAGCATTTACAATTGCTTTATTATATTGCTTCCTGGCAGAAGACGGTAATGAGAAAACACAGGAATATAAAAAACAAGTGCATAAGCCCAGGAAAATTATCCTACTAAAAATAGCTTTCATAAAACATATCCTCCTTTATCTTAGTTAAACTACTTAAATCACAAAAAGTTTAGAACATTACTTCCTTTCTAAAGTATTAAATGCTATTACTCAGAACGATACTCTTACTTCTCTTCACACCTATGCTGGCATACTCCAGCCTTTTCAAAGAAGAGATGGCTTCTTATAATCAAATGTGGAATGACATAAGCCTTGCTACAGAAACTGATTCTTATTTAAGTACAGACACTTCAGTTATCATTTACACTACCAGAAAATTTAAAGCAGGGCAAAGAGAACTATTTGGCAACTTTTTTGACGACTCTTCAAAAATATTTGTGGTCAGGGCAGTACTAAAATCAGGTAAATGGAAATTATTCATCAAAAAAAGTTTAAGCCATGCCATTGAGCACTCAAACAATAAAGACAACTGGCTCTGCTATGTTGAAGGAATGGGAAAAACATTCCCCATAGCACTTTCAAGAGCATATAATATGCACAAACAATACAATGTACAGGTAATCATGTTTGACTATCCAAGTATCAACCCCGATTACTCCGCTTTAAGAAACTTTAACTTTTCTAAAAAAAACGCTACTAAAGCTACTTCCGGGTACATGACATTCCTCTTAGAAATCCAAAAAATAAAAAGAGCGTCTTTAGCAAACAAAAATTGGGTATTACTTCATCATAGTATGGGTAATATCATGCTTACGGAAATGTTAAAATCGCAAGTTTCTCTTGATAGCCACTTGTTTAATAACCTTATTATCAATGTTCCATGTGTAAAACAACGTAAACATGCCACATGGATTGAACGCATATATTTCTGTGATTATATTTATGTCAATTATAACAAGGATGATTTTCAGTTATTAAGAGCCTATCTTTTAACACGCCGATATCAGCTTGGTCAAAAAATAAAAAAACCTTATGCTTGCAATGCTCATTATGTTGATTTCAATACATTAACAGGAAAAAGGCATAGTAATTTTATCAATATTGACCACCGCCCCCCTATTGCACCTGAGGCGTTTAATTACTACAATACTTTGTTCCACGGAAATCAAATAAATTTCAGTAATGCAGCCAATTTCAAAAAATGTATAAATGCACCAGGCTATATCATATTGCCATGGGATAAAGCACAATAACTCCCAAAATTCTCTTGTTTAATAACAAACCGATCCGTCTTATGTTATGATTATGTTAACAGTCTTCCTTTCTTTTGCCTTTTCGTCGCAAAAACACTTGCTTTAAGGGAGAAATCTCGATAAATTTGTTGGCTTTTCTTTTAATTGAAAGAGAGTTACCTGATTAGGCTTATCGATTTAAGCCCAAATGCTTATTTAGTTTATGATTTCAATAGGGAATAAAGACCTGACACTCAGCCAATGTTACGATATCCTTTTCAAGGGAGGTAAAATTGATATTAGTCAGGACTGTTTGGAAAACGTATTTACCAACTTCAACTTTCTAAAAGACTTTTCTTCGAATAAACTCATTTACGGTATCAATACCGGTTTTGGGCCTATGGCTCAATACAAGATTGAGGATAGTGCATTAAATGAATTACAATACAATCTGATCAGGAGTCACTGTTCCGGAGTAGGCAAACTACTTACCCCAACAATGGCTAAAGCATTAATGCTTGCCCGCCTTAGCAGCTTTTCTAAAGGTTATTCAGGTATACATACAGATTTACTGGTAATACTTACAGAATTAATCAATAAAGATGTAACACCTTGCATATTTGAACATGGTGGTGTTGGCGCTAGTGGCGACTTAGTACAGCTAGCACATTTGGCCTACGTATTAATCGGTGAAGGCGAAGTGATCTATAATGGAGAAAGAAGACCGGCAAAGGACGTTTTTGCTCAATTGAACATAAAACCATTAGCAGTACATTTAAGAGAAGGCCTTGCTTTGATGAACGGTACTTCAGCAATGACTGGTATCGGTATCATCAACGTATTGCAGGCTCAAAACCTTTTAGGCTGGTCTGTAGCGTTTTCGTCTGTTATTAACGAGCTGGTTGAAGCTTATGATGATCATTTCTCTCACGAACTGAATCATGTAAAAAAGCATGCAGGTCAGAATAAAATAGCGCAGGTAATGCGTAATTTCCTTCATGACAGCAAGAGAACAAGAAAGCGCGAGGAACATCTCTATAAGGAAACTACAGAGAATGTTTTCAAAGATAAAGTTCAGGAGTACTACTCTATCAGATGTGTTCCTCAGATCCTCGGGCCAATCTATGATACAATTCTCGCTGCCGAGTCAGTAGTAGCAGGAGAATTGAATTCTGTAAATGACAATCCGGTAATCGATCATAAAATTGAACATGTATACCATGGAGGTAACTTCCATGGCGATTATATTTCAATGGAAATGGATAAACTGAAAATGGCAGTTACCAAGCTTGCCATGCTTTCTGAGCGTCAGTTAAACTACATGGTAAATGATAAATTGAACCAAAAATTCCCTCCTTTTGTCAACTTGGGAACTTTAGGGCTTAATTTTGGGGTTCAGGGTATGCAATTCACAGCAACTTCAACCGTAGCTGAATGTCAGACCTTGTCATACCCGATGTATCTTCATAGTATTCCTAACAACAACGATAATCAGGATATCGTGAGTATGGGCTGTAACTCGGCTTTACTGACTAACCGTGTTATTGAAAATGCATTTGAAGTACTTTCTATTCAGTTTATTACAATTTTACAAACTGTAGATTACCTGCAATGCCAGGATACACTTTCTTCTTTTGGTAAAGAAGTGTATGAGGCCGGCAGAAAAGTAACAACTGCTTTTGTGGCTGACAAACCTCATTATCAAGAGATTCAGGCTGTAAAAGATTTATTAATGACACAATCAGTAGAAAAATTTGCTACTGCAAACAACACTATTTTTCAATAGAAATTAACCTGTAATGAAATACGCATTAGTAACCGGAGGTTCGAGAGGTATAGGAAAAGCAACGTGTTTAAAACTTGCTGAAATGGGCTATAACATCTTGTTGAACTACCGCTCAAATGATGAAGAAGCAAACAATACACAAGCTGCTGTAAAAGCATTGGGTGTTGACTGTGAATTAATGAAATTTGATGTTGTTGACGCTCCTGCAATCGAGCAAATACTTGGTGGCTGGATCGAAGCAAATAAAGATAAACGCATAGAAGTACTTATTAACAACGCTGGTATCCGTCAGGATAACCTGTTGATGTGGATGAGCTACGAACAATGGAGAAAAGTTCTTGATATTAATCTGGATGGTTTTTTCCATATCACTAAATTGGTAATGTCAGACATGCTCGTTAAAAAGTATGGAAGAATTATCAATGTAGTATCTCTTTCAGGTTTGAAAGGTGTTCCGGGACAAGCCAATTATTCTGCTGCAAAAGCAGGTATCATTGGAGCGACAAGATCATTGGCACAAGAAGTGGCCCGCCGTGGTGTAACGGTAAACGCCATTGCCCCTGGCTTCATCAAAACTGATATGACAGAGGATTTGAGCGAAAAAGACTTGAGTGCTATGATTCCTATGAAACGCTTTGGTACTGCTGAAGAAGTGGCAGAAACAATCGGTTTCTTTGCATCTACAAAATCATCATATATCACAGGTGAAGTGATATCTGTTAACGGAGGAATTTTATAATAAATCATTCTTACTAAAGATGAACAATAGAGTTGTCATTACAGGTATTGGAATTTATTCTTGCTTAGGTACTAACCTTGATGCAGTAAGAGATTCTCTTTTTCAGGGAAAATCAGGCATTATACTTAATCAGGAAAGAAAAGAATTTGGTTACAGATCAGGTTTGACCGGTCATGTTGAGCGCCCTGACCTAAAAGGGCTACTTGATCGCAGAGCAAGAATTATGATGCCCGAACAAGGGGAGTTTGCTTATATGGCAACATTAGAGGCACTGAAAACTGCCGGTCTTGATCAGGACTATATTGATAAACACGAAGTAGGGATTCTTTATGGTAATGACAGCAGCGCTAAACCGGTAATGGAAGCGATTGATATCATCAGAGAGAAAAAAGATACAACACTGGTAGGTTCTGGCTCTGTTTTCCAGACCATGAACTCAACAGTAACAATGAACCTTGCAACTATCTTTAAGCTGACAGGTATTAACATGACAATCAGTGCAGCCTGTGCAAGTGGTTCCCACTCCATTGGTATGGGTTTCCATATGATAAAAAATGGCTACCAGGACATGATAGTTTGTGGCGGAGCACAGGAAATCAACAAATACTCAATGGGTAATTTTGATGCCCTAAGCGCATTTTCTATCAGAGAAAATACTCCTACACAGGCGTCAAGACCTTTTGACAGAGACCGGGACGGGCTAATTCCAAGTGGAGGCGGCGCTACTGTCATCATCGAAAGTCTTGAATCAGCACAAAAAAGAGGCGCTAAAATATACGGCGAAATACTTGGTTATGGTTTCTCTTCTAACGGAGGACATATTTCTAACCCAACCGTAGAAGGCCCTGCAAAAGCCCTGGCAGGCTCTCTCAGAGATGCCGGAGTATCTGCAAAAGATATTCAATATATCAACGCTCACGCCACTTCTACACCTGCAGGTGATGCAAGTGAGGCGAAAGCAATTGATTCTGTTTTTGGTGCATACAGACCTCCGGTAAGCTCCACTAAGTCTATGACAGGACATGAGTGCTGGATGGCAGGAGCAAGTGAAATAGTTTATTCGTTATTGATGATGCACAATGATTTTATTGCGCCGAACATCAATTTTGAAAACCCGGATGAAGATTCTAAAAACCTTAATATCGCAACCAAAACATTGCAACAAGGGTTTGACACATTCCTTTCAAATTCATTTGGATTTGGCGGTACAAACTCATCATTGATCATTAAAAAGTGGAATAATTAAACTAATACTATGGAAGCAGCTGAAATTATTAACCGAATCAACGAATTCTTAGTAGAAGAATTTGAAGTAGAACCAACTAACATTGCACCAGCAAACAACCTGAAAGAGTCTTTAGGTCTGGACAGCCTGGATTATATTGACCTTGTTGTAGTAATTGAAAGCAACTTCGGTTTCAAAGTAAAACCTGAAGACTTCATCAACATTGTTACTTTCCAGGATTTCTACGACTACGTTATTGCTAAAGTAAACGCTAAGTCAGAAGTAGGTGCTTAATGGCAGAGTGGGAAGGTAAATCCAAAGGTGGAGAAACCGGTTACAGGATTTTTGTATTTATACTAAAAAACCTGGGGCTGGGAGTCGCCTACTTCTTCCTATTATTTGTTGCAGCCTATTACGTTTTGTTTTCCGCAAAAAGTACAAAGGCTATTTATGCATTCTACAGAAACAGAATGGGTTACGGAACACTTCAATCGGTCCGTAAGCTTTATCAGAACTATTATGTTTTCGGACAAACATTGATCGATAAAGTTGTTATCCAATCTGGTATGCCTAACAAGTTTACTTGCGTTTCAAACGGACAGGAAAGCCTTCATCAAATAATTAAAAATCAAAAAGGAGGAATTGTAATCAGTGCCCATATCGGGAGCTGGGAAACAGCAGGCCACTTTTTGACAGATCATGAAGCAGTGATTAACATCCTTATGCACGATGTTGAACATGAAAAGATCAAAGGCTACCTTTCGAAAGTAACAGGTAAAAAGCGTGTAAATGTGATTCCTATCAAAGATGATATCAGTCATATTTACAAAATCAGCGAGGCTCTGGCCAGAAATGAGCTGATTTGTATGCATGGTGACAGATACATGAAGGGAAGTAAATACCTTGAAGCAGAGTTTCTTGGTGAAAAGGCTTGTTTCCCTGAAGGGCCATTTATCCTTGCTGCGCTTTTCAAAGTACCTGTTGTATATGCATTTTCCTTTAAAACGAGTAAAAACCAATATCATTTTTACTCAACACCAATAAAGGATTTCAGCCATATTTCTAAAAGAGATGTGACCCCGATTTTGAATGACTTTGTACAAGAAGTCACAGGCAAAATAAAACAATACCCTGAGCACTGGTTTAATTACTACGATTTCTGGGCAAAATAAATTATGCTGGCATACGAGAATACTATCGAAACATTTATACCGCAAAGAGCACCTTTCGTGATGATCGAAAAGTTGCTTAGCGTGGATGACACAACCACTATTACCGAATTGACTATCACTTCAGCAAATATATTTTGCATGAAGGGCAGGTTTAGTGAATCCGGTCTGGTAGAAAATATAGCTCAGACAGCAGCAGCACGTGTTGGTTATTTATCAATGCAGGCCGATACCCCTCCTCCTATTGGTTTTATTGCGTCTATTAAAGACCTGAAGATCCACAAGCTTCCGGCTGAAAATGATGTAATCAAAACAGAAGTAGCTATTACCAATCAGGTAATGGACTTTACAATCGTTTTAGGAAAAGTTTTCCTGAAAGGCGAAGTAATCGCTGAATGCGAAATGCGCATCCTGATACAAAAGAATTAATTTCCAACATACGGATGAGTGCAAGAATCTTAACAAACAGAAAAGAAATTACCGTTCGCTTTAACGAAGTTGACCCACTCGGTATTGTGTGGCATGGTAATTATGTTACTTACTTTGAAGACGGACGAGAATCTTTCGGTGCCGAATTCGGATTAAGATACCTGGACTATTTCGCAGAAGGTTTCGTCACTCCCATTGTTGATCTGAACATCAACTATAAGAAAATTTTAAAATATGGCCAGAAGGCTATTGTAGAAACTACTTATGTTGATTCCAAAGCAGCCAAAGTATGCTTTGAATATAAAATTTTCTGTGCAGAAACCGGAGAACTGCTTACCAGTGGCAGAACGATCCAGGTATTCATGGAAAAAGACAGCTCTCAATTATACTTAACAATGCCTCCGTTCTTCGAAGAATGGAAGAAAAAATGGGGACAGGTCTAGCCATGCAACAAATCTTTGTAGTTGGAAGCAATATTATTTCTCCTTTAGGTAAAACAGCAAAGGAGAATTTCGATGCTATACTGCAAGGCCAAAGCGGTTGTACACAACACGCTGCCGGCACACTCGCACCTACTCCTGTAATTGCAGCAGTATTATCTGAGACTTTAGAAAAAGAAATTACCGGATCGCTTTCTATCAATAGCGCTTCACGCGCAGAAAACTTACTGATTCAGTCCATCAGGAACAGCAATGCCGATTCTGATATCAATCTTGCTGATAAACGTACAATTTTCGTTTACTCAAGCACCAAAGGCAATATTGACCTGATTGATGATGCTGCTGACACAGTGTTAACTTTACACCATACTGCGCAAACAGTAAGCCGTTATTTTGGCAACCAAAACACACCTGTTGTGATTTCCAATGCCTGTATTTCAGGTGTTGCTGCAATAATTATAGCAAAACGCCTGATCAAAACAGGTGCATATGACAATGTAGTTGTGCTTGCAGGCGATTCTATCAGTAAATTCGTAGTTTCTGGCTTTCAGGCATTACAGGCCATGAGTGCAGATCCATGCAAACCATTTGATAAATCAAGAAACGGGATCAATCTGGGAGAAGCCTTTTCTTCTATGATTATCAGTAATAAAGCACAATCATCCGGCGACAATATTACAATTGAAGGAGGCAGTATCAGCAATGATGCTAACCATATTTCAGGACCTTCCAGAACAGGTGAAGAGCTTAATCTGGCTATTCAGGCTGCACTGCGACAATCAGACCTTCAGACAAACGATATCGACTTTATTTCGGCACATGGTACAGCTACACTGTATAATGACGAGATGGAAACAAAAGCTTTTAACCTTGCCGGGCTCCAGGCAACACCAGTTAACAGTATGAAAGGCTATTTCGGCCATACACTGGGGGCTGCCGGACTCGTAGAATCAATTATATGTATTAATTCTCTTCGCAACAATGTAATCATTCCTACCAAAGGGTTTGAAGAACAAGCAGGAGAATTACAATTGAACATTTTTACCCAACCAATTTACAAAACATTAACCCATTGTTTAAAAACGGCATCCGGTTTCGGGGGGTGCAATGCAGCAGTGGTTTTCAAAAAACACGTTTAAATCAAATGAAAACTGAAAAAGTAGACGTACTGGTTATCGGAGCAGGGCCGGCAGGTGCAGTTGCAGCAGCTATCGTACATAAAGCTGGTTACAGTGTAAAAGTAGTAGAAAAGCTAACTTTCCCACGTTTTGTAATTGGCGAAAGTTTATTACCCCGCTGCATGGAAGCTTTGGAGGCTGCCGATCTTCTTGATGCAGTAAAAGCAAAAGGATTTCAGCAAAAATTCGGTGCTAAATTCGTTAAAGGTGATAAAACATGTGATTTTCAGTTTTCAGATCAATATACAAAAGGCTGGAACTGGACATGGCAGGTACCAAGAGCTGACTTTGACAAAACACTGGCAGACTCACTTGTAGAAAGAGGTATTCCTGTTTCTTACGAAACAACCGTAACAGGTATTGAATTCAAGGGGTCTGACTCTGTAACAACAGTAGAATATGCAGATGGCTCAATCGGTAAAATAGAAGCAGCTTTCATTATTGACGGAAGCGGTTATGGCCGTGTAATCCCTCGCCTGTTCAACCTTGACAGACCATCTGAGCAAGCTGCGCGTAAAACGCTTTTCGCTCATACTGTCGATGTAAAAAGACATCTGGACAATGAACCAAACCGGATCACTGTAGTTTCACATAAGCCTGCTACCTGGGTTTGGATTATTCCATTCTCAAACGGCGTTACGTCTCTTGGTTTTGTTGCCTCTCCCGAATTCTTTGACAATTTCCAGGGAACTCCGGAAGAACAATTCAGGGCAATGGTTGCCACAGAACCATACTTCGCTGAAAGATTTAAAGATGTAGAATTGGTTTTTGAACCAAGAACAATCGAAGCATGGTCTACTACGACAGATAAATTCTATGGTGAAGGTTATGTATTAACCGGTAACGTAACAGAATTCCTTGATCCAATCTTCTCTTCAGGTGTAACATTGGCGGTATCTTCAAGCCAGAAAGCCGGTGAACTGGTTGTAAGAAAACTGAAGGGTGAAAATATTGACTGGGAAAAAGAATATATGGAACCGGTAACTCAAGGAGTGAATACATTCCGGTCTTATGTAACAGGCTGGTATGACGGCACACTAGATACTATCTTTTTCAGTAAAAACCCTCAACAGGAGATTAAAAACAAAATATGTTCTGTATTGGCCGGTTATGTCTGGGATAAGAGCAACGAATATGTTGCTAACCACGACACTGCACTGAAGCGTCTGGCAAGATTGATTGAAATCGAAAAAATTCTTCAATAATCAATGATAAAGGAAAGGAATAACGCATTATATTATTCCTTTCTCTTAATTTTGCTTTAAAATTACATAGTGACAAGTCAAAAAAGCCATATTACATCATTTAGTTCCATTCAGGGAAACAGCGCATTCCTTCGTGACGAGCATGTATTCAGTAATGAAGCAGCCTCTACACCGGATGAATTGCTAAATTCCTTTTACAGAGCTCTTGATCCCGGTTATCTTAAGTTCTTTAAAATGGACAACCTGAGTAAACTGGGCTTTCTGGCAACAGAACTATTATTGAAGGACATTGCTATTTCAGAAAAGTATAAAGCACAAGAAGTAGCCTTACTGATCAGCAATTCTAGTTCAAGCCTTGATACTGACTTCAAATACTGGGAAGCAAATAAGCAAGTTCCGAGTCCGGCTTTGTTTGTGTATACATTACCTAATATTCTTTTGGGTGAATTATGCATCAGACATAAGATTAAAGGAGAAAATTCGTTCTTTGTTTCAGAACAGTTTGACAGTGGCTTTATTCATAACTATGCCGAAGCATTGTTTGAAGAAGGCAATACCAAAGCATGTATATGCGGCTGGGTAGAAATATTAAAAAATGAATACAGGGCATTTCTATACCTGGTAGAAAAAAATGCTACAGAAAACTCAGTAGCACATTCTATAGAAAATATTAACTCAATATATATAAAACAAGAGCATGGAGTCATTAATAATTAAGCTAAAAGAACAAATCATTGAACAATTAAACCTTCAAGACATCACTCCGGCCGACATCAAAGACGATCAGCCTCTGTTTGTTGACGGTTTAGGTCTTGACTCGATCGACGCTTTGGAGCTTATCGTTCTTTTACAGCAACATTATGGTATCAAATTGAACAATGCAGAAGAAGGCCCAAAGGTTTTCAAATCTGTACAGACAATGGCTGAATATATTACAGCACACCAAAAAGCGAATTAATTAATGCAGGGGAAAGTTTATATCGCAGGCGTAGGTTTAATTTCTGCTATCGGTAATAGTGTTCAGGAATGTCTTCAGGCATTTGAAAACCATGCCCATGGTGTAAAAGAAATTGTCCATTTGAAAACAATTCACAAGGGTGTATTCCCTGCGGCCGAAATTCCCCATACCAATGACGAGCTTTCGGAATTGGCAAAAACGCCATCCAAAATCAGCCGTACAGCATTAATCAGTCTCATTGCTGCCAAAGAAGCATTGGCTGATGCCAAAGGAATTGACATCAGCACATTGCGCTCAGGCTTCATTTCTGCCAATACAATCGGCGGTATGGACAGGTCAGAACATTTCTTTGAAGAGTTCTACAAAAACAACAAAACAGGTAAGTTGCGCGACTTTGTAAACCACGAATGCGGACGCAGCACTGAACTGGTGGCACGTGAACTGAATATAGGGCATTTTGTCTCTACCATCAGCACCGCTTGTTCCTCTTCAGCCAATTCGTTGATGCTCGGGGCAAGAATGATCAAGAATAACATGCTTGATGTAGCTCTGGCGGGTGGTGTGGATGCTTTATCAAAATTCACCATGAACGGTTTCAATACTCTCATGATCCTTGATAAAGAACATTGCCGCCCATTTGACGATACACGTACAGGCCTGAACCTTGGAGAAGGTGCAGGATATGTATTATTAGTCTCTGAAAAGATAGCCAGACAATATCCTGACCTTATTTACTGTGAGCTTTCAGGCTATAGCAATGCCAATGATGCTTACCATCAGACAGCTTCTTCTCCGGACGGACTAGGTTCTTTTCTGGCAATGAAAAATGCATTGAAAATGAGTGGTCTTGCTACCAAAGATATTGACTATATCAATCTCCACGGTACAGGCACACAAATCAATGATAGCTCTGAAGGTACAGCCATTACCCGTTTGTTTACAGAAGGGGTTTATCCTCCTATGAGTTCTACAAAAGCATTTACAGGACATACTTTAGGCGCCAGCGGTGGAATTGAAGCAGTACTTTCTGCCCTGTCAATCCGCCATGGTATCCTCTACCCTAACCTGAATTTCAAGTTCCCGATGAAGGACCTTGACTTTGTTCCCGTAACCAAATTCAGCAAGGGTGAAAAAATCAACAATGTAATCTCCAACTCTTTCGGGTTCGGCGGTAACTGCAGTTCACTTGTTTTCTCAAAAAACTGATATGGAAATCTTCATCAACGGATTGGGAAGCATTTCCCCGCAAAACACATTCCAGCAAGATACTTTTCTAGCAGAGCTCCGGGAACACGAAAACAGTCGCCTGAACAATATTGAGCCTGATTATAAAAACCTGATTGACCCCAAAATGATCCGCCGCATGAGCCGGGTCATTAAATTGGGTATGGTTGCCGGACTGGAAAGTCTGAAGCAGGCAGCAATCGAAAAACCGGATGCTATTATTACCGGCACTGCTTATGGCTGTGCGGAAGACACAGAGAACTTTCTGGGTAAAATGATTTCACAGAATGAAGAAATGCTGACGCCTACAGCCTTCATTCAATCGACACATAATACTATTGCTGCACAAATTGCATTGAGTCTTCAGTGCAATGGCTACAACAATAATTACGTGCAAAGGGGCTTTTCTTTTGAACATGCTTTGCTTGATGCATTGCTTTTCCTAAAAGACGAAGAAGAAGTAAAAAATGTCATGGTTGGCGGTATTGATGAAATATCAAATACCATACATACTTTGCTGGGTCGCCTTGGACAACTAAAAAGGCAGCCTACAGCTAATACAGAGCTCTACAGCAAAACTTCAAAAGGGACAATTGCCGGGGAAGGTTCTTCTTTCTTTATTCTGTCAAAAACAAAACAGGAAAGTACCCTTGCCAAAATTGATTCAGTAGAAACGATCTTCGATAAAGACGGTAAACTGATCAGCGGACTTTTGAAAAACATTGCAGCTGCTGACCTTATTATCAGCGGTCATAATGGCGACGAAAATACTGATGCATCTTACGATAAGATCATTGCTCAATTACCTTTTGAGGCACCCGTAATACGTTATAAACACCTTTGTGGCGAATACCCTACCGCATCGGCATTTGCTTTGTATATAGCGGCAAATATTGCAAAAAGACAGGAAATACCATTTTTGTTTCCGATCAAAGGAAATATTACAAAGCCGATCAATAAAATTCTGATCTATAACCAGCCTAACCCCGGTTATCACGCTTTTATTCAGGTAAGCATTGCTTAATCACAAAAATACCACAATCCTGTTTGTATTGATTATCATTGCCATGGTTGTCAATGATTACCTCTTTGACGGACAGGCATTTTACTGGTATGTACTTGCAGTGTTTATATACTCCCTGATTGCTTTCTGGGGATCTTATTTTGTTGACTCCAATTATCATTTCAAAGTATTAAGCAAAGGCTCTTCTTCTAATAAAGTGCTTTCTCTGACATTTGACGACGGCCCGCATCCGACACTTACGCCTGCAATTTTAGAAATACTTAATCGTTATAATATCAAAGGAAGCTTCTTCTGCATCGGCAAGCATGTAGAGCAACATCCTGAAACAGTAGCACTACTAAGCCAACAAGGGCATTTAGTAGCAAACCATACCTACACACATCATTTCTGGTTCGACATGTACAATGCCAATAAAATGGCAAAAGATTTGCAGCATGCGAACACATTGATTAAAGATTCTATTGGCCTTTACCCAAAGTTGTTCCGCCCCCCTTACGGAGTGACTAACCCCAATTTGGGTAAGGCCATAAGACATACGGGACTCACTCCTGTAGGCTGGAGTGTACGTTCCATGGATACTGTTACCAAAACCAAAGCTGCACTGGCCAAAAGGCTGCAAAATCTGCAAAATGGTGACATTATCCTTTTTCATGATACCTGTGAAATCACGGTCAGCTACCTGGAAGAGTTCATTACTTCTGCCCTGGCCAAAGGTTTCCAATTCGAACGTGTTGACAAATTATTAAACATTGAAGCTTATGAAGCTTAATCTACTAACTTTTACTATTTGCCTTTTTCTTGCTTTCGTAGCATCTGCTCAGTCTGCTTACAAAGGATACACACCTATCAAAGACCTTGAAGCTTTCAAGAAAGAATTTGCCAAAGCCTCTGCAAGTACCAACACAATCAAAAGTGACTTTGTACAGGAGAAGCACATGAGCATGCTTTCTGATAAAATTGTGTCGAAAGGTAACTTTTGGTTCAAAAAAGAAAATCAGGTACGTCTTGAATACAAGCAGCCATTCCAATACCTGATGATCATGAGCAAAGGCAATATCATCATTAAAGACGGCCAGAAAACTAACAAGGTAAATGCCAACTCCAACAAACTTTTCCAGCAAATCAATCAGGTAACTATTGATTGTGTAAAAGGCAATGTACTCAACAACAAAGACTTCAGCGTGAAGGTATTTGAAAACGAGAAATACGTATTGATGGAAATGACACCGGTAAACAAGAACATGAAAGAGTTCTTCACAACCATTGTCATCAACATTGAAAAAAAGGACTATTCTGTTCAGAAAATGACCATGAACGAACCATCAGGAGACTATACCATCATCAATTTCCTGAACAAGCAATTGAATACGCCATTGGCCGATGATCTGTTTACAGTGAAGTAGTTATGAGGTATGGTTCACTTCCGGAAGTTCCACTTTTTGAAAAAGTGGAACTTCTTTTATTTGGGATAATCCACAATAGACGAAGTGAACTTTAACGACCAAACTACCTGCTGACCTCAAAATCACATGTAAAGAAATCCGCCAATACTTACACTAAGAGAAAAACAAAGCCAACCCCCACAATCAAACCTCGCGAAATCAGGTTCAGAAAGACTGGCTTTCCAACAGAAAAGCTGAAAACGTTTCAAAAGATTACATGATTACTGGTTTTAAATATGGACAACCTACCTAACTTCTTCTTTTAAAAGGTGAAGTTTTTCCAGTGTAATTCCGATATAATCAGCCAGATAACTATCTGGTAAACGGGCAATTAAGGAGGATTTTTCTACCAGAAGCCAACGATAGATTGTTGCTGCATCATCATTTTTCAAGCATTCTTCGTCTGCCTGCTGTTTAGTTCTGTCCACTTCATCCCGTAACATAATATACTTACCGAATTCAGGGTATATTTCCCAGAGGTGATAGAAATTTTCGATCGTAATGCCAAGCAATTCACAGTCTTCTAAAGCAATTAACCCGGTTGGTGAGGGAATTTTCTTTCTCATACTTCCCAACAAACCCGGCCAGGAGTTTTCCTCGGCAAACAACCGGGTATGTTCCTCTCCTTTTTCGTTCACAGAATATTGCCGCAGGTAGCCCTTAAGAACATAAGGACAATATTCGGGCACTATATTTGGTTCATAAAAAAGATCACCTTTCTTCAAACTGAAAGGTTCAAAAAACTTGATCATCCCTTTGAAAGAGACTTCCTTAAAATCTATATAAGACCGGATATCGGTTAGGAGAAGAGATGCATTCAAGATCATAAAAGGTTATTCTGCTTAAACTTTTCTTTAATAGTATCATCCAACTTGTCGTACAAAACAGGAGTCGTTAAACGCTGTAATGATTTCAATGTTATTGAATGCTGGCTTCTAGTGTAAGCATCAAGTTCTTTTGTTGCTAATACATAGAACTCCCAATGATTCATATTTAAAGGATCAATTGTTTGCTTGTCAATATGATGAAGCAAACAAAAAATATAGATATCAGCGTGACGTTTTTTTACATCCGAAAACCTATTTGTCAAACTATCCCAGTGATAGGCTGCTTTTATATTAAACTGAATTGGAGAAAGTACTCGCTGAAACCAAGATTGAATATAAGCGGAAGACTTTACTTCTAACTTTATCCCACAAGAAGTTTCAAGATCATAAGGACTCCATTCATCCCTTAAAACTGTTTTTCCAATATTAGTTGCTGTAGCAACAATAAATTCGGCAAACCGCCCTCTTGTTGAATTACTAAGAATATCAGAGACACTCCAACGCCAAAAATCTAATAGAGAGAACTCCAATACTTTTTCGTTAAAAGTTAAAGGCTCTTCACCTGTTTTAATTGTTGTTTGAATTTTGTTTAACTCCATACCATCAATAAAATCTTTAGCAAATTATAACATTTATATGGAAGAACAGCTTTGCAATAAACCAATCACCAGCCCCTCCTTTACAGTTTAATCACCTGTGGCCTTTCCGGGGGACTGGATATACCAAAAAATCTTTAAATAAACTAAGAAGTTGCATGCAACGTCTGTACGGCTATCTTTGTATTGTTATGCAAACTCGTCATATTTCCCTTTCCTGTATTTTGGTCTGTGCCTTGTTTATCTGGGGCGGGCAATTGCTTGGGGCCTGTTCAGCAGCAAAAGCTCCGGTTACCAGTTTTATCAATGGAACGCTGGATACTGCTTGTTTTAATAAGCTAACTTTGGCTGAAGAGAAACAGCTTTATAATACAAAGGTAGATGTGATTGGGAAGCACCTTTCAGGTTTGCTGTTTATCAAACGTTTCCCCGACAACTCGGTCAGAACAGTTTTCTCCAATGAAATGGGAATTAAATTTTTCGACTTTGAATTCAGAGGCGATAAAGATTCTACGCTTTACTGTATGCCGAAGCTTAATAAAAAATATGTGATCAAAACGCTCAAAAAAGATCTGAGACAAGCCTTTTTTATAATCAACCAACAACAGGGAAAAAGCCTGATTACTGACAGTTTAGGCTATTTTTCTTTTGTCCAAAACGCAAAAGAGACAATCAATTATACTGCTACACCTGATTGCATTGCTCTTAAAAACTCCCTTTATACTAAAGAAGGAAAACAGTTGGTAAGTGTGAATTACAGTGGCCTGCAAAGCGACAGTATTTTCATTCAGCACCATACTTTCGACATGACGATTTCCCTGAAAAGGATTGTGCAGATGGAGCAAGAGTCACAAGAAGGAGAAGAATAGTTATTTGATGTCAGGTGATTGTTTCCAGAACCGGAAATCAAGTTCCGATATGACCAAAACCAATAGCTTATGTGGTTAGCAAAACAGAAACCCGGTTTTTATCAGGTATTTCAGGCTTTGTCACTAGATGTGGTGGCAGGAACTTTGCTCCTTCTGATCACTATTGAAAGCTACCTGAAAATTGAAGTACCATGGACTGCTTTTGCCTGTCTGGGTATGGCTACCTGGGCCATTTATACTATTGACCACTTGCTAGACGTACATAAGCTTCAAAACCCACCCAGGTCTTTCAGAAGGACTTTCCACCTGAAATACAAGAAACAGCTTTTCGCTTTAGTAATTATACTCCTTGTATGTGGAATAACTACAGCGTTATTTTTACCTGCTACCATACTTAAAGTCGGATTGCTTGGTACATTATTTATTCTTTCTTATTTCTTTCTGATTACAAGGACTTCTTTCTGGCAAAAAGAAATCTGTATTGCAGTCGGTTATACCTGGGGAATTTTTGTTGCACCTCTTACCTTACTCGATGCGCATATTACCTGGGTTCAATGGCTTTTTGTATTTCAGGTTTTCATCATGGCTTTTGCCAATCTGCTCCTGTTTTCCTGGTATGATGCAGAAAAAGACCGTCGTGACGGTTATCAGTCGATGGTACTAAAGATTGGCCAAAAGAAGATCGGAGCATTTCTGCAAGGATTGATTTTCTTTGGTATGTGCAGTTGTATTGTTGCCATGTACGGTGCCAAAATCCCCTCAAGTATTATCATGCAGATGCTGGTTTTAATCATGTTCTCTTTACTTCTGTTGCTTTACAGAAAAAAAGAACTGTTTGAAGCCAATGACTGGTATAGAATTATTGGAGACGGCATTTTCTTTATTCCGGTATTTTTTCTGATTTATGCCCAGCTCTAACAATTACGATAGTGTGGCCGGTATTTATGACGGATTCAGTCGCATGGTATTCGGCAACACCATTAAAAAAGCACAAGTAAACCAATTAACTTACTTTCGCCCAAATACTACTATTCTGATTGCGGGTGGCGGAACAGGCTGGATTCTGGAAGAAATCAGCAAAATCTACCCTTCCGGTTTGAATATTACTTATGTCGACAATTCCCAAGCCATGATTGAACAGGCTCAGAAACGTTTTATTGGGTCAAACGTTATGACATTTATTAATGAACCAGTTGAAAATACAGTAATATTGCCGGAACATTATGACATAATCCTCACTCCTTTTCTCTTTGACAATTTTTCACAGGAGCTTAGTGAAAAGGTTTTCGACTTACTGGACACCGGCCTGAAAGAAAATGGTATCTGGCTCTATACCGATTTTCAATTGACAGCAAAGGAAAGTTACTGGCAAAAAATATTACTTAAGTCCATGTATGTTTTCTTTAAAATGGTGAGTAAAGTAGAAGCTAAAAAATTGCCTGCTATAGTGAAGCTGTTTTCAAATTATGCCCTAATCGATAAGTATACTTACTATAAAGACTTCATTGTTGCACTGGCATTTCAGAAAAGCCAGACCTTAAATACATAAGAGATGCTTAAACGCCATGTAAGATTTGTACCAATCATACTTAATGATTAAATTTGAGATTCTGTAAACCTGTGAAAGGTTGAGATCTAAAACAGACATTCCGAATGCTATCTAACGATTTCTATCATATTGCATCTGCCAATTCAGCTGAAAATACTATTCGTGCCGAAATCAGCCTGAATGCAGAACATCATATTTTTAAAGGACATTTCCCGTCTGTACCTGTAGTACCCGGCGTATGTATGCTGCAGATTATGAAGGAACTTCTGGAAAACAACCTTAACAAAGAATTACAACTCATTGGTGCTAAAGAAATTAAATTCTTATCACTGATCAACCCTCTCGAAGTTGGCAATCTGAACATTGGCCTGGACTATACGATAGCAGAAGGACAAATCAATGCTGTTGGCAGTATTACTGACAGCGAAAAAACATATTTCAAATTCAAGGGCCAATACCAATAATGACCGATAAAGCACAATATCAGTCAGAGTTTGACGCGCTGAAAGTATGCGTACTCATTCCAACCTACAACAATTCGGGCACGATCGCAGACGTGATTGAAGGTGTTTCTGCCTATACACACAATATCATTGTTGTCAACGACGGGTCCACAGACAATACAGAAAGCCTGTTGAAGCAATTCCCCAACATTACCGTTCATTCTTACAGTCCGAACAGAGGTAAAGGGAATGCATTGCGCACGGGTTTTAAAGTAGCAGTAGAAAATGGATATGATTATGCCATCACCATTGATTCTGATGGTCAGCATTATCCAAAAGACCTGCCTACCTTTTTGGAAAAAATAAAAGCTGAACCCGGAAGCCTGATTATCGGAGCCCGTAATATGGACCAATCAAGTGTACCAGGAAAAAGCAGCTTTGGTAATAAATTTTCGAATTTCTGGTTTAAAGTAGAAACAGGTATTACAGTACCTGATACGCAATCCGGCTATAGGCTTTACCCTGTGAAACAATTGAGCAGCATGCGTTTTTTCACTGTAAAGTACGAATTTGAAATAGAGGTAATTGTGCGTGCAGCCTGGGCAGGAATTCCGGTTACAAGTGTTCCTGTATTGGTCTATTATCCGCCACAGGAAGAACGGGTTTCCCATTTCAGACCATTCAAGGATTTCAGCCGGATAAGTGTTCTGAACACTGTATTGGTAACAATCCTGATATTATATATCAAACCCAGAGACATCTTCAGATCGTTTCAAAAAAAAAACTTTAAGGAGATCCTCTTTGACCCGAACGAAAGCTTAAAAACGAAAGTATTTTCTATTGCATTCGGGGTTTTTATGGGAATTGTACCATTATGGGGATTCCAGATGATTATTGCTGTCGCGGTTTGTATATGGCTAAAACTCAATAAATTTCTGGTATTGACATCAGCTCAGGTAAGTTTACCACCATTTATCCCGATTATCATTTTCTTAAGTTTTGAAATGGGGAAAATTGGCATGGGAGACAAAGCTGTCAGCTTTGCATCACATAAAGGTTTAAGCCTTGACAACATTCATATTAATATTACCCAGTATCTGATCGGAAGTATAATTCTGGCAGTAACAGCAGCCGCTGTAGCAGCATTTGTTTCTTTTACTATACTTAAACTGACTTCAGCTAAAAACAAATAATTCATAGAATGACCAACGTCTTTGTCTCGATATATTTATTTTTTGAAACAAAAAAAGCGCTTTTTTGGACTATCCTACTACTTACTGTAGCTTCTGCTGCATTTCTGGCAGCTCAGATACGCTTTGAAGAAGATATCACCAAAGTACTTCCTAAAGACTCTAAAACCAGCAAACTTTCTTTCGTTTTTGAGAACTCTAAGTTTCTTGAAAAAATAGTCCTGACAGTTTCGCTGAAAGACAGTAACGCTGCTGCACAACCTGACAGTCTTATTGAATACACCAACTCGCTGGTAGAAACGCTGAACCACAAATACGGTTCATACATTAAAAATATCCAGCACCAGGTAGACGACAACATGGCAATGAACATGTATGGCGCTATCAGTAACAACATTCCAATTTTCCTGGATGAAGAAGACTACAAAAGTATTGATACACTTATCACGGAAAGTAAGTTAAAAACAACGCTGGAAAAAGATTATCAGCAGCTTACCTCTCCTACCGGTATTGTATTTAAGCGCATTATTGCCAACGATCCGGTTGGAATTTCTATGCTGGGCTTAAAAAAAATGCAAAGCCTGCAGTATGACGATAATTACCAGCTATACAATAACCATATACTGACTAAAGATCAGAAGCATCTTTTACTTTTCATTGTTCCGGCAAATGCAACCAACGAAACAAACGAAAATGCGAAATTCATTGATGGCCTTAAAAGCACCATTGACAGTCTTTCGGCAAGCAGCTTTAAAAACTACAAAGCTGAATACTTCGGAGCCACTGCTGTAGCTGTTGACAATGCCAAACAGTTAAGAAAAGATACTTTCCTGACTTTGAGCATTACCATTATTGGTTTGTTGGTTGTTTTCGGATTTTTCTTCCGCAAGCTAAGCGTCTCTCTCATCATTCTGATTCCTGTCATCTTCGGAGCCATGTTCTCTCTGGCAATCGTCTACCTGGTCAAAGGAGAGATTTCCATTATTGCCATGGGTGCCGGTTCCATAGTATTGGGTATTGCAGTCAATTATTCGTTGCACTTTCTCACACATATGCGTCACCACGATGCTGACATTAAGGAAGTGATCAAGGAATTAACCATTCCAATGACCCTGGGCAGTGCAACTACTGTCGGCGGTTTCCTTTGCCTTCAGTTTGTGCAGGCTGATATGTTGAAAGACCTCGGGCTTTTTGCTGCTTTCAGTTTAGTTGGCGCGGCATTGTTCTCGCTCATTTTCCTGCCACATTTAATTAATGGCAGAATCAAAAAAAGCAACTCTAACGAAAAGCTACTGAACAGCATCGGCGCAGGTTTAAGCCCACAGGCCAATAAATTTGTAATCTGGATAATTGTTATTTTAACACCGGTTTGGTTCTATTTTGCCAATTATGTTTCCTTCGAAACAGACCTGAAGAAAATGAACTTCATGTCCGAAGAATTAAAGATTTCGGAAAGCAACCTGAATAAACTCAATAGTTATACATTACAGTCTGTTTACCTGATTTCTAGTGGTAACAACCTGAATACCGCACTAAACAATAATGAAAAGCTGAACTCAAAGCTGAAAGAGCTAAAAGCGAATGGAGTAATCAGTAAATACTCTGGTGTTTCTACCTTGATCATTTCTGAGCAATTACAAAAGCAGCGTATTGCAAGATGGAATGCTTACTGGACTCCTGAAAAGAAAGCAACTTTGATCAAAAACCTTG
>CAZNHL010000002.1:97680-120277 GCA_964572965.1 uncultured Bifidobacteriaceae bacterium
GGCGCTGTGGTTGGTTTTAGCCCAACTGCTTTTGAGAATTTCAAGACGTTGCTAAATAAAGATTATGGGCTGATTGATCAGGCAGAACTGGAAGATGTCCGCAAAACTTTACTCGACGATTATATTTCTGATAAAAAGGGAGTAACTACTGTTATCACACTGGTTAAAGTTAATAAAGGTCAGAAAGAAAAAGTTTATGCCGCATTCTCTGATAAAGAAGATGTTGCCATTTTCGACAAGCAATACCTGACACAGAAGTTCATCGAAGTAGTTCAGAATGATTTTACTACCATTGCAACGATCACTTCATGTTTTGTATTAATCGCTCTGTTGCTGGCTTACGGGCGTATTGAACTGACCCTGATCACCTTCATACCAATGATCATTACCTGGGTATGGATTCTTGGTATTATGGGCTTACTGGGCATTAAGTTCAACATTGTCAATATCATCATTTCTACGTTCATTTTTGGCCTCGGCGACGACTACAGTATTTTCGTCATGGACGGCCTTCTTGAAAAATATAAAACAGGAACGAACAAAATAGCGTCTTTCCGTACTTCTATTGTACTTTCTGCTGTAACCACCATTCTTGGCCTTGGTGTATTGATATTTGCTTCTCACCCTGCATTGAAATCAATTGCAGCCATATCAATCATTGGTATCGGTTGTGTATTGCTGGTTTCGCAAACAATGGTGCCTTTCCTTTTCAAAATATTTATATCTGACAGAACAGAGAAAGGACTTAGCCCGATAACATTCTTTGGCTTACTTAAATCAGCTTTTGCATTCTACTATTTCTTTTTGGGATGTATTCTTTTAACACTTGCAGGCTTTATTCTTACTAAGCTGATACCTGTAGGCCGCAAGCAATGCAAATACGCATATCACTGGATTTTAGCTCACTTCAGCTGTTCTCTTATTTACATCATGATGAACGTGAAGAAAAACATATTCCATCCATTGGGAAGGTCTATTGTGTACAACTTAGCTAAGGGAACTGAAACTCAAAAGTACATCAGGAATCCGGACAAAGAAGATTTTAGTAAACCGGCTGTTATCATTGCCAACCACCAGTCATTCCTTGACATTTTATTGATGGTGATGATTAGCCCTAAAGTTGTACTGGTAACCAGCGACTGGGTATGGAATTCGCCATTCTTTGGTGCAGCAGTAAGGATGGCTGATTATTTCCCTGCCAAAGATGGTGCAGAAGCAGGCTTAGAGAAACTGGAACAAAAAGTAAAAGAAGGTTATTCGATTGTTATTTTCCCGGAAGGTACTCGCTCTGTAGACGGAAAAATTGCCCGGTTCCACAAAGGAGCTTTCCTGTTGGCAGAAAAGCTCAATCTGGATATCCTGCCAATCGTGATTCATGGCACGGCAGAAACAATGACAAAGGGCGATTTCCTGTTGAAAGACGGAACAATTACACTTAAGTTTTTGCCAAGAATTACTCCGGAGAACAAAGAGTTTGGTAATACTTATTCTGAAAGAGCTAAACTGATCGGACGTTATTTCCGCACTCAATACGCAGAACTTTCGCAGGAAATTGAAACAGTAAAATACTTCCGTAAACCATTAATCAGCAACTACATCTATAAAGGTGCTATTCTTGAGTGGTATATGAGAATAAAAATTGCTTTGGAAGACAATTACAAATACTTTAATGAAGAGGTACCCACGCAAGGCAAAATCCTTGATATCGGCTGTGGCTATGGTTTCCTCAGCTATATGCTTCATTTTACTTCCAATGACAGAGACATCACCGGTGTAGATTATGATCAGGAGAAAATAGCAACAGCACAGCACAGTTATCTTCGCTCTGACAGAATCAGATTCTTTGCTTCTGACATTCTAAAGTTTAATTTTGAAACTTATAATTGCATTATAATAAGCGATGTGCTTCATTACCTTCAACCCGACGATCAATTAAAAGTACTGGAGAAATGCCATGCCAGCTTACTACCTGGTGGTAAACTGATTATCAGAGACGGGAACAAAGATTTGAAGAACAGACATAAAGGCACAGAATTGTCTGAATTTATGTCAACGAAAGTGGTTAATTTTAACCAGACAAAATCAGAAGGATTGTTCTTTTTATCAGCAGAAACAATCAAAAACTTTGCATCCCAACATCAGATGAGTGCAAAAATCAAAGATGAAACTAAACTGACTTCCAATATTACTTTTGTATTGGAAAAAGAAGCGTAATCTAAAAGAGACATTAATTAAAATAACACATACACAGCTAGAAATGAGCGAGTTTGATTTTGTAATTGTAGGAAGTGGGCTTGGAGGACTGGCTTGTGGTGCCATTCTTGGGAAACACGGCTACAAAGTCCTGATACTGGAAAAAAACAAACAAATTGGAGGTAACCTGCAAACATTTGCCCGTGACAAAGTAATTTTTGATTCGGGAGTTCACTATTTGGGAGGTATGGAAAAGGGACAAAACCTTTACCAGTTCTTCAAATACCTTGAGGTAATGGACAGTCTTAAAATCCAGAAACTCAATGAGGAGGCTTTTGACAAAATCATTTTTGGTGACGACGAAACTGAGTATTGCTACGCTCAGGGCTATGACAAATTCATAGAAGTACTTTCAAATCAATTCCCTGAAGATAGAGAAGCAATCATCAAATATTGTGATGTTATTAAAGACTGCTGTACAAAATTCCCTTTGTACAACCTGAGTACCGAAAGTAACTCACATTTTGAATCAAATGAGAGCTTAAGCACAGACACTAAAACGTTTATTGAGTCTATTACTCAAAACGAAAAACTAAGAGCTGTACTTGGTGGCAATAACCCTCTTTATGCAGGTATTGCTGATAAAACGCCATTGTATGTACACGCTTTGATTCTGAACAGCTATATCGAAAGTTCATACAGATGTATTGACGGAGGTTCCCAGATTTCGCGTGCGTTGCATAAGCTTATCAAAAAAAATGGTGGTGAAATAAAAAAACATCAGGACGTTAAGCGTTTTGTGGTAGAGGACGGAATAGTAACTCACGTAGAAACCAAACTGGGTGAAAAGTTCTACGGAAAAAATTTCATATCCAACATCCATCCGTCTGTGACGCTGGACATGACTCCGACTGAAAAAATCAGACCTGCATTCAGACACCGCATTCATAGTCTTGAAAACTCTGTTTCTGCATTTGTGATCAATGCAGTAATGAAAGAAGATGCATTCCCATACCTTGACCATAACTACTATTCTTATGAAGGTACCAATGTATGGGATACAATGAATTATACAGAAGAAACATGGCCACGTGGCTATGCCTTCTTCAACTCAGCTCATTCTAAATCTACCACATGGTCAGAAGGAATTACCCTAATGGCTTACATGTATCATGATGAAGTAAAAGAATGGGAAAACACCTTCAACATGGCTGGCTATGAGGAAGACAGAGGTAAGAGCTATGAGGAATTCAAAAAGAGAAAAGCCGAAAAACTGCTCGACCAGGTAGAAAAGAAATTCCCTGGTATCCGCAATGCCATCAAATCATACTATACTTCTACCCCGCTGACATTTAAAGACTATATAGGCACTACTGACGGCTCTATGTACGGAGTAGTAAAAGATTATAAAGATCCGCTGAAAACATTTATTACACCAAAAACAAAAGTACCAAACCTTTTCCTTACAGGACAAAATCTGAACCTTCATGGTATTTTAGGGGTTACTGTAAGTGCCTTCGTTACCTGTTTTGAATTCGTGGATCAGCATAAATTAATTGAAGAGGTTAGAAATGCTTAAAAAAATCACCAAAGTATTATTATGGCTTGCAGGAAGTATTGCTGTGCTATTTCTGGCATTAGTAATCTACCTGGCTTGCGTTGCAATCATGTATCCGCCGGATGTTAGTCAGGAGAAAGACTACACCTTACTGGAACGCATGGAAGTTGCTCCCGACTACTACCAGCTTGGCCGTAGCTGGTTTCGCAAAAGCAACAGCGGGCTTTGGGAATTATATGCCGAAGGTTCTCCATACGAAAGAGGCGTGATTATTGGAAAACTGACCAAAGAGCTTGTTATCAAACAGGAAGATGCTTTTCATGACCAGATCTGCCAGATGGTGCCTTCCCGCTTCTACAGATCATTCCTGAAATACTGTATTGGCTGGTTCAATCGTGACCTCGACGACAATGTGCCTCTTGAAAACCAATTAGAAATTTACGGTATCTCTCAGTCTGCTTCACCACAGTATGAATACATTGGCTCTAACTACCAGCGTATCATGAACTACCATGCGGCCCATGATATTGGCCACGCATTACAAAACCTCGCTTTGGTAGGCTGTACATCTTTTGCAACCTGGAATGGCCGTTCAGCAGACAGTAGCCTGATTATCGGCAGAAACTTTGACTTCTATGTAGGTGACAAATTCGCTGAAGATAAAATAGTAGAATTTCTTCGTCCAGACAAAGGTTATCCATTTGCCATGATTACCTGGGGAGGCATGACGGGCGTTACTTCAGGCATGAACCTGAAAGGTGTTACAGTAACAATCAATGCAGCAAAATCACTGATCCCTTCCGGTTCTGCCATGCCAATTGCTTTGCTGGCCCGTCATATTCTGCAATATGCTTCTAATATTGATGAAGCCATAAAAATTGCGAATGACTACCACACATTTGTTTCTGAATCAATCATGGTAGGTTCTGCAGCAGATAATCAAACTGTTCTAATTGAAAAAACACCGGAGCAGATTGCTGTTGTAAAACCTGTTCCGAATCAAAACTACATGATCTGTACCAACCACTATCAAAGTGATTTGTACAAAAATGACACCTACAATCAGGAACAGATCAAGTCAAGCGCCTCTGTATACCGCTACAAACGTATGCAGGAATTACTTGACAATACACCTAAGAACTCTGTAGAGCAAACAATTGCCATCCTCCGCGACCAGAAAGGATTGAAAGGAAGCAATATTGGTATGGGTAACGAAAAAGCCGTTAATCAGCTAATTGCACACCATTCTATTGTATTTGAGCCTCAAAAAGGATTAATGTGGATTTCTACTTCACCATGGCAGCTTGGCGAATACGTAGCCTATGACCTTAACAAAATATTCAGTGAACCTTCACCAAAAATTGGCGCTGATATTACAACAGTACGGTTAAAAGTACAGCCCGACAGCTTTTTACAAACACCTGACTTCCAGAACTTCCTCACTTTCAGACAACTTAAAACTGACCTGAAAGCGGGTAAAGAAGTTGACCTGCAAGCACTTATAACTTCTAACCCTGAATATTACGACACTTACGTACTGGCAGGGAATGCAGCTTTCAGCAACAAAGACCTTAAGGCTGCAAAAGGCTTTTATCAGACAGCGTTGACTAAAGAAATTGCAACGCAGGGAGAAAAAACATATATAGAAAATCAGCTCAAAAAATGTGACGCTAAATGATAGCAGGCATAGGCACTGATATTGTTGAAGTAGAACGTATAGCCAATAAGCTTGTCAAAGCAAACGGCTTTAAAAACCTGGTTTTCTCTAAAGCTGAAATCGCTTACTGCGAAAGTAAAACCAATAAGGCAGAGCATTTTGCTGCAAGATTCGCGGCAAAAGAAGCTTTCCTGAAAGCCATTGGCACCGGGCTTTCTATTGAATTTGATCTGAATGAAATAGAAGTCCTTAACAAAGAAAGCGGCCAGCCTTATTTTCGTTTTTCAGACGGACTTCAAAGTTGGCTGGCAACCAAAGGCTATAAAAATATTTTAGTAAGTATAAGCCATACAAAATCAATGGCCTCTGCTTATGTTGTTGTCGAGATTTAAGACATAAGACAATAGACTTTAGATTTTTAGACATCACTTCTAATATCTAAAATCTGCTGTCTAAAATCTATCATAAAAGATGTTCATTCCGGAAATAGAAAAACAAACACCTGAACAAATCAGGCAATACCAGGCACAGAAACTACAGGAGCAACTTCTGTACCTGCAGGCCAATTCCCCTTTTTATAAGAAGCTATTCAACGAACATCATATTGACATCAGCCAGATTAAAACTCTGGACGACCTGACCCAAATCCCTCCTACCACTAAACTCGATTTGCAGGAGCAGAACTGGGAGTTTCTTTGTGTTGACAAAAAACAGATAGCAGACTATACAACTACTTCCGGAACTTCGGGCAGACCGGTAACTATTGCTCTGACTGATAAAGACGTTGACAGACTTTCATATAACGAATATATTTCATTTGCATGCGCCAACGGGACCGCTGACGACACTTACCAGCTCATGGTAACTATTGACAGGCAGTTTATGGCCGGCATGGCCTACTGGCAGGGATTGAGACAATTAGGCGCAAGTGTGATCCGTACAGGTCCGGCTACGCCAGCTTTGCAGTGGGAAAGTATTCTCCGCTATGAGCCAACAACCATTGTTGCTGTTCCTTCCTTTATCGTAAAGCTAATTGATTACGCTAAAGAACATGGCATTGACCTTGCAAACTCTTCTGTAAAAAAGGCGGTTTGTATCGGTGAAAATATCAGAAATCAGAATTTCACACTGAATAAGCTGGGTGAAAAAATAGTTTCTCAGTGGAACCTGCAATTGTTCTCCACTTATGCTTCTACAGAAATGCAGACAGCATTTACAGAATGTGAACACGGTAAAGGCGGCCATCACCACCCCGACTTGCTTATTGTTGAGTTTCTGGATGAAAACAACCAACCTGTTAAAGAAGGAGAAACAGGTAAACTAACCATCACTAATCTTGGTGTTGAAGGCATGCCTCTGCTTCGCTACAAAACAGGAGATTTATGCACTTATTACTACGACAAATGTGCTTGTGGCAGAAACACCCTGCGCGTGAGTCCGGTAATAGGCCGCAAAAACCAGATGATCAAATACAAGGGAACAACGATTTTCCCTCAGGCAATTTTTGACCTGTTACAAGGAATTACCGAAGTACAGGATTATGTATTGGAAGTACGCCTGAACGATTTTGAGACAGATGAAGTAATCCTTTATCTGGCTGTTATTACTCCTACTGATGAATTCAAAGACAAAATACGTTCTCAGATCCAGTCAAAATTACGCGTAGTACCACAAATTCATTATACTACTTTACCTGAAATCCTGAAAATGCAAATGCCACCTGAAAAAAGGAAACCAAGCAAATTTTTGGATAACAGGGTTTTAAGTTCATAAAAAAAGGGAGCGGTTTAAAATCGCTCCCTTTTTTTATGAACTTGTTTTTACTATTTCTTCTCTAATACCACAGCCACTTTATTGAAATCAGCTGCTGCGTTGATCACCTTTCTGAATTTCTCATAATCAGCCAAAGGATAAGCAATCTGAGCATAGTACTCTTTAACAGAAACGACCACCTTACCTCCTTCTATTTTATAATCAGAATAGAAACCTGCTGTCTTTTTCCCATCATTCTCCAAGAAAACATCAAACTTAAGTTTTTCCAGATTGGTTGCTTTGTACCCGGTAGGAATAGGCATTGTAATAGTTCTCAGGTAAGTTCTGTTGAAGTCATTTTCAACAGGCATCTTTCTTTCTTTATCCTGATACATTTCAGCCTGAGGGCCAATCATATTGCCGATGTTTACCAAAAACTTATTACCGGCTTTACTTACAAAACCTTCGTTCTTGATTTTCATATTCACTATCAATGGATTGATACCAAAGTTTGCTATTCCGGTATTGGAAATTTCTTTTGAAAGAATTTCAGCATTAGGAGAAATAAAATTTAATAAAGCTTTATCTAACTCAGCCTTTTGGTTTTCCTCAACAAAATCATATAATGGCTGGTAATTCTGTGCATAATAACCCCATAGCTCACGCTTAACAGTCAAAGAAGCCTCATCTATATCGTCACCGGCCAGAACAACTTCTACATCCAGCTTCTCTCCTGTTTTGTCGGCAGGCAAGGCATCAATAAATTTCACTTTACCTAAACCTGTCGTATATCCGCCCATTTCTACAGGCTTAATAAACAGTGCATTATTATAGCTCCAGTAAAAAGGAATATATCCAAGACGAGATAGCAGATCAGTTGTTGCTACATAGTTATTGATATTCGGGAAAAACAGCAGGTATTCATCAAGGAAGTTGTATGCCTGGTAATCTGTCCTGAACCTTGCTTCATTACGTGATGAAGTCAATACAAGCTGGTTTTCAATTTTAAGCTCATTATATACTGCTGCAAAAAGGATAGTCATACCTTTCTGATTAGCATATTTGTTCTTTAAAATGGCTTCAACATTCTCAACACCTTCAATATTTGCGTTTACTACAGCATAATTGGATTTAAGAAAATCTTCTACAGCCCTTACCTTTTTCTCTTCTGAATCAGCAGCATTTATTTTCATTGACTTAACAAGCTTTGCCACACCTGACTTCGCGCCTTTAGACAAAGGTGCATAAATCATTTTGTACAATGATTCAGATGCTTCACTATAAGTATGCAGCTCTTTTTTACCATATCTGGCAACATACTTCAGTTTATACTGAACCTGCATCAGGTTAGGTTTGTACAAACTCCACACTTCATCTTTCAAACCTTTGATAGCATCTTTACGTGCAGAAAGCACATATTTTTCGGTATTGGTAGTATCAACTGTTAATGTCGGAAAACCATTTAAGCTGCTTGCTTCAAAAGTGAATGACTTTGGCGCTATAATTTCAAAAAGCACATCCCTTTTATCATATTCATTCTGAATAAAGTAAACAGAACCGGTATAAGCCGGGCGCGTTCTCCATAAATGATAATATTCAATCTCACTACCCAGGTCAATTCCTTCAATAGCAAAATACTTGTAAGTACGGCCTGACCTTTCATCTTTTGCCTCTTTGATGTCTTTGTCATTCAGTTCGGTCACTTTACCTTTACTGGTAATTACACGAACCTTATTCAAAATCAGGTCATTCAGGTTTTGAAGCGGCAGGTATAGTTTATTGTTTGCATTGATGGCATCGTCGCTGTTCACTCTGATGATTTTATGCACCAAAACATACTCCTCCAATTCATCTTTAGAGTTGTAGGCAAACTCAACAACCTTTGTATCCTTCAACACCAATTCCGGTTTCTGAGCATCCTCTGCACTTACTTTATGTAATACAGGTTTTGCTTCCCACTGATAGGATTTATACTTTATTGCCTGTGAAACTCCCTCGGAAAAAAGAGCCAGCAAAAGAAACGCAGTAAACAAATAGGTTAACTTATTCATCTTAATTCTTCTTTAAAATAATGGACTCGTTGTAATTCTTTTTCAGTTTTTTGGCCAGTGTATTCCACTTGGCGAAATCGCTTTGCGGCAAAATCAACATTTGTTCTTTCAGAACAGACTTCTGATATACTTTATTCCCTTTCTGCGAGTAACTGATCTCGAACGAGAACTTGTCATAATCGTAACGATCGCTAGGTGGCAAATATTCCACATGATACCCTGCCGGGATCTCTAACTCCAACTCTACCCGGCAAAGGCCATAAAAATCCTTTTTCACGTCAACCGTACGTTGGTCTTCCAGTTTCGAATCCAGAATAAACTTTATAAGATTCATGTTTACAAAAAGTGAATTGTCTGTGTTATAGACGTAATCAACTATCTCATAATCATAATTTATGACCCACTTTTTGTCTTTATTCCGTTCATTTTTCTGAACCAGGTTTTTGTAAAAGAATTTGTTACTTCCCAGCAATAGCAACGAATTGTAAAAATCGGCCGAGTCTTCTCCTGTAAAGCGTTTCCATGTAGAATAATAATGCATTTTATAGTACCCGCTCAGGCTCATTTCTGATTTACCAACCAGTTTATCTCCCGATATTTTGGCAGTTATCTTTTGAGACAACACAGAAGAATCGGCACTCATAATCGGCACTTCTTTTATCTCAAAGTTATTGGAGTCGATACCGATAAGCGCTTCTTTTCCCTGAATAAACTCAGAAGGGAAACCAAACTTGCACCAGTAACTTGTTCCGTCAAGGAAATAATATTGTTTAGAAGGGCTTATATAAGTCGCAATCATATGATTATCCACTGCCGGTGTCGGAACATCGTTGTAGCGATACGGAATATCGTTTGTTCCAATCCAGGTATGGTAAGCAGGAATATTAACAGACTTCAGCATTGTAACAATCAGGTTAGCCATGTCTTTACAGTCACCAAAACGCTTATCGCAAACATAAGAAGCGCCTCTTGGGACAAAACCGCCCAAACCATCTTCAAATGCTACGTAACGGATCTTATCCTGAACCCAATAGTAAATGGCTTTTACCTTTTCCAGTTCTGTTTTTTTGCCCTGTACCAATGAATCTGCAATCTGCTTCAGGTTTTTAAGATCGCCCTGATCCATTTTCTTTATCAGGCTGTAGTACCAGGCATATAAATCAGCAGGACCTGACAAAATCTTCTTTGTTTCACCTCCTGTTTTGTAGCTTTTAATGTAATATATTAAATGAGGCAGGTAATATTTATAGTTTGGCGCATCACTATAATAAGACCGTGCTGCTACGTTCAATGCTGTAACGGAATAGATTTTTCTGCCTTTCTCCTCTTTTATAATTAATCGTACTTTATTGGTATCGACATTGAAAAACTTAAAACCAAGTTCAATGTCTTTGTCTGCTGTAATCACCAGCTCATACTTTTCGCAAGGAAAAAAATTACTCAGTGTAAAACTCCCTAAGAAACGTGGTTCATGAAATACCAATTGATACTCCTCTGATTTTTTTGCTCCAACCTGTAAAGAGGGATAAAAAAAGTCGTAAGCTTTTGTATCCTGATGAAAAACAGCACCGTCAAGTACATCTCTCTCAGTAAATTTTGCGACTTTAATTTCTTTGTACTTTTTTTCTGCCGGTACCCAGGTTGACGCTTTCAGGTCACTGACGCTTATAAATGAGTTAAACTCAACAGAACTTTTACTATCCTGAATTGCAGTAGAATTCAACAACATTTCCTCTTCACTGTGGCGTTCAGTTGCGGAAAGTTTTCCCTTTTGTAAGGAGATATTAACCTCATTTTTAGTAAACAGTACAACTTTTGAATTATTAGGGTATTTCGTTTTCATAGCAGCCAGCTCAGCATCCGGCTGCCCCAACACTACTCCCCCCTGCAAACAAAGTATTCCAACAACAACATTCTTAATAATTTTTATCATTTCCCGATTCCGTATACTTTGTCTGAATAATAAGTGACTTTTTTAGTCAATACGCCTGCTTCATTATAATAAAAGGCATTCCCTTCCAATGAATCATAAATGCGGTTAACAGAACTCATAACTTTACCATTTGGATGGTATTTCACTGTTCTGCCATTAGGAAGTCCGTAAACGTAATTTGATTGCAAAAACAAAGTCCCGTCAGGATAGTATTCTTTGTAAACCCCATTCAGTTCATCGTTGATGTATATACCATCTTTCCACAGCTTTCCGTTAGAGTGAAAACGTTGGTACTTACCGACATAATACCCTTTATCAATAGTAAATTCAACAGCCACGTTACCGTTTGAGTAAAACGTTTTTACAGCGGCAGTCTCGTTTACAACGGGAATTGGTGTTTTAAGTTTTTTATCTGCACCCTCATAGGTATAAGAAAGCAGTTTACCTTTTTTATAGTAACGCACAATAACAGTCTGGCCGTCCTGTCCATACTGAATCCTCTCACCTTCCAGCTCACCGTTTTTATAGGTAGATGTTTCGTGAAGTGCCCCAGTTTCAAAATACAATTTATAAGCGCCTGTAAGCTTATCATCTTTATAAAACTCCACCTCTTTTTTCTTACCGTTGGGGAAGTAGTCTACCCAAACACTGTCTTTGTTTCCATATTTATAGAAACCTTCTGTTTTGATTTTGCCATTCTCGTCGTTCCAAACCCATTTCCCGATACGCTGATCATTAAAGTAAGCTCCTTTGCATGACACAGAACCATCGTAATTATACCAGATAAAATCACCGTATGCATCTCCTTCTGTATAATGGCCTACAAAAGACTTTTTCTTATTATTAAAGCGCTTAACAAATTCTCCATTAAGGTTTTCAATTCTATTACTGTCAAAAACAACTGTACCTGTAGAATCATACCCCTTAAATCCGGTAACCATATCTTTGTCATATATCCACTCTTCATTAAGCCTGCCTTTTTGTGAATACGATTTTTTCGCGCCATTCAGTTTTCCTGCAATAAAAAATGCCTCATACGACTTGGTACCATCAAGGAAATATTTATACCATGTCCCTACTTTTTTACCTTTCTGAAACCAACCTTCCTCTGCTGGTTTTTCATTAATATGAAATGTTTTATAATACCCTTCTGCTTCATCAGCCTCATAGTTCATTTCTTTATAAAGCTTTCCATTTGGTAAATAGTAAAGTCCCGGACCTGACAATTGATCTTTTTTGTAGGTTGTCTGAGAAGCTAAAGCGCCATTCTGATCATAGTTTTTCCAAACCCCTTCAGTTTTCCCTGCAATAATTTTGCCTTCTGATTTTAATGTACCGTCTTCATAAAAAGCCTTATAATCCAATGTACTTCCTTTACGGGTTGTATTATAAATCTCTTTACCATCACTGGTATAGCAGATATGGGTTGCCAGATCTCCTTTTACATAGGTTTGCTTTTGGTACAATTTACCTTCTGCGGTATATGTTTTAACCTCTCCGGCAAGCTTGCCCTTTTCGTCGTAAGTACCTTCTGATTGAATTACACCATCTTCATAATACCTCTTATATGGACCAACCAATATGTCCATTTTGTAAGTAGCAACCACACTCAGCTGCCCATTGTCATAATATCCTTTGTTTACTCCATTAAGCTTATCTGCGGTATATATTCCTTCCTCTTTCAATACCCCGTTTTTATGGTAGAGCTTGAATACACCTTCTTTTATACCATTGCGAAGGGTAATCTCTCTCAATATTTTACCATCAGCACTATATTCTTTGAAGTCCTTATCAAACTTGCCCTGAGTATAATTGCATTCATATTTATGTGCTCCGTTTTTATGGAAAGTTATTTCCTGACCCTCTTTTACACCATTCTTATAGTTTTCGTCCGTCATTACTTTTCCATAAGGATAATAATCCGTCACCTTTCCTTCTTTTTTACCGTTAACAAAGTTGGCCTGATAACTGTTATACCCCCATTTGTTCAAACCTATATAGTTGCCGTCAAGATTACCTTCTGAAAATTCAGCTTTCTCGTATAATTTCCCGCTTTCTCTTGAATAAAATTCCCATAGTCCGGTTCTTTTCCCTGCTTTGTTAAAAACGCCTTTTGAAGAAAAATATGCATTGGTATGGAAAAAGATCCAGTTACCTGAAAAATCAGTTTCTGTGCTTGTCTCAGGAGCTATGGCCTCAATCATGCCACTGGCATAGAAATAAAGCTTCACTTTTTTATCTTTTTCGCCATTGACATCAAGCTTAACAATACAATGACTTGCATACCACTCTTTGCCTAACCATCCGGCAAATACTTTAACCCTGGCCTGATTCTTTAAAACTATTTTTGCTGCACCCTCATTTGTTGTAGACTGAACCAGGTAATAACTGAACGGTTCAAACAAATTCTGTTTCTGGATATTCAGATACAATGGCACGTAAAATTTTGACCAGAAACCTTCATTACCCGGCTCCTGCCTCAATTTTGAGATAAGTACATCTGCTTGTTTTATTAAGTTAAAAGTAACCTTAGAATTTGTTTTATACTTAGGGCTCAATGCCATTTTGTTAGAAAGGATTAAATCCAGTTCATCAAAATCTTCTGCTCCTTCAGGGCTAAGTACAACACCGGTTGGCGTACCTTCATACGATTTGGTACAATAGTCTTCGATAACAGACAATATCTTTAGCGCACGGTCAGAACCCGGGTTCACCAAAACAGCTGTATAATATGACAGTAATGCCTGAGTAGGTTTATTTTCTTCAGCAGCCACCTGCCCTAAACCAAAATGACTCAATGCATCTTCCGGATTTAAATTCAAAGCCAGTTTATAATACTTAATGGCTTCTGCCGGTTTTTTCATTGCTTTATAGACATAACCTTTATGGTAATACCCCGCATAGTAATAGGGGAATTTAGCAATCAGTTTATCAGCCGCTTTTAAAGCTGCCTCATACTGCTCACTTTCACGATAAATAACGATCAGGTTGACATGGAAAGATGCACAAAATTCATTGGCGGCATTAATGCCTTGCTGGCAGGCTGCAATACCTTTCTCGTATTGCTTAGTATTAAGATAAGCATTTGATTTATCAAGCAATGCCCGGTAATAATTTGTATCGCCTTCAGACACTTTATTGAGCTCCAGCAATGCTTTATCATAAGCTTCTTCCCTACGAAATTCATATGCCTTAATTAAAACTTCACCGGAATTGATTAAGGGATTTTCCTGCTGAGCAAATGCTGAGCTGCAAACAAATACGAATACTGCTGCGGCAAACAACTTGAAAGGTTGAGTCATTGTTTTAAATAAATGTTTTTCCAAAAAACGTATAAACGCTTCACAAATTACTATATAAAATGGCTTAATATCAATTTAATTTACGTTTATAAAAAAGGACATATCAAGGTCTCCGATATTCATTATTTAGCTAAAAAAACCTCGTTAAAACCTTCTTTAACTCTATTAGTTTTAAACCTAAAACATTCGTAAATTAACTAAGGAGCAATCTGATTAAACTTTTTAATTTTTCTTTATGGCTGCAAAAAAAGGGGTGAAAATATTTCTTGTCATTACCGGTATTCTTATTACTGTAATCTTCATTTGTTTTTTCTATGCTGAAGGTTTTATTAAAGGTAAATTAATTGATGCCATAGAAGAACATACGGATTACAAAGCGAGCATTGCTGTATTAAGTTTCAGGGGCTTTGACGGGGCAGAAATTTCCGGCTTCGAGGTTAGTCCAAAACTTAATAAAGAAGATTTCAATAAAGCCAATGGATTCCAAAAAGACTGGATCAGGATTAAAAGCGGACACATTACAATTGTCGGAGCCAATTGGCTTAAATTGATTATGACTAAGCATATCAATTTTGATACGCTAATTTTGGATAAGGCCGACATCTATGCTTTTAGAAACAAAAAGCTCCCTCAACCTCCTTATATATACAAACCATTGCCAGGTCAGCAGCTTCGGGAAACCAAACTGGAGCTTACGATTCCACTCGTACAGGTTAAAAATGGCAAAATAGCTTATGAAGAACTACCCGAAAAGGGAGACAAATCCGGTACAATCAGTTTTACAGAGTTTTATGCGTCTCTGTATCACCTTAGTACCAATGATGAATATTCTATTAAAGAGCCAACTATTATTGCAGAAGGGAAAGCGAAAATACTGGATTCAATTCCTGCAGAAGTAGTTTACAAATTTCATCTTAAGAACAACAAGTCGAGCTTTGAAGCAAAAATCAAATCTTTTTCAGCAACGGTGCTTAATCAGGCAATAAATCCGCTCGCCAATGCTGAAATTGAAAGCGGGCACGTAAACTGGGTTCACTTAAAGTTTGATGCAGACAATAGTCAATCCAATGGATTCCTTAATATTTCTTATAAAGATCTTAAGCTAAAGATTTTGTCTAAAGATCAGCACAAACATAAGTCGAAATTTAAATCATTTGCAGCCAACCTTCTTGTACATACAAAAAATGAGCCGGAAGCCGGAGACGAGGAATCAGAAGGAGAAATTAAGTTTAACCGAAGGAAAGACCGGTACATTTTTAACTTCTGGTGGAATTCCGTTAAATCGGGCGTGCTTTCTTCAGTTACAAAAGTTAATATACCTCCACCAAAGAAATAGTTTTCTGCTGCTATAAAACCTGTTAATTTTACATTATGACTATTGAAGACTTCCAATACCTGGTAAAAGAATATGGCTCAGATAATGGCTGGGCCTATACAGATGAATCCAGAAGTGCATCGTTTATTATTTTTGATGATAAAATATCAATTCATAGTAATTTTCTGGCACAACGGATATTTGAAATATTTGAAGACGACAATGAGTTAAGCATCAGCAAGTCAGCACTAAACAAAACCGGAGACGCCATGGTAAGTGCTGATATGGAAGACGAAGACTGGGATATTGCTTATCTCCATTGGGAAAAACTTTTGCATGATCTTAAGTATGTTAAACAACTTGAAAAACTGAATATAGGGGCAACTATCAGGGAATTACTGACATTAATTTGGGGGAACACAGCCACAAAGACATTTTCAGCAGTACCTGAACAAATTGCAGCTGACCCGGTTGTCATCTGGCAAATTGTAGAGCAAGCACTAAAACAGGCAGGTTTGCTTACTGCATTTTACTGGGAAGACTGGGCAAATAAAGGTATTCATGCATTAAATGAGTTATCTGCGCTGAAAAGTAAACATGTACAGCTTAATAAGCCAAATGATGCAGAAGAGGAAACAATAGGAGCAACGCTTTACTATACCACAGCTATTCTCAACTTTTTCAATAAACAGCTGGAGAGTCATTCACTGACCGTTGTAGCTATTGGCGCTCAGTTTGAAGAATTACAAACATTTGTATGCCTTTCAGGCGACGAACAGACTTTGGAAGAGATTACAGCTAAGCTTGAGCAGCTTTGCCTGAAATATGAGTATTAAAAACATTCATAAAAACGGCGCTGCTCCAACGGAAATAAAAGTAGTGATTGCTCAGGATGCCTGAGTGAAGTTGAATGCACTTTCACAAAAAAGCCCGCAGATTAAAATCTGCGGGCTTTTTTGTTACTCTCCCAAATATTCCACAAAATTCCGCGGGGTTTCGTAGAGTGTTATTTTATACAATTTTGCATTAGGTGCAATTTCTGTTATCGGCCTGTCAAGGATTTTCCAAAACTCCATTGCCAGTATTTCTGTGCTGGCCATTTTACCTTTCATGAAGTCTACGTCCATGTTCAGGTTTTTGTGATCTACTTTTGAAATAACCTCATTACGGATAAGTGTGCTCAGCTTTTTCAAGTCAATTACAAATCCGGTATCAGGATCAGGTACTCCTTTTACGGTAACAATCAACTCAAAATTATGTCCATGCCAGTTGTGGTTGGCACAAGGACCAAATACTTCTGCATTTTTTTCGTCCGACCAGTTCGGATTAAATAATTTATGAGCAGCGTTAAAATGTTCTTTTCTACAGATATATACCATGTTACCCCTTACCCTCTCGGGTCTTTTTCTATGCAAACTTGTTTCTGTAGCGCAAATATACAAAGAATGGGATTCCTAAAACGATTATTTACAGTAATTGAGGTATACTGTATTTCAAAGTTGTCTTTTTTTGATTTTAGTCAATTTTCCGGATAAAAATATGCCTTAGGTTTGCCTTATAAACCTAAGGCACTATGAGAAACATTTTTCTATTACTTTTACTATGTATTATCCTGCTAAGCTCTAAAAACTGCTATTACAAACACTGTGACAAATACTCTGTAAGTAAAGAGGCTATTTATTGTGATACACTAACAGACTAAAACAGCTACTTACTAAGCAAACTTGTTTTTATAAAGCAGATAAACGAAAAACGGGATTCCCAAAAATGAAGTTATGACCCCTATGGGAATTCCGGCCGGAGGGTAAATAATTCTTGATAAAATATCACAAGCCATCAGGAATGCTCCTCCTATAAAAATAGAAACCAGGAGATTGTATTTGCCTGTTCCTCCGCATAAAGCTCTCGTAAAATGCGGCACCATAAGGCCGACAAAACCAATGGGGCCCGATAAGGAAACTGTTGAGCCAACAAGTAAAGCGGTTATCAGTAACACTTCCCACCGGAAACGGTTTACTTCAAGCCCTAAAGATGAAGCTCTTTTATCTCCTAAAAGCATCAGATCAAGATTACGCGCCATTCTAAAGGAAGCCAGTACAGCAAAAAACACAAGGGCCAGCAACCATTTCACACCGTCCCAGTCTGCACGTTCAAGGTTACCCATTGTCCAGGCCAGGATGCTTTTCAGCTTATTATCGTTACTCCCAAGGAAAATCAACAAGCTTAATAAAGCACCGGACAGAGACGATAAGGCCAGACCCGCCAACAACAACTTAGTAGTTTGGATGCGCCCTGCGCCATGAGCAATGCTTACTGCCAGTAAAGTGACCAGTAGCGCACCTCCGAAAGCAAATACAGTAGGAATATAGAAACCTGATAAGCTGACCGGAATAATACCGGCATGAATCAGGTTAGCTCCAAGAGAAGCCCCTGATGATGTACCCAGAATATATGGGTCAGCCAAAGGGTTATTAAACAGGTTTTGAACCAGGTAACCGGAATAAGCCAGTGTCCCTCCTATCAGCCAGGCAAGCAACAGGCGCGGTAAACGCAGCTCCCAGATCACAGTATATTCCAACCCCTCTTTTCCATTTGAGAATAAAGCTGTAATGTCCTCAAACGTCGTCTCCACGCTACCTACCTGCAAACCCCAAATAAGCAGTAATAAGGCAGCTATGACAGCGATTAATATGACGGAGATGCTTCGGTTCATTTATTATTTTTGATCGAAAGATTTAAAGATTGGAGAAATCTCTAACCCACATTTTAAGCCTTTATAGTTTTCAGCGTTTCGCATTCTTCAATACGCGTTTAATCTCCGTTACGGCCTCTGCAATTCTTGGTCCTGGCCTGGAAATCAAATCGTCATTTACTACAAAAAGCTGCTTTTTTACATAAGCGTTGGTTTTCTTTAATTCCGGATAAAGCTTCCACAGTGTTTCATGCACTACCAGTGAGTCGGTAGCCAAAATAAAGTCAGGGTTTATCTTTAAAATATACTCTCTTGAAACGGCAGGAAAAGGGCTGTCCAATGTATCTTTAATGGCATTATCTGATCCGGCCAGTTTTAATAAGTCTGTTGCATAAGAATTTCTCCCATACACATAGAGCGGATCAGAACTAATCAGGATCAACACGTTAGGTTTAGTACTGCTGCTTTCAGCGCTTACTGCCTCAATTGCATTTTTCAGTTCTTTTTCGGCCAACTCTGCCTGTTTTTCACGATGCAGGATTTGACCCAGCTCATGCAGGCATGCAGGTACATCAGCCACAAAATCTACCTTTTGAAAATAAACAGGTATCCCAAGTTGCGTCAGCTTATCAGCATCCTGCGTGTTCATCATCCCTGTTTTAGTAAGAATCAGGTCTGGTTTCAGTTTCAGGATTTTTTCAATATCGGGAGGGTAAGCATTTACAGCCGGCTTATCTAATATCTGTTTAGGATAGTTACAATAAGTGGTACGGCCAACAATCATACTGTCGTCACAAACAATGGCCAGCAATTCTGTAGATGAAGGTGCAAGTCCCATTATTTTCTTTGGTACCGACTTCAGTACAACTTCCCTGCCCAGAGCATCTTTTAATTTTATTTCCTGACCCTGTTCTTGTTTCCGGCTCGCTTTACTGCATGCAAACAGCACAACAACCAATAAAAGGTATAATAATCTGGTGTAAAATTGCTTCATCCTGCAATTTAGCATTGTAAAGGATACAAACCAGTAAATTACACTAAAGGGGTTCTATAAAACCGTTCTTTTTACTATTTTTACAATAGCTAAAAAACGTAAAATATGTTCGTAGTAACTGGTGCTGCCGGCTTTATCGGAAGCTGTTTAATAAGTCGTTTAAATCAGGACAATTTCAATTTTATTATTGCTGTTGACGATTTTTCAAATCCTGAAAAAAACAAAAACCTTGAGGGTAAAAAAATACAGGAGAAGGTAGACAGAAAAGACTTCTTTCATTGGCTTGAAAAAAACTACAAGCAGGTTGAATTTATATTTCACATCGGTGCCCGCACAGACACTACTGAATTCAACTGGGATATTTTCCAGGAATTGAACGTAGATTATTCTCAGAAAATATGGAAAGCCTGTATTGATTATCAGATTCCATTGGTTTATGCTTCTTCTGCTGCTACTTATGGTTTAGGAGAACTGGGATATGACGATAATGAAGCAGACATCCCTAAATTGAAACCACTAAATCCTTACGGAGACAGTAAGCAGGTATTTGATGTTTGGGCTTTAGAACAAAAAGAAAAACCATTCTTCTGGGCCGGCTTGAAATTCTTCAACGTTTACGGACCAAATGAATACCATAAAGGACGTATGGCTTCTGTAATCATGCATGCCTTTAACCAAATCGGAGCTACCGGCGGAATGAAACTTTTCCGTTCACACAACCCTAACTTTAAGGATGGAGAACAGATGCGTGATTTCGTTTATGTGAAGGATGTGGTAGAGGTAATTGTATTCCTTATGAACCACCGCAAAAATTCAGGCATTTATAACCTGGGCAGCGGCAAAGCCCGTCCTTTCCTGGACTTGGTAAAAAGTACTTTCAAGGCTGTTAACAAACCTGAAAATATTTCATTCATTGATACCCCTGCCGATATACGTGACAAGTACCAGTATTTCACTGAAGCAAACATGAACAAACTTAAGTCTATCGGATATTCCAGACCATTTACTTCGCTTGAAGAAGGGGTAACTGATTACGTGAAAAACTATCTGATTGAGAAGAAGTATTATTAGTGATTGAAAGATTACAAAATTTAAAAGATTTTAAGATTAAACAAGAAAGGAGCGTGATAGCTCCTTTCTTGTTTAATTGAAATTCCAATCAATTTTGTAATCTTATAATTTTTCAATATTCAAATCTCCTAATACATCGCCTGTTGCATAGGTTGTTGCCTTATGGGATAAATGTGTTCTTCCTTCATCAGCACATTCATAAAAATCCAGCCTACTGAAATTGAAAACACGGATGATTGTGACGGATAGTTTAATGCTATTTTATTAGGGTCATTCACAAACTCATAGTTACTTTGCTCTTTTACAAAGTTATTAGGATACCAGGTAAACTTGATAAAGCTATATGAGCCTACAAGCTCTATAAAAAATGCAGGGTTGAACAATTCAACTTTATCTGAAAACCACTCCGAATTTCTGGATTTTGTTCCGTTTTGAAATACTTTCTCTTTGTAATTAAAGAACATATTCAACTCTCCTCCGGCTGCCAGATAGCGGTGCTTACCCATATTCCCAAGCTTAATGGCCAATGGCATATAAAGAGAATAAACACGTTGTTTTACTTTGATTTCGGAGCCATCACTCAGTGTTGGCCGTGCTATAAAACCGATATTTTTAATCCCCAGACCGGTATAAATCCCAACAGGCCTGGCAATATTGAAATGTAATTGTTCTGAACCATTAAAAAAGGGGGCAAAACGTACAATATCCCTTATTCCTTCGTCATTTTGGGTTGTATTCGAAAAGGAGAAATTTATTTCCGGAGCAAAAGTATACTCAAAGAACTTATAATCTCTGGGTCTCGGTTTTTGCGAAGATTCTCCGGATGTTTGTCCAAATGTACTATAGGCTAATAAGATGAAACAGAGAGATGAAAAAAGCTTATTCATAACCTTATTGCTTTAGTTAAAAATGACTATTCATAAAAATTATTTCCATCGGAAAGAGCTTTGACCTTATCCAACGAATTGGGAATGACAGAGCTTATCTAAGTCGCAAAGCGCCATTCACACACGTGCTCTGGCTTCTCCTATAATTAAACTCTGTCTGGCTTATTTTGTTTTTGAAAAGTCTCATACAGGATCACAATACCCAGTATAAGCAAAACTGTATAGGCAATTTCTTCAACAGGAATTGTAAACAATCTTGGCCCCAGTATTTCCGCATTGTTATACCAGACAATCGGCTCTTCAGTAAAACTGCCAGTCAGCATAGAATCAACCACCAAAAAAGGTACCTGAATAATAAAAAAGGCTACCCAGAAATATCCCATATAAGACGCCTTTCTATTGAGTGTAAGCTGGTAGAGTAAAATAGCAGAAGTTAAAACAAAGACCACCAGAGGATAAAGTTTATCCAAGTTGAGAATACCTAAAATAACACAAATAGCTAAAGCCAATATAGTAAAGAAAGTAGCTATCGGAACAGGCAACTGAACTTTGTAGTGCTGTAATGTAGCATAAATAAACATGGAGGCATAAGGAATGCTCAGAAAGAAAAGCAATTCTTCAAGAGGCAAGCCTAAAATAAAATAACCTGTTATATAACGTTCAGAGAAGCCCCATACTCCTATGCTTACAAAATATAAATCCCAGATAATAAGTAATACTGCCACAACCAGAATAGCAGGCCATACAAACTTCCACTTTGATACAAAGTGCATATTGGGCTCAAAGCTCCATGCAATAGGAAATGCTACCGTAAAAATATTGATTAACAGGTATAAGTAGTGAGTCTCCATTTTGTTTGCTTTAAACTAAGAAAACAGTTTTTCTTCAGTTACTCTTTCAATACATATTTTCGCCCAGAAAGTATATTTTTCGGGCTCTCTTGAAACGTCCTTTACAAGATCGTCCCATTTCATCCAGGCCCAATCTCTTGCTTCTTCCTGATTTAGCACAGGTGCATCATTGTATGCGCCGAAAAACACATGATCGAATTCATATTCTGTAAGTTCATTACTGAACTTCGTCTTATATATAAAATCGAATTTCTTGGTCAATGTACAACGAAAGCCCATTTCTTCAAATAACCGGCGTTCAGCTGCAGCTCTTGTATCTTCGCCCGGCCTTGGATGACCGC
>CAZNHL010000002.1:120287-134783 GCA_964572965.1 uncultured Bifidobacteriaceae bacterium
ACCGCAACAGGTATTAGTCCACAAGCCCCCGGAATGATACTTGGTTAACTGACGCTGTTGCAGCATCACTTCCCCTTCTTCATTAAATACAAAAATAGAAAAAGCCCTATGTAACAAAGCTTGTTCATGGGCTTTTATTTTTTCCATCCTTCCGATGGCATTATCTTGTTCGTCTACTAAAACTACCTCTTCCAACCTGTACTTTTTATTACAAAAATTTCAATGCATAAGCCTTTTCTGCCGCAGTACAACACTTAGCATCTTTCAAAAAACCAGCGATAGATCTTCGCAACTGAACATCACTTGATGATGTACCCAGATTTGGTAAACTTTTGATAAGAAAATCTTTATCTTTTTTTACATCTCCTGCATAACCAAGAAAATCCGGTAAGTGAGCCTGTATTGACAATCTGATAAAGCGCAATTCCGGTTCGTTTGGATATTGTTTAATCACTCCTTCCAAACCGGCTTTACCTTCATTGAAATGTTTATACTTTGTATAAGGGTTATAAACATGCTTTGCTAACAGAAAACCATAAGAAGCAACATAACCTTTTACAACCGGACTTTCCGATTTCGAAAGCTCAGGTAACTGCGCCCCTAACTCATCTGCTTTATCGCTACTTTCTACTGCTTTATAAAAATCAACCCTTAACTTTTCAAGGTCCACCTGTCCAAACGCCACCAACGACATCAGCACCAAAGCGAACGCCATTACACTTTTTTTCATTACAAAAGATTTAATGAGTGTTTACAATACAAACGCCCCAGGATCATTAGTTTTTGAAAATCAGGAATCCTGATTCTTGTTTGCATAATACTATGTGACGGTGTTTTTTGAATCTTATGAAATAACGACAAATAGTACTTATAAGCTACATACACACCCAAGCGGGAACCTCCCGGCAATTGTATGATACCTTCATAAGCATGGTCAAAATCTTTCTGAATATCTTCTTCTATCAGTTTTTTAGTTTCTTCATCAAATTGTCTCAATTGAATCTCAGGGAAATAGGTTCTTCCCAGATTCATACTATCATGACGCAAATCTCTCAGGAAGTTCACTTTTTGAAAGGCAGCACCAAGGCTAATGGCATTATCTCTTAAATGCAGGTATTTTTCATCACTCCCCTCTACAAAAACTTTTAAGCACATCAGGCCAACTACCTCGGCAGAACCGTAGATATATTCCTTGTAAGAGCTTAAATCGTGTTTGCTCTGGTCAAGATCCATTTCCATACTATGCAGGAAAGAGGTAATCAGATCATGAGGAACCTGATATTTATTTACTGTATACTGAAAACTATTCAATATTGGGTTGAGGCTGATTCCCTCTCTTATTGCATTCCAGGTATCGTCTACAAATCTCTTTAATAAGACTGCTTTATCATAGTTATGGAAAGAATCTACAATTTCATCGGCATAACGCACAAAGCCATAAATAGCATAAATATCATTCCTGAACTTCTTATCCAGCAGGCCAATGCCTAGTGAAAAAGACGTACTGTATGCTTTTGTTACCAATTTACTACACTGAATAGACGTAGTATCAAATAGTTGTTTCATAAAGGAAAATCAAACTCTATAAATAACTGATTGCTTTTAAAAATGTTTTTCTAATCTCAAAACCAGTTGAAAAACATTGGCTTACTCAGTTAAATAAACCATTTCATAGCCATTTATTTTGCTAAAATACGAATAATATCATGTAGAATATATCATTAGTACTAAAATCAATTATTTCAACGATTTATTGTCTAAATAATTGCGCTACTTCATTTGAGGCAAGCTGACCGGAAATAAGCGCCGGAGGCACACCTGGCCCGGGCACTGTTAACTGGCCTGTATAAATCAGGTTCTTTACTTTTTTATTAACAATACCCGGCTTTAATGGACCTGTCTGCAGCAACGTGTTCGCCAGTCCATAAGCATTTCCTTTCAATGCATGATAATCCGACACAAAATCCCTCATGGCGAAGCTGCGCTTATAAACGATGTTATCTTTAAAATCTATTCCGGCTATCTTTTTCAGACGCTCTAACAACAGGTTGAAGTACTTCTCCCTGATTTCATCAGTATCTTCTAAGCCGGGAGCAATAGGGATTAACATAAACAGGTTTTCATAGCCTTCCGGTGCTATGGTATGATCTGTTTTTGACGGAGCACTCAGATAAAACAATGGTTTTTCAGGCCATGCAGGATGCTCATAAATTTCTGTAGCATGACGGCCAAAATCTTCGTCAAAAAACAAATTATGATGTTGGAGGTTTTCAACACGTTTATTTACTCCTATATAATATAACAGGCATGAAGGAGCCATTTTACGGCTATTCCAGTAATCATCACTGTACATTCTGTATTCCGCATCAACCAGTTTTGTATCAACATGGTGATAGTCCGCTCCGGCTACCACTGCATCACACGCAATTTCATTGCCATTTGCAGTAACAGACTTTACTTCCCCATTCTGAATATTGATAGATTTCACCTCTGCATCTACTTCAAGTTTTACCCCTAATGACTTAGCAAGTGCAATCATCCCTTCAATAATTTTATACATACCACCATACGGATACCAGGTACCAAGGCACATATCTGCATAGTTCATCATACTGTACAGTGCAGGTGTTTTCTGAGGTCTTTCACCCAAAAACAATCCGGGAAACTCCAGCAAGCTTAACAAACGGGGGTCTTTAAAGTATTTTCTCAGATAAGAATGCATTGACTTAAAAAGATGAAGTCTGAACAGCGCGCCCATTACTTCCCTGTCAACATATTCAAAAATACTCTTACCGGGTTTATAGACCATACGGCCTACTCCTACTTCATATTTATATTCTGCCTCTTTTAAAAACTGTTTTAACTGAGCAGCACTTCCTTTTTCTATACTTTCAAACAAGGCGTACAGTTCATCCATAGAAGACGGAATATCCCACACATCTTCTTTTGAATAAAAAACCCTGTACGAAGGACTTAATCTTTTCAAATCGTAATAATCCGAAGGTTTCTTCCCAAAATCGGCAAAGAACTTCTCAAAGACATCAGGCATCCAATACCAGCTTGGCCCCATGTCAAACATAAAACCATCGGTTTCGAACTTACGTGCACGTCCTCCGGCAACAGTATTTTTTTCAAGAATAGTAACATCAAAACCTTGTTTTGCCAGATAGCAGGCTGACGACAGACCTGCAAAACCAGACCCGATAACAATGACTTTTTTAGGCATTTTGAAAACTTAGAATAAGAACTACAACAATGAAAAAAACAGTTTGACTAGCAAGGTAGTAGACTGCCGACTTTTGGACGGGCAATCTGAAATACAATTGATACAGCAAATTAATAAACAGGCTTACAAGTAACCAGCTTATATAATTAAAGACAGGAATAACACCGTCATACCATGTCCACAAGCCAACCATAGTAGCAAATTGCTCCAGCATCAGGTCAAATAAAACCATCAGTATTGAAGCCCATAACGCCTTAAATAAAGGATGTCCTTTGGGTAAGAAATACTGTACTGTCTGGTTTGCAGCCAAAGAAACACCTGCCCATAAAACAAAAAGCATTAAAGGCACATTGGCAAACATCGGCCCCAATAAACCGGAATAAATATAGTTACCAAACAACAATCCTGTATTTACCCCCAGCCATTCTGTCCAGAAACCGATACTCCCTGCAATGAGAAAAAACAATAAGGCTTTGTTTTTAAAGACATCTTTATCCCAATAGAGTACCATCGTCACGAACAATAAATGCAATGGCGTTATTTGTTTAAAAAACGGTTGTAGCAAAGGAACAACAAAGCCCACAAAACCTACAACATGTAAAACAACGAAAATGATAATCTTCCACTTCTGACTCATACAGACCTCCCTTTCCAGGTCACACGACCTGTTTTATGAAACAACATTGATCTCATTCCGATCCACACGTACATGTACATCTGTACAGTGTGAAGCACAAAATTCTGTATAACTGATTGATGAGAGATGAGGGAAATACAAAAACGTATCCCAAAAATAGCTAAAAGTGAAAGCAACCATTGGCAAGAGGTGCCCCAAACAAATACTAAAGGCCAAAGCCAAAAGATAAGTGCGAAATAGATGTTCATGCCCAGTATGCTTTTGCCAAAACCACTGAACAGGTTCTTTGTAAAGCCATTTACGGCATCAGCTCCGTTTTGATACATCCGGGCGTTGATCAGCCGGTTGCCCAGAAGTACTTCTCCTTTAAAAAGAAGTGTTTTCACCAGTTTCATAATTTCAACATCTTCCACTACTTCATTCTTCACTTTTTCATGGAAATAGTTCTTCTTATATGTTGCTGCTCTGAATAACATGTATTGTCCGTTAGCAGCTGCAAGTGAAGGAGCTCCGAGCGTTCTTACAAATTTCAACGGTAATAGTGACAATAGTAAGTAATGCATCAAAGGCACCACCAGCTTTTCCCCGAATGAATGCATGATCTGATCAGGGAATATGCTCAGCAAGTCCAGCTTATACTTTTCCAAACGTTCAACCCCTGCAGCTATTGCTCCTTTTTCTATTTGTACATCGGCATCGAGAAATAACAAATAGTCGCCGGAGGCAGCTTCTGACAACTGATGGCATGCGTAGTTTTTACCCAGCCAGCCTTGTGGAAGCTCTTTTCCGTTGATCAATTTAACAGTAGTGTTTCTTTCCGAAAATGAGTTAACCACCTGCTCTGTAGCATCTGTTGAATGATCGTTTAAAACCAGCACTTCTTTAATCCATTCACTTTGAATCAATAATTTCTCAAGCAACGTGCCAATATTACCGGCTTCGTTTCTGGCAGGAATCAAAACTGAAACCTGGCAGTTGGCAATAATTTCTCCTTGAGCAACAGGCAATAATGGATTGGTAAACAAATTGAACATTGCAACTCCCAAACGCACTAGCGCAAACCCTAAAACAATCCAGACTACTACTTCCATTAATGCACAAAATTTTGGATATGTTTCTTTTTCGCACGTTCAAAAAACGCTTTGTATGCTTCCTGTAAGTCAATATGAGACGGATACAAAGACGGTTCAGAGATCTCTGTAAATATATTCAGGTAAGGTTTTTCGTTTGCGCTGTAATCAAACAAAGCTGCATAAAACAGGATCGAAGAGTTATTGGCTTTCTTAATGATATGACTGATCCCTGAATTAAATGTAAAATCATGGTCATAAATGGAGTAATATTTACCCTGAGGGTAGAAAATAACCATATTACTGGGATCTTTTAACAGATCGGCAGCTACGTTCAGGCTTTCTACCATACTCCTGTTTCCCGGATTAATAGAGAAGCATCCAACACCCCGAAAGAACCACAATTTCTGCAGCATTTCTTCCAGCATTGCCAGATAAAACGTTTTCTTCAGTTCATAACGGGCCATTTGCCAGTTCAGGAAGCCATCCCACCAGGTTGCATGATTACCAATAACCAACAATGACTTGTCTGTCGGAATGGGATGTTCATGAAAATAATTTACACTACTGAAACGGCTTTTAAATTTCCAGTCCAGGAACCAGTTACTTAAAATTCCGTGTACAAAACTATGACGAGGCCTAATCATTATACTTTTCTCTTACCAGATCAGCAGTAATTTTTGCTGACAATAAACATAAAGGCACTCCGCCCCCGGGATGCACCGTGCCACCTGCAAAATACAAGCCCTTTACTTTTGAAAAATTAGGATGACGCAGGAAACCAGACATCATGCTATTCGAACTTCCTCCATACAAACTACCCAAATAGGAATGTGTGGTATCCTGTAACGCTTTCGGAGTGGTTACATGTTCATGAAGAATCTTCGGGGTTACATCTATACCTAAAACATCTTTGATCTTCTTCTTCACATAAGCTCTGCCCTCTTCTTCCAACTGTTCCCAATCTGCACCGGGAGTAAGGTGAGGTACATTAATCATTACAAACCAGTTTTCCCCATTTGAAGGGGCATCACTAGCCTGCGCCTTCGAACTGATATATATATAAACAGTAGGGTCTTTATATAGTTGTTTCTTATTGAAAAGAAATTCAAACTCTTCTTTATAGTTTTCGGCAAAAAGGATGTTATGCACTTCCAGATCGGGATAATTCCCTTCCATAGCCCAATGGAAAATCAAAGCGGAAGTACTTTTCTGATTATCCAGATAATGCTTAGGGTATTTTACTTCCGGCAACAGGTGCTCATAAGTCAGATTGGCATCCATGTTACTGATTACCTTAGCAGTCTCAATGGTCTCCCCTGCGGAAATTACACCTTTTACACGTCCTTTATCCTCTACAATTTTCTTTACGTAACTATTAAACCTGAACTCTACCCCTTCTTCCTGTGCCAGCTTGTATAAAACATGTGCAATCGTCGACATGCCTCCTTCTGGGAAAAAAGCTCCGGTATTATGTTCAAGATGTGAAATGATATTGAACAAAGAAGGCATTACATAAGGGTTTGAGCCATTGTAAGTACCATATCTATTGAAGAGTTTCACCAAAGCATCATTACGGAACCATGACTTGTTAACACCATTCATAGTCCTCAAAAAACGAAACTGCATCAAATGTAACAGAGCCGGTAAATTCGCTACTTTAAGGAGACGGGAGAAAATATGAATAGGGTTCTCCAGGAAAAGATGCGCTAACTTGCCGTATGTTTCTTTCTGGATTTCCAGGAAACTATTGACAACCGCCTTCTCTACACCTGTTTTCTTTTCCACCTCTTGAGCAAAGTCCGAAGGGTTGGCATAGGCATTGATTACAGTTTTGTCGCCATAAAAATACTTGGTGACAACAGGTAGTTTATCATAATTAAAATATGACCGGGGATCTTTACCACAAAGCTGAAATAATTCATCAACCAGCTCGGGTAAAGTAAATAAAGAAGGCCCTGTATCAAAACGATAATCCAGCCATTTATAATCTTTGATTTTACCGCCATAGGTAGCAGCGCTTTCAAGTACCAATACTTCAAAACCCTGTTTTCTTAGTCTGATAGCAGTTGCAATACCTGCTATACCTGCTCCAATAATAATGACTTTGCTATTTCCCACGACTTTAAATTTTCAGATTGCTCATATAAACAGGCAAGTCAAAGTAAACCGTCCCAAAAATACTACTTAAACATGAGTTCAGTACAAAATAGCTGAGAAATTTCAACAGAAATGATATTAATCAGTTTTTTTACTTCGGAGAATAAATACAGCCTTTCATTTCCCCGTCTTTTTCCGCATTTTGCTTCCCAATGGCAAATATCTTTAAGCAGATCGTTATACTTACCAGGCCGTCAGCAATTCCTGAGCGCGCAAGGCTTAAAGGCGTCGTTACATTTCTTGTGCTTATTTATATCACAAGCTTACTCGGCCTTATACAGCTCTGGTATCAGACTGATACCAATATTCCTTTTCACTGGTTTGATGACGCGGCAGAATGGCTGGGAATGGACAAACTAGGACACGCCTGGGTAACCTTTATTGAGGCCCATATAGTATTCCGCTTATTTAAATGGGCTGGTTATCGTCAAAAAAAATTCCTCTGGCTTTCTTGCATAGCTCCATTTGTAAGCCAGTCTTCTTATGAGATTTTTGATGGATATTCAGCAGGCTACGGGGCTTCTGTATATGATCTTATAGCTAACGCTGCAGGCGCATTATTCTTTGTTATTCAACTAAGCTTTTCTCATAAGTTATTAATTTCCTTTAAATTCAGTTTTTTCAAAACTGCTTGGGCAGCCATGCGGCCTAATTTACTAGGAAGTAATACTATTCAACAAATAATAAAAGACTATAACGGTCAGACTTACTGGTTTTCTATAGACCTCAATCAGTTAACCGGGAAAAAACTGTTCCCCTCATGGCTTACATTTTGTGTAGGGTATGGAGCAGATGGTTTACTGGGTGGCCACGACAATATCTGGGATGCAAAAGATGGTACAGAGCAAGACTACTCACATATTGCCCGCACAAGCCAATGGTTCATTTCTCTGGATATATTACCTCAGAATATCAGTGAAGGAAAACCTTTATTAAAACTTCTTTTAAGCCCTTTTGAATACATCAAAATACCGGCACCGGCTCTTTCTGTAGGTGCCGAGGGAATTAAATGGCATTGGATTTATTTTTAAACAACAAGCCTCCCGAAATCATCGGGAGGCTTGTTGTTTTACTTTTTCTTCGGAGGGAACTTTTTGAATGCTCTCGAAACAATCTTCTTAAGAGTCTCTTCATTATTCCCGTTTGAAATTTCTGTTTCGCAATAAGCCCTCCAGACTAATTGACGGCTTTTGAAATCATATACGTCAATGATCAGTGTACCGTCTTTATATTCATTTACCCACCAGTTGTTATACACAGGAGCTCCCCAGCCCGGCGCATAATGATAACCGTAACCAGCCCATCCCGGATTATGAATACCTTCAATTTCTTTTTTCTTTTTTGCTCCCGCAGTAAAAGTTACAACAAAGTTGGTATCAGCACTTACTGCTTTCTCTAAACCTTTTTCTGTCAAATACTTGATAAAAGTTTCTTCTATTTTACGCTGTCCTGTACTATGATCTTTAGGAATGTCTTTATTGGTATTAATAAAAGTACCGGGAGTAACTATAAAGTTTTTAAAACCTGTAAAGTCAAAGTCTTTATCGTAATCTACCTTTACTACAATCTGAGCTGAAGAGAAAAACGATACCGAAATAAATGCAAGAGCTGCAATTAGCTTTTTCATAAAATTATTTATCAATTATAAATTAGGGTTATTTCTTTTTCTTCGGGGGAAATTTTTTGAATGCTTTATAAGCTATCTTTTTTAATAAACGATCGTTATTTCCATCATTCAATTCTGCAACACAATAGGCTTTCCATACCAATTGTTTTGTCTTCACATCATAAACGTCAATAATGATTGTCCCCTCTTTGTAATCTCTTATCCACCAGTTATTATAACCAGAATTTGCCCAGCCCCCATAACCGTAGCCATAATAGCCGCCCCATCTGGGACCGACATTTCCGCCTTCGAGTTCCTGCTTGTTTTTAGCGCCTGCAGTATAAGTAACCACAAAGTTGGTATCAGTAGAAGTGGTACCAACTTCTTTAAAGCCCTTATCTTTGAGCTGACTTACAAGTGCATCCTGAATTTTACGCTGCAATAAACTATTATCACCTTCAACGTCTTTTGTACTAGTGATAAACTTCCCATCTGCAAAGACGAAATTATGAAACCCTGAAAAATCGAAATTCTGATCAAAATCAATCTTTACTGTTGTTTGAGCAAATGTGCCGAATGCAGCAAACATGAAAATTATGGTCAATAGCTTTTTCATAAAAAGTAATTTATCTGTAAAATGAATGTTAAAAAACGAATCCATTCTAAGATAAAAAACGCTATGAGTTTACCATCTTAGAAGTGCACTTCCCCACACAAACCCACTACCAAATGCCGTAAAGCAAACCAAATCCCCTTTCTTCACCTTTCCCTGTTCCCATGCTTCACTCAATGCCAATGGAATAGAGGCCGCTGTTGTATTACCATATTTTTGAATATTATTAAAAACCTGGTCATCACTTAGCCCCAGTTGTTTTTGTACGAATTGTGCAATCCTTAGGTTGGCCTGATGAGGAATTAATAAATCAATATCAGAGGCCTGTAATTTGTTATAATCAAGGGCTTCATGTACAGACTGCGGCATTCTTACAACAGCCTCTTTAAAAACAGCCTGACCATTCATTACAGGAAGCATGCTTCCGTCTTCCAGCATTTCAGTAGTTACTCTCACCTGTTTATTGCTTCCCGGATGTTCCAGGTATAATTCTTCTGCACTGCCTCCATCTGCATGGATGTGAGTAGACAAAATTCCTTCATTTTCTTTATCCGTACGCTGCAATACTACAGCACCGGCTCCATCTCCGAAAATAACAGCCGTATTTCTTCCTCTGTCGCTTAGCTCTAAAATATTAGACTGAATTTCTGCACCAATCAGCAAAACAGTTTTATACATGCCTGTTTTGATAAACTGATCAGCAATGGAAAGTCCGTAAATAAACCCAGCACATTGCTGACGAATATCCAATGCGGGAATTTCTTTCAGCCCCAACTGACGCTGTACCAAAACACCAGGTCCCGGAAAAAAGTAATCAGGGCTCAATGTAGCAAACACAATCAGGTCAATATCTTCAGCTGCAATTCCTGCTCTTTCCAAAGCCACCTTTGCCGCCCTTGTTCCCATAGACGAAACAGTATCTTCACCTTCTTTGAAATAACGACGTTCTTTTACACCTGTACGTTCAACGATCCACTCATCACTGGTACTCATGTATTTCGTTAATTCTTCGTTGGTTACAACTCTTTCAGGAACATAATGCCCTACACCTTTAATGGCTGCTTTATACATTTTTGAACAATTTTCTTTCAAATAGAACTCCAAATTTAAGGATTTAGATTTATATAACTAACCTGCATTAATGCATTTGCCTTAACGATACCTTCTGCAGACTCAGGAAAATATGGCCAGGATAACTGAACTTGCCGAAGTGCCAGAATATTGTATTAAATTCTCCCGATTGTATCTTTACACTATGGCAACAACTCAAATACATATAGGCGGCGTGCCTGAGCATTTCAATATGCCCTGGCATCTGGCAATTGACAATGGAGACTTTTCTTCACAAAATATAGACCTTCACTGGACAGACTATTCAACAGGTACCGGAGCTATGTGCAAAGACCTGAATGAAGGTAAATTGGATATGGCTATAGTACTTACAGAAGGCGCTGTAGCTGACATAGCCAAAGGTGGCAAAATAAAAATACTGCAATGGTATGTTAAAAGTCCTCTGGTATGGGGAATCCATGTAGCGGCAAACAGCGCTATTAAGACAACTGAGCAAATATCAGGTAAAAAATACGGAATCAGCCGTATGGGCTCAGGTTCACACCTGATGGCTTTTGTCGATTGTTCACAAAGAAATATCGCGCTGAATGAAGGCCAACTTGTTATTGTCAATAATATGGACGGCGCTGCTGAAGCATTAGCATCCGGCAAAGCAGACCTTTTTATGTGGGAAAAACTCATGACCAAACCGCTGGTCGATAAAGGTATTTTCAGAAGAATTGGTGAATGCCCTACTCCGTGGCCGAGTTTTGTACTGGTTGTTTCAGACAAATTCCTGTCTGAACAAAAAACTGCCGTTGAAGCTGTTCAGCAGGTTATAAATAATGCTGCTAAGAATTTCAAAACCCTTGCAAACAGGGAAGAATTAATCAGTTCAAAATACCAGCTGCCATTAGAAGACGTCCGGAACTGGATCAAAACTGTTGAATGGTCAGAAAACAGTTCTATAGAAAAAGAAAAAATGCAATTGGTGATTGACACACTTTTCAAACTAAAACTTATTGAATCAAAAGTCCCTTTTGAAACACTTCTGAAATAGAAAAAGCGCTTTAAAGGCGCTTTTCTCTATTTATTCGTTATAAAGAAAAACCTAACGGGAATCAATTATATATTTAAGCCTTTCTGCCCCGTCATTATTCAAATGATCGCCATCATAGAAGCTGCTGTCAGGCAACTTTTCAAGTGACAGATCGATCCACTTTAACCCAAACTGTTTTACTGTATTCGCCATAAAATTATTGTATTTCTCCAAAGCCTGGTCATTATATAACTTATAAAGTTTTCCATTGATTGGGGTCGACAGCAATACAACTTCAATATGACGGGCTCTGCAATAAGAAAGAATTTCTGTAAAGTATTTTTGTTGATGAGCCGACCATTCTAATGTATCGTGCGGAAACATCTCTTTTATCCTTTGAGAGATCTTAAACGTTGTAAGATCACATTGCCTGCCTTTGGGAAAATCTCCGCCTAAGAGGCGTTCTTTTTCTACAAGCATTTTAGAGCCTAAAAATGGCAACAATGACTTTGATATAGTAAAAGCCTTGGTTTCAAAACCAGTTAACTGATCAATATCACTCCGTTCTGTAGCTGTTAAGAAAGCAGCCAGGTACCTGTAAGAAGGTTTATTAAGTAAACCCTGGTCATAACTGTCATCATAATGCTTCAGGAAATAATTTAGCCCGACACTCAACACAACTTGTTTCGGTTGGATCAGTTGGATTTTTTTCAACGTAAAAACATAAGGTTCACTCAAATCTGCCAGGTTATTACTATCTCTTATGGCAAAACTCAAAGTTGAACCACCGGCATAAACCAATCCGGCCCCATGCCTCTTTTCAATAATTTCTCTAATAGACTTCTTTGTATAATAATCACTCAATCCAAAATACAGCCACAGTGGCAATAGCAGAATTGTAAATACAAGAATGAATCGGGCTATCTTTTTCATCACTTAGAATTTAAAATAAATAAATTCTGAACTGCTAAACTGTCCGAAAACAAGAATAACAAGTAGTAAAAGAGACAATTGACAATACCGGCTCCAGGAATTACCAATGCTAAAATAGCTTTCTGCAACCTGGTCTTTAAGCCTGAAATCTATCAAAAACATGATTACAGAAAAGATCAGACCTATTTTGGGTAGTGACCCCCAGTTAAACAGACTTAAGTCAGTCATATGAAGAGATGTAAAAGACGAAATAATATCGGTTGCCTGAGTAACTGATACCGCTCTGAAAAATATATTGGCAAACAAAACAGCTATCCATGTAAGCAGTAAACCGGGCCAAATAGCTTTGAACTTAACCTTCTTGCCAAACAAGAAGAAAACAGACAGATAAATGCCATGTAACAAACCCCATATAATAAAATTAAGAGTTTCTCCATGCCACAAACCACTTAATGTAAATGTAACAACGATTGCCAATACAACAGCTGGTTTACCCAACTGACGTAATTCAATCGCTATAAAATTAAAAACATAATCCCTGAACCAGTCTGTCAAAGAAATATGCCATTTTTTCCAATAAGTCTGGATGTTAGCAGCAAAATAAGGCTGTTTGAAATTGTCTTTTAAACGAACACCAAACATAGAAGAAGTACCAATGGCAATATCCGAATAACCGGAAAAATCAGCATAAATCTGGATTGTAAAAATGATTACCGCAAACAAATACTCCCAGGAAACAGCGGGATAATCGGTCAGAAAAACTTTATTTACAAACGGAGCCAGATTATCAGCTACTACCATTTTTTTGAATAAACCCCAGATAACCAGTTTTACACCCCAGTTAAATTTATCGGAATCGAACAAGAGGCCACTTTTAAATTGCGGCAACAAATGATAAGACTTATCAATTGGGCCTGCCAATAACTGAGGAAAAAAACTTACAAAAACAGCAAAACTCACAAAATCCTTTTCAGCCGCTACTCTTCCGTAATAAACATCCAATACATAACTGATAGACTGGAATGTATAAAAGGAAATCCCAATAGGAATAATGATATGATTAAAACTCCATGAATCAGTTAAACCAACGACATACAAGCTTTTTTCAAGTACAGGAAAAACACAGGCAGCATAACGGAATGAAGCCAGCATACCCAAATTCACCGCAATACTCAATAAAACCCAAAGCCGCTTTTTTAGGATACTTTGTGATTTTTCAATCTGAATTCCACTGATATAATCAATACTTGTCGTAAAAAACAGCAAAACTACATACACAGCCTTCCAGCTCATGTAAAAGATATAACTGGCAAGTAATAAGAGATGCTTCCTGTATGCCGGTTGTAACAGGTAAAATAAGCCCAGCACAAATGAGAAAAAGAGTAAGAAAGCAAAACTGTTAAAAGTCATCCTATAACAATTTCGCTTCAATAGCCTTCGAAAGCTCCCCTACATTACCCAGGGTCTGAATTTCGAAAGTTGTGAACTTTATCTTAAAATACTTTTCTATAGCGACAATCAATTGCAGATGAGTCAGAGAATCCCATTCCTCAATGTCTCCAGCCGTAGTTTCATTTTTCAGATCAACGGAAGGAATATCCAGCACATCTATAAAAATCTTATTTAAATGAGTTATTATCTCTTTGCCGTCCATTTAACCAAGGTTTATAAAATGCATTTTCGGTACATAATTAAGCAGTGACAATTTCCACAAATTGTCATCCTTTTCAAAGCCTAATCTGCTGTACAGATCAGCTACAAGATTGTTTTTCGTATTAGGCAAATATTCACCCACCAGTTTTTTATAACCTAACTGAACTGATTGCTGAACAATTTCATTCAGAATATAATCTTCCACTCCTCTTTGTAATACCCTGCAACTCATTGCCCAGTTTTCTATAAAAACGATATCACTATCCAGTTTTTGTAATATGATATAAGCAATCAAACCATAGCTGCCAAACCTGTCATTCAAAGTAATACTTAGAATATTGTAATCTTTATCGGATACCAGCCGCTCCAGATCGTTTTCAGAGTACCTTATCGTCCTCAGATTAAACTGGTTTGACCTCGTTGCTAATTGAGCAATACGCGGAATAGAAAAAGCATCTGCCTTACTTACCGTTGCGCTCATTCCAAGGCTTTTAAGATATGCTTTATAA
>CAZNHL010000002.1:134793-137834 GCA_964572965.1 uncultured Bifidobacteriaceae bacterium
TGAAACTTTCTGATGCAATTTTCCTCAAAGCTTCGTTCTGGTATTGCTTTGTCCGTGCTGCGTCATTTTCAGAAATACCAATCGTTTCGAAAAGATTCAGTGAAGCAAGAAACGATACATACTCAGCCGGATCTAAAGGCATTTCCGGTACAAATACTTCTGGCAATACTTCTCTCAAAAGGTTTCGTTCAAAAGCGCTATCATCCACAAAAACCATACTATCAAAACCAATATCCAAAACAGATCTGATATGTCTGATATTATCAGCCTTGTTTTCCCAATTCGTCACAAAAACAGCAAAATCTTCCCTTTTCAGGATCATTTCAGGATGGTCAAAAGCCTGTAAAGCCAGCGCTTCGTCATTTTTACTGCACACAGCCAGTAGAATCCCCCGTTCCTTAAGCTGCTTCAGCCACAACTGAAAGAAAGAATAAGCCTTTCCAATACTTAAATCCCCTATCTGAAGCTTTTCAATACCATCCTCACCTATAATGCCACCCCAAAGTGTATTATCTAAATCCAGCACGACACATTTACAGCCCTTTCCAAGACTCGCTTTAATGACATCAGCCGTTGCTTGGGCCACATACGGTAAACTATCAATCGACAAAACCATATCAGCAGCAACATAAAGCTTTGGATCATGAAACAATTCAGTTCCCAGGCTCGCCTGAAGTAAGTTAATATCAATCAAAGAACAACTTTCAGACTGGGCCAGATTCGCCAAGCCTTCGTTTATTTTCCTCAAATGATATAAAAATGTATTACAGCTTTGGGCAGCATAATTTCCATAAATCCCGTCATTAATTTCTCTTAATGTATAGATCAATATGCGAGCCTTGCTGCCTTTTAAACACTTGATAATACTTTGATACTTTTCTAACTGAACCTGAAAGAAATTATCTTTTTCAGCTGCTCTGTAGAAATCCCACTGCAACTTCTCTGCACTTAAAAAGAGAATAACATAGTCCTGATGATAAAGCGAAGAGTGAGAATTAAACACATCATCCAACGTATAATCAGAGACTGAAATATCCAATCCGTTTTCATACCCTTGCCCACGAATAGCCTGCATTAATAACTGAACAGAACTGTCGGCAACAATTGCACACTTGAACCTGTACATATTGCTGAAGTCTTTTTTCAGATTACGTTTCAAATAATTGAAATCCTTCATACTATTCATGCTACAAAAGAAGTAGAATTTATGATGAATGAAAAACTAATGAGAAAATCTAACCCCTAATCTGTTAAAAAGCACCTCCAACTTCATTATCTTCGTTATTGTTATGGCAACACAAACACATAATTTTAAGATTATCAAGGTTATTCAGGAAACAGACGACACTCAATCGTATGTTCTGACTCCTCTTAATCCTGAAAAGTTCACCTATAAAGCCGGTCAGTTTCTTACTTTCCTATTTGAAATTAATGGACGTAAAATCAGGCGCCCCTATTCCATTGCTACGGCTCCGGAAATTGACAAGGATATTAAAGTATTGGTTAAAAGAATTCCTAACGGAGAAATTTCAAGGTATATCCATGACAACTGGCAGGTCGGGCATACTGTAACCTCCATAGATCCTTCAGGTAAGTTCGTCTTAGACAATATTACTTCCACACAAAGAGATATCTTTCTTTTAGCTGCAGGAAGCGGTATTTCCCCAATTATGGGAATATTGAAAGAAGCTCTGTACAAATACCCTAACAGCCACATAAAGCTCTACTACAGTAATAAAAATGCCGAGCAAACGATCTATTACAATGAAATAAACCAACTTATCAGAGAGTTCCCCGAACGCCTGAAAGTTGAGTATTTATTCAGCGAGTCCAAATTCTTATTCAAAGCACGCCTTAATAAGCTTTTGCTGGAGGAACTGGTGACAACCCACTTGATGTTTGATAAAGCAGAAGCTCTCTGTTACACTTGCGGCCCCTACGATTACATGCAATTCTGCGAAATTGTATTAAGATATATGGGTTTCAAAAACACCCATATCAAAAAAGAAATCTTCCTTGTACCTGAAGATGAAGAAGACGATGATGATACAACACGAAAAACATTTGACATCAAAGACAAATCACCACGTGAAGTCGAAGTCCATATCCATAAACAAGTCCATACATTCATTGTAAACTTCCCTGATACGATACTGGATGCAGCACTTAAAAACAATATAGAACTACCATACAGTTGCAAAGCAGGTCAATGTAGCACCTGTTCTACTAAATGCATTTCCGGTGAAGTGGTAATGAGTTTTAATGCAGTATTAACAGAAAGAGAAGAAAAAAGCGGTCAGATTCTAACCTGTAAAGGCCATCCTGTATCTAAAAAAGTAATCCTCGACTACGACAGGAACTAAAAAGTCTCAAAATGAAAAGCATCCTCTTTTGGAGGATGCTTTTGATTATGAACTAAGCTAATCGAGAGATTAAACTAACTCTACGTTAACTGCGTTAAGACCTTTTTTACCACGTTCTACTTCAAACTTAACTTTGTCATTTTCACGGATTTCGTCAACCAAACCAGAGATATGAACGAAGATATCTTCGCTAGAATCAGAAGGAGTGATGAAACCAAAACCTTTTGTGTTGTTGAAAAACTTTACTGTTCCTTGTTGCATGTTGTTATTTGTAATTGTTGTTAACATTTTAAGAAGGTCAGATCAGTTTTGTCTTCCCACACTTAAACATAATATAAATATATACCATTACTTTTAATAATCCTAATATCTACTTGATATTAAATAATTAAAAATGAGATTATTATTTATGTATTGCCCGTCCCCGGATAGAGGCTCTTCTAAAAAGTGTGTAAAGGCGGGGCGGGTTTGGCGGTCTGTTGGGTATATGGCATTTTGATCCGCTTTCTCCCTAACAACTAAAAAAACGAATTTTAGGACATAAAAAAAGTCCTGTCCCGCAATAATCGCGGGACAAGACTTCTATTTCTTGTATCATTTTCCGAACATTCCCCTATGTACTATGTAAATAAGGTTGGCAACGACCTACTCTCCCACGTGTTATCGCAGTACCATCGG
>CAZNHL010000003.1:0-8390 GCA_964572965.1 uncultured Bifidobacteriaceae bacterium
CAACCTTTACCTCCCGGCAAGCTTTGCAGTTTTAATGTTGCCGGAGCAACAGGATGAGGAGTGCTTGTCAGTGCTGCTATTCTGGCTGTTGTTGTTTTTTCGGCTGCACTACAAACAACAGCTTCAAGTGCTTCTTCTTTTACATAAGTACCACTTGCATTACTGAAATACGTGTAAGCTTTTTTGCTTTCATTCAAAACAATATTACCTTCAATAATCCCTTTTTCGATACGTAGGGAAAAAGTTGAGCCGGGAATACCTTTAATAGTACCGGCAAGGTTTTGTTTTCCGTCGCTTAACTTGTTGTAATTGATTTTACCCTTGAATTTCTTTGCTCCCGGAAGAGGCAGGTCAATGGTGGATTCTACAGCTCGTCTTTGTGTGGCTGTGTTGGAAGGGTCAGCCGGAATAACCAGCGAAACCTTGTCAGCTGTTGTGGCCGACTGAGCCTGAGCAAACTGAATTCCCCCCATGGAGATCATCAGTGCCAGAACTAACCTTTGGATTTTTTTCATGATATACGGTTAATTAAAAATGTGTTTACAATAGCAATAAAAATGACCCTGCTGCTGCATGGCTTACATAACAATTACAGTATGAGGAACTGCCTGTTTAAAAAATATAGAATCCCTCAGCTGTGCCATTTAAAATGACAGTACAATTTTGATCTTAAGCAGGGATAAACGCTTTACATTATTGTAAAAAAATATGACATATATGCGCTGTCAAGAAAAAAGCGGGTTTTGATAAAGGGTTCGTGAGGAGGATAAATTACTGTAGAAAATAACGCTACAACGAGGATTAGCAGAAACGGGCGGCATTCCTTGTACCTCATTTTCTGTTCACGGTCTTATTCCTTAATTTTGATAAATCTATAATCGAGTATCTGTTTCATTGTACTTTACATGATCCATTGAATCGGACTTTAAATCCTAACTTGTTTGCGCGCGGAAAGCAAGGGGATTCATAGAAGCAGATAGATATGAATATCTGTTAATTACTCTGATTTATCATGAGGCATCAGTTCTATTGATTGTACTTATCAGCTCCAGAACCTGTTAAGAAAAGTATTTTAGGTTTAAAGCGGAGTTGCAGAGCCGAGAATTAGCAACACTTGTAATTCAAAACCAACTATTCGTGAAGGGCTTTATCGATATCGTTAAATATTTCCTGGTTTATTTTCTGTTATGCATTGCATCATTTTTGATGCTGAGCATGATTGTCGAGTATACAGCATTCCGTGACGATGTAGGTTTTCTGAGATTCAAACAGGAATACCTACATATTACCGTCTGGAAAACGGCTTTTTATGTCCACGTATTTTCAAGCATATTTACCCTGATTGCGGGTTTTACCCAGTTTTCAGACCAACTCCTCCGCGATCATAGAAATGTCCATCGCTTTATCGGGAAAATGTATGTCTGGAATATCCTGCTGGTCAATTTTCCGGCGGGTATGATTATGGCCTTTTATGCAAACGGCGGTTTGCCTTCCAAAGCGGCCTTTATAATTCTCGACAGTTTGTGGTTCTGGTTTACGCTGAAGGGTGTTATTGAAATTAAACGGGGAAACATAACAGCTCACAAAAACTTTATGATCAGAAGTTATGCTTTAACCTTCTCGGCCATTACACTCAGAACCTGGAAAATTATTCTTTCCTCAACTTTTGTAACAGATCCGGTACTCCTCTACATGATTGATGCATGGATGGGATTTGTTCCTAACCTCCTTTTTGCAGAATGGCTGATCAGAAAACGCCTGAAAAGGTCTGAACTAACGCTCAAACCTCATATTGTAAACGGCTAAAAAGATAATCGTAGCCATTATTAAGGCAAGGCTTAAAACAAAGCCACTGATACTGATGGCCAACGCATATTTATTACCTTTTGCAGTAAAAGTTTTATAGAGCTTTCTGGATACAAAATAAGCACTTAGTATAATAAGAGCCAGAATGATGAAAGAGAGTATGATATCAATCATAATTATTTCAGTTTAACGTTCAAATCTAAAATCTTTAATGATAAAGTAATAAATAGCCAGACAAATCAGAGCAAAGGTGGCAAGGAAAATCAAAATAGACCATAGCCAGGCCACATTTTTACTATACTTTGAAATGAGTTGCTTATAAGCCTTCATACTGACAAAAAGCGGAGCAGCGACTATAAGGCCGAGAATAATAACTGCGAAAAATAATAAATAGATCATCTTGCTAGCGGTTTCTTCTTTTAACTAAACGAAGATCGGAGTTTAAAATTTCAGTTTCATAATAATGGGCTTAAAACTTAGAAAACCGGGTAAGGTGGTAAAGCTTGCATTTTTTTTCTGACTTGACAAGTTTATTAAATACAGACAAACTTCTCTGCATCATGCCGAGACTTGCCAGGTTCTTGTCGGGTTTGCAGCTCAGTGTAAAATAACTGGACTACTTCATTGATATTTTCTGTGTCTTCTAAAAGGTGTTGCTCGGTGAGGCGGTCAAGGGTGGTGACGTAGAAATGGAGCAATTCATCTGTTTCACGGGCGGCGGTGGTGAAACCTATAAGCTCCATTACCTGCATGCTGAGGTCATATACATTGCGCTCGCAGTTGAAGCCTGCTTTGTACAGTGCCTGTACCATGGCATTTACACTCAGCTCTGTTTTGAGTAATGCCTGTATCAGTTTGAATTCCTTGGTTGTTTGTTCCATAGCTGAAGTCACATTTGATGATTGACTTCCGAAAGGTACTAAGCAAAAATGTCTGATAGAACACAGTAAACTGTGTTTTTGAGCTATTAAGCAATTTTTTTCAATATAGCTAATGATAGAATGGTACCGCAGTAGGCTCGAAAGGAACTGCTGTACACTAATTACTTACAGGGTAAGGATTGGATGAACAAAAAATTCTAAGAATAATTAGCTAATTAATTCAATAACCTTTTTTGTTCTATTTGTAATTTCTTTTTCGGAGTGTTTCTCTTGCTCCATTAATTGTTCCATAAAATCAAAATGTAGGAGCACAAACTCTTGAAGCGATTTGATGTTTAATTGAACTTGATTACCCCCATTTTTTTTAGTTGTGTCGTCAATATCACAAACACATAAAATGATTAGTCCAATTGGAGAGTATTTTTTGTCTATATCAATATTTAGGTAGTAGAACCAGTAAGGAAAAGATTTATCCAAAAAGCTCATGTAGTCTCTGATTTCTTGGATTTGATAAATTTCTCTAGAATCATCATCATATCCGTCTATAATTAAAGTTACCTTATTATAATTTTCTCTGGGAGTTTCATGAAGCTTGAAGAGCGTTTCAGAAATACTGCTAAAGTCAAAATCGATAATTTGATCTTTATGAATAACAATACTGATTATATTATATTTATTTGGATCCATTTGTAAGAAAATTGTCAAATTCACTAAAGTTCATTATAGAATATTCTTGCTCTAATAGTTTTAAACTACTATTGAAGTGTGTAACATAAAAAGGTATGATACGCAAAGTATCATCTATAGTCATACCGCACTTCTCAAAAAAAAGAGGCTTTACTTCCTTGATATGATTTTTGAGCCAGTCGATTTTCTTTAAAAATTTTTGATGATATTTTTTTTGGTCATAATGATCTTTAATAATTTGACCTAATCCCCTTGCATCTATTATAGGAGCTAGAGCCTTACATTCTATAATTAATAACTTCTTAAGTTGAGGATTATATGCTATTACATCAATTTCTCCACATTCTATTGGTTTACCATCTATTTCTGCTAGACTAAAACAGCCGAACCCATTTCGCCTAAGCAGGCTCATTACTTCTATTTCAAAAATACTTCTTCTATAAAAACGCTCTATCTCTCCAATAGCTTTTTTTAAGTTAGTGTTCTTTTTGAGATCTTCTCTTTGTCCTAAAACTATCTTATAAATAAATATGTCTAGCCATTCTGCGTATATTCTGGGACTAATTATGATGTGCTTCTTCGAATTTGTAACCTTTGAGAGCTGCGAGCTTCTGTCATCATAAATAGCTCCTAGGTCTGAGTTTAAAGAAATAAGAATGCCCGCATTATGAAGCATTCTATTTTGCTGACTTTTTCTTAAAAAGTCCCTATTCTCGTCATTTTCATCGACTTCTAAAAAACTTAAGTTAAGTAAAGTCTCTATTTTCCCTTTAGGGATTTCAGAAATTTCATGTATAATTTCAATAAAGTCTTCTAATGGTTGTACTATTATCGATGCCTCTATTCTATTTACGATTTCTATTATTGATTTTATAATTTGACGGATATCATCAATAGAGATTAAAAATTCGGTTTTTAACAATAAATCCACTTTTTCTGTTACTAATTTATTGTTTGGAGAAATGCTTTCATATTTAACAGGATCTATTTTTAATGCTATTGTTTCTTGAATTTGAGTTAAGAAAACGGACTCTTCTTTAGAGAGTGTTGGAAATTTTCTGATGAGAAACGGTGAAAATTGTATCTGTGCTGTTGTTAGGTTTTTACCAATAAAATGTAAGTAGTTAGAATATTCCGAAGTAATACTCATACCAAATAGTAAAGTAAAAATCATATTCATACTCTCTTCTGTTGGTCTTAAAGATTGAAAGCTGAACTCAGAAGCTAATCTTTCCATGGATTTTTCGATTACATAGCGCCAGCCATATCTTCCTATTGGAGCAAGACTTGTTGATCCATTAACATCAATATTCTTGTCTTCATAATAAATAATTGTCCAGATTTCAATTTGTTTATAAGCTTCTAATATCCATGCAGCAGGATGGTATTTATTCAACTCAAACTGTAATTTTATTTCCAGATTTTTATAGCATTCATTATAAAAGACCTTTATTAATATAGGATCAGCTATAGTATTAAAATGCGTTTTAGGCCAGCATTCAAAAAATGTTTTATTGAAGATAGATTCATTTATAGTTTGATAAGGAGTAATTGGGGGTTCCATGGGAGTAATACTTTAGCTGGTTTAAATAATTACTAGTAGCAAATCTGGTGAAAATTTTTGAGAGAAACCTGTCGATTTTGGAATAGCAGTGGTATGCTGGTTTAGGGTTGGTTTATTGTTTTCCACCTCCCCGCTTTGCGGACCTCCGCCAGCGGAGGAGAGTGGCTTCGCCAGATACAATAATCCTAAATTAACGGGATTAGTTAATCGGATAAGCAACGTTGTTCTATATAAATGTCAAAAACTGTTTCTTTACCAGAAGTGGTTATTAGGCGTCTCCTCCGCTGGCGGAGGTGCCCGAAGGGCGGAGGTGGAATCATTTGTCCCAAATCAATCACATCAAACCAGTTGCGTTAGGGATAGTAACGGAAAGCCCGCAGCGTAGCGAGGACTTGGAGTGGATAGCCCGTAAACGCCCAAATCCTTTAAGCCAGCAAACCCATCAGATCTTTTTTGGACAGGGCTTTGAGGGCGGCGCTGTCGGTTTTGATGAGGTCGTTGGCGAGTTCTTTTTTGGAGGCCTGGAGCTGCATGATTTTTTCTTCGATGGTGCCGGGACAGATGAGGCGGACGGCTACGACGTTTTTCTTTTGTCCGATGCGGTAGCTGCGGTCGATGGCCTGGTTTTCTACGGCGGGGTTCCACCATGGGTCAACGAGGTAGACGTAGTCGGCCTGGGTGAGGTTGAGGCCGGTGCCGCCGGCTTTGAGGCTGATGAGGAAGACGCGTACCTGGTCGTTGTTCTGGAAGTTGTCGACTTTGGCCTCGCGGTCCTGGGTTTGTCCGGTGAGGTATTCGAAGGCGATGCCGCGCTGTTCGAGCTCTTTTCTGATGAGGTCGAGCATGGTCACAAATTGTGAGAACACCAGTATTTTGTGCTGCGGCGACTTGCTCTCGATCTGCTCCATGAGCACGTCAATTTTGGACGAGGCATTGCCATAGTATTCTTCTTCGCCGAGTATGGCGGGCGAGTTGCAGACCTGACGCAGTTTGGTGAGACCTTTGAGCACGTAAATGCTTTCTTTGGTAAGCTGCTGCTCGTTCTGGTTGGCGATGTAGTCGCGGAACTCGCGCTCGTAGGCGTCATACACCTTACGCTGTTCGTCACCCATTTCGCAGTAGATCACCATTTCTGTTTTGTCGGGCAGCTCGGTCGCTACCTGCTTTTTGGTACGGCGCAGGATGAACGGATTGATCTTCTGCTGTAGCTCTTTGGCCCTGCGGGTATCGTTGAATTTGTTGATCGGAATAAAGTAATGGCCGTTGAATTGCTGCTTGCTGCCGAGCAGTCCGGGACAGGCAAAGGAAAGCTGACCGTAAAGGTCGAACATGTTGTTTTCGACAGGTGTTCCGGTAAGCACAATCTTGTTGCGCGACTGCAGCATACGCACGGCTTTGTAGCGCTGTGACTCGGTGTTTTTGATGGCCTGCGACTCGTCCAGGAAAATATAGTTGAAGCGGTATTGCTTCAGGTAAGTGATGTCGGACAGCAGTGTGCCGTAGGTGGTGATAATGACTTCGTACTGATCAAAATCAACAATCTCTTTATTTCGGTTAGCACCTGATGCGTTGAGCACTTTGATGGATGGCGCAAATTTTTCAAGCTCTGCCTGCCAATTGAAAACCAGTGAAGTCGGCACAACTACAAGGTTGGTATTATGTTTTTGTTTCTCGCGCTGCGACAGGATAAAGGCAATGACCTGAATGGTTTTCCCCAAGCCCATGTCGTCGGCCAGGCAGCCACCGAAGCCGAATTCATCAAGGAAGTTGAGCCAGTTGAGGCCTTGCTTCTGATAATCGCGCAGTGTGGCATTGAGTGCTGCGGGCACTTCCACTTCGCGGATTTCTTCAAAGTCGGCAAAGGCTTCGTTGTAAAAGGCCAATTGGTTTTTGACTTCCTGTGTCAGTACTTCTTCTTCATACAGCCTTGCGATGTCGGCAAAGTTGCTCTTCGGGGTTCGGATCGTTTCTTTATGTATTTCACCCGACTCGAAGTATTGGGCAAAGCGCTCGAGCCATTCTTCAGGAAGGATACCCATGGTGCCGTCGCCAAGTTGCACAAACTTGCTTTTGTTGCGCAGTGATTTGTGCATGCTGTTGAGTGAGGCTTTCTGCTTACCAAATTTGACATCTAATGTGGTTTCAAACCATTCGATGCCCGATGTACCTACGCTGATGGAAACTTTGGCTTTATATTGGTTGAGCTTGTTGTTTTTTAATTCATTGAATCCGAGAACGGCGATCTGCTGACTCGTCCATTCTTCGATGGCATTGAGGAACCAGGCTTCTTCAAGGAAACGCTCTTTGTGCAGATAAAATGACTGCTGGTTTAGTTGTTCACTAAAGTTCGGATGCTGGCGGATAATAGCTCCTGTAAAGCGGTCTTCTGTATTTGCGTCACGCTCTAGTGTGAAGGCATTGCCATTCTGGTCGGTGGCGTAAATCTGTTTTCGGGAAAGTACTGGTACTTCAATGGTGCCGTATCTCATCACAGGTGTGATAAGTACATAGTCATCCGAGTCTGACAGGTAAATGAGTTTTTCGTAGTCGCGGTCGAAACCTTGTTCTTCTATTTGCATTTGGGTAGCCTGCCTGATGTAGGAATAACTTACTTTGACTTTGTTTTCCAGCTTGGCAAGTACGTTTTGGCGAAACTCTTCAAACTGGCTATAATGGATGAGTATTTTATGGTTGTTCTGTTTGAAAAACTCTATGACTCTGAGTAGATCCGGGTCGTCGATGAGGTACATGACGGCGTCAACAAGCACAAAGTAATCGAAACGGATATTGAGGTCTTTGAGTGCGTAAGCTTTGTCGTTGATGGTCAGCTGCCCGGTTACTTCGTGGAACTTCTCTTTGAAGTCTACCGACAGGTTCACGTCCATGTGCAGCATTTTCAGCTCAACGGGTACGAGTGTATTGACCGTGATTTTGTCTGAGATTTTGTTATAATAGAAAGCGACGTTCAGCGGGTTTATAACCAGTGCTTTAAGCCCGTCTATATCGGCATCTGACTTGTCGTAGATGTTCTGGAATTTGGAAATGCCTGTGTAGAATTTGAGTTCGTCGGCTTTGTCGGTTTTCCAGATGAAATCTAATGGGTTGAGTGGCTTGAGGGGATTTTTCAGTTTTCCGTCTTTACCCGTTTGTGCCTCAAAAAGGTCTATGACGAAATGCTCATAATACCTGTGCTTCCCGAAAACAACGATCAGTTTGTTTGCTTCATCGGTCTCTTTAGGTAAAACCAGCTTATTGAGCGGAATAAGTTTTTCCTGTAAATAAATTTTACTTGCCTGTGTTACCGGAAAAAGCTCTTTGAGTTTCGGGGTAATTTCTACGCTCAGGTTTTTGTATTCAACTTCAAAGAATTCGTCGGGGTCGCTTTCGTTTTCCAGTCCGTAGTCTTTGGCTACCTGTCTGATTTTGTCGTGGCGTAGTTTTTTGTCAAAGAA
>CAZNHL010000003.1:8400-81248 GCA_964572965.1 uncultured Bifidobacteriaceae bacterium
CAAAGAAGATCCTGAAGCTGGTACGCTCCATGATGTTCTGCAAAACCTGCGCCTGATGCTCGCAAAGTTTGTTCTTTGGTGTTCTGCACCCGCAAAGCAGTATCAGGGAATTGTCTTTCTGCGAAACAGTAACTGTAGGGAATTCTATAATGCTCGACAGGTTGGTAAATGCTCCCGAGTTGATCGCTATGCTTTGTGGCTGGATGTCGGAATTGCTGCGCTTGTCGGTAGCCGCCAGCGACGAACTATGCCTGAGTATATCGGTATAGGTAAGGCTTGCAATAGTGCAGTCTTCCAGGATATACTCATATGGGTGATCGTTCATTGCTTTGTTTGGGTATGATGCAATTTAAGAAAAATTATTGCCTGAAATTCCATATAATAAATTGCAGAGGTAAGTTTAGACGATAAATTCATCCTTATTTCAATTAACTTATTTATAATTTGAACCAGAAAGTAAATATTTTTTGTTACATTATTAGTTAACTTTGCTAGTGGAAAAAGTAAGGCAAATCATTTTTTATAAAAGTCATTTTGAGCAGTTCTTTAATGAACAATCCGATAAAGTGAAGCATAAAATTGATGAGGTGCTGTTTATGATTTCAATTATTGAGAGGGTTCCAAGGAAATTCCTACAATATATGGAAGGAACTGATGGGCTTTATGAAGTGAGAGTTGAAGTTGGAAGTAATATCTTCCGCATATTTTGTTGTTTTGATGAAGGACGTTTAGTAGTCTTATTTAACGGATTTCAGAAGAAAACGCAAAAGACTCCAAAATCAGAAATAGAAAGGGCAGAGAAATTAAAGGCAGAATATTTCAAGCAGAAAAATGAAAACAAAAGATAAAAATATCACAACGTTTGAGGAGCATCTTGACAAACGCTACGGGGAAACCGGTTCTATTGAACGTGCTGATTTCGAAAGTAAGGCGAAGGCTTTTGCCATTGGCGAGTTAATCAGAGAAGAGAGGTTATCTGCACATTTAACGCAAGAGCAATTGGCAGAAAGAACAGGTACTAAGAAAAGTTTTATTTCGAGGATAGAAAATGGACATAGCGATATCCAACTTTCGACACTATTTAAACTTTTGGAGGTTGGTTTGGGAAGAAAAGTATCTTTGTCTATCAAATAAAATTCATTTCAACCTGAAATACTCCTCAAGGTTCCTATCTCTTACAAAATTGGCCATTTGCAACACATAGTCTTTGCAGCCGATTTCAAGGTCGTCGGGCTTGTTAAAAACCAGTTGTTCTATACCGATTTCTACGTCGTTTTCTTCGGGTAAAACGAAAACATAATAGTGAATCACCTCACGTTGAAAGATGTCCATGTAGAAACGCCACTGCCAGCTTTTTTCATACTTCTCAGCATCAAAGCGTCTGGTGGTTTTTAGCTCCAGTAAACGGTCTCTCAACAAGCCATCAGCTTTGGCTGTTACTTTTACAGAAATGCCATCAAAGAAATAGTTCTTAGTATAGTATTGTTCCCATTGTACCTGCGGGCGGAAAGGCGCTAAGGTCTCCAGCGTTTTTGTCAGCGCCCCTGCATCAAAGGTGAAATCCTTGAATTTGAAAAAAGTTTGTCCTTTGTATTCACGGTGAAATTTCTCAGGTGTTTGTACAATGGCATGAAAAGCAGTTCCCCGTTGCATTACAAAAGACGTTCGGGGTTTGGTCACATAGTCAATAAAATCCTGTTCGGAATAAAGCCGCCAGTTACCCTGCTCATCTTTCACCATATCACGGCCAATTCTTGTGAACTGGTCTATCGTTGATACATTGACTTGAATGGTAAAAGGTTTCGGAAACAGCATACATTTATTTTCCCGCAGATAACGCAGAACACGCAGATTTTATAATTGAGCGTTTGAATTCTACTTAATTATTGACCAATTAGTATTTACTAAGTTACAGAATCTTAAAGCTTAATTCCAGATCTGATTTTGGGCGGTAAGGATCAACGGTACTCCATCTGTGATCACGATAGTGTGTTCGTGCTGTGCCACGTAACTGCCATCTTTGGTAACAAGTGTCCAGCCGTCGCCATTGTCATGCGCATAATTAGCACCTGTAGAAATGAAAGTTTCTATGGCAACTACAGAGTTCTTTTTAAAACGTTTTGTGTTGAAGCGGTCATTGTAACAAGGAATCTCACTTGGCTCTTCATGCAGGTTTCTACCAATACCGTGCCCAACCAGATTCTTGATTACTTTATAGCCAGACTTCTTGGCTTCTGTTTCTATCAGCTTTCCTATCTCGGCAATCTTTACACCACCTCTGATCTGGTGAATGGCTGTATACAGAATTTGCTTTGAAGCTTCAACCAATGGATTATGATTGTGTATGTCATTGCCGAGCACAAAAGAACCGCCATTGTCTGAAAAGAAACCGTTCAATTCTGCCGATACGTCAATGTTAATAAGGTCGCCGTCTTTCAGGATCTTTTTATCAGAAGGAATGCCATGCGCCACTTCTTTATTCACACTGATACAAGACCAGCCCGGAAAGCCATAAGTAACTCTTGGAGCAGATTTTGCACCATATTCCTGTAGTAGTTTTCCTCCGTATTCATCAAGCTCTTTTGTACTCATACCCGGCTGAGCATATTCGCGCATTTTACGCAAGGTGACAGAAACCGCCTCACTGGCAGCTTTCATTCCTTCAAGTTCGTTTTCTGTTGTAATAGACATATAAGTCGGCTATTTAAATTGACCACATTGGTACTTAGGATTACAAAGATCATATATCTTTAGTTCCTAAACATTTTCTGCGAAAATCTGTGCGTTCTGAGGGAGATTGTTAAGCCACATAATCCTGCAAATAGCTGAATCGCTCTGTCAACTGACCATTCTTTGTCATCGTTGCACGATCCAGAATCTTTGAAGCATTTCCGCCTAACAGATCGGGAAGAATATTATTGATCAGCCTGTCACCGAAATACCTTGAACTGTCACGCGGAAGTTCACAAGGTAGATTGTCAACAGCCATTACCGTCACATTTTCAGGATCTGAATAAGGAGGTTCTACCGTTTCCCCATAAGGATCAAAATCAAAAACCGGATCGTCTATTGTAGTCGACTTCACTGTAAAAGGAATGGAACCGTTGATATCGCAGGTAACATCAGCCACAATACGTAACCGGAAACCTGCCTGACGAGCCTGTTCCAATGAAAACAATTTTGGTGCCCTCGGATCCCAATAAGCCCCTGCAATCAAAATGTCTGACCTGAAAGCGTAATCAGAGAAATAAGAATAATAGGTATGCGGATTGTGATGGAAATCGTCCCTGTCAAACATCATCTGGTCTTTATGACGATGGTAATCCGACGAGTTCAATTGTGTATAAACAGGCTCATTAAAATCCAGTTCCAGATAATCGCGCGGAGTCACCTTACGTATGCGAAGCTTGTCCAGCACATGCATGGCACCCTGCGCCACACGTCCGCCACCAGTTACAGCAATACGTGCTCCCGGAAGCTTGATTTTGGAATACTCCCTTTCCAGCTCAGTCATATCGAGTGCCGCCCAGGCTGGTTTCAGGTCAAAAGTTTTATAGCGTTTTCCGTAAGTCAGTAAGCCATTGTAAGCACCAATCACACCCGCAAAAAAACCGAAAGCAATCAGCCTGTTACCTGCATCATCTGTGATTACTTCATAATCAATCATCCTGATTTTTTTTGCCAGAATGGCCTGAAGCAAACCTTTATTATGCGGTTGTTTTTTGAGTGTATGTGAGAAGAAGAAATAGGTCTTTTCCGGAATCAGATTTTTAACAGGCACTTCTTTAATGCCGAAAATAGTATCGCAGCCGGAAAGGTCTTCCGATAATTTTATCCCTTGTTTTTTATAATCTTCATCAGAAAAACAACGCACCTTACTCGGCTGTACAAGTACCTGCACATCCGGATATTTCTCCTGCAGCAAACGGCACTGATCCGGTGTCAGCGGTGTACGTTTGTCAGGAGGCGTACGTCCTTCTTCCCTTATAATCCCGATGGTATATTTAGTGCTCATATATTTCAATTTTTATGTATGGCCACGGTGGTGGTGGCTGAGCGTAGTCGAAGCCACAAAGTCTATTTTTTTGTATCCTGTCCTGATTTTTTTCGGGAGGCCTGCCCGCCATCACCACTACTGTTAATCCAACGTTCCCCGTGGCGGCAGGTTTAGAGGTTTAAAGGAATTTCAGGCCGACTTCTAAAATCTATTGTCCAGCGTGTGAATATCTTACTTCTTCAGAAACTCCACCAGTTTAACAACCGCCCTTCCTCTATGGCTGATTTTGCTTTTTTCGTCAACACTCATCTCTGCAAAAGTCCTGTCGTAACCTTCAGGCACAAAAATAGGATCATAGCCGAAGCCGCCATCACCTTCCGGTGATTCAAGAATATAGCCATCTACCTGTCCTGTAAACTGGTGCATTTTTCCATTCTGGAATAGTGTGATTACAGTCTTGAAACAAGCCTTTCGGTTTTTTTGTCCTTTCATTTTTTCAAGCACCGTTTTCATGTTTGCTTCTGCATCGCGGCTTCCTGAATAATGCGCAGAATCTACACCAGGCTCTCCATTCAGCGCTTCTATTTCCATACCCGTATCGTCAGCAAAGCAGTCAACAGCAAAATTGTCAAAAACATATTGTGCTTTCTGAAGCGAATTCGCTGCAAGTGTATTGCCGGTTTCAGGCAATTCATCAAAACAGCCAATTTCTTTCAGGGTAGAAACTTGGTAAACTCCTTGTAACTGGTGAGCAATTTCTTCCAGTTTATGCTGGTTATTAGACGCAAAGCAGATTTTTTTTAACATAGTATGCAGCTATTTTTAGACACAGGCCGTTAAAGACAAAAATTCGATATGCAAGTAAGTATTTTGAAAGATAAGGTCAGTTATAATTTCTGATAAATCTTTTCTTGGCTTATGATCTGTATTATCGCTATTTTGTATCAGATAAATTTTTCCCTGAACTTTTTATGCCCAAAAATCCGAAAAAGATAGCGTTATTAGACGAAGACCCGTGGTTAGCTCCTCATGAAGAAGAGATTGAAAATCGTCTGAAACGTTTCCATCATGCCCTGGATAGAATCGAAAAGTATTCAAGCACTTTAGAACATTTTGCAGGTGCCTATGAATACCTTGGGATCACTTATGATAAAAGCGCCAAAGGTTGGTACTACCGCGAATGGGCTCCGGGCGCTCAGCGACTTTATCTGATCGGAGATTTTAACGGCTGGGACAGATCGTCTCATCCTTTGTATAAGAATGAACAGGGTATCTGGGAGATTTTCCTTCCTGAAAAAGAATACAAAAAGGCTTTCGTACACGAAAGCAAAGTAAAAGTACATGTAGTAGGCGACAATGGTGCGCATGATCGTATTCCTGCTTACATCCGGCGTGTAGTACAAGACCCTTCCAATTTCGATTTTGCAGGTCAGCTTTGGTTCCCTAAAAAAGAATACAAGTGGACTGACGAAAAATTCAAGCCTAAAGCCAAAGAAGCGCCATTCATCTATGAATGCCACGTTGGTATGGCACAGGAAACTGAAGGCGTAGGTACTTACGTTGAATTTGCCGACAACATTCTGCCAAGAATCAAAGACCTTGGCTATAATACCATACAAATGATGGCAATCCAGGAGCATCCTTATTATGGGTCTTATGGTTACCACGTTTCCAATTTCTTTTGCCCATCTTCCCGCTTTGGTACACCCGAAGATTTAAAATACCTGGTAAACAAAGCTCATGAAATGGGCATTGCGGTGATTATGGATGTGATCCATTCACATTCAGTGAAAAACTTTGCTGAGGGGTTGACGGAGTTTGACGGCAGTGGGCATCATTATTTCCATGAGGGGTCACGGGGCTATCATGAGCTTTGGGATTCCATGTTGTTTGATTACGGAAAGCTGGAAGTACAGCAATTTCTGCTTTCGAACCTGCGCTACTGGCTGGAAGAATTCCACTTTGACGGATTCCGTTTTGATGGCGTTACTTCGTTGTTGTATCTGCATCATGGCCAGTATTTTACTTTTGACAATTACGACACTTACTATAACGATGTAGACTGGGATGCACTTATATATTTGCAATTGGCAAATACATTGGTACACCGTCTCAATAAAAATGCCATTACTATTTCTGAAGACATGAGTGGTATGCCAGGTATGTGCCGTGAGCCTAAAGACGGAGGTGTTGGTTTCGACTACCGTCTGGGAATGGGCTTACCTGATTACTGGATCAAGTTGCTGAAAGAAAAACGTGACGAAGACTGGGACATCTATGAAATGTGGCATGTAATGACCAATCGCCGTTACAACGAAAAAACCATTGCTTATGCCGAATCTCATGATCAGGCATTGGTAGGTGATAAAACACTTGCATTCTGGCTGATGGATAAGGAAATGTACTTTGAAATGAACAAGGACTCTAAAAACCTTGTCATTGAAAGAGGAATTGCTCTGCATAAAATGATCCGTCTGTTTACAATGGTACTGGGTGGCGAAGCCTACCTGACTTTCATGGGTAATGAATTCGGGCATCCTGAGTGGGTCGATTTCCCGCGTGAAGGAAATGACTGGTCTCATAAACATGCACGCCGTCAGTGGTCACTGGCCGATAACAAAGATCTGCAATACCATTATATGCTCGATTTTGACCGTGAAATGGTGAAGATCATGAAGAAAAACAATGTGCTCAATGCAGAACCGGCACAGCAGTTGAATATGGACGGGAGTAATCAATGTGTGGTTTTTGAAAGAAATAACCTGATATTCCTGTTCAACTTCCATGCTGTTAATGCAATTCCTGATTATAGGTTCAGGGTATTTAGCCCGGGTAAGTATAAGATTATTCTAAACTCCGACGATACCCGTTTTGGTGGTCACGGACGTATTGATAACAACACCGAGTTCTTCACCGTGCAAAACTATGGCCCTGACTTCCTGAGTGTCTATATGACAAACAGGACTGTGTTGGTTATGGAAAGAGTGGATTAGAGCTTACATTTTTAGACGAATAGCATGTTGAAGAAATATTATCTGCTATTATTAATCTCCTTTCTCTGCCATGGTTTAGCTATGGCAGAGAAGAACCAATATGATTTGCTCTGGAAAAACAATGTCATTGGCGTTGTTACTACAGAGCGTTCAGAAGCGGGTGAATTAATCCGTTATTCGATCAAGACAGAGGTAACTGTTAATGTAGGGCTCAAACAGCATATTGAATACCTGTTGGAAAATACTTTCAGAAAAGATACTTTACAGACAGCTATTCTTCGGCAATTCCGCAATGAAGACCTGAACCAGAGTGCCAATACCTGGCGCACAACTACGGGTTATGAGTTCAAAAAGGAGGGTAAGAAAAAGACAATCAGTAAGCCTTTGATCAATTTTACTGTAGCCATGCTTTATTTTAACGAACCAGTAAAAGCGAAATCAATTTACTCGGAAAACTGGGGTCAGTATTTAACAATCAACGCTATCGGAAACCACACCTATCAATTGGTGCAGCCCAATGGCAAGATCAATACTTATGTCTATAAAAACGGCCTTTGCCAATCGATTACCCTAAATACCACATTTTATACCATTACTCTGAAACTTAAAAAATAATGCACATTCATTACTTGCAGCATGTTGCTTTTGAAGGCCCCGGCTGTATAGAAACATGGGTTAGAGAAAAAGGCCATACACTTTCCGTGACCCGTTTATATTTGAACGAACCACTTCCTCAAGTTTCCACTTTTGATGCGCTGGTAGTAATGGGTGGCCCGATGAGTGCTTATGATGAGGCCATTTATGACTGGATGAAAGCTGAAAAAGTTTTTATCCGTGAAGCAATCAATAATGCTAAAAAAGTCATAGGTATCTGTCTGGGTTCTCAGTTGATAGCAGAGGTTTTAGGAGCGAGGGTTTATCCGAATAAAGAAAAAGAAATCGGTTGGTTTCCTTTAACGCTGACAAATGCAGGCAAAGAAAATACGTGCACAGATTTTCTTCCCTCAGAATTTACTGTTTTCCATTTTCATGGCGATACTTTTGATTTGCCTGAAGGTGCAAAGCTGTTGGCTAGTTCTGAAGCATGTGTGAACCAGGCATACCTGTATAAAAATAATGTGCTGGGTTTACAGTTTCATATAGAAGCAACACAATCAGGGGCAGAAGCTATGCTGGAACATTGTGCCGGTGAACTGGTAGAAGCAAAATACATTCAACAGGCCGATGAAATCAAAAGCCAGATGGATAAGTACGTTCCGGAGAACAACGTTTATATGTTTGAATTGCTCAACCGTTTTTTACAGTAGTATAAAGGCAAAAAGAAAACCCTTCCGCATTGAACGCGGGAGGGTTTTTATGCACGGTTGTTTGGTTAAAAGTATTTCTGTATTTGCGTAAGATTAAAAAATATGTGCGTGCATTAATTAAGATTAGGTTGCGGCGTTAATCTCAAATATGGCTTCACTTTGGTAAACCCTTTAGGGAATTTAGTGGTAGCAACTTCATCTGTTACAGCAGGAGCAATTACCACATCGTCGCCATGTTGCCAATTGGCCGGAGTAGCTACGCTATAGTTTGCTGTCAATTGTAGTGAATCAATTACTCTTAGTAATTCCTCAAAATTTCTACCAGTTGAAGCAGGATAAGTAATAATCAGTTTGATCTTCTTGTCTGGCCCGATTACAAATACTGAACGCACAGTAAACTTGTCGTTAGCATTCGGATGAATCAGGTCATACAATTCAGAAATTTTTCTGTCATGGTCAGCAATGATCGGGAAGTTGACTTCCGTATTTTGAGTTTCATTGATGTCCTTGATCCAGCCATAGTGTGACTCCAATGGGTCAACACTTAAAGCAACCACTCGGGTGTTACGCTTTTCGAACTCCTGTTTGTATTTGGCTACAGCCCCCAATTCTGTAGTACAAACCGGCGTATAATCCGCAGGATGCGAAAAGAGCACCACCCAGTGGTCACCTATAAAATCGTGAAAATTAAGCTCTCCTTCTGTAGTCTGAGCTTTAAAATCCGGTGCGATATCCCCTAATCTTAATGACATAATGTTGTGTGTTTAAGTGTTAGTGTATATAAAATGTGTTAATGTTCTTAAAATCCCTGTTTTCAGAAAACCAGATTAATTCTGGTGAATTGTTTTGAACAGGTTATTCTCATAGAACTTATAAAAGTTCTGGTACTGGTCACCTGATAATTGAAACCCTACAAACTCCAGTGTGCGCGAAAGCGCTATTGCAAGAGAGTTTCTGACAATATGAATGTCGAGGTCAGTAAAGTTGAACTGGAAAGAAAATCCACCTTTGTTTACTACACCAAAGAATTTCGATTGAAGGTCCAGAGGTAAACTTTTGAAGAATACATCACGGGCTCCGTTTGATGTAAACACCAGATCGAAACGTACAATGTTTTCTTCAACTCTTCTTACGCTTCTGATGATATCAGCTTTTGTAAGGAAGTCTATAACTGAAGTAGAGTCAGTAAGTGCACTCTTAAATCTTGGTGCAATAGTATTTGATGTATGTGTGTATTTGTTAGTAATAGCAGTCATGTTCGTAGTCTTTAGTATTGAATGATTAATTAATTGTTGAGAATGTTTTAGTAACAGCAACAACAATAGTCAGCACTAAAGAAGACTGGATACAACCATGCTCCCCGGCCGGACAATTTCAATTCAGTATTTTTTCTTTTCGGGTTAAGCATTTCTGTTTGATTTGATATTACAAATGTGGGAGTATTTTTTCAATAAACAAAATAATATTCTGAAATATTTACAAATACAACACATTATTCTTTTTGTTATTCTGTATTTTTGAATTTCTTGAAATATTATTCTTGTCTCTACTTGTTTTATAGGGTATTTGTTTGGAGAAACTGAACTAATAGAAGAGGAAATTTTTTTTTCACATGTAAAGGTGTAAATACAGGATATGCTCTTTCTGGATATAGGTAAGAACTTTAGTGTTTAGCTATAATTATTCTTTTAGGATTAAAAACCAATGTGGAAGTAGAAGAGATTAATGGTGTGTAGTCAGCTCCTGATATAGTTGCTCGAATTGGGGGATTATTGTATCAATGTTATACCTTGTTGTGACTGTGTGGCAGGCATTTATACCAAGGGTAGTGCGTAAAGTAGTATTCTCATACAATGAAGTAAGGGCATTGGTAATTGAGCCGGCATCTTTAAAAGGAACAATGATTCCGTTAACGTCATTTTCAATGACATCGGTTGCGCCTGATACAGGAGTAATAACCAAAGGCTTTTTAAGGGCCATAGCCTCAATCATTAATTGAGGAAAAGCTTCCTGTAACGTCGGATGTACAATTACATCTACTGCTTTCATTAATTCAGAAGCGTCTTTGCGCCAGCCGGTAAATACCACATTTTCTGCGAGCCCTAAACTTTCTGCCAGTGCTACCAGATCTTTGTGAACAGAACCATCGCCAACCATCAATAATTTCGATGTCGGATATTTCTGCACAAAAGCCCCGAATGCTTTTATTAAATAAGGAAGTCCTTTAATAGGATGATGCCTTGCAAAACAACCTACAACAAACTGATCTCCAAAACTAAATTCTGCCCTTTTAAGTCTGACGGACTCCTCTGTTCCACTTTGATACTTCGGTTGTGCAAAATCGAATGCGTAGGGAATTAGAACTATTTTGTCTGCCGCAACACCTTGTTTTTTTAACAAGTCTGAGATGAGGCTGGAAGGAGAAACAATTTTGCTACAGGTTTTATTGAGCCATGACTCAACAGCTAAATAATACTTTTGCCTTAAACCTTTAGCTGTAATGTAAAATTCATTGTGGTAATGGCGGCCAAATACAAGCTTTGTTCCGGGTGATAAAATACAGGCAATTCTCCCTATGACAGTTTCATAGAAGTGATGTGTATGAAGAATATCAATTTTATTTTTCCTTAGCTCTGAAGCCAGTTTCTGTGCTAATGGAATCAAAGTTTTATAAGTCAACTCTTTATTCAGAATCTGATAACTGATGTTTTGTGCATCGTAATCAGGGTCTGCAATATTACTGGGCATGCATGCAATAGCAGAAAGACTAAATTGAGAACTGTCAGCATGCCGGATAATGACATCAATAAAATCGTTTTTGTTGATGACGTAACTGAATTGGAGAACTTTGATTTTAGATGTCAAGATTATCAGTTCTTATTTCGTTAAATAACTCTTTAAACTTTTCAATGGCATTTTGCTGAGTATAAGGCTTCGCCAGATTTCTCATTTGCTCAGATAAGTGTTGTTTCTCTTCTAAAGGCAATCTAAAGTACCATAGAATTTTATTCACAACCACGTCCCTCTCTAAATCAAAAATCAGTTGGGGTTGTGACTTAAGACACTCTGATGAACCTGTTAAGTTTGAAACAATCACAGGGATACCGGCAAACATTGCTTCATTTACCGAAATCCCCCATGCCTCACCACGTCCGGTATGAATGTAAAGACTGCTTTCATTAAAGAAAGGAGTGATATTTTTGTTTAAGCCGGCCCAGTTGATTGCTGATTGAACAGAATCGGGAAGTGACTTCATACAACTATCGATGTATGATTGTTCCCATTGTCCCACTATAGTCAGCTTCAGGTCTGGCAGGTGTTTCTTAGCTTCCTCAAAACTGCTTAACAAAATATCTATTCCTTTGTACCAGCCTCTCCAGTTTCCCGGGCCATTTGCGATATATAAGAGGTTTTGACCTGAAAGATTCGGGCTTGTTTTCAGTAAGTCATGAATACGATGTTCAGAAACACCATTAAAGCCTTTATAAATCCGGCCACCCTCTTCGACTACTAGTTTTTGTGCTAACGAAGCCTGAAAATCACCGATACAGATCAGGTAGTCATAACTCTTTAACAGTTTAAGGTTAAACAATTTACTCTTCCCGGTATAGTATCCCGATTCTATAAAGTACAGACCTTCATCATCCATGAGGCCTATTAATTTACATTTTCTATTGAGCAGCAATAACCACCTGGCAACAGATGGAGGAAAATGAAGCCCTTCTGTTATGATATAGCGATATTCCCGTTGGAACGAAATCAAAATACCACATACAACCCAACTCAAATATCTTTTGAATTTGCTGCCTCCGGTATCATGCCATCTTAAGACCGGGTCTACCAATTGTAATTTGCTGCCAATAGAAAGTGCATATGCTTCATGGATTGGGTGGGGTTTGGGCCTTCCATGAATGAACAGGATCTTGGGTTGTGCTTCTATATTAGTTTTGGTTGCCACTTTTAGTTTAAAAGAGTCATTAGCGATTTCTTATAGTTCTCGAGAGAAAATTCACGGGCAGTGTTTATCGCCGTTTTTTTAATCTCCTTCATAGGTGTATTTGCAATAGTACTACAGGCAAGTTTCATACGCTCTGTTAATTGCGCTCTGCTCGCTGATTCAAAGCTCAGGCCGGCATTCTTATTCACTGCTAATATATCACCGATTCCCGTATTGGCGCTGGCTACAACAAACATACCTGATGCTAACGCTTCAAGCATTACCAAACCAAAAGACTCTTGTACCGAAGGTAAAATAAGAATATGTGCCTGATGGTATATTTCTTTCAGGCTTTCCTTATCCTTTACTCCCAACAGTTTTATACCAGGATTTAAATCAGTCAAATAGGGTTCTATTTCTGGCAGTCTATTCCCAACAAGCCATAACTCTGTATCAGGCATTTGCATCTTACTGTATGCTTCAAGCAGGTAATGTACTCCTTTAAGGAGTTCCAATCTGCCTACAAACAACAAAATGGTTTTACCTGTAGGGCGTAAATCTTCAGCTTGCTCCCAATAGTTAACATCTATACCAGGCAAAGTCACTCTGAGTTTCGATTCTGAAATGCCGTTACTTATAAATGTTTGTTTTGAGTAAGACGACAGTAAGTTGATTTGATCAGCATACTTATATTCTTCAAGCATTCTGGATACCATTTTTTTACTGAATAAGCTGTATTGAACACCTGCACTACTACCATATTCAGCATATTGGTTCTTCATGAGTTCCATCCATGTATTTACATGAACCATTGGATGTTCAAGTATTCTTTTAGTGCCGGACTTCTGTGCTTTTTTAAGACAAAACAACGATACCTGAGGCCAGGCAATCAACACTTTTAGTTGACCAGAGAGTTTACTTGCTACCAAATAATCGTAAACAGGAAAAAGTATGTCCAACTGGCCGGGCTTCCTATTCAAATAAGGCAAACGGTGCCATATTCCCCAAACAAGATAGCTCAGAATATCATATATAAATGACTTTTTCTGAGAAACCACAACTCCCGACTTTAGCCTGTTAAAAACGAATTTCGGCCAATAATTGGAATAGCTCAGTTCTGTTTCGATGGTGCTTATCTGACTTAGCATTAGCTTGTCATGATGACCAGGGCCAATATGGATATGCAGCTTTTCTGTCATTTATCAAGTTTCTCCAGACAGGCAATGATTTTTGTTGCCATTTCATGAGCCAGGTTTTTACGATGATACTTCATGATCATATTTGTATCTCCATGATAATCAAGCTTCCCCTGCTCTAGCCATTTTTCATACCAGCTCTCTATAATTTCTGTTAGTTTTTCAGACTCATCGGTTAAAAGACCAGCCTGGGTTTCTAAAATGATTTGCTCCACAACATCATTGTCAGAAGGTGCTATCAGAATATTTTTACCACTTGCAATATATTCATATATTTTTCCTGATGCGATACCTTTATAGCCTTTCCAGGCCGGATAAAATAAAATATGTGACTCTTCCATAATAGCTTTGGCTTCTTTACGGGGTATCCGCTCTGTCAGTGTAATATTGGGCGACTTAATACCGGCCTTTATTTTATCGGAAACTGATTTATATGCACCCACTCCTATAAAATTGAAGTGATACTTCCCGTCAGGATACTTCTGAGTAAATGTATTAAGGGCGTTAATTAATAAATCAATATTTTGATCGGGGTAAATTGTACCAATGGAGGACATGGTAAATGTCTTACTGTTTGCTGTTGCACCAGCATTTAAACTGTCGTCATCAAACCCGTTGCTTACCCAAAACACTTCAGGCTTGTACTTCTTCCCATCGAAAAGAGAGATTAAATGTTCTCCTAATGCACTGTTGATAGTAGTTACAAATAAGGCATCTTTAAGCCAGTTTGTAATTTTCTTTTTAATCAGAAAATTACAAACCTGTGTTAATACCCCCAGACGTTTGTTACTTAGAACATCATTATTCCAAAGATCTCTGAAATCAACACCGAAAGGTATACCAAATTTCTCTGCTAAACGCGAAGTGGTCTGAGCCAGAAAGACAGGACCTATTGATGTAAGTATTAAATCAAACTTCTCTTTTGACAATAAAAGCTCTGCCTGTTTATAAAAAGCATCATGTTGGTCAAAGAAATGCCTTTCCTGCAAATAAAAAGAAAGAGTTGCCCTTAACTGTTCAATTCGGGGCGAGTTGTAAGGTTCCTGTTTTCCTTCTGCGAAAGGGATGCGGTAAACCTCAAAACTATCATTTTTTTCATACTCTACTCCACTACTGTTACTATCCCAGTTTCGTGTAATGATGGTTGGGTAAAGCCCCGACTGAGCAAAGTATTTTGCCCATGAATAGGGCCTTTGCGAACCTATCATCTCATTTGGAGGAAAATAGTATGCTAATAATAAAACCCGCCTCATTCTCCTATAGTTTTAGCCGCCATGATATACCTCCACTTGAGATATGCGGGCAATTGTGTTAAACGATTAGTGATACCCGATTGCAAATATCCCAGATTGACGAGTTTTTTGACAGACTCCTGAAATAAATTTACAAACGTAGCATTCGTGGTAATTTTATCAAATGGAGCATCAAAGCCTATTTTGTCTTTTCTCCATGTAATTTCCGGTGGCAATAAATACTCATAACTATCACGCATAATTACCTTTGTCCAGCCCCCTTTGATTTTATATTCACTGGGTAGCTTGGTCATAAATGCTATAAGTTCATGATTGGTATAAGGCAGGCGTACTTCTCTGGATTGTGCCATAGAATTTCGATCGGCATATCTCAGCAGAGTTTCAAATTCACCGCCGGTTAGCGTATCGGCCAATGCCTCATTAAGCTTAGAATGGACATTTTTGTCCTTATACCTGATATGCTTATTAAACAAATCATGTGCAATGCCTAAACTATCTGCCTGACCATTTCTCAATTTATTGAGGTGAAATTTAGTCCGCCGAACCAAAGATCCAACAACTGAATTTTCCCATAAGAATATACTCAGGATCCTTTTAACAGTAATCGCATTTCCGGTAAGTGCGTTATAGGCTTTAAGCTCATCAGCCAGCTTTTTCCTATTGGTTTTTAGCAATTCAAGCCAATAGCTTTTATAATACGGCGTGTAGCCTGCAAGTATTTCGTCAGCACCTTGCCCATCCAGTAATACAACAATATTGTGTTGATTAGCCAGTTGCATAACCTCATTTTGAGCAATGATACTTGTACTTGCAAATGGTTCATCCTGTATATCTAAAACTTTGACTATTGCTTCAATGAGTTTCTCTTCTGTAACATTCACCTCAAACTTAGTGGTATTATGTTTTGAGGTTATTTGATTAATAAAGTAACCTTCATCCTTAGGATGTCCCGGGAAGCGTGCAGAGAAAGTATTGAACGGTGAATTTTCCTGTTGTTGCTTTTTTATCAAAGAAACAACAAGACTGCTGTCAAGTCCTCCCGATAAACTAGAACCTACAGGCACATCAGATCTCAGCCTGAGTTTTACAGACTGCTCCAACAGGCGCTGGAATTCTTTTTGAGCCTCATCATAACTGATTTCATCGGCAGACAACTGAGATTCCGGAAGTGACCAGTAACGTTTTACTTTAACCTTGCCATTCTGCACAGTAAGCATGTGAGCGGGCGGCAGCCTGAGAATACTTTTGAAGAAGGTCTGATCTAAATGCTCTTTATTGATAATTGTGCCATAATAAACATAATTGATCAGGTGATGTTCATTAACCGCTTTTTCAATTCCTGCGGCAAAAATGCCCTTTATTTCAGATGCGAATACAAACTGGTTATCATCAGCAAAATAATGAAAAGGCTTTTCTCCAACACGGTCCCTTGCACAAAAGAGTTTTTTATTCTCATCATCCCAGATGGCAAAGGCAAACATTCCGTCAAGCTCGGCAAGCATGTCTTCTCCTTTTTGTGCGTATAAAGCAAGCAGTACTTCTGTGTCACTTTCGGAGAGAAATGAGTAACCGGCTTCAATCAGGTTGTTTTTCAGTTCAAGGTAGTTATATATTTCCCCATTGAACGTGATTGTATATTTACCCTGATAGTGCATTGGCTGACTACCATTCTGGCTTAAATCAATAATCGACAACCTCCTGTGACCTAAGGCAAGCTTCTTGTCAGGATGTACCCAATGGCCATCGCCATTTGGCCCCCTGTGAGCCATTTTGTCTGTCATCAATTTAACAGTAGCCCCGTTTACATCACTCGTAAAAGATAATACCCCCGCTATTCCACACATAATAACTAAATTTCTTTAATAATTGTAGCAGGGTTACCGGCTATAACCACATTGGCAGGGAAGGACTTTGTAACAATACTATTTGCTCCAACCGTTACATTATCTCCTAGTATAACGCCCGGAAGTATAGTGACTCCGTGCCCAATCCATACGTTCTTTCCAATATATACAGATTTTGTAATAAATTTTGCCCTGTCCACTAATTCATGATTGCCCGTCTGAATACAAACATTGGTAGCAAAGATAGACCCTTCTCCTATTTGAAGAGTAGATCCTTCAAAAGCGGCAAAATGGCAAAACCCTGAGACTGTAAATGAATTCATGACTGAAGGGTGAATATGCATGAATCTGAAGCCACTTATAATAGAGGAATAATGTACTGAAAACGGAACGTCCCGGTTGATTTTGAACAGTCGTTGAAAAATGAAATTTACAAATAATAAGCCCGGATTAACATGTTTATAATATTCCTTATTGATGGATTTGTAATATAGCGTAGCAAGCCCAAGCATATTATTTCTTTTTTAGTATAAGATTATTCAATACACGCTTATCCAGTAAATTAGTTTTGATAAAAACGATAAGTATTAATGAGGCATAAATCAAGCCGGAAACAACAATCATCCATTTTGATTGAGTCAATAAGTGCATTGCCGATTTTATGGAGTAAGATAAAACCAGTGAAAGTGAAATAACAAGAAATGCACTCTTTAGTATTTTGAAGGTAATTAGCCTTTCCTGTAACAATTTTTCGGAGGCAATCAGCTGAAAAACCGCTACAATAAGTATAGCGATAACTGTAGCAAGGGCGGCCCCGGCAATGCCTATTGTTTCAATAAACAGATAATTAAGCAATAAATTAAGAAGGAAGGCGAATATATATACTTTCAGGATATAGGCTGTTTTGCCTGTGGCAATCAATACATCAGCATAATCATTAATTCTGATAAGCAGCGTAAGGTTAAATATAAGAAACACGCCACTGCTTAACAGATACTTGTCGGACAAGTATAAGCTTATCAGTTCCTGATTGAAGACAAGCAGGAAAATAAGAGCCGGGTAAATAATGATAATAGAGTTTTCTATCACTATCCGTTTTAACTGGGCAACTTTAGAAAGTTCGCCCGCATTAATCAGTTTAGTTATTTCAGGTAAAATTACGGCTGCGATAGATCCATAAATGGAAGCGAAAAAGGGAACTTCAAATGCGCCGTTTTTATAAATTGCAAATGACTCCGGGCCTTTAAAATAGGAAACCATTAAACTGTCAGTATAAAACATGAGGTAGCCAATGAGTCCAGTCAGTGACAAATTAATTCCTTTCAAAATCTGATTGCCGAGAAAGGCAAAGTCTGGTGTGATCAGGCCAAATAAGTCTTTGGGAATCATCATTCCGGCAATAAGAATACCGAGAAGATCTACAGCCATAATAGAAACAAAGACCAACCCCAGACTATGATATATATTGATGGCTATGAAAATAACACCCAGGCGAAGTGCATTTATAAGTAATGCATTAAAGGCCATGTTTTTAACCTTATTCTGGCATACAAGCACCGTATTGAAAATGCCTGATGTGATGCTGATAAGAGGTGCCAGCGAATAGATTTTCAGCAAAGGGATAATCTCTGGATTGGAGAATGAATTGGCTAAAAGACTGCTTCCAAAGTACATAATAATTCCACTGGCAAGCCCACCTGCAAGTGCACCATACAAAGAAGTAATGAAAGACTTTTTTCTGTCAGTTGTGTTGAAATAATAAATCAGGACAGTACTTAAGCCGAACCCGAAAATACTGACAAATAGACCTTGTATAAGTAAAACCTGGCTGTATGTCCCGTAGTCAATCACAGACAGGCTGCGTGAAAGGTAAGGAACGCAAAGAATGCTAACGACCGTATTCAGGATTTGGGCAAGTGAAACGAAAGCAATATTTTTGATTCTATCCAAGGTATTATTTGTAATTGTAATTAAATGTGCGCTATTTATTATAAAATTACCATTTATTGATAACCTAAGGGATACAAAATAAGTAATTTTAAACTTATAATGTTTTGAATAAGTGAATATATTAACCATTGTGGGGGCACGTCCTCAATTTGTAAAAGCAGCAGTATTAAGTAGAAGAATTAATGATCATCAGGGTATTACAGAGAAGCTTGTTCATACCGGCCAGCACTATGATCATAATATGAGTAAGATTTTCTTTGAAGAAATGGAAATTTCTCACCCTCATTTTCAATTGGAAGTGAGTAGCGGTTCAAATGCCGTTGTTACCGATCAGATGGTTCAGAAAATAAAACCCATTATACTTCAGGAGAAACCGGATTTTGTACTGGTTTATGGCGATACCAATACGACACTTGCGGGAGCTATGGCAGCGAGCCAGGCCGATGTACCGGTTATTCACGTTGAGGCAGGTTTAAGAAGTTATAATGAAAATATGCCGGAAGAGATTAACAGAGTTTTGGTTGATCGTATATCGGCGAAATTGTTTGCCCCAACTCTTCAGGCTGTTAATAATCTTCACAATGAAGGGTTTTCAGATATGAAAAAGCAAGTATTCCTTTCCGGGGATATTATGCAGGATGCCGCATTGTTTTATGAAAAAAAAGCATCGGAAAAATCGACAATCATCAAAGACTTAAAACTGGTAAGCGGTAGTTATGTTCTGGCAACTATTCACAGAGCCGAAAATACTGACTTGAAAGAAAAATTGTCAGCGTTAGTGGAAATTCTGAATAGTATCAATGAAACATTACCGGTAATAATACCTATTCATCCACGGACACAAAAAATGATAAAAGAGTTTGGGCTGTCGCCGCAGTTTAAACAAATTTCACCGGTAGGGTATTTTGATATGATAGCGCTGATCAAGAACGCGCGGTTTATCATGACCGATAGCGGCGGTTTACAAAAAGAAGCTTACTTTTTTAATAAATACTGTATCACATTACGTAACGAGACTGAATGGACGGAACTGGTTTCAAATGGCGTAAGTTTTCTTTGCGGTTCGGAAATAGCCAAAGTTGAACAGGCAATTTCCACTATCGACAAAGCATCTTCTGTATTTACTGAAGACCTTTATGGAGGAGGGAATGCGGCAGAGAAAATAATTGAAGGAATTATGAAGGCCTGAGTAATCAAGGTTTCCTATTTATAGATTTTAGTATAAAAACAGGTATGTTTATATTGCCTGATAAATAGTTTATTGAATGACGAATACTCCATTTATATCAGTAATAGTTCCTACCTTCAACCGCAGCGATCTTATTAGTAAAACAATACATTCTCTTCAGAACCAGCATAATAGTAATTATGAAATTATTATTGTGGATGACGGGAGTACTGACAATACCGAAGAAGTTGTAAGCAGCTTGTTAAATGAGAAAACTCGTTATGTAAAGAAAGATAACGCAGAAAGGGCTGCTGCAAGAAATTACGGTGCAAGTATTGCCAAAGGCGATTACGTTAACTTTTTTGATAGTGATGACCTGGCATTGCCAAACCATGTGGATGAAGCAATAAAGGTTATTAATGACCATAGTAATCCTGAATGGTTTCATTTAGGGTATGCCTGGGCCGATGTTGACGGAAAGGTATTCAGGGATGTGAACGGTTATGAGGGGGGTACGCTCAACCATTATATGAGCTCCGGTAACCCCTTGAGTTGCAATGGCGTTTTTGTAAGACGAGATATAGCAATGGTTAATAAATTCAATGAAGACAGGGCGCTTTCTGCTTCAGAGGACTACGAACTGTGGTGCAGACTGGCTGCCCGGTATCCTTTGTTTTATTCTAATACAATTACTTCTTGGGTGATAGACCACGAAGCCAGAAGTGTACGAAAAATAAACGGGGAAAAGCTGCTCCTGAGATTAGATTTGTTATTATTATATTTGACTAATAATGCTGAGGTTGTTTCCTATTTCGGTTCTGGAATTAGCAGAATTAAAATGGATACGTATTCTTATGGAGCATTGCACCTTGCTGAGGTTCCGAGTCAAAAAGCTAAAAGCGTATTTTATTTGCTAAAAGCACTTGCTGCAGACTTATCATTGGTGAAAAAAAGAAGGTTTTTTGCAGTTATCAAAAATATATTAATTAAATGGTAAAAGTACTTATCACAGGCGGTGCAGGTTTTATTCCTTCCAGTTTGGCGGACAAGCTATTAACTCTTCCGGATTTCTATGTAGTACTTGTTGATAATTTTTTAACGGGCCAAAAAGAGAATATTCCGGTACATGAGCGTTGTAAATTCGTGAAGTGTGATGTTAATAATTACACGGATATCTCTTCTATCATGACAGCATACCGGTTCGATTATGTATTTCACTATGCTGCTGTTGTTGGTGTGCAACGGACACTGCAAAATCCTGTGATGGTCTTAGAGGATATTGAAGGGATAAAAAATGTACTTAACCTTAGCAAAAACACTGGCGTTAAGAGGGTGTTTTATTCGTCTTCTTCAGAAGTTTATGGAGAACCGGTTATTATGCCTCAGAATGAATATACTACACCCCTGAATTCCCGTTTACCTTACGCTGTTGTTAAAAATATCGGAGAGTCATATTGCCGTTCGTTTCATCAGGAGTATGGGCTTGATTTTACCATTTTCAGGTTTTTTAATACCTATGGCCCGAAACAAAGTGCTGACTTCGTAATGTCAAAGTTTTTGCATGCTGCACTGAAAAATGAAAACATTACCGTTTATGGAGATGGCAGCCAGTCAAGAACTTTCTGTTATATCGACGATAATATAGATGCATGTTTGCAAATCCTTTTTGACGAAAGTCATAAAAATGATGTGTATAATATCGGTAATGATAAGGTTATCACGATCAGGGAATTGGCAAGCACCATCATAGAACTGACAGGCTCAAAGTCTTCAATTGTACATCTGCCGCCATTGCCTGAAGGTGATATGACGAAAAGACAACCGGATATTACCAAAATGAAAAGTCTTCTTAATCGTGAGTTATTGCCTTATGACCAGGGAATCAGGAAAGTGATGGAAGCCTGGAAAGAGAAAGGCCTTAGCCATTAAGAATGGTATTTAAAACTGTGGCATAGCGTGCAACGCCTTTATCAAGGGAGAAATATGCTATTGCATGCTCATGCAGCTCGTTCTTTTGAAGTAACTCCGGGATTTCAGTAACTACTTTACGGAAATTACTTTCGTCCAGAATGTCCATCACAAGGCCTGAGTTGTACTTTAACACAATTTCTTTTGTATCACCTACACCGGAGTTACAAATAACAGGAATATTCATACTCATTAATTCACCTTGTTTTGTCGGAGAGGATGCCTTCTTCGAATAAGCAGGTTTTATAAAAAAGACGGAGAGGTCAGAAAGGCTAAGCAAAGTTGGTATTTCTTTCCTCTGAGCTGTCATAACTCTGATATGTTTTTCGGGGATCCCCTGCTTTTCGGCCTCACTCATAACAAGACTGTGCTCATCCTGAGTGATAAACAAAAAAACAGCTTCAGGGTACTTCTTCAGAAATGCAGAGAAGAAAGACAACATCTCAGGTAAACAATACCATGTACCAAGTGCCCCAAGGTAACTAAGTACGGGGCCGGTATTGCCTAGACTAAGGCTTGTTTTATATTCCTCTCTTATGGTTGTATTAATCTTTTCAGGATTAAAGAAAGCAGTATCAACACAGCAGGGAATAACAGTGATTTGCGGTTTTTTTGTAAGTGCAGGCCAGGATAAAATTTCAGACTTAGCAGCTTCCGTTAAAGAGATAACATGATCAGCGTTAGTAAGGAATTCAATCTCTTTACGTTTAAAAAAACGGTAAATAGTACGGTATACAGGGTTTTCCAGCTTCCAGAGTCCTCCGTCAACTCTTTCGTCTGCCCAGAAACCTCTCATATCGAACAAGAAAGGCAGACCAGTCTTTTTCTTCAGCTTATTACCAATAAGTGCTGAAATATAGCTTCGGCAATGCAAGCCGTCAAATTGCTCACTCCGATGAACTTTCAAAACGGTCTGGTACATTTGGAATATATCCCACAGTGTAGAAATAACAGGAGGTCGTTTTGTATAAGTTTTAGGAATCCATTTTATATTATTAGCGTCAAGTTCCTGTTTAATAATTAGTTTCAGTTTTTCATAACGCTCCGGCTTTTCAAAAGAAAGAATGGTGTACTCAAAACCTAATTGTGACAAGCCTTTTAGGTAAGGAATGACCTGAGACTGACCAAGAGGATCAGTCATACCGTCGTAAGATATAAATAGTACTTTTTTCAAGTTAAATGGAATTGGCTTCAAGCCATTGGTGTAATAAAATAATCAGTAACAGTCTGTTGTATAAATAGTCTTCACCGTTCAAAAAACGGGCTTTAAGATTTTGCACTGAATCAGCATCAACCAGACCATACTTACTCAGTACTTCAGTGCTGGTATAAGTTTCAAGATAACTGCGCAACTCATTTTTCAGCCAGCTTGAAACAGGTACTGAAAAACCCCATTTAGGTCTTTCAAACAGTTCTCGAGGCAGGTGTTTATAAAGCACCTTTTTCAACAAATACTTATCAGTTTTACCTCTGGTCTTAAGGGATGGATCAAGATTAACAGCAAATTCAGCAAGACGATAGTCAAGCAATGGCTCCCGGGCTTCCAGACCAAACTGCATGCTGGCTCTGTCCACTTTAACCAACAGATCATCTTTCAGGTAATAATTAATGTCAAACAAGGCTTGTTGTTCGGTGGTAGTAAGCTTACGGCTTACTGTATCCGGACCGTTAAATATTAAAGGCTTTGAACCCTTGAAAAGCAATTTTCGGGACTCTTTCTGTGAAAAGAAATACTGCTCCTGAGAAAATATATGAGAAGGAAGAAAGCCTTCATCATTTTTCAACAATTGACCAATTCTTTTATAGCGTTGATTAGGTTGCAGTTGTAATAATTGAGCCAAAACAGGCCTGCTAAGTTTCCATGGCAACGACTGCATCCTCGCAGCCCAACGGTATGCTCCGTAGCCCCAGAACAATTCATCGCCGCCATCACCTGTCAGCACCATTTTCACTTCCTTTCCCGCCAGTTTTGAAACCAGCATAGACGGAATTGCTGACGTGTCCGCATAGGGTTCGTCGTAAATTTCAATGATCCTGGGAAAATATTCTATCGCTTCTTTTTCAGTTACAACAAATTCATGATGTTTTGTTTGAAGCTGCTTTGCTACGGCTTCGGCAAACGGGGCTTCATTAAATTTGGACTGCTGAAACCCTATCGAATATGTGTTTAAAGGCCCCGATGCTAAACGGCTCGCCAAGGCAGTCACAAGGCTGGAATCTACACCGCCACTCAGAAATGATCCATAAGGAACATCACTGATCATCCTTAATCTTATTGAGTCGTTCAGAAGCTCTTCTAATTGCAATGTAGCTTCTTCCTCATTCTTAATCAGATTAGGTTGAACTTTATCATAAACAGACCAATATTGTGAAAACCGAAGTGGTTTCTCTAAATCAATCTCGGCAAAATGTCCCGCCGGAAATTTATGGATCTCTGTATAAATCGTATCAGGTTCCGGAATATAACCCAGATGGAGAAAATAGCTGATACTATCATAGTTAATAGTAAGCTTATTCTGCAAATGCTTTAGGCTTTTTAGAGCTTTAAGCTCTGAAGCAAAAAACAGCTCCCCATTTTTATAATAGTAAAAGAGAGGTTTTACACCAAGTCTGTCTCTTCCTATAAAAAGCCTTTTATCAGTTTTATCATAAATGGCAAAAACAAACATGCCATTGAACAACTGAACTGCCTGACTGCCTTTTTTAATATATGCTTCGAGTATTACCTCAGTATCGGTATGTGTGTGCTGGCTTATGCCCAGCTGTGCTGCAATTTCCTGGAAATTATACACTTCTCCATTGAATACAATGACATAACGACCACACTTAGAATGAAAAGGCTGATTTCCGGCAGGAGTAGGGTCAAGTATACTCAATCGTCGATGCCCTAAGCCAACATAGCCGTCCTCAAAAAATCCTTCTGCATCCGGACCGCGATGAGCAATTTCTCTTGTCATCTGCAACAGCTCCTCCGTGCGAAACGGAGTCTGATAATTACTAAAGTATCCTGTTATGCCACACATTTACGAAAACAGCTTTATAAAATTAGCACTATTGGCTCTTACACTATAGCCTTGCTCAAGCGTTACTTTTCCGGCATTGCCAAGTCTTTTTCTTAATGCCTCATCATTCAAAAGGGTAACCAGCGCCGACTTCCATTCTTCTGAAGAGTTTGCAATCATCCCATTGTTCCTGTCTGAAACAATGTCCAGGTTTGCACCTACACCCGAAACCACACACGGAATTCCAAGTGCCATATACTGTAAGGCTTTGAATCCACATTTACCTCGTGTCCATTGATTATCCGACAAAGGCATAATACCAATGTCTATCCGGTTTAAATCCTGGATTTCGCTATCTTTTTTCCATTTTACAAAATGAAAATCCTTTAAAGCCAGATGCGGATTTTTGTCGGCAATCACCAGCGTTTCAAAATCATAATCCGTCTCCAATTTCTTAAGTACAGGAACAACAGCATCCAGGTACTTTAAAGTGGAATGTGAGCCTGTCCAGCCAATGACCAGTCTTCGGTTTTCCTTATGTTTTAATATGCTGTAGTGATGATCCGTATCGATGGTTGTTGGGTTAAACACCACAGAGCTATTGAACTGCCTGGCATAATCGCCCAGATAACTATTACCAACACTTACTTTATAAGCCCAACGACAGATAAAAGCTGTTTTCCGATGAAATTTGATCCAGCTTACTACCTTATTTTCTGAAGAAGTATTGGATAGCCAGATGGCATCATCAAAATCGTAAATAATCTTTTTTCTGATCACTTTTGCCACAAACCACTCAAACCAAGGCAAACCGACAGGAGTTGCTTCTCTGTGGATAAATATAAAATCGTAACGGTGGACAGCAAAAAGAAGCAATAGCCTTTTTAAAAAGCCCTGTAATACGGCACTAACCTTTTTTAAATAGTGGCCTGGCTGATATAAATATTGCCAAGCAGTATCTGATAAAAAAGCCTCTGTTTTAAATTCAAAGCCGGATTCCGTTAAAAAATTATAATACTGTTCAAAACGGAACCGCTGTGAAGGAGCCTTACCTGTGGGGTATGGAACTATGAATAATATTTTTTTGCCCTGACTCAATAGCGTATGTATGGAAGTAAAGATAGGTTTATTGTAGACTTTAAGAAAGTCCTGTAAACCCATTTAGAGAAGATTTCTTCCTTGCAGGCCACCTGTATGTATGGCAATAATTGTTTTACCCTTTTTGAAATAACCTTTTTTTAAGAGGTCATAAATACCAAACATCATTTTCCCGGTATAAACCTGTTCCAATGGAATTTGATGCTGAGATTCGAAACTATTGATGAAAGATACTAACTCAGGTTTTGTTTTTGCATAACCCCCAAAATGATAATCCGTCATTAGCTCGAAGTATGCATCTGAGTTTAAACCCGATTCACGAAGAAGCTTATTAATATCATTGAGTAAAAAATCGCCGCCTTTGAGCGCAGGAAAACCTAATACCTGTTTATCATTATCAATAGCACCCAGAATACCCGCCAATGTGCCTCCTGTACCTGCTGCACAACACAAATAATTATATGGAATAGAAATCTGTTCTATGATCTCCTGGCAGCCTTTCAACGCATAGCTGTTTGAACCACCTTCCGGCACTATCAGGTAATTAGGATAAGTAGTCTTTAACGATTGTAGATAAACTTCGTCAGCACGTAACTTATAGGTATCCCGGTCTACAAAAACCAATTGCATGCCGCACTCTTTGGCAAATCTTAAAGTCGGATTGCTATAGGCTTCAAGCTCTTCACCACGAATAATTCCTATAGTCGGTATATTAAACTCTTTACCCGCAGCAGCAGTGGCATAGATGTGATTGGAGTAGGCTCCCCCGAAGGTCAGAATTCCCTTTGTCTGTTCTTCCGCAGCAATGAGATTGTATTTAAGCTTAAACCACTTGTTGCCGGAAACAGTCGGATGAACAAGGTCAGTACGAAGGATAAAAAGCTTAACACCCGCCTTTTGGGTAAACTCATCACTGATTTCCTTCAAAGGAATTGTGGGGTTATAGGTGATGAGTTTTGAGTCCAGAATTTGAAGATTTAAAGATTAGAAAATTGGAATGCGTTCCTTTACGCTAATGGTTGAAGAAACGCATTCCGCATTATGCGTTAAGCATCTTAAAACCCTAGCATCTTAATGGCTGTAATGGCAGCTTCATCGCCTTTGTTGCCATGCTTTCCGCCTGAACGGTCCAAAGCCTGTTGCTGGTCGTTTGGTGTAAGCACACCGAAAATAACAGGTTTGTTAAATTTAAGGCTTACTTCAGTAATGCCATGAGCCACGGCATCACAGATAAAGTCAAAATGGCGCGTTTCTCCCTGTATAACACAGCCAAGACAAATAACAGCATCAATTTTGTGCTTCTGAGCCATCCATTGAGCACCAAGCGTTAATTCAAAGCTGCCGGGTACCAGTTTTGTATATATGTTTTTTTCTTTAGCGCCATGCTTTAATAGTGTATCAACAGCACCTTGATATAATTTATCAGTTACATCTGTATTCCACTCAGCAACCACAATCGCAAATTTCTTTTCGCTAATGTCGACCAGGTTTTTGTCGCTGTAAGTACTCAGGTTTTTTAATGAAGAAGCCATATTATTAAATGATAAATGGTGAATTGTAAATGAGGCAATCTTTTCCTTTTAAATAAATAGAGGGATAAAGTTTCCTTCATCCCTCTGATCTCTATTCGCTAATGACTAATTGCTATTCGCTAAAAAGATTATTCTCCAGCCAATTCTTCAGTCAAAGCTTTATATTTTCTTGCGTCGTTAGCCTGAGGAGTTGCAGCATAGTTATCTGCAATTTTACCGTAAGCTTCTGCTGCTTTCTTGAATTCTTTCTTTTTCTCTAAAGCTAAACCCAATTTCAATAGGTAGCCTGGAGTAAATTGTTTGTTAGGCTTGTAGTTAGCAGCTTTTTCGTAATACTTAACAGCATTTTCAAAATCTGCTTTTTCAGAGTATGCGTCACCTATAAGGCTGTAAGCACGTGCCTGAAGCAATAAATCTGAAGCAGAGAATTTATCAAGACGCTCGATTGCTTCATCAAATTTTCCTTGTTTCAACAAAGCAGTACCTGAATAGAACTGAGCAAGGTTACCGGCAGCAGTACCACTGTAGCTATCAGCAATTTCAAGAAGACCAAGGTTGTTACCGTCGCCGTTCAATGCTTTTTTCAATGAATCAGCTTCGAAATAGTACACAGACTGGAACATTAGCTTTTGAGCTTCCTGGTTCTGAGTATGTGTGTAATATTTGTAGCCGCCAAAAGCCAATGCAAGGAAAAGAATTGCTCCACCTACATAAGAAATAGTTTTAGCATTTCTTTCGAAGAAATCTCCTGCTAAATCAAATTCATTGTGAAGTGCTTCAGGGCTTTCAATAAGCTCTTCAATTTTGCTTTCTGCCTTTTTAGTTTTTGGTGTAGTTGCCATTTCTTTTTTTTGTTTTGCCCGGTTATGCCGGTAAAAATGTTGGTTATATTATTCAGTGATGAAAGGATAATCTGCGTCAACGTAAACGTCTTTCCATGCCTCTTCTGGTTCTGGGTATGGAGATTCTTCAGCAAATGTTACTGATTCAGCAACTTTAGCTGCAATGGCTGCATCAATAGCATCCAGTTCAGCTTCAGTAGCAATCTTTTCTTTCAATATTTTCTCTCTGATCTGCTCTACCGGATCTTGTGCCTTGTAAGACTCCAATTCCTCTTTAGTTCTGTATTTAGCAGGATCAGACATTGAGTGCCCTTTGTAACGATAAGTTCTGAACTCAAGGTAAGTTGGTCCGTCGCCTCTTCTTGCTCTGTCGGCAGCTTCAGCCACAGCCAAGTGAACAGCTTCAACATCCATTCCGTTAACAGGAGCAGCAGGCATATCATAACCTTCTGCCATTTGGTATAGCTCAGTTACGTTTGAAGTTCTTGCTACAGAAGTACCCATTGCATAACCATTGTTTTCTACAACAAAAATTACAGGTAGTTTCCATAACATAGCCATGTTGAAAGTTTCGTGGAATGCACCCTGACGAGTAGCACCATCACCCATGAAACAGATCGCAAGGTTACCGGTTTTATTGTATTTTTCAGCAAATGCCAAACCAGCACCCAATGGTATCTGGCCACCAACGATACCGTGTCCGCCTACAAAGCCAACTTCTTTATCGAAGATGTGCATAGAACCACCTTTACCTTTAGAGCAGCCGGTAGCTTTTGCGAATAATTCTGCCATAATCGCATTAGGAGAAGTGCCTAATGCTAAAGGAAAGCCGTGGTCACGATAAGCAGTGATCCATTTGTCGCCTTTTCTCAATGCAGAAGCAGAGCCTGAAGCACATGCCTCCTGACCGATATAAAGGTGACAAAACCCTTTAATTTTTTGTTGTCCATACAATTGACCGGCTTTCTCCTCGAATTTCCTCATCAATTGCATAGAATCATACCAGTATATATATGTTTCTTTCGAAAAAGTTACTTTAGATGTCCCTTTCGACTTGGTCAGTTCTTTTGCAGTATTTGCCATTATCAAAAATCGTTAACAAACAGAATGCGAATTTATATAAAATACTTGAATAAAACGCAAATCGGATTGAGATATTAGACTTTAGAAATGAGAGAAGAAAATAAAAGTATTTTTGACATACTTTGACAGGGTCAGCAAACAAGTGTAAATTAATCAGAATAACTGTTTTTTTAAATTAAGAAGCCTGCTACATCAGTGGCAGGCTTCTTGATTTCTTCAAAATTTCTTATTTGCGGATAATTTTCCGCACTATGCCCGTGTTGTCATTATAGAGTTTTACATAATAAACACCTTCGCTAAGAGAAGTAATATCAAGACTGTTTGTAATCTCTTTGACAGATGTTTCCTTTAGTTTTATACCTAAGGCATCATAAATTTCTACTTTGACTTCTCCCAGATTATTTTGTCCGATATTCAAAATACCGGAGGAAGGGTTGGGGTATAAAGTAATTTCCTGCAATTGTTTTTCTATGATTCCGGTTGTGATTCCTGAATTTACAATAGCAGTATCCGGTAAGCTATAACCACTTTCGTTTCCCTGCTGATTGATAGCTTTTACCCAATAATAGTAAATAATATCTTTGATTACTGTTTCATCCAGATAGCTATTTTCTGATGCAGCAACAGACGTGAGTAGTGTAGCAGTAGTATAATCATCTCCGGTATTTCTATAGATAGCATAAGAAGTTAAATTTCCTTCCGGATTAGTGTTCCATTCCAGTTTGATATTGGTTTCGTCACCTTGTGCAACCAGATTGTCAGGAACTGTAGGTGTTGATAGTACTTTGAAAATGCCTACTGCATTTTTGGAATGTCCGGCAGTATAAAGAAAATTACCATCAGGGCTCACAACAGACGAACGGCAGCCGGCTATTCCGGAAACTCCTGATTGTGCAAACCTACCGGCATAAAGCAGACGTCCGTTCTGAGAATTACGGTTGAATACAAGTATAGAACTGTCTACAGAACAGGAGATATACAGGTTCTTACCAAGGTTGTCAAATTGCATAGAAGTGATTGCACTCATATTTTTGATACCTTTTTCTCCGTTTCTGAATACATCTACAAGCGATAACAGCCCTGTTGTTACATTGCGTTCAAATAAAAATATAGATTTGTCACGATTACTCGATACATACAAATGACGATCATTGGAAGGAGAAACCAACAAATTGTTTGGCAGTGTCATACCTGTGAGCCCGTCTGTATTGTTTCTGTATTTTGTGATATAAACAGGTTCTCCCGTTGTAACATTCCTGCTAAATACATGAATTGAGCTGTCTGAAGTACTTGCAGTATATATAAAGCCTCCGTCTTGGCTTATAGCCAGAGAACTAGGATAAAAAGGCGGTGCTGAATAAAGATTTGATTCACCTAACAGGCCTGTTGCCGGATCACGCTGAAAATAAACAATACCGTCTGGACCTGTGGAGTATAAAAATTTACCATCATCTGATAAAGCAAGCTTTGCTCCGGCTCCTACTATCAATATGTCATTGATGCCTTCCTGTAGTATCTGCTTGAAAGTCAGTTTTCCGGTTGACAGATCACGGTCGAAAACCAGAATAGAAAAGTTGCTATAATCTGTTGCATATAGATATTTTCCATCAGGAGATACCAGAATAGCTCCTGTTTTCCTTAAAGATATTCCGTTTACTCCGTCTTGTATCAGTTGCTGAAAGACAAGTTCTCCTGTAGATGGATTACGAGTGAACACTGACAATGAAGGTTGGAAGATACTTGCTACATATGCATTTTTTCCATCCTTGTCTGTTGCTATTATGGTAGGATTAATCAGGCCGGCATTGCCAGTAATTCCCTCTTTGATTACAGTATTGAATGATAATGTACCAGTTGACGCGTTTCTGTTAAAGGAAACAATTGAGTTACCGGTGTAATTTGCAACGTATATGTTTTTGCCATCAGTATCTCCTATGGCATAGCGGGGTGCTGTCATATCTGAAACTCCTGCTACTCCACTCTCCTGCTTTTCAATGAATGATAATTTTCCTGAAGCCAGATTGCGTTCGAAAACGGCCAGTGAATTTTTCTTGGAGCAGCTTACATAGATATTTTTTCCATCATAACTCACCATCATTGAATTGATAGCATTAATGCCGTCAACCCCATTTTGCCCTTGCCTGTAGGATTCCACTAAAGTAAGATTTCCGGTAGTTTCATTACGCTCGAAGGCAAAAACGGAGCTGTCCCTGCTACTGGAAACATACAGATAGTGTCCGTCAGGAGGTGATTGTATCAAATTACCAGGCTGGGTCATGCCTGTAAGACCGGAAGTATTGTTTTGATAGCGAGTAACATAAGCTGGTTCTCCTGTCTCCTTATTCCGACTAAACACATGGATTGAACTATCAGCACTGTTTGTGGTGTACAGATATGCATCATCAGGGCTGATAACTATTGAGTTTGGAGAGAAAAAGGGAGATTCATAAAAGCCACTTTCACTTAATGTACCCGTTGTAAGGTCTCGCCCGAAATATACAATGCCGTCAGAGCCAACTGAGTACAAAAATTTCCCATCACCTGATAACTCCAGTTTGTCTCCGGCTCCTACTATCCATATGTCGTTAGTACCTTCCTCTAAAATCTGCTTAAACGTGAGCTTTCCGGTAGTTATGTCACGGTCAAAAACCAATAAACTATAATTACCACGATCTGCTACATATACCTGCTTGCCGTTAGGTGTAACCAGAATTGAACTTATTCTTGTTAACTTGATTCCGTTTTCCCCATTTTGAAGCAGTTGCTGATAAGTCAGTTCTCCTGTGGTAGTATTACGGGCATAAACAGCCAGGGTAGGTTTGAGTATACTCCCTACGTAAACATTTTTACCAGAGGGGTCAGTGGTCATCACCGAAGCATTGGTAAGACCTTTGTTGTTAATACCTTGCTCTATTGATTGAAGATATTCTAAAGGTTGAGCCTGTACCGTGTAATAAAACAAGAAAAAAATGAGCACCGCAGTGGCGCGTATTTTTTCAAAAATGATTGGATTGTGTTGAGTCTTTTCCATGCTATTTAGTTTTATAGAATGACAGTCAATTAATTTAAGAGTGTTTGACTTTGTAGCTACTACATTTCCCTTTGAATAAAGTAACCCGTAGTAAACGTTTTCGGGCCACAAGAAATAGGGAAAGATGGTTTAGGGGAATTGAGCCGGTCAACTAAAAATAGTTTTTACTAAAACCTTCAACAGCAACAAAACCGACAATTTCATTGTAAATTTGCTGTAAATATGCATTTAGCTTCCCTCCATCTGGCCAATTTTAAAAACTATGAAACCGCTGAACTACAGTTTTCAGAGGAGATTAATTGTTTTGTGGGAGAAAACGGTAGCGGGAAAACAAACCTGCTGGATGCTATTTATTATTTGTCGCTGAGTAAAAGTGCGTTTAATAGTGTTGATGGTCAGAACATGCGACACGGCGAAGCTTTCTTTGGCATTACAGGACATTTTGAAAAAGAGGGTAAAAAAGAAAAAGTGCAATGCAGCCTTAAGTCAGGAGAAAAAAAAACACTGAAACTTAACGGCCAGGCCTACGAAAAGATCAGTGAGCATATCGGTGTATTCCCGTGTATTCTTATAGCTCCCAACGATACTGATATTATAAGGGACGGGAGTGAAGAGCGGCGTAAGTTCTTTGATAGCATTTTATCACAAATAGATAAACTATATCTTGACGAATTGATGCGCTACAACCGGTTGTTAAAACACAGAAATGCCTTGTTGAAACAATTTGGAGAAAGGCGTTACCGTGATGATGACCAGCTGGAACCTTTTTCTGTTGAGCTGGTGATAAGCGCCAAAATTATTTCTGAGAAAAGAGAGAGGTTTCTTCGGGATTTTGAACCGTCATTCCAAAAACATTACCAGAACCTTACAGATAGTAAGGAAAAAGTAAGTTTAAGGTATGAAAGTGAAGTTAGTGATGAACTTTTTGAAGAAAAGTTTAATCAGAATGTCGCGAAGGATATAGCATACCAGCGTACAACCATGGGAGTACATACTGATGATTTCCTTTTCAGGATAGAAAATCACCCTTTGAAAAAATTCGGTTCACAAGGACAGCAGAAGTCGTACCTTATTGCCCTTAAACTGGCGCAATTTGATTTGATACAGGAGCGCCTGCAAATGAAGCCGATTTTGCTGCTGGATGATATCTTTGATAAATTGGATGATGCACGTATTGCGAAGCTGATGAAAATGGTGGCAGATGAGGCTTTTGGGCAACTTTTTGTGACTGACGCAAGGCCAGAACGAACCGAGAAGATCTTTGAAGATTTGCGCAGTAAAATATCTATATTTAGCGTATTGAAGGGCGAAGTTTCTCCTTTATTATAAGATTGGAAAATTTTAAAATTAAAGAGGCGGTTTTGTTGGTTCTTTTTAGAATCTCCAAATATGATCCATCAATTTTAAAATCTTCAAATCTTTCAATTTGAATCACCCATGTACTACAAGAAAAAAGATACTACTCCAAGGTCTGCCGACACCCTTTCTTTAAAAGAAGGGATAGAAGCATTGCTGGATGCCTATCATTTGCGTACCAAATTTCATCAGACGCAGTTGGTCAGTTCCTGGGACAAGATCATGGGAGGGCCTATTGCGAGTAGAACAGAGAAGTTATTTATCAAAGACAAAAAGCTTTTTATAAAACTTAATTCGGCTCCTTTGAAACAGGAATTGAGCATGTCCAAAACAAGGCTTATTCAAATACTGAATGGGTCTATAGGAGAAGAAGTCATCAATGAAATTATTTTTATTTAAGCGGAGTGTTTAAACTAATTCCTCATCGCTAACACCTATTCGCTAAAAAAGAATGAAAGTATTTAATGAAATCGGTTCTCTGAAAAAAGTATTGATTCACCGTCCTGATGAAGGCATTGCCCATGTCACTCCTGCAAAAGCGGTTGAGTTACTTTATGAAGACATCGTTCATTTTCCTTTGATGAGCAAGGAACATAGGGTTTTTGTTGAAGTCATCGAAGCTTTTACCGGTCCTGAAGGTGTATTGGATGTGCAGCAATTGCTAAGTGAGACCTTTACGACACTCCAGGCTAAAAAAGAAATTATCGAGCAGGTAGTCGCTTTTGAACACCTTACCAAAGCACAACAACAAACCTTATTTTCATTAACAGCAGAAGAACTGGCGGCTACACTGATCTCTGGTATTTTACCTAATAATGAATTCGTATTTGAGCCATTGCCTAATTATGTCTTTACAAGAGATACCGGCTGTAATATTAATGGTTTTATTCTTTTGGGGCAGGCAGCTAAACACGCTCGCATGAGAGAAACTGTGTTGAACAGATGGATTTTTTCACGCAATCCTGTTTTCTCAGAAAATCAGTTACTGGCAAGTATTACATCTGCCAATGAGCCTGATGAGACTTTGGCAATTGAAGGCGGTGATATTATGTTGCTGGCGCCCGATCACCTGGCAATAGGTTGTAGCGAACGTACTACGACGGAGGCCGCAATACGGGTGAAAGATCAGTTATTGACAAAAGGTGTTGTTGAAAAGGTGAGTTTGGTAGAAGTACCTAAACTACGTTTATATATGCACCTTGATACTGTTTTTACACAGATCAGTCGTGATGAATACGTGGCTTTTGCTCCTTTAGTATTGGAAGAAGGTGCAATGCCTGTCACTACTTATGATAAGAATAATGAAGAGACAAAGCATTCGTCTTTTAAAAATTTCATAGATAGTATTAACCCTAAGGCCGAATATATTCTTTGCGGACAAGGTATAAAACCTTTTGAAGATCGTGAACAATGGACAGATGCCTGCAATCTTGTAGCTGTTAAAGACGGCGTTGCTTTATTGTATGACCGGAATGAGAAAACGGCAGAAGCCTTGCAGAGTCAGGGTTATGAAATTATAGAAGCAGTACATTTTCTTGAAAAAGTAAAGAAAGGCTATATTATTCCTGATAACTTATACCGTACAATTATACTTATTCCTTCAGCAGAACTTTCTCGTGCACGCGGAGGTCCGCACTGTATGACTATGCCGCTGGAAAGGGCTTTGTAAATAAACAAGTTGTTCGGATTTTTGTTATACTAAAAAAGTATTTTATTTAGTAAAAAAATCAGTTTTCATTTAAATTATCTAATCTAAAAATTATAGCAACCATGAAGAAATCACTTTTGTGTTTGAGCGCATTGTTAATAATGGCCGGCTCATCTTGTGTATCAAAAAAGAAATATCAGGAGTTACAGGCACAGCTTGCCAAAAGCGGCGAGGATAATAAAAGTGTTCAGGTTGTACAACGCCGTTGTGCAGAGGATCTGGCAGGAAGCAATGCAAAGATCAAGGTGCTGGAAGATCAGGTTGCATATCTGAAAGCCAACAATAACGACTTGATCAATAATATGGGTAATATGACTACGCTTACAACCAAAGGTGCACAAAACCTGGAGAAGTCATTAGAAAGTATCAAGGAAAAAGACACTCAGATTACACGTTTACAGGATGCTTTGACCAAGAAAGATTCTGTAACTATTGCTTTGGTTACAAGCTTAAAAGGTGCGCTAGGTAATATGGATGACGAAGATATCGAAGTGAATGTAGAAAAAGGTGTTGTGTTTATTTCCATTGCCGATAAACTTTTGTTCAAAAGCGGCAGCTACGACGTGACAGACAATGCTAAAACCGTATTAGGTAAAGTAGCTGTTGTGGTAAAAGCAAAGCCTGATTTTGAGGTAATGGTTGAAGGACATACTGACAATGTTCCGGTTAATAATACTGTATTGGTTGATAACTGGGACTTGAGTGTTAAAAGAGCGACATCAGTTGTACGTGTTTTACAAAACGACTTTAAGATAGCTCCTGAGCGTCTTATTGCTGCCGGACGTAGTTTTTATGTGCCTTTAGCAAGTAATGATAATGTTGCCGGAAAAGCGAAGAATCGCAGAACACGCATCGTAGTACTACCTAAAATCGATCAGTTTTACAATATGATTGAAGAAGGTATGAAAGAAGCCGGTAAGAAGAAGTAATTGAGTTTATTACGAAAGGCGTTCCGTAGATATTTGCTGCGGAACGCTTTTTTTATTGTATCCGGAATTAAGATATTGATCCTGAAGACACTTATGCTAATAGTACATTAATAGCAAAGATGTCGGATACAGGATAAACCTGAAAAGCTAATGCATTTGTAAGGCTAAGCTCTTACAAATGCATTAGATACTTTTTCTCTTTTTATTGTAGTTGTTGGTCCGTGACCGGGATAAACAATATAATCTTCCGGAAGTGTATAGAGTTTTTGTCTGATTGATTTTTCAAGTGTATCATAATTACCTCCCGGTAAATCTGAACGGCCAATACTGCCGGCGAAAAGTACATCGCCCGAGAAGCAATGTTTGCCGGCATGGTCAATAAATGCAATATGACCGGGTGCATGGCCTGGAACAAAAATGATGTCTAAGGTAACTCCCCCCAATATTATCTGATCACCTTCTTCCAAAAGACGGTCTGGCTCTACCGGTTGGTACTGGAAAAAACCATACGATGGAGCATAAGAAGCAACAGCCCTTAAAGTATCTGCATCCAGACTATAGACCCATAATGGCACATTCCAGGTTTTCTTTACAAAGAAATTTCCAAGCACGTGGTCGACATGGCTATGTGTGCTGAGGATATACTTCAATGCCAGACCTTGTGCATCAACAAACTCCTTCAGCTCGGCTTGTTCGTCAGCATCATAACATCCCGGATCAATAACAGCAGCAGCTTTACTTGCTTCGTCCCACACAACATAAGTGTTTTCACTTAAAGCATTGAAGGTAAGTTGTTTGATTTTTAGCATAATGAAGGTTAATAATGCATGTACATAAAAAAACCGGAGACGTAAGCCTCCGGTTTTGTCCTATTTATTTCTTTAAACAACTGCGATGCAGGAAATTTCTACGTTCACATCTTTTGGTAAACGGGCAACTTCTACAGTTTCGCGTGCCGGTGGATTGCTTGTAAAGTATTCTCCGTAGGTGGCATTGATTGATGCAAAATTGTTAAGGTCTTTCACAAAAATGCCGCATTTAACCACGTTAGAGAAATTTAAGCCGGCTTCCTCAAGAATAGCTTTCAGGTTTTTCATAACCTGATGCGTTTCTGCTACAATATCAGAAGTAATCAAATTTCCTGTTGATGGTTCTATGGCGATCTGACCAGATACGTACAATACGCCATTAGCAAGAACAGCCTGAGAATATGGCCCGATAGGAGCCGGAGCTTTCGAAGAATTGATAATTTTGCTCATAATAATATTATTATTTCAAAGGTTGATAATAGATTCTTAATCTTAAGCGATCCATTATAGCCTTATTGTCGCTAAAACTCATGCGGTTAACAGAGCTTACGTTGTTGGCAGAGTTAACAGCAGATAATGCTTCTGTTCCACAACCTAACAATAATGCAGGCTTTGGTATTTTTCCATACATAACCTCCTGTATATAAGATGTTATTGTCATTCTGTAAGAAAGGTCGGAAGAGTCAATGAAAGAGTAAGACTTATAATAAGTACCGTTAACATCTACCTCCTTGATATATTTTGCAAGACCATTTTCAACTACAATTCTGTTTTTGTTGTTGCTCTGATAAAGGTTCAGATACAATGGAGGAGTATAAAGTGTAGCATCGACGGCTTTTAAATATAATTCAGCCTTGATAATTGCTATAGTAGGAAAATTGTTACGGAAGTTTTGAAGGCCCGGAAAGCTTAATTTAGTCATTAATGATGCTGCTCCCTGAATATAGCATTGGTTATTGGTCAGCTCAGAACTGATACTATCTCCTTGTTTCTGTAACGAAGCCAGAGGTGTACCGGAAAAATCGTGACTAAACTTATTATAGCGTACGTTTGCACTGTTTAGAGCAAAATTGTAATTATAAGTGAAGTTATTTGCATCGTGTGAGTATAAGCGCATAAACTGACCTGCGCTGTCAGTTACTGAAAACACCGTTCCCAGACCCATTACACATTTGTTTCCGTCTTTAGGAACAAGAGCCAGGCCTTTGAAATAATTGTTAAAAGCAGCATAAGTAGCATAATCAGGATCAATTACTCCTGTTATTCCTTTGTTAAATAACTCTTGTCCCAACGCATTGCTTAATGGGATATGGATTTCCTTTTTTCCGGGAATAAATGTTGCTGTTCCAATCGGGCTTGATTCCCTTGTAATCTCTTTTTGATTAGAGAAGCGCATGGAAGTATCTAAAGCCTGAGTCAGCTTGTAAACATCCATACTGAAGGGGGAAGTTGTATCACCATAAAAATAGGTTGGCATCAGGATCAGCACTAATGAATCATAAGTAGCGCCATTATAGAAGTAAAAACCTTCTCGTGGCGGACGTACTTGTGTATAGCATTCTGCATTTATCGAACCCGTCATCGGGTCTTTATATTGCCCTAGCATCAGACGGGCCGGGTAGCCGGTATTGAAAGAATCCAATAAGACTGTTGATGTAGTCACAGAGAAAGTGTCCAGCATCTTTAAGCCTAATTGCGATCCGTCAGGCTGAACCTCAGATCCAAAACTGTCTGGTCGTTTACATGAAGAAAGGCCAATTAAGGCCATAACAAAAACTAAAAATGCTCTACCCAACCAACTCATTATATAGGTTGTAAAATGTTTCTGAATGGTTTTCAACTGGTTCTTCGCAGCAAATATCCAGAACTTTTTTACTTTCAACTTCAGTGAATAACTTTCCAATTTTATCGCTTAATTCAGATTGACCTTTGATCACGGCATCTGCATAGTGCATTCCGATTTTAATGAAGCCGTCAAAGTCAGCAGTAGCAAGGTGCTTTAGCATACTGTCCTCGATGTCCATCATTTTTACCTTATTGTTCAGTTGGTCGGAAGTGAACTTGTGATCAAAACTACTGTTATAAACGGAGAATACCGACTTGGTATTTTTGAACATCGGATCATTTTTATAAGTACTCTTTAAATAAAGAGGAATCAGACTTGTCATCCAGTCGTTACAATGGATAATGTCTGGTGACCATCCAAGTTTTTTGATAGTTTCGATTACACCTTTACAGAAGAAGATTGCTCTTTCATCATTGTCAGCATAAAAATTATCTTCTTTATCGTGGAATACAGATTTTCTATGGAAATAGTCATCGTTATCGATAAAGTATACCTGTAGTTTTGCATTAGGCATAGAGGCTACCTTTATAATCAAAGGCTTCTCTTCTTCTCCAACAGAAATGTTAATCCCGGAAAGACGTACTACTTCGTGTAGTTTGTTTTTTCTTTCATTGATCAAACCAAAGCGTGGAATCAGAATTCTGATCTCCATACCTTTCTCTTGCATTGCCTGTGGCAACTTTCTCAAAAACTCAGCAACTTGTGTTGTTTGTAGGAAAGGATTGATTTCACTCGCCGCGTATAGAATTCTCAGCTTGGACATATTGACGATGAGAGGTTGTTAATTCTTGTTTCCCCAAAACAATGGGCTTTACAAAATTACTTTTTTTTCGCCTAAAGTCCATGATATTTATATTAAAAATGTAGTTTTGAGGCAATTTTGCAAAAGACTACCCCAACTCGAATGCTGGTTTTTCAAACAATTGCCGACGTAAAGGCATATTTAGCTGCTCAAAAACATGCCGGTAAAACTGTCGGATTAGTACCTACAATGGGTGCTTTGCATGCAGGACATATCTCTTTAGTAAAACAAGCACTTCAAAAAAATGAATGTGTTATTGCTTCGATTTTTGTCAATCCTACACAGTTTAATAATGCTGTTGATCTTGAAAAATATCCGAGAACAATAGAAAAAGACACCCAAATGCTTTTGGAGGCTGGCTGTTCCGCATTATTTGTCCCGACAGTAAAAGAAGTATATCCGGAGCTTCCTCAGGTAAAGTTTAGTTTTGGGAATCTGGAAACGGTAATGGAGGGCGCTTTCCGGCCGGGGCATTTTAACGGAGTAGGCATTGTGGTCTCAAAGCTCTTTAATATTGTTCAGCCCCATGATGCTTATTTCGGACAGAAAGATTTACAGCAGTTTGCTGTGATTAATCAGATGACAAAAGACTTGTCTTTTGATATTAATCTGCATCGCTGTCCCATTTTGCGGGAAAGTGACGGTCTCGCTATGTCTTCAAGGAATCAGCGGCTGAATCCGGAAGAACGTCTTGTTGCAAAAGAGCTTTATCATGTTTTGACTCAGGCTGTAGGAAAGCTGGCGACTGAAAAATGGGACATAATTTTAGCGGAAGCAAAAGAATACCTTATGCAATTTCCTTTGATAAGGCTTGAATATATGGAAATAGCAAATGCAGATACATTGCAGCCGGCCGGGAGTGTTGCAACGGCAGGTGACAGGGCAATTTGTATTGCAGCGTTTGTGGGTGAAGTAAGGCTTATAGATAACATAATTGTGTGATATCTGTAAGTAATTGTACAATGTAAGTTTCCTTTTTAATTAATTCTAAATTAATGCAGAATTTAAATGCATTTTGTATTTAAATTAGTGCGTCCGAATTGCTCACTTTTAAAAAACTGTTTTGTATTAAACTTTTAAAAAAATAATAATGAAAAAGTGGTATAAAAAAGCCATCATAGCCTGTATTGGGTTATTCAGCTTATCTTTAACAGCTCATGCCCAATCGGCGGAAAGGAAATGGGGACTTGGATTCAATGTTGGTGCAAGAGATTCCCAAACTGATGTTGGTAACCAGATTTTATTTCAAGGCTTCGACAATCCATATTTTGTATGGGGTACTTATTTAGGCAGGTATTTAAATTCTTCTTTTGACCTTACAGGAAATGTGAACGGTGGTATGCTGGGCTATCGGTATTCCGGTCATCAGTACGGCAAGTTTACTGCAAAAGCAATAGATGCGTCTTTGATGATTAAGTATAAGTTCAACAATGGCTATTTTCTAAAAGAAGATGCCTTTTTTGCTCCTTATCTGACTGCAGGTATTGGTGGGTATCAGGCTTGGGACATTATCAACGAGGGTTATGTGCCTCAACAACAGGTTGATAATATGACCGTGCTTGACATTCCTTTCGGAATTGGTTTTAAATTCAGATTGTCCGAGACAACAAGTATTAACTTACAGTCAATTTACCACTATGGTTTTACAGACGAGCTTGATAATATCAAGAACGTGAATTCTGATAACGATGGTTGGTTACATACTTCTCTGGGTCTAGGCTTCAACCTTGGTAAATCAAAACCAAAAGATGAAGATGGCGATGGCGTTATCGATAAAATAGATAAGTGTCCGGGTACAAGGCCAACCTTTAAAGTTGATATGTTTGGTTGTGACCTTGATAGTGACGGCGATGGTATTGCTGATTCAGAAGATAATTGTCCTGATGAGGCTGGTTCTGCCAGACTGAGCGGTTGCCCTGATAAAGACGGTGATGGTATTATAGATTCAAGAGACAGATGTCCGGATGTTGCCGGTCTTGAGAAGTTTAACGGTTGCCCTGATACTGACGGTGATGGTATTCAGGATTCTGAAGATAAATGTCCGAATGTAGCAGGTATAGCAGCCTTTGCAGGTTGTCCTGATACTGATGGCGATGGTGTTGAAGATGCATTGGATAAATGTCCGAATGCAGCAGGTAAGCCGGAAATGGCAGGCTGCCCTGATACTGATGGCGACGGTGTGAACGATGCTGATGATAAGTGTCCTACATTGGCCGGTACTATTGAAAACAGTGGTTGTCCTGTAGTGAACCAGGCAGTGCAGAAGCGTATAGCTGCTGCTGCTAAACAAATCAACTTTGAGACCGGAAGCGATGTACTTACTCAGGCATCTTATAAATCTCTTGACGTAATTGTTGCAGGTCTGGTAGCTGATTCGGCACTGAAAGCAGATATTAACGGACATACAGATAATGTAGGGGATGTTGTTAAAAACAAAGAGCTTTCTAAAAAACGTGCGGCTGCTGTTCAGAAGTATTTAGTAAGTAAAGGTGTAGGTGTTTCACGTCTGAAATCAGAAGGTTTCGGTTCAGAGCAACCTATTGCCGATAATAAGACTGTGGCAGGAAAAGCTAAAAACAGAAGAGTGGAAGTTAAATTCCATTACGATTAATAGCATTCTTTCCTGAGCTATATAAGCCTCTTGTTCCGCATTCATACGGGACAAGAGGCTTTTTAAATTGTGGAAACTCAGAGATTTGAGAAGATGCCAGGCGTTAGATATTAGAAAACAAATTGAACAGGTGAAACTATCCTGGAATCAACGAACACTTAAACCATTGCCGCTAGTATTGGATTGAATAGGGTGTAAAGTTGACAGGGAGCAATTAGACAAGTTCAATTGTCATCATCAAACAAAAGATTTTTATTTATTTCCAGGAAGAGCGAATTCATTCTGTTCAGAATTTGGCGTTGGAATCTTCATACACGATAAATTTTTTAGTAATTTTACAGTATTCCAATTACTGATATGCAAATACAACTGTTAAAGTCTAAAATCCACCGTGTTAAGATTACTCAAGCGGAGCTGAATTATGTGGGGAGTATCACTATTGACGAGGATTTGTTGGATGCTGCCAATATGATTGAAAATGAGAAGGTGCAAGTACTCAATATTAACAATGGCGAGAGACTTGAAACTTATGTCATTAAAGGCCCAAGAGGAAGCGGTGTTATTTGTATGAATGGTCCGGCAGCCCGTTTATGCCAGTTAGGTGATATCGTAATCATCATTTCTTATTGTACATTAGAATTTGAAGAAGCTAAAAAATACCAGCCTGTTGTAGTTTTTCCGAACGAGAATAATAGACTCGTATAGCATGAAAGCTAAAGAAATACTTAAGTACATTTTTTCATTTATGCTGGCTTTTGGATTGATGTGGTATGTATACCGCGATCAGGACTTAAGTAAAATCTGGGAAGAAGCTAAAAAGACCAACCTGTTTTGGATTGGCCTTTCAGCGTTAGCGGCTGTGGCGGCACATTTGTCCAGGGCTTATCGCTGGAATATGTTGTTGAAACCTATGGGTTACCAGCCGTCACTTCTATCTACATTTAATGCAGTAATGGTTGGTTATGCTGCAAATTTTGTGGTTCCCAGGATGGGTGAGGTAACTCGCTGTGGACTGCTTTACAGGTCTGATAAAGTACCTTTTAACAATGCCTTCGGAACTGTTGTTGCCGAAAGGGTATTCGACCTGATTACCATGGCATCGCTGATGGGTCTGACTTTTTTGATAGAGTTTGACAGGCTCATGGTATTCACCCAGGACATGCTTTCAAGAGGCCCGCAGCAAGCTGATAACAATTCTAAGTTCTTCATTCTGGGAGGTATTGTCGGAGCTGTTGTCGTGATTGGTACTTTGGCATGGTTATTCAGAAAACAGCTGCTCAGCAATCCGCTAATCATTAAAGTCTTCGGGTTTCTTAAAGGCTTGGCAGATGGAGTAATGAGCATCAAAAATGTAGAAAACAAATTCCTGTTTATCTTTCATTCACTTTTTATCTGGGGCATGTATTACTGCATGATGTACTTTGCATTAATGGCCTTGCCTGAAACAAGTCACCTGACACCTGCTATCGGTTTGTCAATGTTGATGATCAGTAGCATGGGAATGATTATCCCGACTCCGGGCGGTATAGGGGCATACCATTACCTGGTCACTCAGGGCCTTGTTATGTATGGAGTAAGTGAGGCAAATGGTGCGATATTTGCAGGCATATCACATAGCTTGCAGATCCTGGAAATTGTAATGCTTACAGGGGCAACACTTATTTTAAGTTCAATATTTACCGGTAAAAAAGATAATGACACCATCGGCGCAAAAAATAATGACACTGCCACAATTGCTTGAGCAGGTTAAAAAGTGGAAATCAGCAGGAGATAAGATCGTTTTTACTAATGGTTGTTTTGATATTGTTCATCTGGGGCATGTAGATTACCTTGAAAAATCGAGTCTGTTAGGTGATAAAATGATTCTTGGCCTGAATACAGATGCCTCTGTTAGTGCTATTAAACCTGGTCGTCCTATCACAAATGAAGAGTCTCGTTCACGTGTAATGGCATCACTGGGATTTGTAGATGCTGTCATTTTGTTCGGTGAAGAGACCCCTTATGAGCTTATTAAGGCAATAAACCCTGACATTTTGGTAAAAGGTGACGATTATACTGTCGAGAACATTGTTGGCGCGGATATTGTTATGAAGAACGGAGGGGAAGTAAAAACAATATCACTTGTACAAGGTTACTCAACCACAAACGTTATCAATAAAATAAAACAACTATAAACCACAGCAAGCAATGATTTTCATAATTGGTATTTTCTTTATGGGCCTCAGTTTATTTGTAGGCTGGCGCCTGAAGTCTAAGTTTCAACAATATTCTCAAATTCCTTTGGCCTCCGGAATGAGCGGCAAAGATGTTGCGCAGCGTATGCTGAATGACCACGGCATTTATGATGTTACTGTAGAATCAGTAGAAGGACATTTGTCTGACCATTATAACCCTGCGAACAAAACAGTAAATTTGAGCCCTGATGTATATCATGGCCGTAATGCTGCTGCTGTTGCCGTTGCTGCCCACGAATGTGGTCATGCAGTGCAACATGCCACCGCTTACTCCATGCTGCAGTTGAGATCTGCGATGGTGCCTATTCAGAATGTGAGTGCTACAGTAATGAATGTTGTGGTAATGGCAATGATATTCGGGAGTTTTGCGTTCTCGCATATGTTCCCAATGAAATCAGTATTGCTGATTATTATCGGATGTAACCTTGTTATTACGCTTTTTGCTATGGTTACTTTACCGGTAGAATTTGATGCAAGTAGCCGGGCATTGGCTTGGATTCAGGAAAAACGTATTGTAACACCGGATGAATACGGTATGGCAAAAGATGCACTTAAATGGGCAGCTTTAACTTATGTAGTTGGTGCTTTGGCATCACTGGCCAACTTGCTGTATTACATTATGCTGTTTACTAATTCGAGAGACTAAGTTCTTGTAAATCATAATAAAAAGGGTTGTTCAAATTGGACAACCCTTTTTATTTAGCCTCTTTTTTTATTTACTTTACGAAACATCTTTTTATTTCTTACTTATTTTATGAAACGACCCGCTATTCTTGTATTCCTTTTATTAGTCTTATGCTTTCAGGCTTTTTCACAAGTTTCTAAACTTACCTATTCAGAAGATTTCCCTGAACATAATGGCGCTTCTTTTATAAAACTACTCAAGAATGGAAATACTTTGCTATTGCAATGGAAAGAGGGAAGCTATATCAGCAAGATATATAATACTGAAAAGAAAAAAATCATTGAAGTAACGCAGGAAGTAACAGGCTTAGAGGGATCCTTCTTCATGCATGATGTTAAAGCGGTTTTAGAGCTTAATAACAATGAAATTGTTATATTTTTAGTGGCTGCTCCTAAGAGAAAAGTAGGCAGAGTGCCTGTTTTAATCCGTATTATTATTGACTCCCAAACCGGAAAGCTAAAAAAGTCGGAACAGATTTTCGAACAGGAGCCATTACCATCAGGAGCCGGGTATGCACTTGCATTTGGAGGTGTTGGAGCACCTGATTTCTGTATCAAGAAAGACCCTTTCAGCAATTACTATGCACTTGCTGTTCTGCGCACTTTCGCTAAAGAAATGAAAGACAGGATTCAGATCATTCACTATGATCCTGCACACACAGAAATCTCAAATACTTACTTAAAGATACCTGAAGGTTTTAATCAGATTGCATTCAGAGATTTTGTGGTAAAAGGAGATAAATATGTAATTATGGTCACAGAGCCGTTTGTAAGAGAACACCACAGTGACGGAAATAAAATCTGGGTTTCTAAACTTACAAAAGGAAGTAAAGAATTTACCACGAAAGAATTCAAGTACGAACGCGTTTTTGATGAAGCTTTGTGCACACTGGACCAAGAACCGCAGTCGGATAACATCTCTGCTGTCATGAGAATTTTACTCCCATCTACTCCCAAACAAAAAAATACAAGAATGTACGACGTTGGCATTTTGCCTATTAACGGCGAAAAGTTTGAGCTCGGGAAACTGACGCCAGTCAACTACGAAAAAGTATCAGCGCAGTACGCTACCTCAGTGAGTCAGACGAAAAACCCTGAACCATACAATGCATTGGTTCAGGATTACTTATCAGATCAGGCAGGAAACAGAATCGTACTTTCTGAAAAAACAGAAATGATTACTGATTCACAAGGACTAAGCACCTGGCCTAGGCTGAGTGATATTGGTATTACAGCTGTTGGTAAAGATGGTAAAGAAGCATACGGCTTACATATTCCATATATAGCTTTTGTCAGAAGGAACGTAAATTCGATGATCTACTACCCTTACCGCTACAGTATTAATTATGGAACTTATACCAATTATACACTAGGTCCCGGATTTGTTGAACTGGTTGCTGGCAAGAAATTCAATTACGTATTCCTTAACGATACACAGAAAAACAGAGAGAAAACAATCAGCGATAAAATGACTGTTATTAACTCCTTTTCAAATTTGAACAGCTATTACTACAAAATTGATAATAAGACAGGTGTCGTTACAAATGGCTTTTTGTTCGGAACTCCCGAAGGTGCTGAAACTACGAGGATTTGTTTCTTCGATAAGAGCGCATTTAATGCAGAAACCGGTGAGTTTGCCGCTGTTTACCTTGACATCAACCCAAAAGGGAAAAAACATAGTGGTATTGTATGGTTCAAGCTGGATTAATATTTTGGGCTCTACTCTAAAGTTTGAGTGTCAGGTCTTATAATTTGAATTACCTGGTCTACAACTTGATTGCTGTTGAACCCTCCAAGGCTTTAGTACTTAATAACCAGATGTTTTGTACAACCATTTACTCCTTGGAGGGTTGAAAACAGTTAAACTTTAGACTATAGTTATTTGAATTTGGTACAGAATCCGAAGGATTCAGATTTCTTATTTTTACTTCACCAAGCTTGTGCATAACGGTTTTGAATATCAAATAGCTTTTAATTTTGACGGATGTTGTCTTGGGTCAAAAAGTGTAACTGTAGTCCTTGTTAAATTTGTAATAAACCACAGTTTGTTTGGAGAGAACTGATTTGCGAAATTCTGCCTTATCTGCGGGAGAAACTTAAGAAGATTCATAGAAGCGGATAGCTATTTACAAATCTACTTAATCTTTACCCAGTCAACCACGCCAACTTTTGCAGACCAACGGTCGTGAGCTATTTGAAGTTGCTTTACTTTTTCGGGATACTTTAAAGCAAGGTTATTTGTTTCAGATCTGTCGGTGCTCAAGTCATAAAGCTCCCATTGATTTATATCCAGCTCATAAACCAGTTTCCATTTTCCAGCCCTCACAGCTTTGTTGCCTTCGTGCTCCCAGTATAAAGTATCATTTGCAATACTCGCATTCGTTTTTAAGTTTTTTACAAGGCTGATTCCTTCTAAGGGTTTTATCGTTGTTCCGTTGAAAGTCTGCGGGTATTTTACCCCTGCCAGTTCTAGGCAGGTAGGCATAATGTTGATGATATGCCCGATGGCATTGTTGAGCTGACCGGGTTTGATTACGCCCGGATAGTAAGCAATGAAAGGAGTTGCAATACCGCCTTCGTGCATATTTTTTTTAAAAGTAGCAAAAGGTGTATTGCTGACATTACCCCAGTTTTTCTGATAACTATCAATATTGTCGCCGGTTCCCTGCTTACCGTTTCTCTGAATCACATGGCCGTCTTTCTGTACTTCGTCACCGCTGCCGCCATTGTCAGATACAAAAATGACAAGCGTGTTTTTGCTTTCACCTGTTTCTTCCAGTTTCTTTAAGATCTCTCCGATCCCCTGATCCATTCTGTAAATCATGGCTGCATAAATAGCCATGCGCATAGCCCACATGCCTTTTTCATTTTCAGGAATACTGTTCCATGCAGGAATTTTCTCATTCCTTGCTGTAAGCCTGGTTTCTTTAGGAATGATTCCCTGTCTGATCAGTTTCTGAAAACGTTCTTCCCGAATCTTGTCCCATCCTTTCAGGTATTTTCCCCTGAATAGTTCAATGTCTTTTTCCAAAGCCTGAATAGGCCAGTGAGGAGCTGTATAGGTTACATAAAGGAAGAAAGGATTCTGGTTGTTTTTTTGAGCTTCAATAGCGTCAACAGCAAAGTCGGTAATTTGCTGTGTCAGATAGTAAGAAGTATCGCGTTTGATTTCACGATCTCCTTCCATGAATGTGACAGTTCGCCCGTCGTTGTACAGCGGTCCGTTTTTGAAGTAACTGCTGCCATTATTCAGCATGCAAAAAGACTTATCAAAACCACGGTTATAAGCCAGTGCAGAAGGTTTGGTGCCAACATGCCATTTGCCCGAAGTAATGGTGTGGTAGCCTGATTTTTGCAGCAACTGGCTAATTGTTACAGAACTATCGCTGAGATAGCCCTGATAAGCCGGAGAGCCTTTGTCCTGGATCATATCACCTATGCCGGCCTGGTGTGGGTATAAGCCTGTAAGTAAAGCAGCACGCGAGGGACAGCAGCGTCCTGCATTATAAAAATGGGTCATACGCATACCCTGAGCAGCCAGGCGATCAAGATTCGGAGTCGGTATTTCAGAACCATAGCAACTCAGGTCAGAAAAGCCTAAATCATCAGCGAGGATCACTATAATATTAGGGCGTTTGTCTTTTGTTTCTTTGCTTTCCCCATAAAGCAAACTGCCTCCTGCGAAAAGGAGTAGTGTCAATGGCAGCCAAGCCATATTTTTTTTCATATTGTCCGGTAAATTAAAAACAAAAAAGCCTGCGGACAGGGGGATCCACAGGCTTCAAATGTATTAAAATATTAGTTTAAAACATGTCCTTCATGCGCTGAAAGAAACTTCTTTCCTGCTTGTTAGGCTTTGGTGCAAAGTTTGGAGCATCTCTTAGTTTTTCGAGAATTTCCTTCTCTTCTGCACTCAGGTGTTTAGGTGTCCACACATTTACATGTATTAACTGATCACCTTTTTCATAGCCATTAATATCTCTAATACCTTTATCTTTCAGGCGCAGTACGCGACCGCTTTGAGTACCGGCGTCAACTTTGATTTTAACTTTTCCGTCAATAGTAGGCACTTCAACTTGTGTACCTAAAGCAGCATCGGCAAAGTTGACAAACAAGTCGTAGTGAATATTAATGCCTTCGCGTTTCAGGAATTCATCTTCTTCCTCTTCAATAAGGATAATCAGGTCACCTGCAATACCCCCTCTTTGAGGTACGTTTCCTTTACCGCTCATGCTTAACTGCATGCCATCAACAACACCGGCAGGCACTTTGATCGGAATTACTTCCTCCTGTTCAACGCGGCCTTCTCCATGACAGGTATCGCAACGTTCTGTAATCACTTTTCCTTCTCCATGGCAATGCGGGCAGGTTGCCGCGCTTACCATTTGGCCAAGCATGGTGTTTACTACCTTTCTTACCTGGCCAGAACCGCCGCAATGGCTACATGACTGAACTGCTGTGCCGTTTTTAGCGCCGTTACCGTTACAGGTTCCGCAGCTTACAAAACGTTTTACTTTAATTTTTTTCTCAACACCATTTGCTATTTCCTGTAGATTGAGTTTTAGCTTGATGCGAAGATTTGAACCTCTTCTGCGACCGGCACCGCCTTGTCCTCCGCCACCTCCGAAGAAGCTTCCGAAAGGACTTCCGTCACCACCGAAGATATCTCCGAATTGAGAGAAAATATCTTCCATATTCATGTGCTGACCACCGCCGCCAAAGCCACCGCCCATACCTGCATGGCCATACTGGTCATAGCGTTGTTTTTTATCTGCACTTGAAAGCACTTCATAAGCTTCTGCAGCTTCTTTAAAATGCTCTTCGGCTTCAGGGTTATCCGGGTTTTTGTCCGGATGGTACTTAATGGCCATCTTACGATAAGCCTTTTTTATCTCTTCAGCTGAAGCTCCCTTGGAAACACCAAGTATCTCGTAATAATCTCTCTTTGCCATTTTATGCGCCAATTACCACCTTCGCAAATCTTACTACTTTGTCCTGAAGGAAATATCCTTTCTCAACTTCATCAATCACTTTCCCTTTCAAGTCAGCACTTGGAGCCGGAATCTGCGTGATGGCTTCCTGGAATTCAGAATCAAACGGCTGACCAACACAATCCATTGGTTTAAGACCTTTTTGTTCCAATACTTTGAATAGCTTGTTATAAATAAGCGCTACACCTTCTTTGATAGCGCCAATGTCAGCAGAGCCTTTATCAATAGCGCCTTGTGCTCTCTGAAAATCGTCAATTACAGGAAGCAGATCTTTTATCAGATCAGCAGAAGCCGTTTGTGTCAGGTCAAGTTTTTCCTTAGCCGTACGGCGACGGAAATTGTCGAACTCAGAATACATTCTCAAAAATTTGTCCTTCTGCTCTGCTAATTCCGCTTTAACCTGGCTCAATTCATCCAAAGATTCAGCTACATCTGTTGCCTCTTCTTCCTGAGGGAGCTTTTCATTTGAATTTTCTCCTGTTCCGGTAGTATCCAACTCGTTTTCCGGATTAATATTCTGATCGTTATTCATAAAGCTATCGCTTGAAATTATTTCTTCTTTTTTGAAAAAAGCAGTAACAAATATACTGCTAAAAAAGGTAAACAAGAATTTTGCCAATCTAAAAATGGTGACAAGTTGGCAGGGCGCTGCCTGTTACGCGTTACTGGTTACGAGTTTTGCATTTTAACACTTAACTTGCAAGTCGTAACTAGTAACATATTCATGAACGAACTTGTACAGGCAATTTCCGGCGCACTAACATTAAAAGTTAAAAAAAGTACTGATGAGGCACAGCTACAGGCGCTGGTTGCCGGAAAGTTACTGGAAATGCTGCGTAAAAGTCCGGACAAGGTATTCCAGCTCCTTTATCGCCTTGATGTAAATGAAGAAAAAGCTCGTTTAGTGTTTAAAAGAATGAATGATGAAGATATTGCGGAAGGCCTGTCTGAGTTGATCATTGCAAGAGAAAAACAGAAAATAGAGATCCGTAAGAAATACAGTACAGGAAATATATAACCTATAGTTGACTATCAGTTTGTTTGAACCTTCTTTTGATAAACCTGTAAGGTTTTAATTGGGGAGTTAAACAATCTTTTAAACCTTAAAGGTTTTACTTAAGCGGATAGTCATAAAAAAATATAAATTGCACTAGCTATTAAGTGTTACGGTTTCAACTATAGCACTTTTAAAACTACAGCACTTTAATACACAATATGTCATCACTCAAAAAACTCGCAAGTAATACTGCGCTTTACGGCTTAAGCACTATTGTAGGAAGGGCGCTCAATTATTTACTTGTCCCTTTCTATACGGCAGTATTTAAGCCGGAAGATTATGGTATCGTTACTGAACTGTACGCTTATATTGCATTTCTTAATATAGTGTATACCTATGGGATGGAGACAACCTATTTCAGGTTTGCAACTAAAGAACGCGGGACGGCCCAGGAAACATATAATCTTTCGCAGACGGTTTTATTGATCTCTTCCCTGCTTTTTTCAGCCATATTAATGGGGGCTTCACGAGAGATCGCTTCCGGGCTTGGCTATGAAACTCATCAGGATTATATCATCTGGCTGGCTTTGATTTTGGCTATTGATGCTATTGTGTCTATACCTTTTGCAAGACTTCGTTTGGAAGGTAAAGCCGCATTCTTTGCTTTTGCCAAGTTGTCAAATATTGTGCTGAACATCTTTTTCAATGTGTTCTTTTTGGTGATTTGCCCTATGGCGATCAGTGATGCCGGTTTGCAGGATTTACGTCCGCTTATCCGTAATATTTATGATCCTTCGTTGGGCGTGGGTTATGTGTTCCTTTCAAATTTACTGGCAAATGCTTTCCTGCTGATTATTTTATCCCAGTCGTTTATCAGATTTAAGTTCAACTTTAATATTCAGAAACTGAAGCCTATGATGGCTTATGCCATTCCGATTCTGTTTACGGGAATTGCGGGCATGATCAACGAAGTACTGGACAGGGTTTTGCTTAAAAACTGGCTACCGGAAGGCTTTTATGCTGGTCAGACAAACCTTGCGGCTGTGGGTGTATATGGCGCTTGTTACAAGCTGTCTATTTTTATGACGCTCGCCATACAGGCATTTCGTTATGCGGCTGAACCTTTCTTTTTTTCAAAAGCCGAAGACAAAGACTCCCCCATTCTTTTTGCCAAGATAATGAAGTGGTTTGTAATTGTATGCCTGGTTATTTTCCTGGTAATAAGCTTAAACCTGGATATCTTAAAATACCTGTTACGCAGTGAGGTTTACCGCCAGGGTATTATGGTGGTACCGGTATTATTGCTGGCCAACTTGTTTTTGGGGATCTATTTTAACCTTTCTGTTTGGTTTAAGTTAACAGATAAAACAATTTACGGTACCTATACGACTGTAGCAGGGGCAATACTGACAGTAGTACTTAACTGGTTGCTGATTCCATTGCTTGGCTATATGGGTTGTGCTATTTCTACATTGATCTGTTACTTCTGTATGGCTGCTGCAAATTACAGCTTAGGCAATAAACATTACCCTATTCCATATCCGATTGTAAAAATCGGGATCTACATAACTATTGCCGTACTATTTGCGTACATTGGCCTCAGCTACGATTCAGCAGATGATTTGTCGACATCTTTTATTATTCACTGGGTATTAATTGCGGCATTTATCTTAACAATCTTTATTTTTGAAAAAGTAATCAGAAGAGTGCCTGCTTCGCATTGGGATTAACCTCTTTGAATTATATAATAAGTTTTTATAGCATGAAAGTACGTATCATCAATCAATCTCAGCATCCGCTGCCTGCCTATCAGACTGTATTGTCAGCAGGTATGGATTTGAGAGCCAATTTACTTGCTCCCATTACTATAAAACCCTTTGAAAGACAGTTGATCTCAACCGGTCTTTTTCTGGAACTCCCTCAGGGGTATGAAGCGCAAATCCGTCCACGTAGTGGGTTGGCCTATAAATATGGTGTTACCGTTTTGAATAGTCCGGGAACAATTGATGCCGATTATAGAGGGGAAGTAAAAGTATTATTAGTAAATTTATCAGACAAAGCGTTTGATATCGAAGATGGAGAACGTATTGCGCAAATGGTAATTGCCAGATATGAGCAAGTTGAATTAGTAGAAGTAGAAGCGCTGACAGAGACACTTCGGGGTGAAGGAGGATTCGGTAGTTCAGGCACAAAATAATAAACCAACACATTATAAGTTTTTTAAATAGCTGATTATGAGAATTATTGTACCTATGGCTGGTATGGGTAAGCGTATGCGCCCTCATACTCTTACTGTACCAAAACCGCTAGTTCCTATCGCAGGCAAACCAATTGTACAGCGTTTAGTAGAAGACATCGCAAAGGTGTGTGGAGAAAAAGTAGAAGAAGTAGCTTTTATCATTGGTAATTTTGGTAAAGATGTTGAGAAAAAGCTAATGGAAATTGCAGCATCCGTGGGTGCAAAAGGAACTATTTATTATCAGCAGGAAGCATTAGGAACAGCACATGCTATTTACTGTGCCGAGCCTTCTTTGAAAGGAAACACTGTAGTAGCTTTTGCAGATACGCTTTTCAAGGCAGACTTTAAATTAAATACAGAAGAGGAAGGTATTATCTGGGTACAAAAAGTAGAAGATCCCCGCCCTTTTGGTGTTGTAAAAATTGGTGCTGACGGCAACATTACAGATTTTGTTGAAAAGCCGGAGCATTTTGTTTCCGATCTTGCTATTATCGGTATCTACTATTTCAAAGATGGTGAGTATCTGAAAAAAGAAATCAAGCATCTTATCGATAATGATATTAGAGACAAAGGTGAATACCAAATCACCAATGCGCTTGAAAATATGAAAAACAAAGGCACTAAATTTAAGCCTGGTCAGGTAACAGAATGGTTGGATTGCGGTAATAAAGAAAGTACTGTAAATACAAACCAGCGTTATCTGGAATACATTAAAGACACGAAACTGGTAGCAGACAGCGCTAAAATTGTTAATTCTGTAATTATTCAGCCAAGTTATATTGGCGAAGGTGTTGAGATACGCAATTCTGTAGTAGGTCCGCACGTTTCATTAGGAAATAAAACAGTAGTTGACGGTTCTATTATAACTAATGCTATTGTACAGGAAAATGCTAAAGTGAAGCACGCTAATATTACAAACACTATGTTAGGTAATCATGCCGTTTATGAAGGACGTCCTGTTGACCTGAGTGTAGGTGATTTTAACGTAGTTAAAGCCTAGTTTTCTCTTAAATTATATTGCTTTGCGTGGGTGATGTTTATTCGTAGACATTTCGCCCACGCAATGGTTTTTTATTACACAAAATATTTATTTCTGGTTTTGGTCCCCTGAAAGTAGAAATTAAGGAATCAGATTACCTTTTAAGTAAAACACAATGAGAACTAGGTATCAAGTAACTAAGTGTGTACTGTTTGCCGGACTTGTATTGATTGCAAGCCCTGAACTTTTTGCAGGGAAAAAGAAAAAAAAGGATCCTGTACAAGACATTGCAAGAAAGCAGGAAGCTGAATATGTGTTCACCCAGGGGATGAAAGAATATGTGGTTGAAGGGGCTGCCCGTGCTATTTTTTGGTTTGAAAAAGCAAAAGAAATTAATCCGGAAGCTTCAGGGACATATTATATGCTTGCAGACAGTTACCTGCAGACAAAACAGTTTGACAAAGCAGAGAAAAGCATTAATGAAGCCCTTAAGCTGGATGATGCTAACAAATACTATTACTTAGTTGCCGCTGAAATTCAGGAAAAGAAAGGTAACTATGAACAGGCAGCTAATATTTATAATCAGCTAATCAAAAAAATCCCCCGCTCAGAAGAGCAGTTGTTCGACCTGGCAACAGTTTATATTTATGCTAAAAAGTATGAGGATGCCATCAAAACTTATGATAGAATAGAAAAAGAGTTTGGTTTGATGGAGGAAGTTGTCCGTCAGAAACAGCAGCTTTACCTGCGCCAGAATAAATTGAATGAAGCTTTAGCTGAAGGAGATAAACTGATTAAGGCTTATCCGGAAGAGCCGCGTTATAAAGCTTTACAGGCAGAATTACTTTTTAATAATAATAAATCTGATGAAGCCAGGAAGATGGCGGAGTCTTTGTTGGCACAACATGCTGACTATTATCCGGCAAGATTAGTTCTGGCAGAAATTTATAAATCAAAAAAGCAAGAAGCGAACTATCAGGAACAGCTTGAACTGGCTTTTAAGAATCCGGATATGGGTATTGAAGACAAAATTAATATCATGTTGAGCCTTTTCCCGAAAGCAGAACGTGATACTAATAATCTGGCAGCACTCAGAAAACTTTCTGACATTACCGCTCAAGTTCATCCTAAAAGCGCTGATGCTTATTCTATACAGGGAGATATCAACTATTTTTCAAGAAATATCCCTAAAGCAATTAAGAGTTATAAGGAATCTTTAAATCTGGATAATTCAAAGTTTAAAATCTGGCAGCAAGTAGTAGCATTAGAACTTGAAAGTGGCCAGACAGATAGTGCTTTAGTTTATTCTGAAAAAGCAGTAGAACTATTCCCGAATCAGTCAATATTTTGGTTTTATAATGGTACAACCAAGTTGATGAAGAAAAATTATGAGGGAGCTGTCAAGTCGTTAGAACAAAGTAAAAAATTAGCTGACGGAAACCAGGAAATGGTTAATCAGATCAATGGTCAGCTTGGAGATGCTTATAATGGTTTGAAACAATACGACAAGGCAGATGCTTCTTATGATGAAGTATTGAAGTATGACCCTAGTAATTATCATGTGCTGAACAACTATAGCTATTTTCTTTCTTTGAGAAAAGATAAACTTGATCAGGCAAAGAAGATGGGTAAGAAAGTGGTTGATGCCTATCCGGACGAACCGACTTACCTTGATACATATGGCTGGATTTTATATGTGGCAAAAGACTACCAGGGAGCAAAAACATATCTTGAGAAAGCGGTGAAAACCTCCGACAATGGTACGATATTGGAACACTATGGTGATGTACTTTATCAGTTAGGCCAGAAAGAAGAAGCTGTTAAATATTGGAAACAGGCGAAACAGAAAGGTGAAACCACAGATTTTATAGACAAGAAAATTTTGGATAAAAAACTTTATGAATAAATACGCCATATTATTGGCATTCATGGGTTTATGGCTTTTTTCATGCCGTAAACCCATGTTTCATGCTACACCAACAGCTCCTGAGATCAAGAGAAAGTCAAGGCAAGTTGTAAAGGTTCAGAATATTAATTTCCAGAATTTCCGGGCAAAAGGGAAAATGGATTATAAGGATGGACAAAATGATGTGAATGCACATTATGACCTGCGTATCCGGAAAGACAGCCTTATCTGGTTGTCCATTACTCCCGGAATGGGTATTGAAGTAGTGCGTTGTGTGATCAGCAAAGATTCCCTTCTTGCCCTCGATAGACTCAACAAAGATTATTATGCTTACAGTCTGGCCGATTTTTCGGCTAAATTTGAAATACCGTTGACTTTCAGTATCATTCAGGATGCGCTTATTGGCAATACTCCTACTGATCAGGATACAAACAGCAGTGAAGTTTTTCAGGAAGGCGATTATACAATTATTAAAACCGATACCAATAATTTGGTTACGAATACCTATGTGAGTATGCTTACTTCGAAATTGCAGAAATTGCAATTGATTCAGAAGCGTTTAAACAATACTCTGGTATTTACATATTCTGATTTTAAACCTGTGAATAACCTTTTGGTAAGCCACAGAAACCATATTGCATTACGTTATGTCAATGAAAAAGGCATGTATAATACATCTCTGGACCTTGATCATAATAAAATTGATATAGATGAGAAAGAACTTAAATTCCCTTTTAACATTCCGGGCAAATATACTCGCAAGTAGTCTGCTTATTCTGGTATTAGTACTAGGGAGTAATCTCTCATTTGCACAAAATAGCAGACAGTCTTTAGAAAAAGAGAAAAAAGCCACCCTGAAGAAAATTCAGGAGACAAATAAAATTCTGGAGCAGACCAAGGCTCAGAAAAATGCTACTATAGGTCAGTTAAATGCCCTGAAGGAGCAAATTAAGGTAAAGGAAGCTCTTATTAATAATATTTCAACAGAAGTGTCCAGCCTTGATAATGAGTTGGATCAGCTACAGGATATTGTTAGTGCTATGGAAAGCGATTTAACAAACCTGAAAAGAGAATATGCGCTGATGATCTATGCCGGTTACAAAGCAAGCCATAGTGCTTATGATAAGCTGGTATTTATTTTTGCTTCCAGGAGTTTTGATCAGCTTGTAATGAGGCTTAAATACTTGGATCAGTATTCTGATTTCAGAAAAGAGCAGGTGGAACAAATCATGAAAGTTCAGAGTGTTCTAACCAAAAAATATGCTCGTATAGCAAACATAAAGGTCCACAAAGAAGGGCTTTTAGGGGAAAAAGTAGTGGAGAATAAGAGTTTGATCGTATTGAGAGATTCTCGTAATGTGGTTGTAAAAGAACTGAGTCAAAAGGAGAAAAACCTCAAAAATGAGCTGAAAGATAACGAAAAGGCTGTCGCAAAACTTGATAACCTGATTGCCGATATGGTTCGTAAGGAGATAGAACGGTCCCGTAGAGAGGCTGAAGCTGCCGAACGTAAAAGGCTTAAAGAAGAACAGGCTAAGAACAACACGACAAATACAAATACTATTCCTAAGAAAACAACTTCTACTTCCAAAGTTGCGCTTACTCCGGAAACTCAGCAGATTTCAAATAGCTTTGCATCTAATAAAGGCCGCTTGATCTGGCCTGTACAGAAGGGCTTTATTTCTCAATCTTTTGGTAAGCATCCTCACCCGGTGTTGAAGCATGTGACTGTTGAAAACCTTGGTGTGGACATTCAGACAAGCCAAAATGAAGAAGTAAGGGCTGTTTTTGATGGAAAAGTAACTGCAGTAGCTTCTGTTCCCGGAATGAATCAGGTCGTAATGATACAACATGGTGACTATTTCACGGTTTATGCCAAATTGAAATCTGTGAGTGTTACCACAGGACAAAAAATAAAGGCTAAAGAGGTTCTTGGAATGGTTTATACCGACAAGAATGATATTAGTGAAGTTCAATTCCAGATCTGGAAAAACAGCGATAAACAAGACCCCGCCACCTGGCTGTTTAACAGATAAGAATGAAAGAAATCGATTATATTGTTGTTGGCCAGGGAATTGCCGGCACTGTAATGTCTTATACATTATTAAAACATGGCTATTCCGTTTTGGTTATTGATAATAATCCGGAAGTTTCAGCATCAAAAGTAGCCGGCGGGCTTTTTAATCCGATTACCGGGAAGAGAAGAACTAAGACTTGGCGATGTGATGAGCTTTTTCCTTTTATGGAAAAGTTTTATGCAGATCTTGAGAAAGAGTTACATATTAAGTTTGTACATCATCAGAATATGTATTGCCCTTTTGACAGTATAGAGGCACAAAATGAGTGGATTTCTAAAAGCGCTGAACCGGGCATGGACAGTTACATAAAAACAAGTTCTTCCAATGTATACGAATCAGTCTTAAATCAATATTTTGGCGGCTTTGAAGTGACACGTTCCGGCTGGCTGGATGTGCCTTTGCTGATTGATAATTACCGGGCATTCCTTAAAAAGAACGACCAGTACGTAGAAGCCCGATTTGACAGTAAAGAGTTACAATTAAACGCTGATTCGGTCGTTTATAAAGACATTAAAGCCCGTAAAGTTGTTTTTTGTCAGGGAAGTACAGCATCTGCAGAAGGCCTTTTCAATTGGTTACCTTTCACTTTAGCTAAGGGAGAGGTTTTTATGACTTCAATAAAAAATATGCCCGATAGTCATATCCTTAACAAGGGAGTATTTATGATTCCACAGAAAAATGACATGTTCAGGGTTGGAGCAACATTTACATGGGCTAATCCCGGCGACGATAATACCCCTATAGAAAAAGGTGTGGAAGAGTTGAAATCCAAAATCACCAATTTGATTACACCTGCTTATGAGGTCTTGGAGATTAAAGCGGCAATTCGCCCAACTGTAAGAGACAGAAAGCCATTTATTGGTTTGCATCCGGCTTTTCCATCAGTAGCGATTTTCAATGGCCTTGGCACAAAAGGTGTTACATTGGCACCGTTTTTTGCGGAACATTTCGTAGATTTCTTAGAAGGAAAAGTTGACCTTGATAAAACTGTTAATATCAGCCGGTATATGAGTTTTTATAACCAATCTATACAAAGCTGAGATTTTATAAATGAAGCATATCCGACCATATTACTTTTTATTCCTACTGGTATTGTTAATCCGATTTCAGTCTTTTGGGCAGCAGGCTCAGGAGATGTTTGGCAAAAACCGTATCCAGTACAAGAATTTCAGATGGGAATATCTCAGTACAGACAATTTTGACATTTATTTCTATTATGGTGGTCGTGAAAGTGCTATTTATGCTTCAAAATACGCTGAGTTAGACCTTCCTCGCCTTGTTGAAATGGTTGGGTTTGCTTCCGATCGGAAAATTAAGCTTCTGGTTTACAATTCATCGCACGATTTATTGCAAAGTAATATCGGTTTTGATGAACCTAATCCTGCACAGGGTGGGCAGACGAACTTTGTAAAGTCAAAAGTAGAGGTAGCATTCAGGGGTAATCATACCGATTTTAGAAAAGAAATTAATCAGGAAGTTGCAAGACTTTTGGTTAATGAGATGTTTTATGGCGGGCGCCTTCGTGATATTATCAGGAACTCCTATGTAATGAATATTCCTCAATGGTATATTTCAGGAGCCGCTTCTTACCTGGGCTACGGCTGGTCTCAGGAGATGGATAGTTTTATGAGGGATTATTTTGCTCAGCGTAAACAAAAAGGCTTCTACATAGCCGAAGGCAGAGAAGCGGAGTTGCTGGGAATGTCATTCTGGAACTTTATAGTAGAACGCTACGGTAAAGCCAATATGGCCAATATTCTGAACATTACTCAGTATACAAAGAATGAGCAAAAAGCGGTAACCAATGTATTAGGTATAACTTTCGATCAGTTTTTGAAAGAATGGAAAGAATATTACAAGCAGATGTATCGTATTCTTCCTGAAGGAATGACGGACCCTGATTTGTCTTTATGCTTAAAGAAGAGAAACCGCAAAAGCAGAGTTTATGACAGAATAAGCATGAGCAACACGGGTGAGTACGTTGTTTATTCTCAGAATACCAGTGGAAAATATAAAGTAAAACTATACAATTTATCAAATAAACGTACAAAGAGGCTTGCTAAAGGTGGTTATAAAACCGTTGACCAGAAACCAGACAGGTCAATGCCTTTAGTGTCGGTCGGTCAGGATCTTATAGGGGTAGTTGAGTTAAAACGGAAAAAAATATTCCTGACTACTTATACTTCCAGAGGCCGGAAAAAAGATCGTGTGCCATTAGCAGGGTTTGAGCATATCCTGGATTTTGATTTTTCAGATGACGGTAATGCAATTGTATTCAGCGGGCAAAGAGACGGTCAAAGTGATCTTCACTATTATAACTTTAAAGATAATACTTACAGGCAGCTGACAGCTGATTTTGCAGATGATCTTCACCCTCAGTTTTTGAAGGGCACGAAACAGATTGTCTTTTCTTCAAATAGAAGAGAAGATACATTGAGACCTAAAACAATTATTGCTGATCGTGTTAAAATTAAGGATTACTTTGACGATTATGACTTGTTCATTTACCCTGAAATTACAGGTTCAAAAGAGCTTATTCGTTTGACTGATGATATAACCGATCAAAGCCATCCTGTATCTTATGATGCTCAAAACCTGTTATACCTAAGTAATGAAAATGGTATAAGGGCTCTTTATAAAATGAATCTGGAGACAAAAGAATCTGTTCAGGTGTCTTCTTTCGTTGAAGATATCAAAGATTATGACGTGTTTCCGGGCGCTAATACGATCTCTTATATTATGCTTGCCAAATCAAAAGAACATGTATTTGTTGATCGGGCTTTTGATTTTAACAAGTCATACTATTACGAACCTACAGAGCGTATCAGTATGCTCAATGCAAGAAAGAGCGTTGTAAAGAAACAGGCAGTCATTGATGATGAACCTAAAAAACAGAAAGAAGAGGTTAATCCCGATGATTTGCTCAAGGATGAGGACAAAGAGATAGACATTGAGAATTATACTTTTGAGTCTGAAGTAAAACAATTAAGAGAACAGGCAGCAAAGGAAAGGATTAAAAAAGATAAACCTGCCGAAGACCTTATTAATACGGTAGGGCCAATGCCTTATGCAGGAATTCTTAGTATAGATAATCTTGTAACAGGTTTGGCTTTCGATAACCTGAGAGGTTTTGGTCTGACAGTTGATGCAAGCATGTCTGATATGCTTGGTAATCATAAATTCAATGGAGGTTTTTGGGGTTCTTCTGATTTTGCAACAAGTAATATGTATGTGGAATACCAGTATTTAAAGCGCCGTGTGGATTTCAGAGTACGTTATGATAAGCAGGCGTTAACGGCTTCACAGGAGAATGTTTATCAGAGATATAAGATTGACCGTTTTGAAGTAGGAATGTCATATCCTATTACTAATGCAGCAAGAGTCAGTTTTACGCCAGTCTTTTTTGCAACCAGGTTTCTGCAGGTTTTACCAAATTCAGCTGAAGGATACCGTTACTACAGCGGCTACAGAGCAGAGTATGTGTATGATAATACTATCTCGATGAATATGAATATGCCTAAAGGCACGCGTATTAAGATTCTTTACGAGAACTATGCAACTAATCAGACTCCTAACCTGAATTTTTCGAGGATTAACGGAGACATCCGCAATTATCAGAAATTACATAGGGAACTTGTCTTTGCAACCAGACTTTCAGGGGGGCACTATTTTGGGAATGATCCTAAAAACTTCCTGTTTGGTGGTGTAGATAACTGGATCAATGCATCAAAGAATAATTCCGGCGGTGACGGGGCTAATCCAAATCCATTTAATTATGCCAGTGGGGTTGATAATATCAACTTACTGCTTTCGCCTTTTGTGACAGGGGTCAGGGGTTTCAAACATGGAGAAATGTGGGGACAAAATTATTTCCTGTTAAACCTTGAGTTGCGTTTGCCGATTATCCGTTACCTGGTTCATGGTAATATTTCATCTTCCTTCTTCAGAAATCTTCAGCTAATCGGCTTTATGGATTATGGAGCGGCATGGACAGGCACGAATCCTTTTTCTAAGGACAACACATTTAATACCACGACGGTACCGGGAAAACCTTTCGAAGTTAAAGTTACAAACTTTAGTAACCCATTTCTGACATCTTATGGTGCTGGTCTGCGTAGTTACCTTTTAGGATACTATTTAAAACTTGATTTTGCCTGGCCGATAAAAGATTATATCGTAAAAGATCCTGCTATTTTAGTTTCATTCGGTCACGATTTTTAAACTTAATTTAACTTATGCTTAAGAAGATTTTATATGCGATTTCAGCAATCATTCTTATTGGCTGTGCAGGCCTGGTGGTAACAGGTAACGGTTACGTCTTTAAAGCGCTACTGTATAATTTTGCCGACATAGACGACAATAAGATTTTCGAAGAAAGAATACTCGCGAAAAGTACGAATCCGCAGCCATGGGCTATTTCACAACATTATAATAAAGTGCCATTACCGGATACACTTGATAGGACACTAAAGGAACTTGAAACAGTAGCTTTTCTGGTAATTAAGAAAGATTCGATTTTGTTTGAGAATTATGCTGATCAGTATGACCCTAAAACGATATCTAATTCTTTCTCAATGGCTAAGTCTGTTATAAGCATGCTTGTAGGCGTAGCGATAGGCGAAGGAAAGATTAAAAGTGTAGATCAGCATGTGGGTGACTTCTTGCCGGAATTTACTTCTAATGGAAAAGAAAAGCTTACCATAAGACATTTGTTGACAATGAGTTCTGGTCTTGACTGGGTTGAAGGTTATTCCAGCCCTTTGTCGCCAACTACCCAGGCGTATTACGGCAGCGATTTAAAAGGTCAGATTTTAAGTCTAGGAATGAAAGAAACACCAGGAAAAATATATCGTTATCAAAGCTGTGATACCCAGATCCTGGCCTTTGTGCTCGAAAAAGCTACAGGGAAAAAAGTAGCTGATTATGCAGACGAGAAAATCTGGAATCCGATTGGTGCTGAAACAGATGCGGAATGGTCTACAGATAAAAAAGATGGTGACGAAAAGGCTTATTGCTGTTTCTTCTCAAATGCGAGAGATTTTGCACGTCTGGGAAAACTTTACCTTAATAAAGGCGCCTGGAATGGACAGCAGATTATTCCAGCCGATTATGTGGAAGCATCTCTTAAACCAAGTTCTTACCTGATTGATGAAGATACCAATACCCCGGTTGATTTTTATGGGTATCAATGGTGGTTGTTGCCAAACTACAAAGGGCATAATATATTTTATGCACGTGGAATTTTAGGGCAGTACGTAATTATGATTCCTGATAAAAACATCATATTAGTTCGTCTCGGTAAAAAAAGAGGCGAAAAAGTGGCTGATCACCATTTAAGAGAAGTTTTTCAGATGGTTGATGCAGGCTTAGGTTTTTAAATTCTCATTATATTTTCTTCCCGATATGCTCAGGAAAGTACTTGTTTTCTGCTTATTGGCTGTGTTTTCCAGTCTCACTACCTTAGGCCAGTGTATGCTGGTGCCGGTTTCTTTGGCAGACAGAATTAAGGCAGCGGACGTGATTGTGCTTGGCAAGGTTAGAGAGCAGAAGGCATTTGCTGCCGGTACAAAGAAAATATTTACTGCAAACAGAGTTGCCGTTACCGCTTTTCTCAAAGGCTATTCGAGTGAGTCAGAGTTAGTGATTGTCACCGAAGGAGGTATATTAAATGGCAGGGCTCAGATTGTTACTCCTTCGCTGGAACTTCAGATTGGTAAAGAAGGGCTTTTCATGCTTCAGACCGGAAAGTTTGAAGGAAACCCTTTTAATAATCTTAATGCCTATCTTCCTTACGCAAGTGTGCAGGGAGCATTAATTGAAGAAGGAGGCAAATATATTGATGTAATGTTTGATGGTGCTTTTACTGAAAAGGCATTGTTAGATCAGTTTTTGCAGTTTACAGGAGTAAAGGCCAAAAATGCACGCGGAGAGCTTTATAGCAGCAGCCTTGTGCCGGAACAACAAAATCAGAATTTAAGAACTGAAGCAGCAGGAATAACATCGGTGTCACCAAACCCGGTTGCTGCAGGTACAATTGAAAGCAGCAATATTCTAAGTATTAAAGGAAGCGGTTTTGGAACAAGCCGTGGCAGAGTTGAATTTTCAAATGCAGATGACGGGGGCAGAACCTACATCAGATCAGCAATTCCTAAAACGGATATAGTTTCATGGAGCGATACGGAAATACGGATTAAGGTTCCTAACAAAGCTGGCACAGGCACAGTTAGAGTTAACGGGATTTACCTGGCTCCTCTTACCGTTAAGTATAATATTGTATCACAGAACAGCACCTTTTATAATTATCCTGATACTACCAGACAAAAAATCTCTTTAGTTAACAAAAATGCTAAAGGTGGATATACTTTTTACTTATCTGATGATTTTGCTTTAAACGAAGCTGCTGTGACAGCTTTTGAAAGAACGATGCAAAATTGGCGCTGTGCCACAGGAATAAATTTCCGTATAGCCGGGGAATTAGCTTCGGAAACCGGTTCTGCCAGCGACAATAAGTGTGTTGTTTATTTTGATCAGTCATTACCGGCAGGAGTGCTTGGACAGACAACCTCATTTCATGTGGCTAAAGGAAGTAGCCTTTGCTCTGCCTCTAAAACTGTATGGTATACCGATGAGATTGATATGGCATTTACAACTGCCACAAATTGGAATTTTGGGCCAGGTGCTTCACTGATAGGATCCCGGACTTATGATTTTGAATCGGTGGCATTACATGAACTTGGACACGCCCTCGGTTTAGACCATATTATCGATAATAATAAGGTAATGCATTATGCATTAAATAATGGTACCGACAGGAGAACTCTGAGTGATGTGGATATTGAAGGCGGGACTTATAAAGTTACGCAAAGCACAGGGGCTTTATGTCTGTTACCGGAGAATGTAAGCAGTCCTTTAAAACCTGTAGCACAATCTCAATGTACACTTCCTGCAGAACTGGTCAGTTTTCAGGGGAGTTATGATCAGTATAAAGGCAATGTGCTGAGCTGGAAGACTGAATTTGAATATAAAACACTGGGTTATAGTATCTGGAAAAGTAAGAATGGTATTCAATTTGACTCAATTTACTTCGAGCCTTCGCAAAGCCAGGGTATTGCTCTGAATAGTTATACTAATATTGATGTTTTGAATCAGGATGCAAATAATTTCTATTATCAACTTCATCAATTGAGAAGTGACGGAACTGTACGCTTTTCCGAAATTGTAAACATAAAAGTACCTACCGACCCTGAGTTTATCGTTTACCCAACAGAGCTGACCCAACCGGAGTTAACAATAGTACCCCGAAATATACCAACCGGTAATGTTGTATTTAAATTGTTTGATGAAGCCGGTAAAAATATATTAAGTAAGGATTTAGAACTTGTTACACCCGGTAAAAGACTTTATGTGAATATTCCGGTACTACAATGGGGTATGTATATCTATCAGGTTACAGGAGCTAACGATACACGAAGCACCGGAAAAATATTTGTTAATTTTAAATAGTCTGTCAATTGGCTAAATTGGAAGGATGAATTCATTAAAATCCCGTTTCCTGATCTGGTTTATTGCCTTCGCAGTGTTGCTTGGTCCTGCTTACAATTTATATCTTAGTTACGACTATACTGCAAACCCTGATTGCCATACCTATCTTGCCATTGCTAACGGAGAGTTCAAGGACCAAAGTCTTACCCGTCGTTACCGGGTTTTAGTTCCCTTTGCTGCGAAAGCCTTTGCTTTACCGATTGCAACAATTTATACGAAACTCTGGCCGCACAGAGCAGCATCTCAATGGCCCTTAAAACTTGGTTTTCTTGCTGTTAACCTGCTCTTAATGGCAACTGTAGGGCTAATGATTTTCCTTACCTGTAAAGCATATCTTATCTCGGATGCGGGAAGTGCCTTAGCCATGATCGCAATACTGTGCGGGGGAAGGTGGGGTAACTTATTTGCTGCTATCCCTATTACTGACAGCTTATATTTATTGATACTTATCGGTGTTGTTCTTGCTATTAAAACAGGAAATAATGCCCTCCTGATTGTATGTATCATACTGGGACCTATTGCAAAGGAGTCTTTTGTTTTTGTGATTCCTTTGATATTCTTTTTCTCAAATATGTCAAAATGGAAACAGGTAATTGCTTTTATGATATCGGGAATGATAGTATTGGGAAGCCGTTATTGGATAGATCATATTGCGGGCACTTCTTCAACAGAAAGTCTGGTTAACGATGCAAATCATATTGAAAATATTGCTTACTCATTGAAACGTATTTTGGCAGTAAGAGGCCTTGGAGAGTTAGCTACAGTATTAGGTTTGTTTTCCGTTATTATTATCATTGGTTTTACAAATGGGAAAGCCGCTGTTAAATCCTGGGCTTCTGCAATTGATCCTTTATTATGGTGGTTTATCCCCGTTATGCTCCTTCATGCAATTTTATCGAGCGAAGTGGCACGTATGCTTTACCTCGGTAGTGCGGTATGGGCAGTAATGATCGGTTTAATCTGGGACAGACATCCTTTTTTCGTTCAGATAAAAAAACTCTTTTCTTTTGTGTAATCAATGGAAGAATGATGTAATTTTGAAGCTTCATAAAGAATAAATCAAATGGCATTAGAGATAAGTGGCAAGCTTTTTCAGTTACTTGCTGAACAAAGCGGAAGCGGTAAAAACGGAACATGGATTAAGCGTGATTTCGTAATTGAGACAGCTGAAAATTTTCCTAAAAAAATATGCTTGTCTGCATGGGCAGAAAAAGCGACAGAAGTGGCGAACCTTTCTATTGGTACAGAATTGCGTGTGTCATTCGATGTGAACTCTCGTGAGTATAACGGAAAGTGGTATACAGATCTTAAAGCCTGGAAAATAGATGTTCTTAGTGGAGGATCTGCTCCGTCTCAGGGAGCTCCTTCTGGCGGAAATGAACCATTTGGTGTTAGTTTTAGCGAAGAAGAAGACAGCCTTCCTTTCTAAGAAAGTAGAGTGACAGGTTGAAATATACAGTCATAGCTAAATAATATGATGAAAATGAAAAAGTTAATTGTTCCATTCTTATTAGTTACTTCTCTGGCGGTTTATTGCTTTACATCAGCTTATAAGCCTAAGGCAACTTATACGGCCAATTTAACCGGTTTGTGGAGAGATTCAAACAGTACTAATTTTAGTAACTGTCATGCGATTTTTTCTCAGGAAGAAGGGAAAATACATATGCTTCATTACCTGGAGTTTAAAGGTATTCCTATGGTGGAAGAAGGCTATGGGACAATTAACGGCTCTAATGTTGAGTACAACGTCAAAGTGACGAAAGCTATTCCCGGCTGGGCTACAACAGGTACTCATATATTGACTCTGACGGAAGATGGGTTAACCTTGCGGGGAGTTTATAAAGACGGTCAGGGTAATACCGGACCACTGGTTTTTAAAAAGGTAAAGTAAAATTTGAGGGCCCGGCAGAAATTTCTGCCGGGCCCTCAAATTTTATAAGATTGATATTAACCTACAATCTTTTTGAGATCTGCGGGAGAGTAGTTAATAGATTTTAAGGTTTTATGATCTCCTTCTCTGTAAACAAGAAATAAGCCATCAATTTCTTTGTAATACGCATTTATATTCTGACTGCTTTTGTAATGGGCAATCGTTTGCTCCGCTTCTTCAATGCTTTTGCAGGCCTTACTCATATTTGAACGGTGTACTTCATCAAATAAGTCTTTGAACTTGTTGCCCAAACCAAACTCAAGTACTGCACCTGCTAAAACGTATTGTAAATCACAAAGTGCATCTGCTACTTCAACGATATTATTATCTGCTACAGCTTCCTGTAACTCCTTCAACTCTTCCGCTAATAAAGAAATTCTCAGGTCACAGCGTTCCGGGGAGGGAATTGCAGGCTGATCGATTATAGGGTGCTTGAATGTTTTATGAAACTCACCGACCTGGCTTAATGAATTCAAATCCTTCATGATTCTAGATTAATGTGGAAAAACGTGAACCTTCGCTCCGAAAGAACAATGGTTTTGTAATGCAAAAATAGCAGAACTTTATTCTAGTGACACTACTTTTATCTCTGTTCTTCTGTTTGACTGATACTCTTTTTCCGGACAAGTACTTTCTTTGCTATTGCAATCACAAGCCTGGTTGTTAGATTCTCCCAACCCCTTTTGGATTAGCTGTGCGGCTGGAATTCCTTTACTGATCAGATAGCCGGCAGAAGCATCTGCCCTTTTCTTTGAAAGGGTGGCGTTATAGGAACTATTGCCCCGGCAGTCGGAAAAAGAACGTATTTCCAGAATCAAGTTTGGGTATTTCTTATACATGACTATATACTTATCCAGTTCCTGCGCAGCTTCTTTCTTAATGTCAGCCTTGTCAAAATCAAAATAGATATCAGAATAAACCTCACTTGCCGATAGTCTATGTATTACTGTTTTTGGGGTAATGTCTTTTCCGACCTGTACTGAGATTGTGGCAGGGTTGGAGTGAAGGCCATAGGAATTGTTAATGGTATAATGTACCTGACTGCTCCCGGAAAATCCCTCTTCAGGAGTAAAAGTAACCACCCTTCCAAGTGTGTCTACTGAAAACACTCCGCCTGTCACTTTCTTAATAAATTGCTGTTGAGGAGTTGAAGGGTCTAAGTCGATAGAGTTAGCATCAACTACAGAATTGCTGTCCCTGTCATTTGCAGCGGCTTTAATATGTATCAGTTTATTGAGTGGAGTTGTTACTGTATCATTTAAAGCAACAGGCGCGGGCATGATTACGCAGAAATTTAAATCGCCTAAAATAACACCATTGGCCGATGAGTTGGAGCCTGCAATGTCCTGATGACGGAAAGAGATCTTTGTAAAAGGTGTTTTACCGGAGATTAAAATACGGCCGCTTCCGGCAATAGCTCCCGTCATATATTTAGCAGAGATTGTTCTGGTATCAGGGTTAAATGATGTTGATCCCCAAATAGATTCTGCAATTCCTGATTCCGGCCCGGTAACCCAATTGAACTTAGTTTTGTCTGTTATATTTTTCCCGTCCTTCTGAAATACCTGAAAATTTTGAACCTCTTCTCTTCCGGAAGCATCGTCGTTGTTAAAATGACTTAAAGTGAAATCAAGTGATAAAATAGGACGTGAAAAAGTTAAAGTAATCAGACAAGAGTCAATTATTCCGTTGGCTTTACCAAACCAGATCCCTTCATTCTCATATGTTGTTAAGTCCGGTTCCGGTCCTGACTTCAGGATGGTAACATCTGCAAGGTTATTGTATGTCCTTTTCAAGAAACGGTATGTTTTTACATCTTCGTCCATTTCCAGAAGCTCGTTGTTTGTAAGACTATTGGGAACACACTGTTGGCCCTGACTAATAAATGTAAAACACAATAAAAGCATAAGGAATATATGCTTTAGTATTAGATCTTTCATGGGGTGCTACTATTGTTAAGGCGCAAGGTAGATAATGTCGCTATGGCTCATGTCAGATTCCATTACGATCTCCTTTATCTTTTTCCGGCCTTCCATAATAGAAACAACAGCGGTGTTGGGAGGAATTGCGCCAAGGTTTTCAGCATGAAAAACGAGTGTGTTGAATTTTAATGCCTGATCAAGCTGAAGCTCTAACTTGTAAGGTACTTTACTCAGGCCATGGTTATCAAGTACAATCTTTCCATTGAAAATGACAGAAATAGAGTCGCCGTCTTCCCTTCTTCCGTCAAAAATAAGGATAGTGATCTTTTTGCTCTTGGTATGGACAGTTATACCGGATTTAACTTCTCTGTTAAGCGCCTCCAGTACATGGCCAGAGGTGTCAGCAACAATAATACGCTTAGCTTTATGTTTTTTGTCTTTTTTACTAATAGGAGTGTTGTCAATAATGACGCTCGGTTTCTTAGGAACAGGAAGGCGGTATAGCCGCAAGAAACAGTCATTACAAGGCAGGTTAATTTTGAAGGCATTTGCTTCCTGCCAATGGCCTTCCAGTATTTCTATGTCGTTGACAACATCATAGGCTAATTTTGCTTTTTTTAAAGCCCACGAAGCAGTGTCAAAGCTGGTGGCAACAGTTATCTTTTCTTCATACATGATTCCTTTTGAAGTAATTCTTCCCTGAATGTTTACTTTTTCAAAAGAACCCAGCTTGTCAATAAGCTGTGCCGTGCCTGTAAAAAATTTATCTTCGAATTTAGTATTATTGACGATGTGATACGCTTGTTCTACATACAATGTCAGCTTAAAGCTATCCTTGCCGTCGTAAAGACTACCGACCCAGCCACCATTCAGATCTTGAGCTTTTATCTCTTTTACAAAAGCAAAGCTTAAGAATAAGGAAGCTAAAAGAAGGGTCGTTGTTTTCATATATAACTCTAGGATTTAATACTTTCCAGACACTTAAGATTTACGATGCTTAAATATAGTTATTCTGATTTAAAATTTACTTGTTCTTAGTTCACGACGAATGCCTGAAAGTGTTTTCAGCGAGTTCTGTTGTAAATTCTAATTTAGCTGATAGCGGAGGTTTTATTGCTTGTTAAATTTTCAGGGTTTGAAGAACCTGAGTTTTACATCCTAATCTGCCGGAAAAACAAAGGTTCAAAGAAGCGGATAGTCATTTAGTATAATTCAAGTCATTGGATTTGAATTGGAGAAAGGGTAATCAAAGGACAAAAAAAGGGCAGGATACAATCCTGCCTTTTTTGAGTTTTATAGTTCTTCACTATTTAATCACACGGAATACATTGTTACCGAAAGGGTCGGAACTACATATGTGCCGTTTTGTAAGCTGGAAGCAGAAAAAGTAGCACTTACGATACCCGTTTGGGCAGTAAGATTTAAAAAAAAGCGTTTTGCCTTTAAAGCATGATATTATTCTGCCAGAAAAGCTTATTTTTTGATTAAAGCTATGCGCATTAAGGCCAGAAGATGGTTGTACTGCTTCTTTTGAAAAAGTACCTGTTTTGTTTCCCTCCTTAAGAACCTTGCTGTTGAGTCTAACAGGGTTGGTAACACATTAGCTTCTATTAAAACAGCAATAGTTGCCATTATTGAAATTTAAAAGCTATAAACTGTAATTTGCTAATGACGAGAAAACCGTATGTTTCTCATTTTATCATGCTTAAACAGGATTATAGAATACTGAATAATATAAATAGTTACAGGAATCTTATTGAAAGATTAAGATAATGCAAGTAACAAAAAACTTCTGCTCACTGCTGTGCTAATTAGTGGATAACCTTACACTAGAATAAAAAAAAAATTCTTGATCAATTAGTGTTTTAAATGGCAATTGATATTTGAAATCCATCAAAAAAGAGCCTTTTTTATCAAAAAAATTCAAAATATCTTAACCAAAAAGATTTATAAGAGACTTTTTGGTTCTGTTTTGTTTGTAATTCTTACATCACTGTCTATTGGTAAATTATAGAGATTTACTCCAAATGAATTGTTGGAGACCTAAATAATCAGGGAAGAAAGGCAGCATGACCGTGTTCTGTTTTTGAAAAAATCTTTACTTTATTATGCTTTACAAAGTAAAGACTAAGTATGCTCCCGAACTCTGATCAGTAAAAGAAAGCGCTCAGTGAAAGGGCTAATTTTCAGAGATTATGGCAAATATCTGAGTCATAAACACCAATCTTATCACTATCAGTTGCAAAAGCAATGAAATTCAAGTCATGTTTTTATTGAGAGGCAAGCACCGTTTTATTTTGAGAAATTAAATAGTAACACAAAAAACTTTTCCCGAGGATGATTTAGCTTTATCTTAGTAGAAGTGAAGACAAAAACATTCATAGGGAATTTTGTTAGAAAGTTTATTTGCTGGGTTTTGTTAATTCAGTTGATAAACCTTTCAACTGACCCTGTTGATCAGATAAACTTCAAAAACGGGTATGCTACCTTTGAGGAGGATCTGAGTATCAATGAAATAGAAAGTTTTTACGAACTTGTTTTGGAAGACTTTTTTCATAAAAATGTTCCTGAAAGTGATGAAAATGACGGTGATGCTTTTATAAAGGTTTTTGACCTGTATTGTTCTGCCGGTGCTGTCATTGAGATGAAGCCGGAAATTATTCATTTCCCCCCGATTATATATTCTACTTTTTATCAGGATAGTTTTTGCACTAATTACCCGGAAATCAATTCTCCACCGCCTAAGAAGGCTTAGTTCCCCGTTTTACATTATTCTGTTTTATTATCCGGCCCCAAAAGGGTATGGATTCTGCCGGTTCGGCTTCTGTCCGGGGCTTGCAGGTATTTATAACTATTCGATTTATTTAATGAAAAAAGCATTCATGCTATTGGGCATCTGTGTTGTCATGCTATTGACATCATGCTCAACTGATAAAAATAAAAATAAGAGCCAGGAAAAGTTTATTGTAACCAGCCCGATTATACTGGACACGGTTTTTACTCAGGAATATGTGGCAGATATCCACGCTGTTCAGAATGTAGAAATAAGAACACGTATCAAAGGTTTTATTGATAAAATTTATG
>CAZNHL010000003.1:81258-106615 GCA_964572965.1 uncultured Bifidobacteriaceae bacterium
GGACAGTTTGTGAAAGCTGGCCAATTACTTTTCACCATTAGCAGCCAGGAATTCAACCAAGAGTTGCTTCGTGCCAATGCGCAGTTGAAAAATTCAATTGCAGAATCAAAAATGGCCGAAGTGGAATTAAATAATACTAAAAAACTGGTTGAAAAGAATGTAGTATCCCGCTCAGAACTGGAATTGGCAGAAGCGAAAAAAGATGCTGCTCAGGCAAATATCGATGAAGCAGAGTCGGCTATCTCAAGTGCTAAACTGAATATTTCTTTTGCTTCCATCAAGGCTCCTTTCAATGGAGTAATTAACAGATTGCCTTTAAAAGCGGGAAGTCTGATAAATGAAGGTACTTTGCTGACAACGATTTCCAATGACCAGGAGGTATTTGCTTACTTCAACCTTTCCGAAAAACAGTATCTCAATATTCTGAAAAAGAAGAATGATGCAAAAGACAAGGTGGTAAAACTTGTTCTGGCAGATGGGGAAGTGTTCCCTTATAAAGGCCATATTGAAACAGCAGAGAGCGAAATTGATAAAAATACAGGTAATCTGGCTTTTAGGGCAAGGTTTAAAAATCCGGATAGAATCTTGAAACATGGCGCAAGCGGCAAAATACAATTGATCACGCGGGTGCAGGCTATGGTTGTTCCTCAAAAAGCCACTTTTGATGTTCAGGAAAATACTTATGTATTCGTAGTAGATGCTAACAATGTAGTACATACAAGAAGCATACGTATTGCTAAAAGGCTTCCACATCTTTATGTAATAGAGTCGGGCTTGTCACCGGACGACAGGATTATTTATGAAGGGATTCAAAAAGTGAAACAAGGGGATGTAATTATTCCTGAAGTGAAGCCGATGAAGGGACTCTTAAGTCAATTGACACTTTAGAATTTGATAATCATATAACTGTTAAGAAAATGATATCAAAATTTGTTCAAAGACCTGTTCTAAGCATCGTAATAGCGCTGATTATTACCTTGCTGGGACTTTTGTCCCTCGTGCAATTGCCAATGGCGCAATTCCCCAATATTGCTCCTCCAGAAGTAAACGTAACTGTGGCCTACACCGGAGCCAATGCTGAAACGGTAACCAAAGCAGCGCTTGTTCCTCTTGAACGGGCCATCAATGGTGTGCCCGGAATGAAATACATGTCATCTGATGCCGGTAACGATGGTGTCGGGGTTGTCCAGATTCTTTTTGAGATAGGTACCGATCCGGATGTAGCCGCTGTGAACGTGCAAAACCGCGTTTCGGCAGTAATGGAAGAATTGCCTGCCGAAGTGATCAAAAACGGGGTGAAAATTGCCAAAGAAGAAAACAGCATGCTCCTGTACCTGAACATCTACAGTTCAGATTCCACATTGCATGAAAAATTCCTTTACAATTTTACAGATATCAATGTTCTGGCAGAGCTGAAAAGAATTAAAGGGGTTGGGGTTGCGTCAATACAGGGTGCAAAAGATTATGCGATGCGCATCTGGCTGAAGCCGGACAGAATGCTGACTTACAATATTTCAACCGATGATATCATACAAGCCCTAAAAGACCATAATATTGAAGCCGCTCCGGGAAAAGTAGGAGAAAGTACAGGTAAAGAAGCACAGGCACAGTCGTTACAATATGTCATTAAATATTCAGGGAAGTACAATACCGAAACCGGTTATGAAAATATCCCGATCAGGTCAAGTGAAGACGGGGATATTTTGCGTATCAAAGACGTAGCCGATGTTGAATTCGGAACTACCTATTTTGATGTTGAGTCGAAACTGAACGGTAAACCGGCAGCCTCTATTATGCTCAAGCAATTGCCGGGCTCCAATGCCAGCAGTGTTATCCATGATGTTAAACAGCGCATGGCTGAAATCAAGGATACACGTTTTCTGGATGGAATGGATTATGAAGTAAGTTATGACGTGTCCCGTTTCCTTGATGCATCCGTTCATGAAGTAGTTAAGACACTGATAGAAGCATTTATACTCGTTTCACTGGTAGTATTTATTTTCCTGCAGGACTTCCGTTCTACCATTATTCCTGCTATTACAGTTCCTGTTTCGTTAATAGGTACATTCTTCTTTATGCATCTGTTTGGTTTTTCATTAAACCTGATCACATTGTTTGCGCTTGTTTTGGCTATCGGTATTGTGATCGATGATGCTATTGTAGTAGTAGAAGCTGTCCATGCAAAACTGGCAAGTGGTAAATACTCCCCACGGCAGGCAACAGAGTCTGCCATGAAAGACATCAGCGGTGCCATTATTTCTATTACATTGGTAATGTCAGCGGTGTTTATTCCTACCACATTTATGACTGGTCCGGTGGGGATTTTTTACAAACAATTTTCTCTCACAATGGCAATTTCTATTGTGCTTTCAGGTGTTTCTGCATTGACACTGACGCCCGCTTTGTGTGCCTTGTTCCTGAAGCATGAGGAGCATTCTGCTCATTCAGCAGGCATTCTGGGAAGGTTTTTTGCAGGATTTAATCAATGGTACGAACAGCTTTCCTCAAAGTACCAGGCTTTACTGGGCATTATCGTTAACCGTAAAGTCATTACTTTCGGTTTATTGGTTTTTTTTTGTATGGCTACCGGAATTTTAGGTAAGTTTCTCTCTCCCGGCTTTATTCCTGAAGAAGACCAGGGAACATTCTATGCCAGTATTACCACTCCGGCTGGTTCTACACTTGAGCGAACAAAAGCCATTGTAAATGAGATCCAAAAATCATGTGAAGGTATTGAAGCGATCGAGTCTATTTCTTCTTTGGCGGGAAGTAACATCCTGACAGATGGCCGCGGTGCTACATATGGAACCTGTCTGATTAACCTTAAAAACTGGGATGACAGGTCAGAGTCTGTAGATGAGATAATAGACCTGGTTACAGAAAAAACAAGTCATATTAAGGATGCGAAAATTGAATTCTTCCCACCGCCGGCAGTACCCGGTTACGGTAATGCCAGTGGGTTTGAGTTACGCTTACTAAACCAGACAGGGAAAAGCGACTATGTTGAGATGGAGGAGGTAGTGAAGCAGTTTAGTAAAGACCTGAATGAACGTCCGGAAATTTCAAGGGTATTTACCATTTTTGATGCCGGATACCCGCAGTATTTATTGAGAGTAGATACAGATAAAGCAGCGCAAAAGGGTGTAACAACGGTCAATATGATGAACGTCCTCCAGACATTACTTGGTGGAGAATATGCAACCAACTTCATCCGTTTCGGCCAGATGTACAAAGTAATGGTACAGGCGCTCCCTCAATACAGATCTAAGCCGGAGGATATCATGAAGCTTTATGTTAAAAACAACAAAGGAGAAATGGTGCCACTGTCGGCTTTTGTTTCACTGACCAGAGTTTATGGTGTAGACCAGATTACACGCTATAATATGTATCCTTCCGCGGAAATGAACGGCGAGGCAGAAGACGGCGTAAGTAGCGGAGCTGCCCTCGCAGCTGTTCAGGAAGTTGCCAAAGACAAACTTCCTAAGGGTTATGAAATCGACTGGGCTGGTATTTCACGAGACGAAGTACAGTCAGGTAATCAGTCATTATATGTGTTTCTGATATGTCTCACGTTCGTTTACCTGTTGTTGTCGGCTCAATACGAAAGTTTTTTGATGCCGCTTCCTGTTATTTTGTCGCTTCCTACCGGAGTTTTCGGAGCATTTTTCCTGCTCACTGTACTTGGGCTTGAAAACAATATTTACGCTCAGATTGCTATCGTAATGCTTATCGGTCTTTTAGGTAAAAATGCCATCCTTATTGTTGAAGTAGCAGAACAAAAACAGAAGAGAGGTATGACCCCTGTTGAAGCGGCTATTGAAGGAGCTATTGTACGTCTACGCCCGATTTTAATGACATCTTTTGCATTTATTGCAGGTTTGATACCGTTGATGTTTGCCAGTGGTGCCGGAGCTGTAGGAAACAGAACCATCGGTTCAGCAGCAGCTGGTGGTATGTTGTTCGGGACAATATTTGGGGTGATTATTATTCCCGGCTTATATGTGGTGTTTGCTACCATAGCCGAGAAGATGAAGAAGAAAAAGAAGAGGACGAAGGTACTTACAGAAGAATTATAAACTAATGAAGATTATAAATTATATCATATTCATAGTCACAATTGCAGGCTTTATTACAGCCTGCAAAACGACAAAAAACAAGCAGGCTGCTGAGTTGAAAAGCATGCCTCAAACTTATTCGGTTGTAAAGGATTCTGCCATTTCAAACGTTTCAGAAATTAACTGGAGAGCCTATTTCTCAGACTCCAACTTAGTGTCACTGATAGACGAGTCCCTTAAAAGTAACCTGAACTTGCTTGCTACACTTCAGAGGATAGAAATAGCGAGAGCAGATGTAAAACTGACCAAAGGAATGTTATTGCCAACCGTAGGAGCATCAGTTATTCCTGCTCAACGCAGGTATGGCCTTTATACAATGGATGGTGCGGGAAACAGTACAACAGACATGACACCGGGAAAAAGAGTGCCGACAGACCTGCCGGATTACTATCTGGGTTTTCAGGCAGCATGGGAAGTTGATGTCTGGGGAAAGCTCCGAAACAAGAAAAGAGCAGCTATGGCACGTTATCTGGGAAGTGTGGAAGGAACTAACTGGATGATAACTAACCTGATTGCAGATGTTGCCACTACTTATTATGAATTACTGGCACTGGACAATCAGGTTGAAATTATCAGGGAAACTATCAGGTTGCAGGAAAATGCCCTCGAAATTGTTCAGGTTCAAAAGGAAGCAGGAGCAGCTAATGAGCTGGCTGTGGAGCAGTTTCAAGCACAGTTGCTTAATTCAAAAAGCTTTGAAGCAGAGGTTTTGCAGCAGCTTATTGAGACAGAAAGTAAACTGAATTTCTTATTAGGAAGGTACCCGCAGGAGATCCAAAGAGATAAGGACGGAATTTTGAAAGCATTGCCCGGACAAATTAATGCCGGCATCCCTTCTGAATTACTTAAAAACCGGCCGGATATTAAGCAGGCTGAATTTGGTTTGACAGCATCTAAAGCAGATGTGAAAGCAGCAAGAGCAGCTTTTTATCCTTCATTGAATATTACAGGATCATTCGGTTATCAGGCGTTTAATACTGCTTATTTGTTCACATCTCCCCAGTCGCTGACTTATACACTTGTAGGAAACTTGACAGCTCCACTCATCAATAGAAGCGCTATTAAAGCAGGTTTTAATACAGCAAAGGCAAATCAACTGACTGCGTTTTACAACTATCAGGAAAGTGTTATTAAAGCATATGTGGAAGTATACAATGAAATGGCCGACCTGAAAAATTTGCAGAAAGTCAGAGATTTAAAAAGCCAGGAAGTAGATGTGTTAAATAAATCTATAGAAACTTCTACAGAGCTTTTCAGAACAGGCAGAGCCAATTACCTGGAAATTCTGATGACACAGAAAAATGCTTTGCAGGCCAAACTTACTTTGGTAAACACACAGAAGCGTCAGTACAATACATTAACTAATTTGTATAAAGCTTTAGGTGGTGGTTGGAAATAAAGAGGAAGAAGGGATTTATTAATTAATAAATCCCTTCTTCCTCTTTATTTTAAATTTTCTCAGGTTCAAAATTTTCTGATTTAAGCAGCAATGTAAATTTTTCGAGATCAGTTTTGAGCTCTTCTATGGACATGAGCGGCTGGTTATTTACACTATATATTTTTACAATTCCGTCAAAATCAAAAGCAATATCATCGTCATTAAACCGATTCTTTATTCTTATAAAGTCTTCATTAGGCAAATGCTTTATTTTAGTAAATGCCTTAAATTTAGCTGTTTTGGTAGAGTGGTTTTGTACATCACATATAATACGGAAACCATTTACTTCGCCCGCTCTTACCTCTTCTGTAAAATACCACTTGGTGTCGGTGTTCAGAAAATCTTTTGAAAAACCTATCTGATCCAGTTTGTTGAATGGGAATTCCTGAAATGCATTTGCCCTTATCTTCATTTTAAAAAACCATTCAATATATGCCATACCAATTATGAACAAAGGAACTGCTACACCTGTCCCAAGAATGATGGCTGCAAATATTTTGAATTCCGGTAATCCTGCGTTCTTGAAGTAATATCCGATTATTAAAAAGAGGAAAGCTGTTGTAAGAAAAATTGAGGCTGTTGCGATGTAAATGTAAAGTAGCTTTTTTTTATTAAGTGTAAAAAAGGTATTCATTTTGGCTGGTTATAAATAAGCAGGTATAGATTAGGTTAAGGCAATTTGACTTTTGTTATTTTTTAGCAAAATAACAACTACTCCAATTCAATAAAATCATTGAATGAGAGTCTTGTTTTCCATGTTAGCTAAGTTTCAAAAAGAAAATTAATTTGAATATATTCTTTTTGAATGTAATAGTCAATAGTATATACTAAATGTGATGCTAAAATTTAGTATATACTAAGCCCCTACGGGTTACTCAATGCCTTTCCACCACTCCTTAAAAGTATGTGTACTGTCTTTTAAGTTAACCTTTTCACCGATTATTGGGGTTACTAAAGGAATGTTTATTTCGGTATTCAGAGCTGTAATTGTTTTCAATGGTGTATCCCAGTCATGGTTAGCCAATGCAAACTTGGAAGAGTGTACCGGGAACAAACGTTTAGCCTGCAGATCCTGTGCAGCCTGTAATACTTGGTCGGGAAGCATGTGTATGTATTTCCAGCTTTTATCGTACTGGCCATTTTCCAGAATAGCCAGGTCAAAAGGGCCGAATTTTTTGCCTATCTGAGCAAAATGAGCGTCATAACCACTGTCTCCTCCAATATAGATTTTCATTGTTGGAGTTCTCAGTACAAACGAAGTCCATAGCGCCCTGTTTCTTGCAAAGCTTCTGCCGGAAAAATGACGTGCCGGAGCTGTATTTACAACAAAGCCACTATCAAGAATAATTTCCTCATTCCAGTCTCTTTCAAAAACTGTTTTTGTGTCAAAGCCCCAGTATTCAAAATGTTCGCCTGTACCCAGACCTGTAATGATTTTTTTAACTTTTGGCTTTAGCTTCAGTACCGTTTCATAGTCCAGGTGATCCCAATGGTCATGCGAAATAAACAGGTAATCAATTTCCGGCAGGTCATCTGTTGTGTAGCGGTCAGTACCTTTAAACGCCCTTGTTGTTGCGGCAACAGGAGAGGCAGCTCCGCAAAAAACAGGGTCAACCAGTATGGTTTTCCCGTCAATTTTCATGAAGTAAGAAGAGTGGCCGAACCATACCAGTACATCTTCATTCTCGCCAAGATGAAGCAAATCTGTTTTGGTAGAAGGGATTGAGTCTAAGGGCGTGCTTCGCTTTTTATCAGAAAACAAATATTCTTTCAGTACAGCGAAATAACTAACCCCTTCTGTCAGGTCAGGAGTTGGGTTCTGGTTTTTAAAAGAACCTTCATAGTAGTTCGGTGACTGTTGGATTTTTGCCAGTCGTTCACCGCTTGGCATTCTGCCAAACTGAGGCTGTTGTACAAAGAGATAAACAGATATACCAATAAGGACAACAATAGATAAGAAAATAACCATTATTCGTTTAATTACTTTTTTCATATAAAGCATTCCAATGCGAAATCAAATGTAGCTGTTTGACGGAGAATCTTTAGAAGTCAGGAGTAATTTTTATGGCTTTAAGCCGGAGTTTAGCCGTTCTCTGGTTTGGTGGAGAGAATTTAAAAAAAACAGCTGACAGTATTGCTACCATCAGCTGCTAAAGAGACTTTACTGAGCCGGAAATGTTTTACCGTTTACATGGTAACGTACCAGACGCCTTTCTATATAAGCACGATCCTGAGAATACTGGCTGATATAGTAGACCATAGTTTCTGCCACTAATCCAACATTGGCCGCATAACGGCAGTTTATAGGAAATTCTTTATCTCCTCTTGATTTACTCTTTAAGACAAAAGAGTTATAGGCGTTTATTGTTTCAAATGTGCCTGCAGGTACTGTATATGGTAAGTTTCTGTCTCTCATCCGGATGGTATTAATAGAAATAGTGTCATTAGCAGTACCTATATCATAGGAGCTAAAAAGTATATTTGAAAAATCCTGAGAAGAAAAGACAATTTTTCCTCCAGGAGTTACAGTATAGTGCAGAGAATCCCGGCAGAAAACATTTTGATTCATCCCTAAGTGAGCAGGCTTATTTATCTTAAAATAAGTCTTGTTATTGATAATTGTGTCTTTCGAGATATAGCAGCTATCAAAAACCTGCTGAGGAGTAGCGTTTCCCGAAGAATCGACGCTGAATCTCTGATAGACCCAATAGTTGCCTACTTTTAATTGCGAATAGTTTGGATCAGTATCCGGTGTCGGGTTGTCTTTGTAAGTAGTACAACTGAACATGATTACCGGCAGCGCCAGTAACAGCATTAAAAAGGTTTTGTATTTCATTTCCATAGTTGTTTTTACAGAAACGTGGGTTATAGAATTGTTAGTATATGGCCTTAAAAATTGCGGAGTGTTAAGGAGCAGACAGATGACCGCCGACTCCTACAGTAGATGGCGGGTAACTTCGGCAGACTCAGTTGACAAGGCCATAATATTAGTAGAATTGTAAATCTTCATTGATACCTTTCAAGCTTTGGTATCAATAAGGCTGGCTGAGTTTGTCCATAAAATTCTATAAAGTAGTAAAAGCAAACTTCCCCTTTCCGATCTAACACTTATCTTTGTTATATGGCCAAAACCAAAACAACTTACTTCTGCCAGAGCTGCGGTTATGAATCTCCAAAGTGGCTGGGAAAATGCCCTGCCTGCAGCGGCTGGAATACTTTTGTAGAAGAGCTGATACAGAAAGAAGAGAAGAGTGATTATAAAAGCCCGTCGGCAAGAAATGCCAGTAAACCTACACCTATCCACGAAATAAGCTATAGTGAACAGCATCGTACTGTAACTGTTGACGAAGAACTTAACCGGGTATTGGGTGGTGGTATTGTACCGGGTTCGCTGGTTTTGATTGGTGGTGAACCGGGTATCGGGAAATCGACCCTGATGCTGCAAATTGCACTGACATTACCTGGCCAAAAAGTTTTGTATGTGTCAGGTGAAGAAAGTGAACAGCAGATCAAAATGCGTGCAGAGCGTATGACTGTTAAAGGCGATTCCTGCTTTATACTTTCCGAAACAGGCACGCAGAATATTTTTAAGCAGATTGAAATATTGCAGCCTGATATCCTGATTATAGATTCCATTCAGACATTAAATTCATCTTTCATTGAGTCGTCACCGGGAAGTATCTCACAGGTGCGTGAGTGTACGGCTGAGCTGATGAAATTTGCCAAGGAAAGTGGTACACCGGTTTTTCTCATTGGACATATAACAAAAGAAGGAACACTGGCCGGACCTAAAGTGCTTGAACACATGGTTGATACCGTGCTTCAGTTTGAGGGAGACCGCCACCATACTTACCGTATTCTGAGGACTATCAAAAACCGATTTGGTTCTACTTCAGAATTGGGTATTTATGAAATGACCGGATCAGGATTGAGAGAAGTCAGTAATCCGTCTGAAATACTTTTGTCTCAAAGAGAAGAAGCCCTGAGCGGGATCACCATCGGTGCCATGCTGGAGGGTAATCGTCCGCTGATGATTGAAATCCAGTCGCTGGTGAGTATTTCCAATTATGGCACACCCCAGCGCTCAAGCACGGGTTATGACAAACAGCGACTCAACATGTTGCTGGCAGTACTGGAAAAACGTGGTGGTTTCAGATTAGGTATGCAGGATGTATTCCTCAACATTGCCGGAGGGCTGAAAGTAGAAGATCCGGCTATTGACCTGGCAGTGGTTGCGTCTATCGTTTCATCACACGAAGATATTTCTATCCCGAACCTGGTGTGTTTTGCTGCGGAAGTCGGTTTAGGCGGCGAGATCAGGGCCGTTAACCGGATTGAACACAGAATTGCCGAAGCGGAAAAGCTGGGTTTTAAGGAAATCTATATTTCTAAATACAATAAAAAAGGGCTTGACCTTAGCCAGTTCAAAATAAAGATCAATGATGTAGCTAAACTGGAAGAGGTTTTTTCTGATCTGTTTGGGTGATTTTAAGACAATGGACATTAGATTGTCGTTTTTCTAATGTCTATTGTCTCATGTCTAAACTCTCTAGTCTACTTCTTCATAAATATCCACGCCAATTCCTTCCACATTCGGGAATATTTCAACGGCATGGTCTGCAAACTTGAAATAGATTACATCATTCACATAACTCTTCGTGCTGTCTTTTATCAACTCTGTTTTTAATAACGGTTTTTTGATAGCATCTCTCCATTCCGCAAGATTACGGGCATCTTCTGTCTGTAACTGGATCACTCCTTTGAATTGCTCATTAAGTTCTTTCTGCTTGGCATCCACATCCACAATGACCAGCTGAATTGCCATTAACTCCTCGGGCGCATGCAAAAACAAAGGAGCATCGTTGTCAAATCGCAACTCAATGTATTCCACGAAATCGAGTGGCTGATTAGGTTTGGCTCTGTTTACCCAATGGTGATAATGAACACTTTCCAGTGTTTTACCTTCTAAAGATGTCAGTTGCTCTACTTCTGATTTTGTAAAATGCCCCACAATTGTATCGTTATCTATATTTCTGAACTTATCTGATGCTGCAATTTAATGCTTTCCTTTTTCTTAAAGGCCTCATTAGGATTATATTTTTGCAACAGTGTTGCATTTTAAAAACCTTTACCCTATTATTGCAACAATGTTGCATATTATGAAAGGAAAATTACCTGTTACCGTACTTAGTGGTTTTCTCGGTGCCGGGAAAACTACATTACTCAATCACATTCTTCACAATAAAGAAGGCTTGCGTGTTGCAGTAATTGTGAACGACATGAGCGAAGTCAACATTGATGCGCAGCTTGTGCGAAATGAGCAGGTACTTTCCCGCACGGAAGAGAAACTGGTGGAGATGTCAAATGGCTGTATTTGTTGTACACTTCGTGAAGATCTGATGCTAGAAGTAGAGCGACTGGCAAAGGAAGGCCGTTTTGATTATTTATTAATTGAAAGTACCGGAATATCCGAGCCTTTGCCGATAGCGCAAACTTTTTCATTTATAGATGAAGAGCGGGGAATTGATCTGTCGCACTATGCAAAACTTGACACATTGGTAACGGTTGTAGATGCTTTCAATTTCTATAAAGATTTTTGTACCAATGACACGGTTGCCGGTCGTGGTTTGAATGAAGACAAAGCAGATACAAAACCACTTGTGAATTTGCTTACAGAACAGATTGAATTCGCAGATGTGATTGTAATCAATAAAGCTGATCTGGCAGAGGGCGAATCTCTGCAGGAATTGAAAGAGGTTATTAAGCGGATGAATCCGGCTGCCAGAATACTGGAAAGCAGTTTTAGCAATGTCCCTCTGAAAGAAATACTCAATACAGGCTTATTCGATATGGAAAAAGCCTCCCAGACAGAAACATGGCAGGAAGAACTGAATAAAATTCATACACCGGAAACGGAAAGCTATGGCATTTCCTCTTTTGTATATAGAAGCAGAAAACCTTTTCATCCACAACGTTTCTGGCAGTATGTGAATGAAGAATTCCACGGGACAATTATCAGAAGTAAAGGTGTGTTCTGGCTGGCCTCCAGACCTGATCAGGCAATTAACTGGAGCCAGGCTGGAGGATCGCTCCGTGCCGAAATTGCCGGAACCTGGTGGGCTGCTTATTCATTACCGGAAAGGCGCTTAAATCCGGACTGGAATGAAAACAGGGAGAGACTGACAGAGAAATGGCATCCACTGTTTGGCGACAGGTTTAATGAACTGGTCATTATCGGACAGGATCTGGACCAGGAAGCAATCATTATTGAACTCGATAAATGTGCTTTGTCTGACAGAGAAATTGACCTTTATACAAGTGGCTACTACAGTGATGATTGCTGGCCTCTTTAGGTAAATTCAACAATGTTGCATTTAAAAAGAATTAGCCATAATTTGCAACACTATTGCAAATAAGGTGAAAGAACTACGACAAAAATTTACTATTCTCTTAATGAGCCTGTTATTACTTCCATTGTTGCTGAATGCACAAAGCGAATGTCATTATTCGTTGCTGGGAGAAGTACGCGATGGCGAAAGCGATATGCTTTTACCGGGAGTAGCATTGCACCTGAAAGAGGTAAACAGAGCCGTTACCACCAATTCTCAGGGAGAATACACTTTTGATCGTTTATGCGCAGGTGAATATACTTTAGAGATATCTTTTATCGGTTATAAAAATATTCAGACTAAAATCGTTCTGGCCAAAACTGCTCACAGAGATTTTGCACTTCATGCAGATAGCTGCACATTGGAGTCGGTAACGATTTTACATAAAAAAGAAGAGACGTCAACACTGCAGACTGCTGAACTGAGTGGTAAAGAATTGCAGCAAACACGCGGTTTGTCATTAGGGGAAAGCCTGAAAAGCATTCCCGGTGTAAATGCCATTCAAACCGGACCAACCATTTTCAAACCTGTTATTCAGGGACTTTATGGTTACCGCATTCAGATTGTAAATAATGGTGTAAAACTGGAAAGCCAGCAATGGGGCGATGACCATGCGCCGGAAGTTGACCCTTTTACATCTGAAAAAATAAAAGTAGTAAAAGGTTCTGCAAGTGTACACTACGGAAGTGATGCTATGGGCGGTGTTGTACTGATGGAACCAAAAGCTTTGCGTAAAGACCCTGGCATTAATGGAGAAGCTAATCTTGGTGCTTTCAGCAACGGACGTACAGGAGTTGCCGCACTTTTATTAGATGCTGCTTCTAAAAAAATAACAGGATTAAGTATGAGAGTGCAGGGTTCTGTTAAGCAAGGCGGTAATACACAGGCTCCGGGTTATTACCTTGACAATACTGGTTTAAGTGAACAGAATGCTGGATTGACTGTTCGTTACGAAAAGAAAAAATGGGATCTGGAAACTGGTTACAGCATTTACAATACAAAAATCGGTGTTTTCAGCGGTTCTCATCCAGGTAATGCAAAAGACCTTCAGGAGGCGCTCAACAACAGTGAGCCCGCTGTTCAGCCGGGTTTTACTTATAGCATTGGCAGACCTTATCAGAAAGTGACGCACCAGACTGTCCGTTTAAAAGGAACCTATCGCTCTGAAAAACTGGGAGAGATTGAGTTTATTGCTGCTTATCAGGATAACAACCGCAAGGAGTTTAGTCTGGATAGGAGTTTCGCAGACATTGCCAAAAAGATTGAGCGCCCTGCAAACACCTATAAGTTAAACAGCCTGTCTGCGCAAATCGCTTATCATCATAAACCATTGAAACGTATCACCGGCACACTGGGAGTTTCTTATCTGAGCCAGAATAACATTTCAGGTACCACTACGGGCTTTTTAATTGTACCAAATTTTACAGCCAATAATATTGGCCTGTTTGTTAGTGAACGCTGGAAGAAAAACCGGCTTGAACTGGAAGCCGGTATTCGTTATGATATCATTTTGAGAAATGTATTCCGTTACGTTGATAATGTTTATACAACACCGAGCTATACTTATCAAAATGCTTCGGGAACAATAGGAGCAGCTTATCGGTTTCATCCCAACATATCTGCAAAGCTTAATGTCGGCACAGGTTTCCGTGCCCCGGCGCTCAATGAGCAATTCAGCCGCGGCCTTTACCATGGATTAGGAATTTATGTAGAAGGAAATGCTAACCTCAAACCAGAAAGAGCTTTTAATACAACACTGGGAGTGACTTATCAGAAAGACAAAACGTTGATAGAGCTTGCTGTTTACAACAATATCATCAATGATTTTATATACCTCAAACCAACATTAAATCCGGTTACAGTTGTTCAGGGTACATTTCCGGCTTACCAGTATACACAAACCAATGCCATGCTGACAGGGGCAGATCTGGGTATTCAGCAACAATTGGCAAAACGCCTTAGCGCAACAGTGAAAGGTTCGTGGCTGCGTGGTTACAACCTGACCGAAAATGATTACCTGATACTCATGCCGCCACCGCGTATTGACCTTGGGCTGAAATATACCTTTGCCACCTGGAAAGCTTTTAAAGATACTTATGTCGGTGTTAACTGGCTGGGAGTTTCAAAGCAAAATCACATTCCAGCAACGGGAGACTATGCAGCACCTCCTGCAGCGTATCAGCTCTGGAGTGTTCAGGCCGGTTCAACTTTAAGATTAGGGAAGCAGCAAGTTGACGTGAATTTACTCGTTAGCAATCTCTTCAACGAACGCTATCGTGAGTACCTTAACTTCTATCGCTTTTATGCAGATGAGTTAGGAAGAAACATTGCATTACGACTGAATTATAAATTTTAAAACCTATAGAAACCTTATGAAAAGGACATTGTTTAAATCAGTATTACTTGCTCTTGCAGCTTCTTCTGTTTTTTCTTCCTGTACAAAACCGTCAGACAATGTGGTGAACCCACAGGGCGACAATGAGCTTGTTACAAAAGTGGTGATAGCTTTTGAGGATGAAGACGGGAACAAAAAACTATTTACCTGGTCACAGATTAATCAGGCGCAAAATCCGGTAATCACTTATGATACATTACTTGCCGGTAAGACTTACAATGGTGAAATATTATTGCTGGACGAAACGAAAACTCCGGTAGATACAATTTCTCATGAGTTCGAAGAAAGTGCATTGAAGCTGGAGCATCAGTTCTTTTATACTGCACAACCTGCTGACCTGCTGACCTTCTCTTATGCTCCGGGCGATATTGACGCCAATAAAGTTCCGGTTGGTATTGCTCCTGTAGTAAAAGCAGAAAAAGCAGGTATAGGAAGTTATAATGTGATATTAAAACACCAGCCGGGTGTAAAACCAACAAGCGGCAATGGTGATAAAACCAAAGGCTCAACTGACCTTGATATTACTTTCCCTGTGAAAGTAAAATAATGATATATGCTTTTTTATAGTAGATAAGGCCGGATCTTCCGGCTTTATCTATTTATAGACAGTTAACCTCTCAAACACAAATCATACTATGCCGTATAAGGTCGAGATCGCTTACTATATATTATGAATAGAAAATCTACCCTGCTCATCGCGGCTTCACTATTTAGCATTACAAATCTCTTTGCATCTGATAAACTGCTTGATGCATTTACAGCAACAGGCAATTACTATATGTCAGGCGGAATTACAGTAGCCATAGACCAGACAACATATCAGGAAGGTAATAGTTCGCTGGCAGTGAATTACGCTATCAGTTCCGGCAGCTTTGGTGAAATATACCGTTCCTACGGTACCAATACACTGGATCTTTCTTTTAACCCCCTGGGACTTACTTTCTGGCTGAAAGGACAGGCGGGACAAAGCGGCAACCTGAAAGTCATGTTGTATGAAGACATCAATATGAATGGAAGCCCTTTTGATGCAGGGGATGAAATATGGGAATACAGCACGGGAGCAAATCTTGCCACTACTAATTGGACAGAAATCAGCAGCAATTACAGCAATTTTACCAAATTTGGCGGGGGTACAGGTACATTGGACCTGAACAGGATTGCAGCATGGCGACTGGTCATTGAAAACAGTACAGGTAATTCACTTAACGGTAAAATATGGGTTGATAACCTGCGTCAGCAAACAAGCTATGAAGCTCCTTCTTCTGGAACTGCAAAGTTATCAGGTTCTTTTATCCAGTTATGGAACACGGCAGGTTGTAATTGCGGAGGTTGGGACCAGGCCACCTGGGAAAAACATATGGATAAAATGAAAGATGTTTGTCTGGATAAATTGGTAGTACAGTATGGTTTTTATGATAACAATTCATGGTACAGCCCGTCTTCGGCCTCTTTCAAAGTTTATACAAACAACACACTGAATAACATCATGGCAGCGGCAGCGGCTAAAGGTATTGATGTATATATAGGGACGTACTTTGATGAAACATGGAACACGATGAACAAAGATCAGCAGTCCAATTACGATCAGGTACTGGCAAAGCACAAAGTAGTAATAGATGAAATTTATGGACTATTCGGCAGCAATCCGCAATTTAAAGGCTGGTATATCCCACAAGAGATAGACGATTATAACTGGCAAACCAGCACACGAAGAAACATGCTGGCTAATTGGCTGCAACAAACTGCAGCATATGCCAAAGGAAAAGACGCTACTAAAAAAATTATGATTGCCCCGTTTTTTGGTCCTTTTCAGCCAGCCGATGTATTACAAACATGGTATGAAAACCTGCTTACTACAGCCACCTCTGTTGACATTATAGCGCCTCAGGATGGTGTAGGTACAGGTACAAAAGATGTGGATGTAGATGTACCTTATTACTTTTCTGCTATTAAGAATGCAGCCATCAATAAAGGCCGTGACTTCTGGGCTACCATTGAGAGTTTCCAGAATAATCCCAACACAAATACAGGCATTGCCGGAGATATTAATACACTGAAAAGCCAGATCTGGGAAGGAGCCCGTCATACAGACACAATGATCCAGTTTGAGTGGGGCTACATGCAGCCTGAACTGAGCACGGCAACCCAACAACTGTATGATGATTACAAAACTTATGCAGATTGCGGGATAGTAACAGCAATTTCAGATCGGGAACTGACCGGCGGGCTAGTAGTCGCACCAAACCCTTTTGAAAGTGAAATTTCAATCAAAGGAGATACCCCGTTTTCAGTTGATGTTTATAATGCGCAAGGCTTATACATGCATACCGTAATTTCAGAAAACAACATTATCAGGACAGGAAGCAATTGGCAAAGTGGTCTCTACTTCCTGAAAGTAAAAGTGAATGGTAAAGAAACTTCTTACAAAACACTAAAACACTAAACTTCTTGCTTAAAGGCATTTTGCGATTATAATATGACATTTTTATATTGTGCAAATAAACCTGATTTTTTACACCTATGACACCAATCACAGTAGAGACTATTATAGACGCTCCGATTGAAAAAGTATGGAAATACTGGAGTGACCCTGTGCACATTACCAAGTGGACTTTTGCATCGGACGACTGGCACGCTCCCTATGCAGATAATGACTTACGTAAAGGAGGAACGTTTAAAACTACCATGGCTGCTAAAGACGGCAGCTTCAGTTTCGATTTCGGTGGCGAATATACACAAGTGAAAAACCAGGAGCTTATTGAATATACAATGGCTGACGGCAGAACAGTATCGGTTAAATTCTCTACCCAGAATAATGGCGTAAAAGTGACTGAAACCTTTGATCCGGAGACCCAAAACCCGGTAGAAATGCAAAAAGGCGGATGGCAGGCAATCCTTGATAATTTCAGAAAGTACACTGAAAAGAACTAACCAGATAAACCATGTCTGATCTGGTAAACAGCTGTCTACATTGTCATCTGTTTTTTAATTATAGACTTGTTCATTGTCATTGCTTTAATTCCAAAACAGTACTCAGGCCATTTGTGAAAAGTGGCGGGAAGGTCTTGATAATAAGGGCCAGATTGCCTTTTATCTGTCGGTAGTAGGTGTTATTACTCTTAGGTTGTTCAGCAGGAACAGTGGTTTTTACCTAACCAGTATTGAAATTTCCCAACAGAAAGTAAAAGTGGCATAGCATCAATCTTACACCTAGAGTTTATGTAAGCCGGCGTTTAGGCCTATATATTAAGAATAAGAACTGATTGCTTATATCTTAATACATCTTATTTGGGACAAACTGAATATTAATACTTAAATGGAAAAACTATAGATATTATTGAAAATCAGAAATAGTATGAAGCAGGTTAAAAAGAAGAAAATAGCGGGATTGGTGTTACTTCTGATTTTATTTACCGGATTAGCAATTCCCCAGCGCTTTTCTAATCCGGTAAAAGGTGCAGATCAAAACAGTTACCATCATAAGTCATTCTGGTTTTATCCCTGGGGGAAATCAGGCACACACAAAGGTGTAGATATTTTCGCAAAGCAGGGCACCGATGTTAATGCTGCAACAAGCGGACTGGTGCTGTTTTGCGGTGAAATCAGTATGGGAGGAAAAGTGGTTGCTATTTTGGGACCCAAATGGAGAATCCATTATTATGCACATTTAAAAGAGATCAATGCATCCGTTTTGTCATGGAAAAGCAGAAATACTAAAATCGGTACAGTCGGAACAACAGGAAATGCCAAGGGTAAACCGCCACACCTGCATTATTCTATCGTTACCATAATCCCTTATTTCTGGCGAATAGACAATTCCATACAAGGTTGGAAAAAAATGTTCTATCTCAATCCTATTGATTACCTTCAACCAGAGAACCTGGATTAAATACAGAATATGCTTAACCTTACAAAAAACTTTATCATTGTAGTTTCAGCTTTGATTACAGCAGCCTCGGCTTTTGCGCAAGGACCGTTACCAATTGAAGCCAGACCAAAAATCAATGTAATTGGTGTTGGCACTACCACCGCTTTCCCCAATGCTGCACAAATTACGATTGCACTTAAATTTGTGAAGCCTACATTGCGTGAAGCAGTAAGTGATAATCAGAAAACAGCCGCAGCAGTATTGAACATTATTAAAAAATATGTGGCCGATACCTTAGAAATCAAAACCAGCCTTATTGCTACCGACAAGTCAATGAGATATGACAATGCACTCAAAAAAGAAGTCTTTGTAGGTTTTGAATCTTCTCAGAAAATTATTTTTACACTGAAAGATCTTACTGCCATGCAGGATTTTACAGAAGAAGTGCTGAAAACAAAAATCTATGAAATTGAGCGAGTTTCTTATTTCCATACAGACGCCGCTGCTTTTGTTAAAAAGGCACAGGAACTGGCCGTGGCAGATGCTCTTGAAACAACACAAAGGCTGGCAAAATCTGCGAATATCCGTTTAGGAGCCATACTCCTTATTCAGACCAATACCAGTCCTGCCAATGCCGTTAACAACACTGTCAATTCATCAAGTTTTCAGACCTTCAACAAAGGCATGGGAGGTCAGGGTGTAAGTTCAAGCGGGCAACTAATCAATTATACTGTTCAGGTTACTATGTTTACTGAAATTAATTAAGATCGCCTTGCATGAAAAAGAATCTGTTAACTATTGTTTTTTTTCTTTCGCTGACAAGCATCAACGCACAAGTGCTGAAGCCTGATAGCGTTATGATGCCCTATAAATACCTCGTGCATATCCCGGCCAAAACAGCAGCTGACGGTAAATATCCTTTGCTGCTTTTTCTTCACGGAGCAGGAGAAAGGGGAAATGACCTAAACAAAATACGTACTACTAATCCGCTGGCATTTTATAAAGACTCACTGAATTTTCCCTTTCTGATGATTGCGCCGCAATGCCCGGAAGGACAAAGCTGGAATCCCGAAATACTTATCTGGTTGCTGGACGAGATAGAGAAAAAATACCCTGTAGATAAGGAACGCATTTATGTAACAGGCCTTAGTATGGGTGGCCGGGGTACGTGGGCATTGGCTAAAAAAGCCGGAGATCGTTTTGCAGCTATTGTTACCGTATGCGGAGGTGTAGTTGATACCAAAGATGTTTGTATGCTGCGTCATCTTCCTGTTTGGGCTTTCCATGGCGATAAAGACGATACTGTACCTTTTGAAGAATCCGTGAATCCTATAAAAGTCCTGCAGGCTATTGGAGCAGAGGCTAAGTTAACCATGTATCCCGGCGTGAAACACGATAGCTGGATCAATGCCTATGCCGATTCCGAAACCTATGAATGGCTGTTGCAGCACAAGCGTTTTGGTAAGGCGCTTGAGCTAAGTGAAACCGACAAAAAGCAATATGTTGGTAAATATGTATACACAACACCCGGTAATGGAAAGGATACCCTGAATACTTTTGTCGTACTCGAAAAAGGAAGTCTTTGGTATAGTGTTCCCCGAAACGCATTTAAAGTAAAAATGTATGCAGTTGCCAATGACCTTTTTCGTTTGGAAGGTATTTCACTGCAACCAGACTCCGAGCTGTTTTTCGTACGTGACGCTAAAAACAAAATAACAGGGCATCGCTACTATCCGTGCGACGATACTTTTGTTCCTAAGCAGAAATGATCAATATAGTATTATGGCCAAAAATAAAACTGCTGAAACAAGTGCAGATGTGGTTGATTTTATCAATGCATTTGCTGATACAGACCAGAAGCGTAGCGATAGTTTTGAGTTGGTGAAACTTATGCAAAACCTGTCAGGCTATGAACCTAAAATGTGGGGACCAAGTATTATCGGTTTCGGTACATATCATTACAAATATGATAGTGGACATGAAGGCGATGCTCCTATTGTGGCCTTCTCGCCACGCAAAGCAGCAATCTCTTTATATGTTTACACTGGCTCGGAAGAACAAAACCAACTCCTAAATGATCTCGGAAAATTTAAAATGGGTAAAGCCTGTATCTATGTCAAAAAGCTGGCCGATATCAATCAGGAAGTTTTAAAGAAACTGATTTTGTCAACTATTAAAGGTATTCAAGCGAAGTAGGGCTCTGCCTGCTATTTGACCTGGAAACCATAAGAGTAACGAGGATGAGAGGGGAGTAGCACATTAAATTTCTGACAACTACTTTAATATAAAAAAACTAGTTTTTAACTTAACCGGGATTTATTCAACAAATCAAAAATGAACAAAAAGCTAAGACCCTTATTTTTATCTCTCATATTGTCTTGTTTTGCTGCTTCCCTTGATGCACAAACGTTGACGATAGTTAAAGACATCAATTTGACAGGAGACAGTGATCCTGTTTATTTTACGGCCTTAAATTCCGAATTATATTTTTGGGCCGATGATGGAGTGAACGGAACTGAATTATGGAAATCAAATGGCAAAGACGAGGGGACTTTCTTGCTGAAAAACATAAATCCTTCCGGCGGGCAGTCTAAAAGCTATCTGGTGCAGCCGGTGGTATTAAATAATGCCTTATACTTTGTTGCCGATGATGGTATTAATGGTATAGAACTGTGGAAATCAGATGGTACTCCTACGGGTACAGCAATGGTGAAGAAAATAAATCCTGCCGGTAATTCACTGAAATTGTTTACAAACCAGTTTACAGTATTTAATAGCTCTGTTTATTTTCTGGCTAATGATGGAACCAATGGTGTGGAACTTTGGAAATCTGATGGCAGCCCAGAGGGAACTGTTATGGTCAGGAATATTAACACAAATGGAGATGCATTTGCTTTAGGTTCTCCATTTATAGTTTTTAATAATGAATTGTATTTCGTTGCAGAAGATAATTTAAACGGGAGGGAATTATGGAAGTCTGATGGTACATCTGATGGTACTGTACTTTTAAAAAACATCAATACTATTCTGGGCTTGGGTTCTGATATCTCGGAATTGTATGTATTTAACAATTCTCTTTTCTTTGGTGCAGACGATGGGGTGAATGGCAAAGAATTGTGGAAAACAGACGGAACGGAATCTGGTACGGTATTAGTTAAGGATATCTTTTCCGGAACCTCTTCGTCTACAAGCAGCTATTCATTTATTTCAAATTCTACTACATTGTTTTTTGCTGCCGATGATGGGGTAAATGGTAAGGAACTATGGAAGACTGACGGGACAGCCGAAGGTACTATATTGATAAAAGATGTTGTTCCGGGGGCTTCTTCTTCAAATGTTTTGATTAAAGGCAGGTATAATACCGTCAATGATAAGTTGTATTTTAGTGCAGGAGAAGGACTCAGTATCGTTGACCTTTGGGTGTCTGATGGAACATCTTCAGGTACTTTTAAAGTAAGGGATATTTCCGGTGGTCCTTATGGTTTGACACCTTACAACGGTTTTTTGTATTTTGCTGCAGATAATGGGGTAGATGGTGATGAGTTATGGAAATCTGATGGCACTACTGAAGGTACTGTTCAGGTTGCCAATCAAAATCCCGGCTCTGGAGATTTTGATCCAACGTCCTTGTTTGTATTTGAGGGGTCTTTGTATATGAATGCTGACGGCGGAGAGGGTTATGAGCTCTGGGTATTAAAAGATGTAATTGCCGGACTGTCGGATGAGGCTAAAAAAGAAACAAATCTAAAGGTATATCCTAATCCTGCCTGTGAGCAGATTACGATTGTGTCCGGGAAAAACAGTAACGCCAGCCAAGAGGTTGAGGTTTATAATTCGGCTGGAGTAAAACAAAAAACGTTGACAATAGCTGAAGGTAGTGATAACATAAAGTTTGATCTTGCCGGATTTGAGAGTGGACTCTATTTTGTCAGGGTGAATGGAAACCCTAAACATACAGCAAAGTTTATAAAAGAATAAGGGCTGAGAGGTAGTCGCTTTGAGAGCAGGAACGATTAAAAAACCAGCCCCCTCGATTTTAACGAGAGTTAGCGAGGAGGAAATTAGTAATTTGCAGAAAGTCTGACTTGCCAGGTTCTGAAAACTTAGCAAGTTGGGTTTTTACCCGTGCGTACCGCTTTTTCCAGCCTGTTGGTGGTGTAGCAACTTTAGTCAACAAAGCAAAACCTTTGATTTTGGACTCAAGTTGTTCTATCTGAAGCTTATTTTTATTCATACTGTAAGGATATGTCCTTACAAAAAACAAAAAGTTAAGATATAGCCTGACAAAACTTCTTTCAGCCTTAGTGAGTGGAATCAGAAAAGGATTTTGCTTTGATAGTTACGATTGCGGCCTTGATGGATGGTATCTACACCCTCAGGAGCGTGAGCGCTGGGTCTCGTTGTAATGAGGATGAACGGGCCCCGAAATATCCGCAGGTTCAGACCCTGTATCACAAGGGATCCTATATTATATTGTGAGGCTAATACTTTGACCTGACACCTCAGCAAAGCTCTCATATTTAAGTCTCTCACCTAAATGCCCGTTCGGAAAACGAAGAGGAGGAGCTCCTAAACCAGTTAGGGGTATTCGTAAACTCAAAACCCTGTTTCGTAAAAAGGAGCTTGTTAATGTAATGAAGAGAAAATAAGTTAGGGTGTTAATTCTAAGATTTTACCACTATGAAACTAAAAATACTTTACTTATTGCTTTTGATAAGTTTCATTACAAAAGCACAATTCAATGTTATAGAAAGTTGTGAAACAGGATTTCCTGCCGGTTGGACAACAGAGCAACTGGCAGAGGGTTTCACACGCGAGCAAGCTACTACATCTTGTGATGGAGACTATGCAATGGGGGTAACCCTAGGTACTTCTGGTTGGGCACTGATTAAAACGCCAAGCTATGTCTCTAATGGAAACCATATTTCGGTATCATTTCAGTATAAGAGAGAAACTTTTGGGGCAAATGTTTTTTTATACTACGAAGTTAACAATAGTGGCACCTGGACAGAGATTGCCTCTAATCAAGACAACTCTTTGATATGTAGAACTTTGCGAGGTGATATTGCGTCAGGTGTTGTTCCTGCAGGTGCTACCGTAAAATTCAGGATGCAGGCGAATGGAGTTGTCCCTCAACGTATTTTATTTGACGATTTTAGAATTATCCAGGAAACACAAATGGAATCAATCCATGTTTTGGAAAGTTTTGAAGGGTCACTTCCGTCTGGCTGGACAACACAGCAACAAGGATCGGGTGGTTTTGCCCGTCAGCAAACGGCATCTTCTTGCGTAGGCCTTTATTCAATGGGAGCAACGCTACTAACGTCTGCTAATCCGTGGGCACAGGTTACAACTCCCGGCTATGTTTCTAATGGCGGAGCGATTGCCCTATCATTTCAACATAACAAAAGGTCTTATTCGGGGCATATTTTTTTACACTACGAAATCAACAATAGCGGCACTTGGACACAGGTTGCGGCGCACCAAGACGAGGCCGTGAACTGTAGAACCCTGCAAGGTCAGATTGCCGAAGGAGCTATTCCGGCCGGTGCTACCGTGAAATTCAGAATGCGGGCAGAACGTACCATTGGTGACCTTACTGTTTACTTTGATGACTTTAGGGCCGTGCAAGAACCACTGATAACTGCACCGCTGATTTCAAACACGACCCATACAGGTGTTACCCATAACTCGGCAATCATTAATTATTCTGTTAAAGCAAATAACGCCATAACCACATCTGCGGTAAAATACGGATTGTCAGAATTAAGTTTGACCCGCCAGGTTACAGGTAGCTCTATAACAGGGAAATTCATAACAGGAGATACGGAAGTATCACTAATAGCAAACCTGCCGGGGCTCACTCCCAATACGCAGTATTACTATCAGATTGAGGCTACCAATTACAAAGGAGTAGTTACCAGTACCAGGGGTACTTTTACTACATTAGAGATTACTCCTGCTATATCTGCTGTTTCGTCCACGGTAACGACTAATTCGGCAACTATTAGTTATTCGTTAAAGGCAAACAACAGAGCGACCACTTCTGTGGTAAAATACGGCTTATCAGCAGGAAGTTTAAACAGCCAGATTGCGGGTTTCTCCGCCACAGGAGATGCCGTAACGCCAGGAACAGTAAACCTGCCGGGGCTCACTCCTAATACGCAGTATTATTATCAGATAGAGGCTACCAATTCTGAAGGGACAGTTACCAGTTCCAGCCAAACTTTTACTACACGAGTATTAGCATTACCTGCTACTGTATCCAATGTTTCTTCTACAGTAACAGGAAACTCCGTAACCATCAGCTATTCGTTAAATGTAAACAACACGCTAACATCTTCTGTAGTAAAATATGGCCTATCGGAGGAAAGCTTAACCAACCAGATTGCCGGATTTACAGCAAGCAATAATTTTACCGGTTCAGTAAGCATTTCGGGGCTTTTGCCCAATACGAGGTATTATTATAAGATAGAGACTGCCAATTCCGGCGGGACGGCAGCAAGTGATATTTATAGCTTCAGGATAGAGGGAGCTATTTCAGAAGGTTTTGAAACGGATTTTCCGGCAGGCTGGACAACAGAGCAAGCCTCAACCACTGGCTTCACTCGTCAAAACTCTTCTTGTGCAGGTAGCTATGCAATGGGGGTAACGCTGACTTCTCTTAACCAGTGGGCAATGATTAAAACACCAAGCTACACTTCTAACGGAGGGGCGATTGAGGTATCATTTCAATATGCCAGGCTTAATGCTTATGGAACAATTTATTTCTACTATGAAGTTAATGGCAGCGACACTTGGCTTCTGCTTGCATCTGACGCAAGTGTAAGTGCAGGCTGTAAAGTACTGCATGGTCAGCTTGCCGCAGGTGTTGTACCTTCCGGTGCTACTGTAAAATTCAGAATGCAGGCGAATCGTAACGGTGGAAATCCCCCAAGCCAGGCAATTCTCTTTGATGATTTTAGATTTGCTCAGGAAGCAATAGCAACAAGCATTAAGGATAGTAAACTGACTGACAATATTATGGACCTGTACCCTAACCCTGCCAGCAGCACGCTGTACATTGAAACACAAGAAACTACAAATATCACTATCGTGAATATGTTGGGTGCTGTGATTGCTACACAAAAATTGCAGACGGGTAACAACACC
>CAZNHL010000003.1:106625-113596 GCA_964572965.1 uncultured Bifidobacteriaceae bacterium
CACCGTTGAGGTAAGCGGTTTTGCAAAGGGGGTCTACATGATCCGTAACGAAAACGGCGGTGCAGTGAAGTTTGTGAAAGAATAGTCCCGAAATATCGGAACGGCTACCCCATTCAGCTTTCGGGATAGTTATCATTTTTTCAAATCCGCAATGCTTTTATATAGTGTTGCGGATTTTTTGTTGCCAGGATACCGCCTTACAAAGTTTCCTTCTACTTGATAAGTCTTATATTTAAACCCCGGCAAACTTCACTCAATCCTACAGAGACTTGCCAGGTTCTGAAAACCTTGCAAGTCACTTAGCAAGCCGGGCCTTCTTCTCGGCCAGCAGGTCAGTGTAGAACTGGAGTACGGTGTCGTTGAGGTTGGGTGCGTTGGGTTGGAGCTGTTGTTCGGTGAGGCGGTCGAGGGTGCTCACGTAGAACTCTTGTCCCTCCTCTTTCTCGCGGTCACCATTATAAACAAGGACGCGAGAAAGAGATATTAACATTTAGTTGTTAAGTATTAAAAGCTTTTCTTTCAATTGCTCAATAGTGATATTCTCAAATTTCAGGTCATAATGAGAGGTTTGGGCATCAATGGTAGTTTCCATGATACATAGTCCGGGTGTATTGTTTTCATAAGACAGAGCGACAATAAAAGCCTTCGTTTTTAACGGTACATTGTTTACATAATATCCTGTTTTTTCATCAAAAGCACAGTTTAGTATCGACTTAACATCCTTAAAGACAAGCTTTACATAGATATTCCTTAGATCACTACCAAAAGTTAATTTCTTCTTTGGTCCAGGGGTATAAGGCAGCTGATCGACATTGATAAAGCCGAATTTTGAAATTGAATAGGTATAAAATTTAAGATCGTCGAAAGAAACAGCTCCATTTACTTTTTTCTCAATCAGTTGTCGCTGGTTTGAAATAGCTATTTCCCGCTTTTCACGCTCCTCCTTTAAGCGTTTTTGTTCGCGGATACGTTTTCTCCTTCCAAAAAGATAATACTTTTTTAGTCTATGAGCATCTGCAGCGCTGCTACTGCTTACTCTGTTCAATTCGGCAAGAAACCAGTTAATAGCATCATTGTTCTTTTTGCCATAATATAATTGCATTTTGGGGTCTTTCGATTTTGTAGGGACTTCAATCGTTATAGGCCGGCTAAGGTTTAGTGTGTCATTCTTTTGGACCGCAAGAATATGCAACATACCTCCGGAAATAAGTCTTTCGTTACCAGCCATAGTCGACATCCTGTTCAAAATCATATCAGACTTTGTGTAATACTCCGTTAGATATATTTTAACATCCTCATCAGATTTCACATAAAGAGAGCCTTCACGTATTGTAAGTATAGTATTCTGTTTGCTCAACAATACGGTATCTCGTTTGGGGTTAATTGTGAAAATTTCCGGTTCAGTCTGAAGTAAACGATACAGGTCTGGCAATTTATTGATTTGAGGCAGGGTAAAATCAATTTGTACCCTTCTCGACAAAGAGCCTGTCAAAGTTGTGTTCATCTCTTCACCCTTTGCGTGACATATAATGATTGTACTGTCTACTCCGTACTTTATAAGTGCCTTTCGGATATTGTTTACCCTTTGCTGAGAAATAAATAAATTTTTCTGAGTACTACCAAGTGTATCTGCGAATCCGAAAACTTCAACTTTGGAGAATCCGAATGTATCATTACAAATACTCTTGAGCTCCATAGCCTGATCTGCAGAAACCGAATCAATACCGGATGGATAAAAAATCAGATGCTTTTTCTGGCTGAAGGCATTTATTGTTAAAAATAACGTAAATACTAAAATTGTAATCCACTTCGTCATGCAGTCCTGTTTTAAATAGATAGTGTATCAACGGTAAAAATCCGATTAAATTATGGGATTTGTATTGTTGACAGACAGAGAAAAGACAGGGACAAATGTTTCCACCTCCCCGCGTTGCGGATCCCACTCTGAGAGCGGGAAGAGTGGCTTCGCCAGTAAGATTAATCACATATTAAGATTTGTCTTTAGCAGCGTGACAGGTTATAAATATCAGAGAAATTTCCTGTCCAAAGCTGGTTATTAACAGTCTCCTCCGCCGGCGGAGGTGCCCAAAGGGCGGAGGTGGAAACAATAAGCCTCAATAGCTTCGTCAATCCTAAACCCTGGCAAGCCTTGTCTTCTTCTCGGCCAGCAGGTCAGTGTAGAATTGTAATACAGTGTCGTTGATGTTGGGCGGAGTGGGTTGGAGCTGTTGCTCGGTAAGGCAATCGAGGGTTCTGACGTAGAACTCCAGTACCTCATCTTTCTCACGGTCTTCGGCGGTGAAGCCTATCAGTTCCATTACCTGCATGCTCAGGTCATACACATTGTGCTCGCTCACAAAGCCCGCTTTGTCCAGCGCCATCACCATGGCATTTACACTCAGTTCGGTACGCAGCAGCGCCAGCGTCAGTTGGAAGGGTGTTGTTTCTTGTTCCATAGCTGTTTATTTAAAATATTTTTCTCTTTGATTATTAGAAATTCAGACAATCATAAATGACATATCATGCAGTTTACTTGATACAATATAGCATAAAGAAATAATATAATGCAAATAGTTGCTATAAAATTACAACTTCAGGCTATCACAGAACAATTTTCAAATGCAGAGAATATTTTGATATTTACATGAAACTATAATTAATTAACGTCTGCTGTGGAGAAATTGCATTTGAACAGAATTAAACCTGCCCTGGCTGAAAAGAGAAAAAGCAGCAAAGATTTAGCTGCTCACTTGGGGAAAACAGATTCAACTGTCTCAAGATGGTGTACCAATGAAATTCAACCATCCATCGAAACGCTTTATGATATCGCGAAGTTTTTAGATGTGGATATCAGGGAGTTGCTGGTGAATACAAAGTAAAAAATCAACAATAGCTTTATGAGTATATTTAACTCTTTGCTGATAGCAGGCTTTCTTGTTATCGGTGCTACGGCATGTAAAGACAAGGAGCAGAAGACAGAGTCCCGGGCAGATACACTTGTAACTGATTCTGACAATAATGGACCGGACTATTCCACCGCTGAGGTTTTAGAAACTGTTTATGTGACAAAGCGTGGCGGGCTTGACGCAAAAGAACAGGCAAACGAAGGTTCAAAAACATTAGCAAGCTACGATTATGGCAGAGCACTTCCTGTTATTGAAGTAAATGGTCCATGGCTGGGCATAAAAGATATGGTCAGAAAGGTAGACCAAAACGGAGAGTCTAATACCTGGGAAAAGGTTTATGTTCTTAAGAGCTCAACCGGCAGTATGGAAGAAGTAAAGCTTGCCGAAGAAGACCTGAATATTATATGTTATTTAAAGACAAAGGATAAAGAAGAATATTTAGACGGCGGCAAACCGCTGACTTCCTATTTGAAATTTGAACTGATAGATAAATCCCTTTTCGAGTCGCAACAAGCGACTGGCGTTAATTTTTTGCTTGAAGACACTACAGCTGTTGTAAAAGTAAATGGCACTATTGAACTAAAGTGCACTCAGAAAAACAAATACTACAAAGACAAAGATACTGACAACGACGACATGGAACACTATACCTATGTCGGACAAATACCATCTCTTAATAAATACCTCGTAACCGGCAGTTACTGGGAAGCCTTTGACTATAAGCTGATAGATAAAACAAGTGGTGAACAAACCCAAAGTCTTGTATATTACCCTCATATTTCGCCTGATCAGAAGTACATTATTTGCATGAGCTGCAATCCTTACGAAAGCACTACCGATTTGGAGTTATACTCAATAGCGGACCAGCAGACAAAACTACTCATGAACGCTAGCTTCAATAACTGGGTGCAAGGCTATAACAAAGGCGATATATTCTGGAGTACAGACGGCTATTTATATGTAACTGCTTCCCACATGGCCACAATGGGCGATATGGACAGTGATAAGATTGAAAAGCAATACATGAGGATTAAAGTTTTGTAAATAATTCAGTACTATGAAAGCACTAAGATTACTCACTAAAACAGCTCAACATACAACAGGAAACAACAGTGATACAAATTTCTGGTTGATTATGGCATTTCTGATTGTTTTGGTGGTCATTCTTTTTTTTGTATTTAAATCAGATACATCTCAATAGCATGCCTGTTTTATTCAGGAGCAGTTATTACAAACAATCAATGCTAGCGCCGACGTTCGTCGGTGCTTTGTGTTTTCAATACACTTTTTATCTACCCTAATTTCTATTTACTCCCAAATGGTATCAGTGGACGGACGTCCTTATGAAATGTTGTCACCGACGGATGTCGGCGCCAGCGAGGGCCAATCAAAAACCACCAAACCCCAAACTCTCAAGCTGTAGGATATTAAGGAACAGCTGTTCTTTCTGAGCCTGCTGCTGTTCGCTCGGAAGGAAGACGTGTTCGTAAATAAGGAAGCGCTGTACTCTTTGAGGGTACAGCGCTTCGTGTTTTTGCTACAGCTGTTCGCCCGGAGGGAAGAGCTGTTCGTGTTGAGGCTAGTCGTGTTCGTTCTGAAGGAACAGCTGTTCGCTCAAAGTGTGCTGCTGTTCGTCCGGAGGGTACAGCTGTAGGTTCAGAGCATACCGCTGTATACTTGAAGTGTACAGCGGTATGTTTTGAGATCAGGCCAATGCCGGTTCAGCGGCTTTTTTCTTGATGCCTTGTTCTTTGAAGCGGCGGCCTAGTTCGTCAACTACGGACTTAAGACCCGGCTTGCGTTTAGCAGCTGTTTTGGCGTAGTCGTACACTTCCAGCGAGGTACGCATGGCTTCGCTGCCTACGGCCATAGAGGTGTCGCTTAGTTTCTCGTTGAGCTGGGCTATGAGCAAAGCCAGTTCGCTCAGTGGTACTGCCAGATTTACATCTTTGGCAAACTCGGGCGTGTTGAAGCTTGCAGGAATGATGTCGGTATTGTTCTGCGCAACACGAAGACTATCCTGCACGAAGTCGATGCTCTTTGGCCCCATTTTGTACAATGTTTTTCTTTCATCCTTAGTGAGTGAAATCAGAAAAGGAAGTTTGCTGTTGATCGTCACGATCGCGGCCTTGATGGCATCCACATCCGCCTGCGGAAGGGCTGCCGAAATGTTTGAGTAAGACATTCTTGTAAAAAGTTTATTGTTAAAAAATATAGCTTTCCGGTATCTAAAAAGTGCTTAGGGTTGAACCGATACCGGATTACACAAAGGTATTATTTTATTGATGCTGAAACGGGAGATGTAAGTTTTTGAGGGAAATAGAATTTGGGGACAAGGCTGGTTAAACTTTATGCTCATTCAACTCATTTAAATGGAATAGTATATAAAGCATTACCAGATATTCCCCTTTATCATAAAAACCATATGCTTCTCCATGGAGCATGGCGTTTCGTTCTAATGTTAGTTTGTCTGAAATTCGCGCTCTAGTCCAACGTCTTTCCTCCCACTGTAGCTCTTTCAATCTTTTGATATTCTGTTTATCAATCTTAGATAGAGATCTACCAATACTTGTATCTGTTTTTTTGACCTTATTGATCGCATCGCCAATAAACATCCTTCTATAAAATTTTAAATTTGCTTCATCAAAAAAGTCGAAATCATCTGGACGAAACCCTAGTTTATATTTTGCATAAAATTCAACAACGCCAAACATAAATGTTATACCGATAATCATTTTATTCATGTCGTCTTCTTGAGTTATCATTCCAATTGCTTCATTGATTGTACCAGTATACCAAGGTCTTAATAAGTCAGTAGAATGGTCTTTCATAAAGTTATGTATAAACCATTCAGAATCTTGAGGATAATAAATGCCTCCATTTGCTCCAAAACAACGACATATGATTACTTCGGCTAAATGAATTTTCAATTCTAGTGTTGTACTGTCGTAGTCTACAACTTCATGAAACCGTTGCTCTCCTGAGAAATAAGGGTTTTCCTGAAAACCTATTACTTTAATTTTGTCATAATACTCTTGTAAATTCATAAAATCAGTTTAAAATAGCTTAATAGTGATTATTAAATTTTCAAAAAATGAGAAATAAAAATGATTAAATTACAGAAAAATAGAGCATTAAAAAACAGCTATGGCACACAATCCCAAATTGGAGGTTTACTCCCTAATCTTACCTAAAATAGAGAAAAATGGCAATACATTTAGAGATGTTTTATCTGAAAAATTATATGGTAATGGCGTAAAAGTAGGTACCGATCAAGAAATATTTAATGACTATTTCCAAAATTTTATCAGCATTTTAGACAACCCTGATTTTATTGCAGATGAGTCAAAAAAGAAAGCAATCACTGCGTATGATACTGATCCTTCAAGACAAAAACCCTCTATTGGCTTTAAAAGTGAGCAATTTGTGATTCATGGAAATATCGAGGGAGGGAGATATGGACAAAAAAGAAATAAGTCATCAATGTCCAATAAGATGACAAAGGAAGATCTCACCAAAGATGCTATTATACTAGACAAGTTTTTTTTCTATTTATATACCCCTTTTGAATCAGATTTGGGTGTCTTGATGATACAGAGCTATACAGACGATAGTATATCAGATGTCTTTTTGAATTGTATAAAAGACCTTTTCCATATTAAAGGTTATAAAAAACCTAAAACTCCCAAATTCGTTCCTCAGGCAATTATCGAGGAATTTTCAAATGATAGCTTTATAAAGAAATTTACTTATTCTTCTAGATTTCTGCTTAGTCAATTGTCAAATAATCCAATAGGAGAGAAAGACCAGCATTTCAATATCAAAATAGAAGTCGTTTCTACCGATGATATCCCCAAGGGCGCTTTACCTAGCTGGTTGTCTTCACTAGGAGATAAAATTTTCAACAATGCCCCTTTAAAAGATGAACGGAAATATACTAAGGTATATAAGGCTATATAACGTAACTCATTCGGATGTCCTTCGGATATTACACGGATTTTTCCCTATGATGTCCGAATGATCTCCGAAGAATGTCCGAACAATATTCGAAGAGTTATAATTCCG
>CAZNHL010000004.1:0-106304 GCA_964572965.1 uncultured Bifidobacteriaceae bacterium
GTGAGTAGTGAGTAGTGAGTAGTGAGTAGTGAGTAGTGAGTAGTGAGTAGTGAGACAACGAACTCTCAAAAAGAGGGTTACAAAATTTTCAATGATTAAAACACCATATTAAGTACTTTGTACTTAATTCTTAATACTAAATCCATCGAATGCTTTTCAATAAACACATAGGACAATTGGAACTTTTGCTCGCCGGAGCATTTGTTCTGTTCTATTGTTTTTACATTGGTAAGGTCATTTATATCTGCTTAAAGCTTCAAACCAGTTTTCATAAGGTTATACCTAAACTGATACTGCGTACTATTTACTTTTCACTAATGCTTATTGCTTTGCTTGCCCCTTCATTTGGTGACATCAAAAAGCAAGTCAAAGCTGTTGGTAAAGATATATTCATCGCTGTGGATTTATCTGCTTCCATGAATGCTTCTGACATAGCTCCTTCCCGACTTCATAAGGCGAAACAGGAACTGCATCAGCTCGTGGATAAGTTTGACGGAGACAGGATTGGGCTGATAATTTTTACTTCGGAGGCCTTTGTTCAGTGCCCTCTTACTTATGACCATGATGCATTAAATATCTTCATTTCATCTCTCAACACAAAACTGATTACTTCACAGGGTACTGATCTTGGTGAGCCGATCAGACTGGCAATTGAAAAATTTGAACAATACGGAAAAAGTCAGGAGATTACCAAATCTAAAATACTGATTCTGTTCACTGATGGAGAAGACTTCGGGGATGAGACCAAAAACATAACCGGTTCATTACAAAAAGACAATATCAGGCTTTTCACTGTGGGTATAGGAACAAAACAAGGATCCGGAGTACCGGTAAAAGGAGGTTTTAAACATGACAAAGAGGGACGTCTGGTAAATAGTCAGTTAAACCGTTCTCTGTTAGTAAGCCTTGCCAACAGAGACAAGAAATCTTATTATGAAATAAGTGACAAACAAAATGAAATTCAAAAACTGGCTGCTGATATAGCAGACCTGGAAGGTGAAGTTTTAGCAACAAAAACAATCGATGTAAGTGCTAACAAATACATTTACTTTTTAACAGTAGCATTTTTTTTAATGGTTATTGACGTCCTTGTAACTGTAAAAGCTATTAAACTCTGATGAAGTATCTTTTAGTCTTCATATTGCTCCTTGCCCCGCTGGACCGCTTCACTAAAATAGCGAACAGCAACCGTGCAATAAAAGAAGCTGATAGCGCCTTCAATAAGGAAGATTATTTAACAGCAATGCTGCGCTACGAGTACCTGCTTGATACTTTAAAAATAAACAATGCACAGGCAGCAATGAACCTTGCCCTGTGTTATACCAAAAGTGGTGATTTGAGCAAAGCACTGGAATGGTACGACAAAGTTTCGACCCTGACCGCTAAGGATGAAACTAAGTCTATTGCATTTCAGCAAATGGGCGTTATCACTGCTGAATTCGGGCAGGATGAAAAAGCCAAAGACTACTTATTTATAGCATTGCAATACAATCCGGCTAACGAAGATGCGCGCTTTGATTATGAGTTACTTTTAAAAGCAGGTAACAGACCTGACTCACAAAAAAGAAAGCAACGCGGACAGAAAAGAAATGCGATTGAAAATCCAGAAGGAGACCAGGATGTAGAACGTCAGAGTAAAGGCAATCAAAACCTGCCTAACAATAAAAACGACAAAGGCAGGAAAGCTAATAAGGGCAAAGGCAATGACTATGAAGATGATAGTCATAAGAATCAAAATCCTGACAGCGGCGAGCCTGAACACAAGAATAAAGACAGCCAAGGCAATGAAAAGAACAAAGCTGACAACGAAAAACTGCAGGTAAATACGCAAAACCTTGAAGCAATGGGCCTCAGCGAAGAACGCGCCCGTTTGTTGCTTGACCAGATGCGAAACAGTGAAATCCAATACCTTCAGCAGCAGAAACACAAAGTCACTAACAATAGCTATAAAGGGAAACCGGAATGGTAGTTTTTAGGTGTTAGGTAATGGGTGTTAGTTTTTAGATTTAAGATTGGAAGATTAGTACCAGCCTATTAATAAGTATAGACAACAAACCGTCCAGTACTCCGCAATCGGAATTCTACACTCCGCATTTAAATACTCTTTAACACATAAACACTTTTTATACTTAAACACTTTTCTACTTAAGCACCTAAACACATCAACACCTTCCTGCGTAGATATGCCAATAAATTCTAGACCATGAAAGAAGTTTTTGTTGTTTCAGCAGTACGTACGCCAATAGGCAGTTTTGGTGGTGCTTTGGCCTCTTTTTCAGCTACTCAATTAGGAGCGGTTGCTATAAAAGGAGCATTAGACAAAGCCAACCTCAAACCGGAACAGATTCAGGAAGTATTCATGGGTAACGTGCTTTCAGCTAATCTTGGTCAGGCACCGGCAAGGCAGGCAGCACTGTTTGCCGGTCTCCCTCATTCTGTTGCTTGTACAACAATTAATAAAGTATGTGCTTCGGGGACAAAAGCTATTATGCTGGCTGCGCAAACTATTATGACAGGACAGGCCGATATTGTTATTGCCGGCGGTATGGAAAGTATGTCAAACGTTCCTTTTTATCTTGACAAAGCACGTTTTGGTTATAAACTTGGCCATGGTCAAATGACCGACGGTTTACTGAAAGATGGTCTCTGGGATGTCTATAATGACTATCACATGGGCAGCGCAGCAGAGAATACTGCCAAAGAAATGAACATTGGCCGTGAAGCTCAGGATGCTTTCGCCATAGAATCATACAAACGTTCGCAAGAAGCCTGGCAAAAACAGGCTTTTAAAGAAGAAATTGTTGGCGTACCGATCCCTCAGCGTAACGGTGACCCTATTCTTTTCACAGAAGATGAAGAATACAAAAAAGTTGCTTTGGAAAAGATTCCGGGCTTAAAACCTGTTTTCGATAAAAACGGAACCATCACAGCTGCTAACGCCTCTACCCTGAACGACGGTGCTGCTGCTTTGATTCTTGTTTCAGCAGAAAAGGTAAAAGAGCTTGGCCTGAAACCAATTGCCAAGATTGTCGGGTTTGCTGATGCAGCACAAGCTCCGGAATGGTTTACGACTGCTCCTTCACTGGCTATTCCAAAAGCAATTGCCAATGCCGGCTTAAAAAGTAGTGACATAGACTTTTATGAAATTAACGAAGCATTTTCGGTAGTTTCTCTGGCCAATAATCAATTGTTGAAACTGGACGACAAAAAAGTAAATATCCACGGTGGCGCTGTATCACTGGGACATCCGCTGGGTGCATCAGGTGCACGCATTGCCTGTACGCTGATTAATGTTTTACATAGCGAAAATGGCAAAACGGGGGTTATCGGAATTTGCAATGGTGGTGGCGGCGCTTCTGCTATTGTTTTTCAGAAAGCATAACATAGTTGTCAGGTGTTTGATGTTGGTTGTTAGCTAATCCTTTAAACCTCCAAACCTGCCACCACAAGTACACAACACTTTTCCATTAAGATAATGGCGGACAGGCTATACATAATCTGACAAGCTCAATTACCGCGCTTCATAATAAAAAAGAGCTTTGTTAGTACAAAGCTCTTTTTTATTGCGTAAAAATAAAACGCTTCCCATACCGTTATCTGCCCGAGATGCATTAATTTTAAGTTATGGTAAGAGCCTTCAAATATATCCTCTCTTTATTCTTTTTTGCACTGGCGTTCTCTTCTTCTGCGCAGAGCTATGAGATAAAAACGTATTATGATACGCTCAAAACTCAGATTAAGGAAAAGTATTATATCATTTCACCTACCGACAGTACGGTAGACGGCGCTTATACCAAATATTATTCAGGTGGCGAACCGGAAATTAAAGGACAATTCAAAAAAGGCCAAAAGGAAGGACCGTTTATTGAACTGTATCCGAATGGTAATAAGAAAACAGAATTCTCATTTGTAAACGGTAAAAAGAATGGGGCATTTTATGTGTTTACTCCAGACGGAAAAACAATCCAGAAAGGAGCATACAAAGATGATGAGCTTACCGGACCAATTGAAAGCTATTATGAAAATGGCAAAATAAAACGCGAAGGCACTTTTGTGAAAGGCTTACTGCAAGGCCATGTGAAAGAATACTATGGCGAAGGAGGGCTTAAAGCTGATGCTCTTTATAGAGACAACAAGCAAGACAGTCTTACGAAGACCTTCTACCCTTCCGGAACACTAAAAACGGAAGAGAACTACAAAATGGGGGTTTTGAATGGCTTTTATAAAACCTATTTCTTTGACGGTCGCCTTGAAAGTGAAAGTATCAATGAAAGTGGTGAGAAAAACGGGTATTATAAAACCTATAACAACAAAGGGCAGCTGTTATTGTTTGCAAACTATGTAAACGGCGAGCTTGAGGGCAAAAATGAGGCCTTTTATGAAGATGGCACCCCAAAACATGTATTCAATTACCTGGCCGGCAAGAAAACGGGGAAAAATACTACTTACTATGACAACGGAAACCAGAAAGAGCTATTTGTTGTAACCAACGAGGAGAAGGATTATACTTATCAGCTTTACTATCCTTATGGCAAACTGAAAACAAAAGGGCAGTTTGTGAACAAGCAAAAAAGTGGTATCTGGAAATACTATGATGAAAACAAGAAACTGACAGAGGTTGCCAATTACCTTAACGGGAATTTATTTGGAGAACGCCTGTTGTATAAAAACGGTAAGCTGGCTACAAAAGAGAACTACAACCAGGCTGGCAAGAAAAATGGCGAATACATCACTTATCACACCAATGGTAAGAAAGCAAGCACAAGCAATTACAGAGCTGACGTGTTGAACGGAGCAACGCAAACACACTTTGAAAAAGGTGGAGTTGAAAGTGAAGGTCAATATCAAAACGGCTTTAAAACGGGATCATGGAAGTATTATGATGCTGATGGAAAATTAGTTAAAACTATTAATTACAAGCTTGGAGAGGAAATTAAATAGATGAGTTCACGGAACTATAAATTTTTCAAAATAAAGCGTCATCATCGTTCGGCAAGAATTGCACGCTATGTTTTTTATAAAGAAACCTCTGTTAATGCACGTGATCTTACCTTTACTTTTATCGGTGGTTTTCTGGGGATTGGTTTTATTTCTTTGATTAGTTCGACCTACTTCACTCTTCACGACAGTGTTTTTGTGATCGGTTCTTTCGGCGCTTCTGCAGTTCTTATTTATGGAGCTCACCGCAGTCCGCTTGCTCAGGCAAGAAATCTTATCGGGGGGCATTTCATCAGTGCTATAGTAGGTGTTACCTGTTATAAATTATTCCCAGATACCTTATGGTTATCAAGTGCATTGGCTGTCTCATTCAGCATTATGGCTATGCAGATTACCAAAACGCTTCATCCTCCGGGTGGTGCAACGGCACTCATTGCCAATATTGGTTCTGAAAAAGTGAAAGCATTAGGCTATGGTTATGCCATTGCTCCGGTGCTTGTTGGTGTTCTGATACTCTATACGGTTGCCCGAATTGTAAACAGACAACGATAATATCATTATTATGATTACTGAACCAATTATCAGAAAAGGAGGCTTACTTATATTGTCTTCTGCACTTATCGGTTTTCTGGCTGCATTAATTGCAACAACAATCAAGATAAGCACGGAGCATTATGAGCATATTTTGTATAATTATGCTATAAGAAATACGTGGCCAATTTTCGTTCTCCCTTTAGTAGCTTTAATGACCATTACTTTGTTGCGTCAGTTTTTATTTAAAAGCCAACCGAATAAGGGCATCAAAGAAATAAATACAAGCATCAAGGAAACAGAAGACCATCTTCCCGCTTATAAAATCCCCTCCCATTCTATTAATGGTTTTCTGACAGTTATTTCGGGAGGCTCTACAGGGATTGAAGTATCTACTGTTGTTGCTTCAGCTACATTGGGTTCTATTGCAAGTCAGCGCAAATCCGGTTTAAGCAACTATAAAAAAGAGTTAATCTGTGCCGGAATAGCCGCCGGGGTTACAGCTTTATTTAATGCTCCGCTTGCCGGTCTGCTTTTTGTTTACGAGGTATTTTCAAAGAAACTCAACAGTGCTCTTATTCTTTGTGTACTAACTGCCACTACAGTTGCTTATCTGCTGACCAATCTGGCTGCTAACGAGCCTTTGTTCCATTTCAATGTATCTGAATGGCACTTCTATGCAATTCCCTATTTTATATTACTGGGTATATTAGCCGGAGTCAATTCTGTATATCTTACTAAGTGTGTTATCTTTTTCAAAAATGCTTCATCTGCTTTTGAAAACAATTACATCAGGGTTTTCTGTTTTTCGATTCTTATTTCGGCCATTATTTATTTTGTTCCACAGCTTTACGGAGATGGATATTTAGCTATTAACCATTTGACAGACTCACATGTAATGAGTATAAACATGATCCTGTCTCTGCTATTCATCATTTTGCTCAAACCTGTCATCACTTCAATTACTTTGAGTGCCGGAGGTGATGGAGGTGTTTTTGCACCAAGCTTGTTTCTGGGAGCATTTTTAGGAGCAGTGACAGCAATGCTGCTTAATCATTTCTTTCATGCAGATGTAATCGTCCTTAATTTTATGGTAATAGGTATGGCTGCAGTATTAAGTGCAAGCATACATGCGCCATTTACTTCTGTATTCCTTGTTTGCGGACTTATTGGCAATTTTTATCTGATCATCCCTCTTTTGATAGGCAGCTTTATCTCGAAACTTACTGCTGAAAAATTAGTACCTTATACCGTATATAGTTACAATAAATAGATTTTCTTTCTTATTGCATTCAACCAAACCAATGAAACATTCTATTTTATCAGCTTTATTAGTTATCGTTTCCTATTTGGGACAGGCAGCTGTCATTCAGGGTAAAATCACTACTGTTGCTCCCGGGAAAACATTGGTTCTTACTCTAATCAATTATGACACCCGTATTGATACTCCTGTAAAGTCTTTCACTATTAAGCCCGACAGCACTTTTACCATTGAATTAACGCTGCCGGAACCTCTCATTTACAGTCTTGGAGAAGCAGGAAAACCTCTTTTGCATTTATTGGTAAAAGATCAGGATAAAATTTCTTTAAACATTACCGCCGAACGCATTACAGGAAGAGGTTCAGCAGGAACTGAATACCTGATTGCTTATGAAAACCATCGTAAAAGACTATTTACGAAATGGCTTCAACCTGTTTATGATTCTTCTGCTGTTGCAGAAAAATCCGGTGATAAAGTAAAACTCGAATACTGGAACAAAGAACAGACGAAGGCTTCAGACAATTATAAAGAAGAGCTAAGCAAATGGGTAATGCAGCCTTTCTTTATCCGGTCGCTTGCAGCTATCCACCACAGTCTCCGCTGGCATCCTGATAACGATATTTCATTGATGGACACCATGCTTGCCAATTATGAAAAACTCTATAAAGGGTATGAACTGACTAAAGAACTGGCCAACAAAGTTACGCGCACTAAACGTACAGCACTTGGAGCTAATGCGCCAACATTCCAGTCTAAATTTGCAGATGGTAAATCTTATGATTTCAGTAAAACCAAAGCCGAATATATTCTTCTTGATTTCTGGGCATCGTGGTGTAAACCTTGCAGGCAGGAAAGCCCGACACTTGTGAGGCTTTACAATGCTTATAAAGACAAAGGGTTTACGATTGTTAGTGTATCTGTTGACGACAACAAAGAAAAATGGTTAAATGCTGTTACAAAAGATAATTTGTCGTGGACCAATGTTTCGGAACTAAAAGGCTGGGCATCTCCTACCGCAACTCTTTATAATGTTTCTGCTAAACAAAATAGCTTTTTGATAGATAGCCAAGGGAATATTATTGCCAAAAACCTAAGAGGTCATGACCTGGAAAACAAACTTGCAGAACTACTGGGTAAATAAATACAGACCTCTGACAAAGATTATAAATAGAATAGATAAACACTCTTAATAAAAACTTTTAAACCATCTTTCACATGAAAAAACTTCTTCTTGCAGTATCAATTACTGCTTCATTATTTAGTTGCAGACCAAATGATGACCGCAATCCCGTTCCAGCTTATACAGCAAAAATCACATCTGTCAAACAATTACCAGATAGCACTAAACTGAGTGACGCAACTTATAATTCAGATAAAACTATTGCCTCTCAAAGATCATATGCAGATGGTAAAGTAATAAGTACTACTACTTATACTTATACCAACGGTCAGTTGCAAAAAACAACAGTAAGCACAAGTGATACCAGTAACACTACTACTGAAAACGTTTATACCAATGGTCTGCTGACTAAAACAAATTCTCTGGATAAAGGTGGCAATATTGTAGGTTATACTTCTTATACTTATAACTCTTCAAACTTATTAATTAAAGAAGAGGTGTATACAATTGAAGAAGGGACTGCTACTCCTCAGGATTATTATACAACCTATAACTACACCGGCGTTAACCTTACCCAAGTGAATGCTGTAATAAGAAATGCAGGATCAAAAGAAGGCACAGATTCCTCTTTTGCTATACAGAAACTATCTTACGACAACAATGGCAATGTTATTAAACTGGAAGCTCCAAAAACAGATTTAAGTCTGGATAGCGAAACATTACCATCGACCCTGGACTTTTATACACTTGCAGAAATCACTTATGATTTGACACACCTTGCTCCAAGCCAGGATTTCGTCACATACTTTCTTCCGGTATCAAAATTGCTGATCAAAACGAACAACCTGCCTAGCTCCATCAAAACATACCAGGCTAATGGAAATGTTGACGTGAATGCCAGTCTGATATATACATTTAATAAGAGGAACTATCCTTCTACAGTAAAAAACACAATTGGAGGAGTTGCTTCTGCTACTTATTTAATAACATATTTAGAGTAATAACTTCTACCAAGAAAAAGGCTCAGGAGTTTCTGAGCCTTTTTTCTTATCTGATTTCAACCCACACAGGTACATGATCAGATATTTTGCGGCAATCCTTCAATTCCTGAAAGTCTTCATAGAAAGGAACAATACCTGACTTCTGGATTTTGAAAGCATCCTTTTCATAAAAAACATTATCATAAGCATTCGCCAACTTCTGCCCTTGCTTATTGGGTTCCATCTTTATAGTAGTTAATTGATTTATGAAAACCGGTATAATGCCCCTCTTCTTCAATTTATAAAAGGCATAATTCTCCTGAGACAAGTTAAAATCACCTACGAGTAATAAATTATCTTTTTGATACAGACTATCTATCAAATATAAATGACGACATTCTTTCCATGGTTCTTTAGATTTTGGAACGGCATGAAAGTTAACCAGCAAAAAACGTTCCTTCCCATTTTCAAACCTTCCGGCAAAAGGTTCCCTGTCAAATTGTTTATCCAGACTTTTGATCAGAAAAGCAGCCTCCGTTAGCTTCACATTTTCCTTTTTCCACAAAAAAGCATAACGCTCCGTTCCGGGTCCATTGGTAGGCTCACTGACAGTATAAGCCCAGGCTACTCCCTTCAAACTAAGAATAGATGCCAGTTTCTGCACCTGTTTCACCCCAACTTCACCTGTTGATATTTCCTGTAATGCAACCAGATCGAAAGACACCAGTTTACCTGCAATATACTCAAGTTCAGTCTCTGACTTGGAAGCGCCGAAGTTGGCTATATTCCATGAAGCTATACGCAGGTTTCTTCCCGCGAAACACTGATTATTGAGCCCTAGTAAAATAATCAAAAAAAGACCATGCAATACACCTTTTACCTCCTGATTCATGTTTGAAAAATACGTGCTTATTCTTAGTTTTAGAAGTAATAAATTCACAAAATTCCTGATCTTACAATTCCTAAGAAGTATATGCCTGACAAGAAATCTCTTTTTACCGCAGCCATTAACAAATCATATAATACTCCTAACCCAAGTATCTACCTGGGAGCCGGTTTACTTGACGGAGAAATTATTGCCGATGCGAAAGTAAGTTTGCCTTTGCGTATGATGAACCGTCACGGACTCATTGCAGGTGCTACGGGATCAGGCAAGACTCGCACTTTACAGGTAATTGCAGAACAGTTATCAGATGCAGGTGTACCGGTATTCTTATCAGACATCAAGGGAGACCTTTCCGGTTTAGCGAAATCCGGCCAGACTAACCCTAAATTGGAAGAACGTGCTCAGGCATTAGGTTTCAAGTTTGAACCAAGTGAATTTCCCGTTGAACTTTACTCCCTAAGTGGCAAAAAAGGTGCACAAATGCGCGCCACAATATATGAATTTGGTCCGGTGCTTTTATCAAAAATTCTTGAACTGAACGAGACCCAATCAGGCGTACTTTCAATGTTATTCAAATATGCTGATGACAAGCAATTGCCGATGATTGACCTGAGTGACCTTAAAAAGGTTCTCAGCTATTTATCAGAAGGCGAAGGTGCTAAAGAAATCAAAGCAGATTATGGTACAATTTCTACTTCTACTTCCGGAACAATCCTGAGAAAAATTGTAGCCATGGAACAACAGGGTGTAAATAATATTTTTGGAGAACCATCTTTTGAAATAGACGACCTGTTCAATAAAGTTGACGGCAAAGGTGTAATCAGTATTCTGAATGTATCGGATGTTCAAAATCAGCCAGACCTTTTTTCAACTTATATGCTGAGTATGTTGGCTGAACTTTACAATACATTACCAGAAGCAGGCGACCTTGATAAACCGAAATTAGTTTTCTTTTTAGACGAAGCCCATTTACTTTTTAAAGATGCTTCTAAGGCATTCATGGAACAGATAGAGCAAGTAATCAGACTGATCCGTTCTAAGGGTGTAGGTGTTTTCTTCTGCACCCAAATGGCACAGGATATTCCCGATACCGTATTGGCACAATTGGGCAACCGTGTACAACATGTATTGCGCGCTTTTACCCCAAATGATGCTAAGGCATTAAAAGACACTGTAAAGACTTACCCAAGGTCAGATTTCTATGAAATAGAACGTGTATTGACAGGCTTAGGAATTGGAGAAGCATTAATTACAGTATTGAACGAAAAAGGTATTCCTACTGAAGTAGCAGCGACTCACCTGACTCCACCAAGAGCCGTAATGGGTCCTCTTCCTGATGCTGAATTCCAGCAACACCTTCAGGAGTCTGATGTTTTCAAAAAATACAAAGACAGTGTCGATCCGGAAAGCGCTTATGAGATCCTGAACAAGAGAGTACTCGCTGCCGAACAAGCTAAACAGGCAGAATTGAACAGACAGACAGAAGCTAAATCAGTCGCATCCACTCCACGCGGACGCCAGGAAAAAAGCACCTTTGAAGAAGTATTATCTTCGCCGGTAGCCAAAGAAGTAGGCAAGCAGGTTGTAAGAGGTTTGTTCGGAATGCTATTCGGAACATCAACAACTACAAGAAGAAAGAAGACGAATAGTCTTTGGTAGAGTTTTACTCCCGCAGATGGCGCTGATTACGCAGATTAAAATATTGGATTAGTAAACAACCAATACTATGATCAGAAAATCTACGCGATTTGCGTTATCTGCGGGATACAAGTAACAAAATTATTTCCGCAAATACCGCTGATTGCGCAGATTAAAATAATAAGACCAACCATTTTTTACAGCTATGAATGAGAATGAAATCTCCTATCACATCAGAGGAGCTATATTTGATGTCTATAATAATCTTGGACCAGGCCTCTTAGAATCGGTTTATGAGGCAGCTTTACTTCATGAATTAAAGAAACGAGATTTAGAGGTTAAATGTCAGGTCCCATTGCCCGTTCAATATGATAACCAGTTGCTGGAACTAGGTTTTCGTTTGGATATACTTGTTAACAACAAAGTGATTATTGAGCTTAAATCAGTTGAGAATTTAGCGGAAGTACACCATAAGCAAATAGTTACCTATTTAAAACTATCTGGCAAGAAACTGGGGATATTAGTAAACTTTAATTCCGACAGAATTGACAAAGCTATATTTCGAAAAGTAAACGGGCTTTAACTTATATTTCCCGCAGATGTCGCTGATTACGCAGATTAAAACATTGATAGACTGACCTGTAAATTTTAAAAATCTGCGAGATTTGCGCTATCTGCGGGAAAAATTATTGATCTTTAGAACAAATTAAACCAATTATGTCAACTACAACCAACCCTCAGTCTTTAAAGACTTTAACACTTATCCATTTGGCACTACTTGCCGGTCAGACGATGTTTTTAGCCGTAGTCATTTTCCTGAATTTTAATGGTTCTCCTAACGACGATTCAGGATTGCGAGAGGTATTACAGTATGTCGTCCCTCTTTTAGCCTTAGCTGCTATTTCGACCGGGCAATTGATTTTTAAAAGTTTAATCAACTCGATCAAAACAAAGAACACCTATAAAGAGCAGTTTGCCTTATTTCAAAGTGCATGTCTTATCAAATGGGCAACACTGGAAGGCCCTTCTTTATTTGCCATTGTTTCTTACTTCCTGACTGGCGGATGGTTCTTTGTAGCAATAGCGGTTTCGCTGATGATAATTCAAGCCTTAGACAGACCGACTCAGGAAAAAATTGATCGTTATATTACAGCTATTGACTTGAAAAATGCCTGATTTTACAGGGAAGGCCTACGTTTTGCGGAAAGTAACTTTCTTTCAATTGCTTGATAACAAACAATTCCATAAATTGAAAACGAGTTACCGGAAAATCAACAAGAGTACGGGGCGAAACCGAACGCCAAATTCGGAAAACAACCAAATAACAACCAACAAACCTTACTATGGGAGCAGCAATTGCAGTATTAGGACTAGTTTATCTTGCAATCATTGTATTAATGGTAGCAAGCCAGTGGACCCTTTTTCAAAAAGCAGGAAAACCAGGATGGGCATGTATTGTACCTATCTATAATATTATTGTTATGCTGGAGATTATCCGCAAACCAACATGGTGGATTGCAATGCTTTTCATCCCTGTCGCAAACATTGTATATATGATTATGATACATGTTCAGTTTGTTAAAGCCTATGGTAAATCAACAGGTTATGCTGTTGCAGCTCTTTTCTTTGGTATTATCATGTTTCCAATATTAGCTTTCAGCAAAGACACCAGATATGTGCTTGGTGAAAATGAAAATGTTGCAGCTTCTTCTGCATTGGATTATGGTGTATAATTAATACACAGCATAAAAAGAAAAGGGAGCGATTTAAAACCGCTCCCTTTTCTTTTATGGCCAATTGTTTATGTTTACTTCAAAAGATCCGCAACAGCTTTCTCTACTTTGTCAAAACCGAAGCTGGAAATTGTTTTTTCTATCTCAGCTTTGATCTCTGCATTTCTCAGGTTACCGATAGAACCTTCATGTGTATGGTTGATATTGGTATTGGCTTTAAATGATCCTGAATTGATCTCTTCCCCTACCTGCTTGTAAGCATCGCGGAACGGAACACCTTGCAGCACCAGTTCATTTACACGCTCCACACTGAAGATGTATTTATACATATCTTCTTCCACAATATTTTTGCGGATGCTGATATGCTTAAACATGTAGTTAGCAATATTCAGGCAACTGTTGATTTCTTCGAAAGCAGGCATGAAGCTTTCTTTCAGCAACTGCATTTCTCTGTGGTAACCTGATGGCAGGTTAGTCGTCATCATGAAGATCTCATTTGGCAAAGCCTTGATCTTATTGCAACGGCCACGGATCAATTCGAACACGTCAGGATTTTTCTTGTGCGGCATGATGCTTGAACCTGTTGTCAATTCCTCCGGGAAAGAAATGAACGCAAAGTTCTGGCTGATGTACAAACAAATATCCATTGCCATACGGCTCAACGTTGCTGCGATAGAAGCCAAAGCAGCTGAAACCAGTTGCTCTGTTTTTCCCCTTCCCATCTGTGCGTATACCACGTTCTGATGAAGACTTTCGAAACCCAACAGTTCGGTTGTCATGGTACGGTTCAATGGAAATGAAGAGCCATAACCTGCACCTGAACCCAATGGGTTTTTATTACTGATCCTGTAAGCTGCCTGAAGCACCACCAAGTCGTCAGCCAGGCTTTCTGCATAGGCACCAAACCACAAGCCAAAAGAAGATGGCATAGCTATTTGTAAGTGCGTATAACCTGGCAACAAATCGTTCTTATGCTTTTCGCTTAACTCCACGAAAAGATCGAACAATTGCTTTACTGCAAAAACTGTATTTTGAATGGCGTCACGCGTGTACAATTTCAGGTCGACTAAAACCTGATCGTTACGCGAACGACCACTATGAATTTTTTTACCGATGTCACCAAGACGGCTGGTCAGGATCATCTCCACTTGGGAGTGAACATCTTCAACGCCATCTTCAATTTTGAATTTGCCGGCTTTGATTTCGGCATAAATATTTTTGAGCTCCTTCTGCAAAATCGGAAGTTCCTCGTTTGGGATCAGTCCGATAGATGCAAGCATCTGCGTGTGGGCAAGTGAACCTAATACATCAAACTCAGCCAGAAACAAATCAAAGAAGCGGTCTTTACCAACGGTGAATTTTTCAATCTCTTTATTAACGTCTGTATCCTTTTGCCAAAGTTTCATTGATGGTGTATTATATATAAGAACACAAATATAAGGTTTCCTGTAAAAAATTACGAGAACGATTTTAACACAAAACCAGACACCTTATTATAAAAACAAAACCGGGAGTGTTTTTTTAAACACTCCCGGTAAAATACTATTTCAAAATACAGAATGGCAACTAAACCAATTCAGACAATACTTTGATATAACGTTCAATTCCCTCCTCAACTTCACTCACCCAAATGAATTCATTTGCAGTATGAGAGCGACCCGAATTTCCTGGCCCCATCTTCACAGAAGGAACCGGTACCAGCGCCTGATCTGAAGTTGTTGGAGAGCCGTATGGTTTTGCGCCATGCTTCAAAGCAGCTTTTACCAAGGCATGGTCAGGATCGATGAAGGAAGGACGCAAACGTACTGAACGTGGTTTCACTTCTGATTCGATGTTCTCTTCAATGATTCTCAAGACCTCTTCATTTTTGTACATTTCAGTGATACGTACATCAATGGTATAATTGCACGATTCCGGTACAACGTTATGCTGGTAACCGGCATTGATAATGGTCACCGTCATCTTCATTGGCCCTAAGTGTGGAGACACTTTTTCGAACTTATAATTACGAATCCACTCGATGTCGTTGATCGCTTTGTAGATGGCGTTCTCTCCTTCTTCACGAGCCGCGTGACCCGCCTTTCCGTGAGCGATACAGTCAAGTACCATCAAGCCTTTTTCAGCTACCGCGATATCCATCAAAGTAGGTTCACCAACGATGGCGAAATCGATCGGACCAAGATCAGGATACACTAACTCAAGACCATCAAAACCGGAGATCTCTTCTTCGGCAGTCGCGGCAATACAGAAGTTGTATTTCAGATTTTCCTTGTCGTAGAAATGCACGAAAGTAGCGATCAGAGAAACCAGACAACCGCCGGCATCATTGCTCCCCAAGCCGAACAATTTCCCGTCTTTGATCATCGGATCGAACGGATCATTTGTATAGCCTGGATTTGGTTTTACGGTGTCATGATGAGAGTTCAAAAGTATGGTCGGCTTCTTCTCATCATAGTACTTATTGAAAGCCCAGACATTGTTCTTCAAACGCTTTGTCGGGATACCTCTTTCAACAAAAAAGTTATTAAGGAGCTCGGCAGTTTTATCTTCCTGCTTACTCAAAGATTCGATGCGGATCAGCCCTTTCAAAAGCTCCAATGCATCCTTCTGTAATTCCTGTAATGTTTTCATTTTCTTTATAGTCTTGAGTAATGAGTAGTGTGTAGTGAGATTTATAAAATCAAGGAATAATTAAATCCATTCCTGCCCACTATCTAACACCAGCTCTTCAACTCATTTTCAATATAAAAATTAACCTTTTAATATTTTAGAAATACTTTAATTATTTTTTTAGACTAACCTAAAACAAAACTCTTAGTATTTTGCAGATCAATATTTTAAATATTAAATAAACAACTAATAGTTTAAGTATTTTTCTACTTCTTAAGGGTAGTTCCTTTAGCTACTCCTTTACTGATTTCAAGCAAATCTTCGGCATGACAAATGCGCACTGCACTCACTCCAGCATTGATGGCATCAAAGGAATTATCCATTTTCGGGATCATCCCTTTTGCGATCACTCCTTCTGCTTTCAGGCTTTGGTAAGTCGCGGGTTCAATATCCAGAATCACAGATTCCTTATCATTGATATCACGCAAAACACCTTTCAGTTCAAAGCAATACACCAGCTGAACATCAAAGTATTTAGCCATCTCAACAGCAACTACCGATGCAATTGTATCTGCGTTTGTATTCAGCATATTGCCTTGTCCATCATGTGTCAAAGGAGCCATTACAGGAGTAACTCCTGCTTTAAGAATGGTATTTAAGAACTCACCGTTTACACCATCAACATCTCCCACAAAGCCATAATCAACATCCTTTACAGGACGCTTATGTGCTTTGATTACAGTAGCATCCGCACCCGTCAAACCCATCGCATTACAGCTATTGGCCTGTAGTTTTGCAACAACCCTTTTGTTGATCAGTCCGGCATAAACCATCGTTACCACCTTCAATGTTTCAGCATCAGTAATACGGCGCCCGTCAACCATCTGAGCTTCAATACCCAATGACTTCGAGATTTCAGTAGCTACTTTACCACCACCGTGAATCAGTATTTTATTTCCCTGTATCTGAGAAAAGTCTTTAAGAAACCGATCCAGAAAAGGTTCATTATCGACAACGTTGCCACCAATCTTGACTACGTATAGTATTTCTTTGGAATTCAAATCGTTATAATTTTAAGATTGAAGTAACTTTAAGCCTTTTATTGGCTAAAGTTTTCTAATAAAAGCTTTGTCAGAACGGCCTGTGCAGCCCATACCCTGTTACCTGCTTCATGATAGATTGCACTGTTTGGTCCGTCAAGAACCCCGTCAGTAGCTTCTACATTTCTGCGTATTGGTAAGCAATGCATAAACTTCGCTTCATCAGTCAAAGCCATTTTCTCTTCTGTGATCATCCAGCTTGTATCAGTATCCTTTCTCAGGATATTACCATACTGATGATATGAAGACCAGTTTTTCGCATAGACAAAGTCCGCACCTTTCAGGGCTTCATCCTGGTCATAAACGATTTTTGCACCTTGGGTAAACTTCTCATGAAGCTCATACCCTTCCGGATGCGCTATAGTGAAATCAACGTCTGCACGGCACATCCATTCCGCAAATGAGTTTGGCACTGCCTGAGGTAAAGCCTTTGGGTGCGGCGCCCAGGTCAGTACCACTTTCGGTCGTTCTTTTTTCTTTAATTCTTCAATAGTAATCAAATCAGCGAATGACTGCAATGGGTGTAAAGTAGCCGATTCAAGGCTCACCAAAGGCACGCCTGAATACTTACTGAACTTAGAAACCACATCCTCGCTATAATCTTTTTCTCTGTCATTCAATGATGGGAATGAACGAATACCAATGATGTCGCAATACTGTCCCATTACAGCAGCGGCATCTTTGATATGCTCAGTTGTACCACCATCCATCACAACATTATCACGGAATTCAAGCGTCCAGCTATCCTGCCCGACGTTCATATCCATCACCCTTAACGATAGGTTATGGGCGGCTTTCTGTGTACTCAGACGAGTCCTTAATGATGGGTTAAAAAAGATCAAACCGAGCGTTTTATTGCGACCAAGATCTTTGTATTTCAAAGGATCGGCCTTCAGCTCAAGCGCCAGTTTTACCATTGCTTTCAGGTCCTGAACGTCGTTGACAGAGATGAAATTTCTCATTTTTAATACTAATTATAAGATTTTAAGATTGAAATATTCAAAGGTTTTAAGACTATAATACCGCAATTAAATCATTCATAGTTTTGCAATATTCTAATCCCTCAATTTAGATTTAAGCTTTTTTTTCAGAGTGACCCAGTGGTTTTTCAGGAGCAATTTTATCCCGAACCAACTGTTTCACTTCTTTGATATCAGGAAAGCGTCCCTGTTCTTTTCTGGAGAAAACAAGCTCACCTTCTACCCAAACTTCAAAGATGCCCCCTGTGCCAGGTTGCAAAGTCAGCTCCCCTATTTCTTCCACAAAAGTAGTTAATAGTTCCTGAGCCATCCATGCAGCACGCATCAGCCAGCCACATTGAGTACAGTAAATCAAACGAACAACAGGTCTCTTTTCCATAATATCATTTTTGCTTAAAGAAAGAAACCAAGAAATGAGATATTGCCAAAATACAATTCCAGCAATGCCTCACCTCTTGGCTTTAATAAGTATTCATAACAGAATGAGTATAAAACCCACCCTTTCGAACACTTCTTTTTATGCTGTTACTTTATGATTTGCTGCTACTTTTTTCAACGCATCAACAAACATTTCAAGTGTCGACTGCTGCACATTCAGTGTTGGCAATACGCGTAAAGTTGTTTTTTTAGAAGCGTTACCCAAGAACATTTTGTGATCAAATAACAGCTCTTTACGAAGCCCTTCAATCACAAAATCGAAGTCAACCCCGATCATCAAACCACGGCCACGAACTTCAGTGACACCTGGAATTGTCTTTAATTCATCCATCAATTGGTTGCCTAACTTCTCTGCATTGGCAATCAAATTTTCATTTTTGATCACATCCAATACTGCAATACCAGCTGCACATGCCAGGTGATTACCACCAAAAGTAGTACCCAACAAACCATAAGAAGCTTCAAATTCAGGACTGATAAGAACCCCTCCGACCGGGAATCCATTACCCATACCTTTAGCCGTTGCGATGATATCAGCCTTAATACCTGCGTGCTGATGAGCAAAGAACTCACCCGTACGCCCATAGCCTGACTGAATTTCATCCAGAATCAAAACTGCTTTATTCTTAGTACAAAGGTTACGAGCCTTCTTCAAGAACTCGTCAGATGGAATATTAATACCACCTACACCCTGAATACCCTCTACAATAACAGCGCAAACTTCGTTATGAGCGAAGTAATCTTCCAACGCCGCCTCATCATTCAAAGGCAGGAAAACAACGTTATCAGTTCTGTTAATCGGAGCCTGGATCGCATAGTTTTCCGTAGCTGCTACGGCGGCAGAAGTACGTCCGTGAAATGCTTTATGGAAAGCAACAACTTTCTTTCTTCCATTGTGGAAAGAAGCGAGCTTCAATGCATTTTCAATGGCTTCTGCACCAGAGTTACACAAGAACAAAGAATAATCGGCATAACCAGATAGGTCACCTAGTTTTTTAGCCAATTCAGTCTGCTGTGAGATCACAACAGAGTTAGAATAGAAAGCTATGTTACTCAATTGATCCTGCAACATCTTCACATAATGAGGATGGCTATGACCAATTGATATTACAGCGTGACCGCCATATAAATCGATATAACGCTCTCCTTTGGCATCCCAAAGAAACTCTCCCTGAGCCTTCACCGGCTCAATATCATACAAAGGATATACTTTAAATAAGTCCATATTTCTTTATGTTATTGGTTACGGGTTACTCGTTACGAGCTTATCCCGATAACCTTGTTTTAACTATTTACCTAAACTAGCAACTCGTAACAAGCAACCAGCAACAAACTATTAGAAACCTAAGCTCTTCAACCCCAGTCCTGTTTTTTCATTCAAGCCAAACATCAGGTTCATATTCTGAACTGCTTGTCCCGAAGCTCCTTTTAACAGGTTATCAATCATACTCAATACCATCAGCTTGTCTCCATGCTTTTCAACATGAACAATACACTTATTGGTATTTACCACCTGCTTCATATCAGGATTTTCATCGCTGTAATGTGTAAAAGGGTGATCCTTGTAGTAATCCTTATACAATTTAACCGCTTCAGCTTCCGTCAGTGAGGTGGTGATATATTGTGTTGCAAAGATACCGCGGGCAAAATCTCCACGATAAGGAACAAAGTTGATTGCTTTGCTGAAATCAGGCTGCAATTGCTTTAAGCTCTGATTGATTTCTTTCAAATGTTGGTGTTCAAATGCTTTGTACACCGAAATATTATCATTCCTCCATGAGAAATGGGTTGTTGAAGACGGCTTTTGACCTGCTCCTGTAGAACCTGTAATACCTGTCGTATGGATTTCATCTTTCAACAATCCCGCAGCTGCTAAAGGCAATAAACCAAGCTGAACTGCAGTAGCAAAACAACCAGGATTGGCCACTTTTGTTGCTGCTTTGATCTTGTCACGTTTCAATTCCGGCAGGCCATATACAAAACCATTTGTTTCAGGACGGAAATCCTGGCTCAAATCAATGATTTTCATATTTGGATTAGCTGCAATAAAAGCTTTCTGCTCTTCAACAAACTTCACTGAATCACCATGCCCTAAGCACAGAAATAACACATCTGCTCCGTTCACAAACTCCGAAGCGAACACCAATTCAGTATCACCTAAAAGATCATTATGAGCTTTATAAACAGGATTACCTGCATTACTATTGCTATGGGCAAATAAGATATCAACTTCAGGGTGATGTACCAGAATTCTTAACAATTCACCTCCTGTATATCCGGCAGCTCCGGCAATACCAACTTTAATTTTCGCCATTTTTTAATTTATTAATCTCTTTCAAATAATGAACATCAACAGCGTCTTTCATTCGCATTGAATTTTCTTTATTTGTAATCAAGTCGTTAAAAGATATCAATTTAACTAAGATTTCATCTACACTGATCACACTTGCTCTCTGATAAGCCTCCTCAAAGGAAAACCCTCCCTGTAAGTGATGTAAAATCTCAATTTTTATTTCACCATCCGGCAATTTTACAGGACTTTCGTTCTGCAAATTTTTACCCCTCAATATTTCAGAATCAAACCCAAACTTATCAATTGCCAAGACTAATTTCTCAATATTGACACTCGTCGGATTAGACCATAAATCTAAATCTCCTGTAAATCGAGAGTAGCCATGATAGTTAACGGCATAACCACCAACCAGCATAAACTCTACTTTTTCCTGAGTAAGTAGCTTTAGAAAATCAATAAAAAAAGTCTCATTTATATCCATCAGGATTTCCTTTTCAAAACAATAAATTCACGACCAATATCATCGATATCAATTGCATCAGGATTCCTTAAATGACTTTTTTGCAGAAACTTCAGATAATCATGCCTTTCCTGTATTGTCCTGGCAGCCATCTGCCTCAACATTTCCAGCTCTGACGCTTCAAAACTCTGAAATTCAATTTTCTTTTTCATACAAGATGGCTTTACTATTTAACAATAATTCACCTTTTATGATTTACGAACCAAGCTATAAAACAAAAAATGGTCGACAAAAGTACAAAACCTTCTGCCGACCACTTTATATTAAGTTAAGTCTATAACTTATTTGTTGTCAGCATTTACAAGGCCATGGAACATTGCCTGATTGGCAAGGATTTTCGAGAATCCCCTCACATCATCACCATTCCAGGCTTTATTCATTTCTCCGTATGTACCAAACTTACTTGACATCATATCATAGGGAGAAGTAATACCAAGAAGATAGAAATGGTAAGGAGCTAATTGTACCCTTACTGTTCCTGTTACACTTTCCTGCGTATCTTCAAGGAATTTCTCTACGTTCCTCATTACGGGTTCAAGGTATTGACCTTCGTGAAGCAAAGTACCATACCAGTTAGCCAATTGCTCTTTCCAGTATAACTGCCACTTAGTCAATGTGTGTTTTTCAAGTAAATGGTGTGCTTTGATGATTACCATCGGAGCAGCAGCTTCAAAACCTACACGACCTTTAATACCAATAATTGTATCACCTACGTGAATGTCACGACCGATACCGAAAGGACCTGCGATATCACGCAAATCATTGATAGCATCAACCGGATTTGTATATTTTTTACCGTTAATTCCTTTCAACTCACCTTTTTCAAATTCCAAAACCACTTCTTCCGGAGTTGTTTTAGTTACCTGGGTAGGGAAAGCAGATTCAGGTAAATACTGATCAGGAGTCAATGTTTCTTTTCCCCCTACAGATGTACCCCAGATGCCTTTGTTAATAGAGTAAGCAGCTTTAGACCAGTCACGCACAACTCCTTTAGCCTTCAAATACTCAATTTCATCTTCTCTTGACAATTGATTGTCGCGGATTGGCGTGATAATTTCAATACCAGGAATCAGGATATGAAATACCACATCAAAACGTACCTGATCATTACCTGCACCTGTACTACCGTGAGCAACTGCATCAGCTCCAATTTCTTTTGCATATTCAGCAATAGCAAGCGCCTGGAACATACGTTCTGCACTTACAGAAAGCGGATATGTATTGTTTTTAAGGATGTTTCCGTAAACCATGTAACGGATACATTCCTGATAATACTTATTAACCTGACTCACACAAGTGTGTTTTACCACACCCAACTCATAAGCCTTCTTTTCAATATCAGCCAATTCTTCTTTAGAGAACCCGCCAGTATCAACGATAACGGTATGAACTTCAAAACCTCTGTCTTCCGCAAGGTATTTCACACAATAAGTGGTATCAAGACCACCGCTAAACGCCAAAACTAATTTCTTCTTCATATTATAAAATACTGCAAATGAACCTGCAAGTTAAGTAAAAATAGCTTTTACACTAATCTACTGGATTGTCAAATTATTATTTCTTAATCAGTTTTTTCAGATATTTAAACAACACGAGTTCTTTAAGCTCCTTTAGTTTCTGATAGAAGTTTTTTTTTTCTTCGAAATGCCATGTATGATGCTCATCGTGCTTATCTGCAGGATCATAAAGCATTCCATGACACAAACAATGCTTTCTGTTTGTTCTGCTCAGAATATCATAATTCACGCAGCTTGAACAACCTTTCCAAAACTCATCATCATTAGTCAGCTCTGCAAATGCAACAGGTTTATAACCTAAATCTGAGTTGATTTTCATCACCGGGAGACTGGTTGTTAAACCAAACAACTTCGCATTTGGGAATTTCCTGCGTGAAAGAGCAAAAGCTTCCTGCTTGATCTTGGTAGCAAGACCATATTTTCTGAATTCAGGATCTACGATTAAGCCGGAATTGGCTACATAATTATCGTGACCCCAACTTTCTATATAACAAAATCCGGCAAAGCGTTGCTGATCAGGCGTAAGTGCAATAACAGCCTTTCCTTCAGCCATTTTTTTCTTGATATACTCCGGATTACGTTTGGCAATACCTGTACCACGCGCCTTTGCGCTTTCTTCCATTTCTTTACAAATGGCTTCGGCAAATGAAACATGTTTCTCTGTGGCAACCTGAACAATGAAGTCTTCTGCTTGCATTTCGGGATTTAATACTAAATGATAAATGATGTAAGATTATCGAATAAAACCGAGGCAGGTTACCACATAAGTAACCGAGCGCCTGCTAGGGCCTGGGACTACGCAAGGTGCGTAAAGAAGAGAATTTTGCCAACCCGGTAATTATTACAACGTTCATCGATTTAGATTTAGCTTCTTATGCAGAAGGATGAATTGAGATACAAAAATAAAGGTTTTGTAAAAAAAATGCAATAAAAACAACATTAATGTAGTTGCCACTTATAATGCTTTAATTTCGGCAACAACGAAGTTACTTCCTCCTACAAAAATCAGGTCAGAAGCCGATGCCCTATTCTTTGCTTCCTGAATAGCTAAATTCACATCCAGACAAGTAAAACTATTCAAACCTAAAGACTTAGCTTTAAAATTCAGTTCATACGCCGGCATAGCTCTGTTAATCTTAGGCTGACAGAAAATGTATGTTGCGTCTTTAGGTAAAAGCATCAGAATCTTATCCACCTCTTTGTCACTAACCATTCCAAGAATCATAAACAGGTGTTTATGAGGAGTGTAGTTTATTTGCGTCAATACTTCTTTAATTCCTGCTTCATTATGACCTGTGTCACAAACCAGTGCAGGACTTTCTGATAAAATTTGCCAACGTCCTTTCAAGCCTGTCAGGTTTACGACCTCACTTATCCCCTCCTGAATAGCTTTATCAGGAATATCAAATCCAGTTTGTTTGAGCAGTAACGCTACCTGCAAAACTCCTTTAATGTTTTTAGTCTGATAAAGTCCTGTCAAAGCACTGTCTATTTTTAAAGAATTATATAAATACTGGCGCTTCCCTTCTACAACACCCTGATCTTTCAGACTGATCAGTTTATCTGCAAAATAGACAGGAGCATTTAATCCTTCTGCTCTGTTATTGAAAACATGTAAAATATCCTCCTGGGTCTCACTGATTACAACTGGCACATTTTCCTTGATGATACCCGCCTTTTCACCGGCAATTTCCTCCAGACTGTTACCGAGAATCGAAACATGATCGGAACTGATATTAGTAATCAGACTCACCAGTGGCTCAATAATATTAGTAGCATCAAGCCTCCCTCCCAACCCTACTTCTATCACAGCAACATCAACGTTTTCTTCAGCAAAATACTCAAAAGCCATTGCAACAGTCATTTCAAAGAAAGAAGGCTGAATTTCATCTATCAGAGCTTTGTACTTTTCCACAAAGAGCACAACTGCATCTTCGGAAATTTGCTGCCCGTCAATACGAATACGCTCTGTAAAAGACTTTAAATGAGGAGAAGTGTAAAGACCTGTTTTATATCCGGACGACTGGAGAATAGCCGACAACATGTGGGATGAACTGCCCTTGCCATTGGTTCCGGCTACATGAACTGATTTGAATTTAGTATGAGGATTGCCTATCCGCTCACTGAAAGCGGTAATTTTATCCAGCTTATTATTAAGGGCAACATTGCCAACCCTTTGAAAGTCGGGCAGGCAGCTATAGAGATAATCTACAGTTTCCTGGTAATTCATTGGTATTTGATATGCAAAACCAGAAACGGTTTTGACTTAACGGGATCTTATGATAAAAGTAATATAACCAACCGCACCTTCTGTTGCCCCTTGTCCGCTGCTTTTTGAAAAAGTCAGTTTCTCTACTTCGTCCTGATATTTTCTTACTAAAGAAGGGCTTACAGACTTTTCTATTGCATTAATAGATTCAATTTCTCCGTCAACGTTAATTCTGATTTTGAACACAATACGTCCGCTCTCGTCAGACTCATCATTCACTTTAGGTTTACTGTCCCACATCCAGCCGGCCATGTTTAAAGATGCCCCCGGACCGTTTCCTTTACCTGTTCCTGTACCATGACCTCCTCCAGATCCGCCACCTGAACCACCTTCTCCATAAAGTGCTCTTGAATTTAACGAACCTTTAGGATCACCCTGGTCGCCGGTTTTACCTTCACGGTCACCATTACTATTACCCCCGGCACGAGGATCCGTACCTGTTTTCCCGTTAGAGTTACTGTTTGATGTATTATTTGTTGCTGGATTATAAGTAGCCGCCGGATTTACCTGCTGCTTCTTCTCTTGTTCTTTCTTTTTTTGTTCAGCACGTTTGCGCTCTTCTTCCTGTTTCTTCTTTTCCTGCTGCTCTTTTATTTTAATTTCATTCCCTTCGTCTTCAGAGGTTATTACCTGATTGTTATCCTGAGGGGCAGGTGTGGTTGCTTCTACAGGAGTAACTTCGGGCTGGGTTTGGGGAGTTTGTTCGGCAGGCGCGCTTTCGTGTGCCAACGGGCTTGGATTGGGGGTATTCATTGTCTGAACATCACCGTAGCCTTCAGCATCTGTACCATAGTTTAATTCTATGCCGCCGCCGCCTCTTTCTGAAAACGGTGGATCAGGCATTCCTAAGACTATAAAAAACAATAGCAAGAGAAGCGCTAAGTGAATTAGTGCCGCTCCCAAAAGCCCTTGCATCTTATAATCCTTTGTAGATTCCAATTGTCTAGGTATTAAAAATTGAAAGCTTACTTCTTATCAGTTGCCATGATCATCTTCAACTTGAGTTCGTTTCCTATCTCAAGTACGTCAACCAATTTCTGGATGTTCAATGTCCTGTCTATTCTTACTACAATTGTAGCATCAGAGGTACCTGCGGCTGCCATCAATTCATTTTTCAGATTATCAACATTTACAGGTCTCTGATCAATAAAATAGTGCTGATCTTTATCAATAGACAAAGACACCTGTCTTTTAGTTACTGTCTCAGAACTTTTGGCGCTTGGCAACAACAGTTTAATAACATTGGGGTTTGCCATTGTAGAGGCAATAAGGAAGAACAACATCAGGAAAAACATGATGTCGTTGAGCGCATGCGTGCTCACTTCTATGCCATGACCTTTCTTTTTGCGTAGTTGCATTACTTATTCTCTTGTAACAAGTCAACAAACTCCATTGCGTTCTGCTCCATACGGTAAACAATACGCTCAATCATCAGGTTCAATAAATGATATCCGATATAAGCAATAATACCTACAACAAGGCCAGATGCAGAAGTAATCATTTTCTCATACAAACCTTCTGCAATTGCACCAATTGAAATATTTTCTTCCTGAGCAATGTTATAAAAGATCTTAATTACCCCTGAAATAGTACCGACGAAACCAAGCATTGGAGCAATAGATGCCACAATACCCAGAATATTGATATTTCTTTCAAGTCGCAGAACTTCAACCCGACCAACCGTTTCCACAGAAGTCTCAATATCTTTCAAAGGTCTTCCTAAACGACTAACCCCTTTTTCAATCATTCTTGCTACAGGAGAATCTACAGAAGCGCAAAGCAACTTAGCACCGTTCACATCTCCCTGTAAAATAGCTGCCTTAACACGGGGCATAAAATCACCAGTATCACGTGATGCACGTCTGATTGTCAGGTAACGCTCTATTATAATAAAGATGGCTAAAAATGACAAAAGGAAGAGTGGTACCATTACCCATCCACCTTTCATAATTAATTCAAACAAGTTTATTGTATGTTCTGTACTTACAGCACCTATAGGAGCTGCTACAGTTTCCGTTGCATTTTCTGCGGTGTTAACTATTTGAAGGAAAATACTCATGGTATTTATAGTTTGATCTAAAACGGCTAAATAATACTCAAATTGCAATACTAGAGGTTTAATTTAATAAACCTCCAAATACTAATAGATTAATACCCAAAGACCAGGATGATTTACTCTTAATTCATCAGCTTTCTCTAAAGCCTCAACTTTAGTAGTATAGTCACCCATTGTAACTCTGTACAAATTTACTGATCCGTAAGGTTCTATAATTTTAGACTCTAACCCCTCTTCCTCAAACTTCACCCTTAATTTTTCAGCATTTTCAAGAGTAGAGAAACCTCCTGCAATAATATGTGCACGACCTTGTTTTTCTGAAATAACAACTGCGTCAGATATAACTACCTTCACAGAAGTTTTCAGGTTTTGCTGTACGTTTGGAGTTTCCTCTTCTACGATAGCATGTTCAGGTTCCGAATCAAACGACGGCGGAGCAATTACGCCTGCTGCAGCAACAGTAGTTTCCGGATGGGCAGCAATGTTTTCTGCACGTTCAACATCTCCGGCATTTACTCCTTTGCCCATAGGGTCATCAAAGTTATAATTGTCTGATTTCTTTTTAGCAACCTGTTCTGATTCTTCAACGAATAGGCTAAATGGATCAAAGGTGTAAAAACTCACACCTAAAGCTAACAAAAATACTACAGGCAATGTCGCTACCCACCATTTTCTTCCCTGCTGACCTGCCTTTGTTACTTTTGTCTTGGTTGCTGGCGCCGTAACGGCCGGACGATCTGCCGGTTTTCCTAAACCGCTCTTAGATCTGTCAATTGGGTCAATAAAGACTTCTGGCAAAGCAAAACTTGTTTCAAGGTAATTGATCTTATTCTCTGACTCAAACCTGATACCGTTTTCGGTTTCATAAAAATGACCTAAACCGGTAATGGAGTAAGACTTCTCTGTATGTAATTGAGCTAATGCAATCTGAACATCCTTTAGGATCAGAGCAATGGCATCATCGATACTCAATGATAATTTAGACGCAATATATTGCTCCAAATGACCTTCACTAACCACCAGTTTTTCATTAAATGCTAATGATTTGGCAGGCGGAGCAAAAGACTTTCTTGGTTCATCGATCAAGGCCGGCTGGTAATGGCAAAGCATAGCTCCAAAACCATGAACGATTACGCAATCATGCTTATATAGTAATTCTGATATGTATTTATTAATCTCCAAGATTAAAAAGTTGCATTTAAACCCACTAATACGTTAAAACCTTTGTTCTGATAATTCAGATAACGCTGGTATCTCTGAGCAAATATATTATTTAATTCTACAAATGCCCCAAACCTTTCTGAAAATCTATACTCTGTTTTCAGGTTGCAATCAGCTATCGTATTGAGGCTGTACTCTTTACCAGAGGAGAAATTTTTCGCATTAATTCCGCTCATCAGATAGAAGTCTACATTGAAGTAAATTTTCTCTTTCAAATTGTAACCACCATTGACTCCGGCCACAAAAGATGGCTTATGCCATGCCCTATCAAGGTCAGAAGTTGAATAGCCATAATAGTCACCTTTTAAAGTTACACGAAACTTTTGCATGTTAAAAAAACCTAACTCGCCACCTACGTTTACAACACCTGTAGTCTTATCATAAGCCAATGCAAACTTCGAAGAATCGGCAATATCATTTACGAGAAAATACATGTTCTTGTAAGATTGATAACCCACTTTTACCCGATAAAAGATATTGCCTTTAAGATTACCTCTGATACCGGCAAAGAAGTCTATCGTTTTATTGGTATTCTGAATCGCTACATTAGAATTAATAAAAGGCATTTCATTGGTTACAGACCTTAAAGTATTCTTTTGAATTCCTCCGTCTAGCCCACCAAAAACAATTACAGTATTGTCTAACAAATTATAATCAACTGTAGCAACCGGATATAAGTGAGCTTTACTATTTGTCAGTGTATCATTGGCATAAACAAAGTTTAAGCCAACAGATACTTTCAATTTATTAAACGTATAATGATAGGTTGGTCTCAAGCCGAATATTGTACGATTTTGGCTCGTAGAATCTGCCCGGTTAAGTAAAGTCAGTCCTGCCGCAACATTTACCGCTGAAGTTGGAGAAATCTTGTACTGCCCGGCAAGATTCAGGTTCACTTCGTTTTCTTTTGCTTTAAAATGATCTTGCAAATGGCCATAATTAACCCCTGCTGTTAAAAGAACAGTGGAATCTTTTGTATAGCCATCATATAACGCTTTCGCCTCAAAAGAATTAAACAACTGCTTTACATCATCTTTAGACACGTTAGTCAACTTATCATGATCATATCCATAGAAATTATAACGATTGCGCTGATAAGCTAATGAACCCGTCAATGTCCCTTGCTTCATAAAATATTTGGCATAACCATCAATTCTATTAGTGCTGCTTCCTGAGTTTTCAACCGGACCGTTTGCTGATGCAAGATGCTTGAAATGAGCTCCATATTGAAGCTTATCTGCCCGTTTATTATTAAACCAACCTTCAAGATAGGTAGTACCATAATTTCCCAGACCTGCTTTCACATAATTTGCATAAAGCTTTTTCAAAGGCTCTTCTTTTATTATTAATACCTTCATTTTGGTATTATAGTCTGAGATTAACAGCTTATGATTATCTTCATAAGAATAAGTCTGAGGGGCAAATTCAGTAGGTTTTGGGGTAAAAACAACCTTCTCGAAATTCCTGTTTGCTTCAGGGAATTCAATCTTCTTTTTCTTATCTATAATAATCTCCTGATTTTCTAACTCGGTCTGTGCCAATACATTACCCAATGCACAAAGCATCAGAGCAAAAATTGCTAAAAATTTCTTATTCATCATCTTCTGCTCCTTCCTCCTCTTCTGTTGTGTTACCATCAGAGGTCAATGTATCCATTTTTTTACGTGCCGCCTCAACGGTCTCTTTATCAGGGAATTTTTCTATAATTGACTTCAGCGTGGCTTTTGCCTGGAACGCCTCTCCTAATGCAATGTAATTGTCTGCTATTAACAAATAAGATTTACCAAGCCATTTAACATTACTACCAAAATGTTCATTGAAACCAAAAAGCTTATCCAAAGAGTTTTTGTAATCTTTCATCAGGTAATGATTTTCGGCCACCAGATAATTTGCCTCTGCCGCATACTCATCTTGTGCACTATTCAATAACTGTAGCAGGTATTCATCTGCCTTGATGTTATCTCCTTTTGTCAAATAACATTTAGCCAGAACAAGGTTAGCCTTGTTTGAGGCATTGATAGAAGCATTTCCTGCATCCAATATCTTTTGACCAAAATAAATAGTACTATCACAATCTTTCAAGCCATAAAAACAGTCCATTAACCCCATCCAGGCATTGATTTGCTCTTTTTTACTAACAACCCTGCTTAACCATAAGCTGTAAGAGGATTTAGATGATTGATAATTTTGGCGGGAAAGCTCAATATCTGCTTTTGCACGCAGAGAACGATTTACATAATTCCCTTTATTCTGATTCACAACTTCTCCGAACCAAGTATAAGCATTGCTGGTATCTTTTGTTCTCAGATAGCTGTCTGCCAGGAAATAACGCGCATCAATTATATTATCAGAGCTTGCATAAACATTGATATAGTTGGTAAAGCTTCTGACCGCCTGAGGGTATTTTCCGTTATTGTACAAAGATTTTGCCGAAGAATATTCAAGTCCTTCTAAACCTGTATCATCCGGATTTCTTTGTTTGTAATCAGAAAGCACTGTTTCGAATTCTTCACTCTTATCAAGCTTACTCAAAACTTCCTGTAAACCTTCAAGAGCAGGTTTTGCATCTTTACTTAAAGGATAATCCTGCAAAATACGTTTATAATCGCCAGCTGCAAGATCAAAGTTTTTCAGGTTGTCATTAGCCAAAGCTCTTTTCAACAGAACTAATGAAGCCAATTGCGAATTAGGTCTTTCATGCAAAAGCATTGTAAAGCCTTCTGTTGCTGATTGGTAATGTCCCTTTTCAAAATTCAGCTCAGCTTTCTGATATAAAGCGTTGTCGTAAAATCTTGAATCAGGGTATCTCTTAATAACCAGGTCATAATTGCTGATTGCCTCTTCAAAATCTCCTTTAGCAGCAAGAATAGCGGCTTTCTGGAAAATGGCATAGTCAATTTCTTCAATATGGTTCTTGTTCAGCAATTCATTGTAAATCGCCAATGCATCATTATACTTTTTCGCAGCATAATAACAGTCTGCTAATCTGATCTGTGCGTCATACAAGTTTTTCTTATTGCTGATTTTCTCCGGCTGATCTGTATAATCACGGAAATACTTCAAAGCCTGATCATACTTTTTCAGATTATAATAATTATAACCCAGACCATATTTAGATTTTAAACTGTATTCTGAAACCCGTGAAATGGCTTCATACGATTCAATAGACTCGTTGTATTTTTTATCAATTGAGTACGTCTCTCCAGACCAGAAATTAGCCATATCAGCAAGCTCTCTGTCATATCTGTATTCTAATGATTTTTTGAACATAGCTAAAGCTCCCACATAATCATTGGCATTAAAGAGTTCAATACCCTTAAATACAGTTACTTTCTGGTAAGCTTTATTTACACGTTCACTTCTGCGGCGCAGGCCTTCTATATAGACTATAGCTTCATCAAGATTATTGGAGTTTAATAAAGCTTCTCCAAATAACTCTGAGGCATCTGTGCGGTTTGTATCAGCAGGGAATTTTCTGACAAAGGTTCTGAAAATCTGGGCAGCATCATGGTATTTACCTAAATCAAAATTCAGTTTACCTGCATAAAACATCGACGAAGGCGTCACCAGAGAATCTTTACCATACCCATAGGCTGTAGTGAATGCATTCAGGGCAAAAGGTTTGTTGCCTTGTTTCAGATAAGACATTCCCATGTAATAAGCAGAATATTGTCCCAACTTATTATTGAGAACAGATAATTTCTGAAAATTGGTAATAGCTTCAGGTAATTTATCCGTCTTATATTGTGCATAAGCGTAACGGTACAAAGTGTCGCCCTGCATTTTAGACGATCCACCGGACTTATCCATCAATGCAACTGCTTTTGCATAATCTTCCAGCCTGTAAGCAGCATCTGCGGCCAATAAATAGAACTCTTCTCCCGATTTCAGTTGTATACCTTCATTTTCTATTGTCTGAACATAAGTAAGCATATCCTGGTACTTTTTGTTCTTATAATAGATATTCATTAGCATAACAGGTACAAGAGGCTTATATGCTTCATTTTCGCCTGCTTTCTTAAAATCCTTTTCTGCTACATCATACTTCTCTACTTTGTAATTTGAAAAGCCTGAATAATAATTAGAAGCATATACATATTTATGATTACCATTTTTAATCCCGTCAAACAAAGCCCCTGCCTTTTCAAAGTTCTTTTCAAAGAAATAAGCATATCCTAACTTAAAATCACGTTCAAGCCTTGTTTCGGCATCAAGCTTTTTAATATCTACTTTTTCCAGGTATTCAATTGTTTGCTTATAGTTACGCTGGCTAAAATAATGCGCACCCAGATCGTAATAAGCTAATATAGCCTTGGGATGTTCCGGATAACGTTTAATGAAGCGATGGAATTTGCGTTCAGCATCCGGATTAAACAGGTATAACGCGCAAACAGCAGAATAATACTCTGCTTCAATACTTAATTGGTCTTTTTTACCCAAACTTAAGTACTGGTCAAAAGAATTTTGGGCAGCAGCGTATTTTTCACGTGCTAAAAGTTCAAGGCCGGTACGGAAAGCCAGATCGGCATTGACCTGTACCTGCGTATCCTGCGCTATCACCCGTGTGAAAGCCAAAAAGATGAGCGTACTTAAAAATATTTTTTTCAACATAGATCTCGTTCCCCACGATATACTTTCAAAAATATATAAAATAAACGGTGCGAAAAAGGAATTAGTATTGAGATTAAGGATTGCTTATTTAACCTGCTTCTTTTCCGTTTTTACTATTCAAAAAAGTATTATTTGAAAGTATCCTTAATATCCCTTTCCCTTTGTCCTCTATAAACTTACTTCAAAACAGGATTAATTCCTTTCACATACTCATGATAATATTGATCAAGGAAATCTTCTGTTACATATTCATTTCCTTTCAAAGCAGGATTCTTTAAATCTTTTAGTTTAACGATATTGATAAACTTCCTGTAAAGAGGTTTCGAAAGATCTGCAAAGCTGTAATGCCAGGGCTCATCGTGGAAACCCGTCCTGTTCAGATCGCTGTTATATGCTTCAACAAATCCAAACCGGCCTGTGTTTTCTATAAGCCATTTACCTAATAAAGCATACACACCGCATTCTTCATAGTGACAAGCATCCAGGGTATTCTCCGGTTGCCAGATATTCAGATCCGTTAAATCACAGTCGGTGCCCCAATGATGCCTTGATGCTCCCGGTAAAGAAGAATATTCAATGATTTTATGGACAAGGGCTGCTCCGGAAATACCTTGTAGTGTATATTCATCATATTTCTTGTTCCATATTTTCAGCTGCCGGTCATAATTACGGTAACTAGAAGTAGAATAAAGTCTTATCCCGTCCTTTTTTGCCGCTGCCACCATCAGTTCAAACTGTTTTGCTGCAGCTTCACGCAAACGTACGTTCTTGCCTGTTAAAGGAGGTTCTATTTTACCTGTTACAATCCCTATTTCATATGGGGAAGGTGCTCCGGCAAAGGATTCACCTGCTAAACCAAGGCCTACTAAGGCTGATGCTGTTTTTAAAAAGTCTCGTCGCTGCATTAACTGATAAATAGTTTTTCTAATCCATTACCCACAAAATATGCCAAAGCAGCTGCTAAACCACCTAAAGCAACTGTTTCCAGAATTCCCGTTACCATATTTTTTTCTGTAACCTTACTCTTCAGAGCCCCTATAATCAATAACCCGATCCCAGTAAATATACAGGACAATAAAAACAAATGCTCGCGTCCAATATCAAACAGGTAATCAATCAGATAAGCAAGCAAAGGGATAATACCAATTGCCAGAAATGAGATAAAAGTAACAGCCGCTGTTTTCAATGGCGTCTTGTCGTCTTTCGTCATCTCCAGTTCTTCTTTCATCATGGTATCAACCCAAACATCTTTATTGGAGGTAATGACTGCCACAACCTGTTCTAAAAGCTCGCCTTCAAAACCTTTATTTTTATAAATCTCTCTGATTTCTTCAATTTCCTTTTCCCGCAGGTTTTCAACCTCCCAATATTCTATAGCCTTGTGCTTTTCAAAATTATCCCGTTCAGCCTTGGTAGAAAAGAAACTGCCTACAGACATAGAAAAACCGTCTGCAATGAGATTGGCAAAACCTAAAATCAGGATTACTTCAAAGCTAAAACTTGCTCCTACAGCACCGGAAACTACTGCAAATGTGGTAATTGCCCCGTCAATGCCTCCGTAAACAAATTCGGAGATATATTCCTTTTTAAACAGGAAAAATTCAAACCCTTTGTGATTACTTTCGTTCATATTCTCAAAGCTTGTCAGGCAATTTAGCTAAAAAGCTTCAGCAGATAAATATTCCTAACGAAATCTGCATTTTTTATCTCATACATCAACCTAAATTTTTACACTATGCTACGTTCAATTATTGATGGCTTGTCCAACTTAAAAACTTCGTTGGAAAAAATTGAAGAACAAGTCAAAACAGACAAAAGTGAGGTTAATAGTGAATGGAAGGAAGTAAAGTCCATTGTAAACAACCTGGCCGACAAAGCGAGCAGCTCATTTTCGGAGTTGAGTAAGGAAACCAAAGAAAACTTATCAGCCAAATATGCCGATGTAAAACACAAAGCCGGTGAACAAGTTGACCAGCTTTATGACAGGCTTAAAAGTGCAAATCAGGATTTAGACCAATTGATGGAAAAAGCCAGGAATTATAATTTGCTGGATGATGATAAAAAAGAACTACTGCGCAATGAGCTGAAAGAAGCCGCACAAAACTTAAAAGTATCTTTTAATAAAATAGGCGACGAATTAAAAGAAATATCACATGAGGTAGGCCATAGAGCCGAAAATATTAAATCAGGCTTTAACCAACCTGCTACTGCAAGAGCCTCGTCAGGCGCTAAAAGAACAGTAGACGACTTAGACATGTATCAAAGTACTGTCGGTGATGTATAGCCATTAAATGTTCTTCCGGGGGAATTTCCGGAAGAACATTTTCTATTTTTTTGCACCTATTCCTTAACCGGTATAATTTTTTTTTATGATAGAAACTGGTTTAAAAGTCAAATTCAAACAAATTAGCCGAACCAAAGAAATACTCTCCATATTGTATAAATATGGTTTAGGCGATTATATAAATCACAGTCCTGTATTACAAAGGTTTATTCCCCAAAAAAGGCTCAATAAGCTTAATACAATTAACCGTTATGAGCGTATTCGTATTGCTATTGAAGAGCTTGGCCCTACTTTTATCAAATTCGGCCAGCTACTAGCTGACAGATCAGACCTTATTCCCAATAAACTTTGCATAGAATTGGAAAAGCTTCAGGACAAAGTCCCTCCTTTTCCTAAAGCGGAAGCAATAGCATTGATTGAGGAAGAAATGCATCGGCCTATAGACGAAATATTTGCTTATATCTCTGAAGAACACATTGGGGCTGCATCTATTGCACAGGTATATAAAGCCGATCTTATCACAGGAGAACAGGTAGTAATTAAAGTAAGGAGACCCGGCATAGAATCTATCATTTATGCTGACCTTCAGTTAATGGAAGTACTGGTAAGACGGCTTGAAAATCGGAATATCAGGATGAAAACAGCTAATATTTCTGGAGTACTTACTGAGTTTAGAAAATCCATTCTGCAGGAAATAGATTTTACTATAGAAAGAAACAGCCTGGAGCTGTTTGCTGATTTCTTTAGAGGAGAACCGGAAATATATGTACCTAAAAGTTACCCCAAATTTTCGTCAAAAAAGATATTGACAATGGAGTACATTGATGGTACAAAGCTGTCAAAAACTATTATTTTAAGGCAAAAAGGCTTTGATACAGCAGTATTGGCATCAAGAGGGTGTAAACTATTTTTTGCGCAGATATTTAAATACGGCTTCTTCCATGGAGATCCGCATCCCGGAAATATATTTGTATTGGATGACGGGCGTATTTGCTTCATAGATTTTGGGTTGATGGGACACATCAGCCAGAGAAACCTCAATAATCTGGCAACATTTATGATTGCTTATGTGCGCTCTGACGCCCGTATGATGACAGATTCTATTCTTGAGCTCTGTAATGCCCGCGACAGTGAATTCAAAGAACAACTTATTGACAGTGTAGATGAATTTATTTTCGAGTCTCAGCGTACAACAGTAAATGAGGTCAACATTGGTGATTTCTTACAAGGCTGTATGGACGTGGTAGTCAGATACAATATTGTCATCCCTTCATCTCTCTACCTGTTAGGTAAATCTTTGCTTACAATACAGTCACTTGCTAATCTTTTGAACCCTGAATTCAATATCAATAAAGAAATACTTCCTTATGCAGAAGAACTTGTAATGAAACGTTATTCCCCAAAAGGAATGCTCAATGAAGCGCTGGGGGCTTACGAAGAATACAAAGATATCATGCACAAAATACCCCGTGATACAGCAGACATTATACATAAAATTAAAGAAGGAAAACTTAAGCTTGATCATGAACACAAAGGGCTTGAGCCTTTTATGAGAAGGATTGACGTACTCGGAAAAAGAATGAGCGCGGCCATTATCGTAGCGGCACTTATTGTAGGATCTGGTAATATTTCAGAATTCACCCATATTCAATACGTTTCCGAAATCACCTTCAGTATAGGCGCTGTTGTCGGTATTTACCTGCTTTGGGATATTTTAAGGGGTAAGTAATTCCTTCATCTCAAATTTACGTTTGCTGACAAAAACACACCGTTCAATACCAAAAAACACACGTTAGATAAGTTTCAGAACTTTATCCGTAGAGTAATAGCATATTACACAAAGTTTTCCGGAGTTTAAGAAGAAAGCTTAAGGCTCTGCACCTCTCAAAATGCAACATTCATCAGAATAAAATTTTCAATGTATTTACCCTGACAAATTAAAGCTAGTCTCTTGAATTTCAGGAAAATATTCCAATATTTGCGAATATACAGGAAACCAATCAGTTTCTACCATACTGGATTTCAATCACTTGACGCAAATCCATAATTACATTCGTACAATAAGCGAATACCAGCCTTATACATAATTTATATAGAGAAAGTCCATCATAAGAAAATACCCGAATGTTCACGGTGTTGCAATTTAAGATATCATACGCATACGCTTTCCTGTTCCTGTTGCTTTCAATCAGTTATCAAAGCCCGGCAAAAACTCAATTAGACAGTCTACTTAATGTATTACAGGAAAACAAAACTTATCAAGAACAAGTAAGCACCATGATTCTGATAAGCAGACTCTATCGGGAATCTGATGCAGAAAAAGCAATCGGGTTTGGAAAAAAAACTATTGATATTGCAGAAAAGGCAAAAGATACTTCAAATCTTGTCAAAATTTATGAGATCTATTCCCACACACTTTCAGTACAGGGCAATTATCCTTTAGCCTTACGTTATTTAAACAAAGCGCTCGGTCTTTTACAAAACAGACATGACAATTTCAGCCTGGCTGTCAAAAATCATATACAGGCTTATCAAATCAATTTTGAGCCATTGGACGAGCATACTTTTTTTTCAAAAAAACACGGCTACTTTAACACTGCAATTCATTATCAGCTAAAATCGAATGACCGCCTGGGTTTAGCCGACAGTTATTTTGGGCTGGCTCAGAGCTTTTTACACCAGGCGGATATCCCTAAACAAAACATAAAGTATGGTCCTGGTAAAGAAAAAAATCAGGCATATGCAGACCAGATCAATGCCTCAGAACTTTATGATAAAGCATATCAGTATTACATAAAAGCATATTACGCTTACCAGTCTGCAAACATGAAAGACAGAATGGCCGGTTCTTTAGCAGAAATGGCCCGTCTTAAACTCATTTTACGTGATTTCCAATCAGCTTCCATACTTTTAGACAGTGCCATCCAAATACATCACCGCGAAAACGGGCTAATCGGAGAAGGTAAATGTTATATGATATATTCTGCCATGGCCAAACAACAGAATAATATGGCGCAGGCTTTCATATACGACCAGAAAGCGCTCGAAATGTTTAGAAAAACAAACTACAACATTGAGATTGCCATGGTATTAAAAAACATTGCTAAATTTCATGAAGAACAAAACAACTATAAAAAAGCATTAGAATATCACAACCAGGCCTATAAGTACCAGGAAAACAGCTATAATGAAAACAGGACAAATAGCTTGCTGGAAATACAAAACAGTTACGAAATACAATTAAAAAACTCCAGAATTCAGCAACTTGAATCAGAGCAAAAGCTTGCTGTACTTGAAAAAAAAGAGGCCCGCAATTACATGATCGGCGGAGCACTTTTACTGATTATCTTCCTGGTTTCGGGTATTATACTTTATTTGTTTAAAGAACGCTCTCTCAAGCAAGCCAGAAAAAACATCGAGCTTACCAACCTGCTGAATTCAAGTCTGACACAAAAAGTAAACGATGCCGAACTGACAGCAATGCGAGCAGAAATGAACCCTCATTTCGTCTTCAATACAATGAGCTCAATCCAAGGACTTATAATAGGCAACAGACAAAGCGAAGCTATCACCTATCTGAACGATTTTTCCAGGCTCTCGCGCAGAATACTGGACCATTCCAGAAGTAAATACATCAGGTTTAGTGAAGAACTCGCCTTTCTGAACAACTACCTGGCTTTAGAAAGCCTCCGCTTTGAAAACAGGTTTCAGATAAAATGGGACATTGATAAAAACATTACTCAAAACGAATTAGAAATACCTCCTATGCTTATTCAGCCTTTTCTGGAAAATGCCATTAAACATGGCTTGCTTCCAAAAAAAGAGAAAGGCCAGCTGAGCATTCGGTTTATCAATAAGCCAGAAGATTCGGTTCTCTACTGTGAAATAACAGACAATGGCGTTGGCAGAACCAATACTGAGGCACCTGACAAAGAACATAAATCAAAAGGAATTGCTATTACAGAGAAACGTCTGGAACTATTAAACGGGCATGAAAATGACAGTCAGCCCTATACCATCAATATTATAGACTTAAAAAACAAGGAAGGTCTCCCTTCAGGCACACAGGTTCAATTATTTATCTCCTATAACTAATTATATAAAATGACCCGCACTATTATTGTTGAAGACGAAGCTCACTCTATTGTATATCTCAAAAGTCTGCTGATTCAGTATTGCCCTGAAGTACAAGTGCTGGGAGTTGCCACTACTGTTGAAGAAGCAGTACAGCTTATCCACGACACAAAACCGGAACTGGTATTGATGGATGTAGAGCTGTGTGGGAAGCTCAGCTTTCAGATTTTTGAAAAAATGCCTTCACCACCCCATTTTGAAGTAATTTTCATAACGGGCCATGAAAACTATGCCATACAGGCTATTAAGTATTCATGTCTCGATTATCTTTTGAAACCAATTGATGGCCAGGAACTGGCAACTGCCATCGAAAAATTTAACATGAAGAAAAAGGTTTTCATAACTCATAAACAAATTGAGCTTCTTCTTCAAAATACCAGCGGTTCAACGGAACGGCTCAGCAAAATCGCAGTGTCAATCAATGATGGTCTGATTATCCTGAACATTGCAGATATTATCTACTGTAAAGGTGACGGCAATTATACCTGGATCTACACTATACAAGGAGAAAAAACCCTTTCCTACCGTAACCTGCAGTATTTCGAAGACTTATTGTCACAAGAGATATTTTTCAGGTGCCACAAATCTTCTGTGATCAATTTAAACCATGTCAAAAAATACTCTAAAACAGACGGTTATAAAGTTTACTTAACAGGAGGGCATTGGGTAGATGTTTCTGTCAGGAAAAGAGATGAGTTCTTAACAAAAATCCTGGCAGTATAACCTGTCAGCCTATACTGGTTTACATTTAGAGCATTGGAATAAAATGAGATTGTTTTTTACGTTTCTGGTTGTTTTATCAGCCAGCTTCCCCTCCTTATGTCAAAAAGAGGGATTTATAGAAGGAAAAGTAACCACACCCAAAGGCGATCATATCTCGAAAGTATTGGTTACTATTAAGAATACAGACACCCGGACTTTTACTGACACAACAGGCTACTTTCAATTACCTGCAAAAACCGGAGATACCCTCATATTTAGCTTCCCCGGTTATAAAGCACAAAGCATTCCTCTGAGCAACATGGCTTCACTCAATATCGCGCTGGAAGAAGATATGCATATACTTGAAGAAGTAGAAATTCTCGCGCTAGGTTACGGTGAGACTCCAAAATCTGAATCTACGAGTGCAATTGCTTTGATAAAAGCAGATGAAATGACAATGATTGGTTCTCCCTCTCCTGTCCAATATTTACAGGGCAGAGTGGCCGGAGTACAAGTTATTGCAGAAAACGGTGGTCCGGGAACCGATATGCGGGTCCGTATTCGCGGAATAGGAACTGTAAATAATAGTGATCCCTTATATGTTGTGGACGGCTACCAAACCACAGATCTGGCATTTCTGGCTCCGAAAGATGTTGAAAGTATGGAAGTACTGAAAGATGCTTCAGCCACAGCAATCTATGGTTCACGGGGAGCTAATGGGGTTATACTTGTAAAAACAAAAAGAGGACAGCCGGGCACTACGCGGTTTACATTTGATACTTATCAGGGAGTAGCTGAAATGTGGCGTACAATTCCTGTAAATGATGCTGCATCCTATGCAAGACTCAAACAGCAGGCATATGCTAACGACAATACGACCCCAAGTTCGTCAGTCAACGATGCATTGAACACAGCCATTGCCGGTAACCAGTCAGGTACCAACTGGCAAAAAGAGGTTGTTCAGACCGGGCTTGTCAGAAATTATTACCTGAATGTTAGTGGCGGTGGTAAAACAAATAACTGGTCAGTTTCCGGCACACTTTTCAATCAGGATGGAACAATTAAAAACAGCAATGTCAAAAAATACTTTCTCCGTGCCACTAACGAACAAACACTCAGCAAGTGGTTAAAGGGAGGTATTTCAGCGTATTTTTCAAGAACAGATCAAAACTTCAACAATGCAAACGAATATACAGGCGGCTTAAACAATGCCGTAATTACAGATCCGATAACCCCTGTCAGAGATCCCAATACCGGCAACTGGGGATATGCATATATGTCCACTGCCTTTAACCCTGCAAGGGGCAATGACCTTCAAAAAAACAACAAAAACAGAAACAACAATTTTACAGGAGCGGCCTATCTCGAAGCTGCAATCTTAAAGGGCTTATCCTTTAAATCTCAGATTGGCGGTACTTATAGCACAGATCTGAATACTATTTATGTTCCTGTATATGATGTAGGGCCAGCTGAGCGCAATCTGATCAGTGTCTTATATGAAACCAGAGGACAAGCGTTCAAATGGGTTTGGTCTAACCACCTGAATTATACCAAAATAATAGGACAGCATACCTTTGAAGCAATGCTAGGAGCAGAAGCACAGACTGCCAATTACAACTCAACATCAGTATCTGTTACCAATGTACCTGAAAATGACCTGGAACGATATATTTCATCTTCAACAGGTGATCCTGCTGCCAATACTATAACCAGCAACCAGGGAGCCTCTGCACTATCTTCCTATTTTGTACGAGGACATTACGGTTATAAAGGAAAGTATCTGATTACAGCCACACTAAGAAGAGACGGATCTTCAAAATTTGCCCCCCGCTACCGTTGGGGCACATTTCCCTCAGCAAGTATCGGCTGGAATATTGCCAGAGAAAACTTCATGAAAAACATCCGTTTTATCAATACTCTAAAATTACGGGTCGGCTGGGGAAGAACAGGAAATCAAAATAGCATAAAAAATGACTATGCTTCTTATACACTTATTAACGGCGGCAATAATTACAGCTTCGGAGGCAGCCAGGTGGCAGGCTACACAATTACTGATTATGGCAATCCTGAATTAAAGTGGGAACAAACGGAAACATGGAATGCCGGCATAGATTTAGAATTCTGGAAGAAAAAAGTGTGGTTTACAGCTGATTATTTTATCAGGGAAACCAAAGGAATGATTATTCAATTGCCTACTCCTGATTATGCAGGAGCTAACGGAGCCGCAACCAATGCCGGCAACATGGTCAATAAGGGAATTGAACTGGCTATCGGCTACAAGAACACTACCACCTATAAATTAAAATACCATGCTGCTGCAAATTTCACCGCTATACAAAACAATGTAACTTCTGTTGAAAATGCTCCTGTCAAAGGTGGTTTATTGTGGAATCTTGGTTATACCACAATGACTGACCAAGGGATGCCTGTAGGCAGTTTTTGGGGCTTACAAACCGAAGGAATCTTTCATAACCAGCAAGAAGTAGATGCGCATGCTGTTAAGGGAAAGAAAATACAACCTAATGCTCAGCCCGGTGACGTTAAATTTAAAGATCAAAACGGAGACGGAAAAATTGACGACAAAGACTATGTTTATCTGGGGAGTCCGTTACCAAAATTCACCTATGGTTTTTCATTAGGCTTTGAAATCAAGGGTTTTGACTTCAATGTATTTATCATGGGCGTATATGGAAATAAAATTGTAAACGGGTTAAACAAGTTCACACAATCATCAACAGGCCAGTGGAATTCTACACCTAACCGCAACAACGCATGGACACCGGAAAACCCTGATACAGATGAACCAAGAATGACCGTTTCAGACCCAAATCAAAACATGCGTTTTAGTGACCGCTATGTTGAAGACGGCAGTTACTGGCGTATTCAAAATATCACCTTAGGATATTCACTGCCATCCAAACTGATTTCCAGAATAAGGATGCAGACCTTACGAATATACGTTGCTGCCGACAACCTCTTTACCCAAACAAAATATAAAGGGTTTGATCCGGAAATAGGCCAGACTGTCAGCAATATCAATAATCCATTGAACTATGGGGTAGATATGGGTAACTATCCCCAGCCCCGTATCATCCGCGCCGGTATGACTATTGGTTTTTAGCACTACTGTTTATTACAATATGAAAAAATTCATACTTCTTGTCTTTCTTCCCATACTCATAAGCGGTTGTAAAGGCTTTCTTGATAAAGCCCCCTTAGGCCCCTCAAACAGTTCTGACTATTTTAATACTGCTCCGGCAAACCCGGAACTGGCGGTTAATGCCATTTATGACGCCATTTCATGGGATAACGGAGGCCGCGATAAAGCCTATCAGGGTTATGAGCTGTTCTTTGGAGATATATGCTCTGATGATGCAGAAATTGGCAGTAAGCCCGGAGACGGCTTAATAAATACATTACGTGAACTTAAAGAATGGCGGGCCAATTCTTCCCATGTTTCCACTCAGGCAGTTTGGGTAAACATGTATGCAGCTATTACAAGAGCAAACTATGTATTGACTTATATTGACCAGGCTCAGTCTGTCAATCAGTTAACCAAAGACCGCCTTAAAGGTGAAGCCTTATTCCTGCGAAGCTACGCTTATTTTTATCTGGCAAGATTATATGGAGGAGTACCATTAATTGACCATTTACTATTGCCAAGTGAATACGGTAAAATACAAAGAAGTTCCCTGCCCCAAACATTCATATTTATAGAAAATGACTTGAATAAAGCCAAAGAATTATTACCAGAAACCTATGCCTCCAAAGACGCCGGCAGAGCTACCAAAGGTGCTGCATTAAGCTATCTTGCCCGTTGTATCATGTATCAGATAGGTACAGACAACTCCAACGGGCACACATGGAATCAGGTATATGATTTAACAAACATGGTTACTCAATCGGGGGTATATTCCTTAGTACCAAACTATGCCACACTCTTTGAAGACGAGATGGAAAATGGGCCGGAATCTATTTTTGAAATCCAGTATATGGATAACGGTGCAGGTAATTCGGACGGACCCATCAGCACAGGCTCCTATGCCGACCAACTTCAAAACCCGCGTTCAACCTGGGGATGGGGTTACAACTCTCCTTCTCAGTCTTTCATTAATGCATTCGAACCAGGCGACCCTCGCCTTCCTTGTACTGTATTGCGTAATGGAGACATCCTATACGGCAAGAAGTTTACTATTAATTCTGCCGAAGATGCAACAGGAACACTGAACAGAAAAGCAGCTTTAGCTCAGCAAGCGTCTTACATGTCCAACGGACCACGGAATCACAGAAAAATGAGATATGCAGATGTCATACTCATGCATGCTGAAGCTGCTTTTTACCTTGGCAAATTAAGTGAGGCAATGGACGACATTAACAAAATCAGAGCCCGGGCCAAAGCTTCTACTCTACCCAAAGGCTCTATAGAAGGTAACCCTGGTACATATGCCCCCGCCAATGTACCGGACAATACATTGCAGCCTGTTACAAACCTTAGTGGCCAAAGCCTTCTGGAAGCAATATGGCAGGAAAGGCGTGTTGAGTTAGGCATGGAAACATTACGTTTCTGGGATTTGGTAAGAACCAACAGATACCTTCCGGGCTTATCATCCGGTATAGCAGTCAATTGTAATTCTCACAGTATAACAGCAAACAATACTCCAATCCCACTTTTCCCGATTCCGATAGGTGAAATTCAGTTTGGCTTGACACAAAACCCGGGGTACTGATTTAAAACTACCTGTATCTCCATTTTATAGAGATTACTGCTAATATCCCTGCATTATTAGTAGTAATCTCTTTTATTTTCTACTTCCAATTACATTTGATAGCTATATACCAACGGTCACCACACCAAATCTCACGTTCGATAAGTCCCAAAACTTTACTTGACGAGAAGCAACATATTGCGCTTATATCTCATCAAAAGCGCTAACCCACAATTATAAACGCCTCAATCAACTCTACAACTAGTACATCAAGAAATATGAAGACTCAAAAAATTATATAAGTAATATAGTAAACCTCAAAACAATGAAAAAAATATTATTATCAGTTGTAATTCCTGCTTTAGTCATTTCTACCTCTTGTAGAACTACCCGTGCCAAATCAAGTACTGTTAAATCAACAGATATTACTGTAGATGGCGTATTTGCAAGAGCCGTTATCGCAGACCTTGATGTAAAAGAAACAAAGGTAACAGCAACGGCAACCGGAAATGCTACCAAAGGAGAAAACTTAGACTATGTAAAAAAACAGGCATTGGCAACTGCTGTTAAAAACGCCAATGCAGACGTCCTTGTTGAACCGACTTTTGACATTGAAGTAATCAATAATGTAGAGATAAGAGTAACTACTACGGGCTATCCGGCTTCTTACAAAAACTTCCGGACTGTTACAGAAGCCGATTCCGGTTATTTAAAGCAAAGGCTATACATGAATACACTATCACCGGCTTCAATGGAAAAATCTGAAGTTCCTTTGATTCCTTCTAAACCTAAAAAGAAGTGGTGGCTGGCACCGGTAATTGTAGCCGGTAGTGCATTGGTTGTTCTGGTTGCAGCTATTGTTGCTAGTGAAGAATAGTAAATGCTAAAATAGATTTAGCTCTACCTACGGAACGATCAAAACTTTGAAAACATTCTCAAGGCTGATCAATTCAATGGGTTATAAAAACATAGACTGTTCCCAAAGACAGTCTATGTTTTTTATATGACTCTGCTCCTCTGCAATTTTACTCTTGATAGTTATAACCTAACGTTCACAACACTAAACCTTTCGTTCGATAAGTCACCAAACTTTTCCAAAATAGAAATAACATATTGCTTTCAGTTCTCGGCAACTAGAGCATATTACAAAATCTCCTATAACCATAATTACATTCATCTGACTTATGAAAAGAACTTTAATGGCCTGCATTTTTATCTGCATTCTGGCTCTGGCAATATTTTCTCCCATCTCCTTACATGCTCAATCTAATCAAGCTCTCTTAGCCGCTGCTGCAAACGGGGATAGCACACAGGTAAAAAAACTTGTAACAACATCCAATGTGAATATTGGTAACTCTCAAGGGCAAACAGCTTTACATTTTGCCGTTGCCAATTTTAAGCCCACCCAACAGGAATCGTATTTGAAAGTAATCAGGATCTTACTCAAAAATGGCGCAAAACCTTATTTGCAAAACAATGAATCATCACACGATACTCCGATGTCAATTGCACAAAGCCGAATAGCCTCACCTGGCTATAAAGAAATAGTTGAGATACTTGATTCTAACGAAGCGAAAAGAAAAAAAGCCAAACACTAAAATCCATGAAAAAACAAACCCAAATCTGCACTTCACTTGTAGTCTTACTTTATTTAGCGCTATTACTAACAGGCTGTGCCAAAGTCGTTATATATGACGGATATGGAAGAAAAACAAAAGGTCTTACCTTTTATGAAAGTAAAACCTATCTCAACTTGTCATATGATACGACAGGTAAAGCAAAGTTTGAATTTTTCTGGCTACCTGATCATTCAAAAAAAAGAACCGCACAATTAAAGCCTGGCTTTGGGACTGCAAGCCTAACCCTCAAATTAGCTAATGGCGGACAATTAGCAGAATATGGTTCCACGAGTGATTCGAAGATCCCGGAAACCATTACAGCTATTACAGGCGCTATCAAAGAAATAGCTTCTATTGCAAAGGGCAAAGATGAAGAAGATAAAAATAAAGAAGAATTACTCGCTCCTGGCATATATGAAGTTACTACAGGGTCGGGTACAATCATATTGACTCCGATTATAAAAGTTCATACGCATTAAACGATACGTTTACCACAACTCTATCAAAATATGAGAAACTTATATCTGTCGTTTATTCTGCTATTCTCGGTTTTTTCGGGAATAGCCCAACAAGTCGTTAGTTTGGGAGGCCAAACCTTAAATATGTCGCTGGATACTAATGATATCTCCTTACGCTCTACGCCAACAACAGTGCAGCTACCATGGATTATCTCTGCTCCTAATGTCAAGAAAGATGTCGAAGCATTACAAGTAGAAATTTATGACACTATTGCAAAAAAATGGAATGCCGTTGGTTCGCCTCTCTTGCCAACAAGAACTGAAGGGGATCCTGTATCAGATGGAGGATATTATTATAGCAGTATGGGGCCCTCAAAGATAAATGGTAAAGGAAACAAGCTATTTGTTGCTTACGGCGAAAGGATATACTGGCCATCAAAGCCCGGTGTTCCATCACACTACACCAACCAGATCATCATCAAAAAACTGGATACTGATTGGGTTAGCACAGATTCTTTTGAAATCGCTTCAGTAAGTGGAAGCGGGCTACAAGCCTTTGAAATAGCACCTGACCAAAGCGGACACCTATTATATACTCAGAGTAATAAGTTATACTATAGAAAATTAAGTTCTGCCGGTAAACGTGGTAATGAAATCCAGGTGAGTACTGAAAATATTTTTAATGCAAAAATCTCTTTTGACGCCACAGGTACACCCATCATCCTTTACACTTCTTTAGTAGGGACCGAATATACGGCCATTGCCCTCAAGTGGAATGGTACTGCATGGGCAACAATGAATCAAAAGCAGGTTCCCTATATGAATGGCGACAATACTTCTCCTATTGCATTTGATAAAGACGGTCAGCCTTTGGTTATCACAGGTAATAATACAGGAGGCTTTTTCTTAGCTAAACTGGTCAATAATGCATGGGTAACAATCGGTCCGGCCATCACCTTGCCTACTTCTAAATATTATATGTTAGCGGAGAGGAATTTCACCATCACTGTAGACCGTAAAGGAACACCTTATGTGGCTTATCGCTATTTCCCTAGCTATATCAGCGACCCAAGCATGTTTTTTGATAGTGGGCAAATTTTGAAGCTGGTCGACAACAACTGGATTTATTTTGCATCTCTTGCTCAAAGTTCAGGGTCAGGAAACAACATGAATGTAATTGATCTGTTATCGAATAAATTTGACAACACCATTTACTCTCTGGAAACTTCTACTCTGTCATCATCTGGCGATTTAAAGGCATACAAGCAGTCTGACAATATCAGTATGCCTTCCCTTATTTTAAGTTCTATTTCTTCAAAAAAAAGGAATGATCCTGCTTTTCAGTTTTATGCAACTACAAACAGTAGCAGTCCTATTTTTTATGGCTCGAATAACTACAGCTTAATTTTGATTTCAAACGGGAATACAGCTACAATTAATGCCAATCCCGACACAAAAGATTCAACAAAGCTATATGCCTCTGTGGGGTCTAATAGAAACTATTATTATGCCTATACAGATCAACAAATTGTTATTTTTCCTTCGGGTACCACTTTGGCAAAGATTGCTTCAATGGTACCTGGCGAGGGCAGTGTTGGGGAAGAAATCATCATCACAGGACAATCATTTACCGGAGCTACTTCAGTAGAATTTAGTAGTCAGACTAGTGTCGTTAGACTGGCCAACGAGGAATCTGTTTTGTTCACAGTAATAGATGACAACACCATCAAAGCAACCGTTCCGGAAGGGGCTGTAACAGGACGAATCAAAGTAACAACTCCAAAAGGGATAGTTTATAGTTCAGAAGTATTTACCGTTGAAAAAACTACCGGAATAGAAGATCAACCCCTTGATCGAGTTGAAAGTATTAGTATTTCCCCAAACCCTTGTACCAATGTGCTGAGATTAAGAGGCAACACTGAAAATATTACTTCATATACAATCCTTGACTCTTTCGGAGGAATAGTAATGACGGCCAATAAAACAATTGACATCATATCAATTGAATCACTACAAACAGGAGTCTACTTCCTCAAAATAACATCTGCTAAGAATGTGAGCACATTCAAATTTATAAAGGAGTAAGCCTTTGTTTTACGCTAAAAACACCTTGGTAGAAACTAATTGCATCCCGTTTCTACCAAGATCCTATTTCCCGAATTATTGTAATTATTAATCTTATTATACCATGAAAAAAACACTATTCCTTTCCCTTTTTGCCTGCTTGTTGGTAAGTTCATCATATGCCAAAATATGGCGGGTAAACAACACACCAGGCAAAGCAGCTGACTTTATTGATTTCCCTGCAGCACATGATGCAGCTGCGTCTGGGGATACTATTTATCTGGAACCGTCTGTAACTTATTACACAGGAGGAGATATAAAGAAAAAATTAACCATTATAGGTTCTGGTTATTTTTTAGATAAAAATACAGGCTTACAGATTTCTGGTACAGGATCTAAAATTTATGCGTTAAATTTAATATACAATCAAACTAATAATGCTTCAGGAACAAAAATACTTGGTATCGAAAGTGGTATTACTATTAAAGGGTGTAATAATATTACAATTGACAGATGTTTACTTAGTAATGTAGCTTTAAACAAGAGCGATATCAATCCCTATGTCAAATGTTCAAATGTATCTATAATACGCTCAAGCATAAATTATATTGGGGATGTGTATGTCGGGTCAGGAGGAGCTAGTTTTGGTTGGGGGAATAATTATTGTGATAATTTATATGTTTCAAATAATATTATCACTGCAATTTATTGGGCAACCTCTCAATACGGTTCATCGGATGTTGCTTCAGCAGTTATTAAAAATAATATTATTTTAGAAGATCTATTTGTTCATAACTCTACAGTTCAAAACAATATATTTATCGAAACTTCTGGTAAGAATTTCATACTAGACAATTGTAGCTCTACCAATAATATTTCGACCGGAGATCAATTTGGTTCTAGTAACGGAAATAAAAATAGTATTGCACCAACGGACATTTTTACTTGTTTCAACTCATACGGTCCCTGTTCGGGAGATGCCGGTTTCATTCTTAAGTCAGGCTCTCCTGCCAAAGGCGCAGGATACGCTGGCACAGACTGCGGAATCTTTGGAGGAGACTATCCTTATGTATTATCCGGCATTCCCAACATTCCAAGCATCTATTCGCTGAACTTACAGAATAACAGCAATACATTGCGTGTCACTATCAGTACAAAATCAAACCAGTAGTAATCATGCAAAAGTTATTACTGTGTTTTTGCATGATTGGACTCATGAGGCTTGGTTATGCACAGAATATTAATCGTGTTGAGTACTTCATAGATAGTGATCCGGGTATTGGCAAAGCAACCGCTGTTACTGTCACTCCAGCAAGCAACCTTACGACTTCTTTTGATATCAATATCCAAACTTTAAACGAAGGAGTTCATACACTCTATGTGAGAAGTAAAGATGCAGGTAACCGATGGAGTTTAACAGGGAGCCGTATCTTTTATAAAGCCACAGCACCTGCTTCTTCTCCAGATATCGTCCAGTTGGCCTATTCCATTGACAATATCACCGGTATTACTTCTGCGAATGTAACTCCGGCTCAGGATATAAAGGATTTTGCCTTAGATATCGACATCCAATCGCTTTCAGAAGGTATTCACACGCTTTATATCAAAAGTAAAGATGCCACAGGTAAATGGAGTTTAACGGGAAGCCGAATCTTTTACAAAGCAAAAGCAGCATCTGCAACCCCAAAAATCATTGAATTGCTTTACTCCTTTGATAATGCTTCTTCTTTTACCAAAAAGAATGTAGCAACTCCGACGACAGATCTGAAGGATTATGCTATAGATATCGACATTACCTCATTAGAGGATGGAGAACACACGCTTTATATCCAGTCTAAAAATGAGCAAGGAGCATATAGTTTAACTGCTTCCAGAGTTTTTGTAAAAAACTCTGTGCAGACTTCTTCACATGACGCTTTTATATCTGAAAAAGAAATAGTAATCAAGCTTTACCCAAACCCTGCCAACAGCAAACTGTTTATAGAAAGCACCGAAAAACTCTCTGACTTTTCCATTTCAGATATGACAGGAAGAGAAATCTTGCATAAAGACATTCCTTACAATGGAATTGACATAAGCACTCTCCAAACCGGAGTATACTTTTTGAAAATAAACTCTGCAGCTGGTATAAGTACCTTGAAGTTCATAAAAGAATAAACCACTGTAAAACATTAAAAAACTGAATAAATATATGAAATACATTTACCTGTTTATAACTCTAATTTTGGTAGAAATCCCAAGTTTCGGACAAGGGTCTTCTGAGTCTCAATATAGAAACAATAATCTGAGAACATCCGGTAACACGAAGCAAAGACTTGATAGTTTAATTACTGAAAACAAAAGTAAAACTGTATTTGAGTATGACGGAAATTACAAGGCTTCAAAAACATCTTCATATTACTGGGATGTTGATCATTGGACTTACTCCTATTACATCCAATATGAGACCAACGTAGATGGCTTGCTAAGCCAAGAGATTTCATATAATAAAGATGGCGTGAACTGGGTCGCTGCAGATAAAATTCTTTACGAGTATAATGTTGATAAAAAGGTTTCTGAAGTAACAGGCTATAACTGGGATGAAAATCTGCAGCAATGGAAAAACAGCTGGAAAAACAACTATACTTATGGCACTAATGGTATCACTCAAAAACTAGGATATCAATGGGATGTTGATAGTTGGAAAGCTTTCTCAAAATCAGACTATGAATATGATAAAGCCGATGCAAATGACATTCGCATTGAGAATGCTTACAATTGGTCTAATGAGCAATGGAAGTTCCAGGAGTCAATAATGATTCTGTATGATCTAGCAGGAAATGTATCAGAGGAAACATCTGATAGATGGGATGATGACAACAGCGAGTTTAAACAAAATTACTATACGCTCTATACGTACGACAACGCCTATTCATACGATGACTTAATTATGCCGGCATTTATGACTTTGTCACGTGCATTTCCGCATAAAATAGTTCAGAGCGAATCAACAGGAGAAAAGGGGCTTGGGAAAACTATCTTTTACTATACAAATTTAGTCGCAACCAATATAGAAGATGCTACAATTTCTTCTTTAAAAATTTACCCAAACCCTGCGACCAACAGACTCTTTATTGAAACGGAGAAAAAGCCCTCTGCTCTTAGCATTTTGGACATCACTGGTAAAGAAATTTCAACATTGACGAATGCTGAGAATAGCATAGATGTAAACTCTCTTCAAAACGGTGTATACTTCCTGAAAGTAAACACTGAGTCAGAAGTAAGTACTTTGAGATTTGTAAAAGAGCAATAATTGCCTTGATCAAAGGCTGAGCAGTGGTATACCAGCCTTTGATCAAACACAAAGTGTTATTCACTCACTTCCTTCCACACCAGACTACTCAAATCCCAGTCATTCTTATGATTATAGTAAATACTCCCTTTTCTTATTTCCAGTGGAGAGGGAATATTATTCTCGTAAAGACCTCCTGTTCCCAAACCATGAACATAACCGTTATCAACAGAAGCAGTAAACTGACTGATGGCATTCAAGCCAATATTTGACTCCAATGCAGATGTTATCCACCAGCCGATCTTTTTGGTGTTTGCAAGCTGAATCCAGTCAAGTGTAGACAATATGCCACCTAATAAAGTAGGTTTTAAAATAATGTACTGAGGCCTCAGCACCTCTAACATATCATCCTTTTCAAATACATCCGTAATACCTATTAACTCCTCGTCTAAAGCGATCGGGATTATCTTCTTCTCACACAACTCTCTCATCAAAGCCACCTTTCCCGCTTCTACCGGTTGTTCAATTGAATGAAGCTTCAGCGGTTTTAATCGTTCCAGTTTCTCAATGGCATCATCTTCCCCAAAAGCGCCATTTGCATCCACACGTAAGGTCACTTCAGATTCTCTGAACTCTTTTCTTATATCTTTCAAAATATCAAGCTCGGTATCAAAATCGATTGCCCCTACTTTCATTTTGATACAATTATAGCCTTGAGCAAGTTTTTCTATTACCTGCTTTCTCATAAAATCGCTGTTTCCCATCCATACTAAACCATTAATAGGAATACCTGCATTTTGCTGACTGAAAGGAGTCACGGTAATCTGCCTGCTCCCACCTCCGTGCAAATCAAGCCAGGCAGTTTCCAGCGCAAAAACTACAGAAGGCAACTCCTTGATCAATGGCTGAATGCTCTCTAAAGATTCTATTTCACTGACAGCCCCCAGCACTTTTACTAATCTTTCCTCAAAATCAGGAAGGTCATCCACACTCAATGCTTTCAACGGAGCGGCCTCTCCTATTCCAAACACTTCTGGTTCATCGCTGTACCAAAGTTTTATATACCACGCATCCTTCTGCTTTAATACTCCCCGTGATGTACCCGCTTCAAACTTAAAATCAAGTACTTTATGTGCCCAAGCGGCCTTTAATATCCTGTTATTCTCCATTAATAAATATCCTTTGATATGAGCCTTTAAGGGGGTAAATTTGTTGATATGCCTATGAGACTATCAATATGCAATTTTACAAAAAAGAACCTTACCCTTTTGAAAAAATAGCCATTGCGGTCACTTTTTCACCTTTTTTAGAAGGACTTGTGAGTGAAGCATTCCGATTAGGACAACTTTTCGAGGCTGAACTTCATTTTATACATGTTGGTAAACCAGACCCTGTAAACGAAAACAGGCTCAACCAACTGATCTTATTTCACAGCAAAGAACTATCTTCCCCGACTGTTACCGTACAGTTTCTTGCCGGTGAAGATGTAGTAGAAACGCTCCTGTCGGCCTGTAAAGAGAAAGAAGCAGACCTGTTAATCACCGGTGGACTGACCAAAGAGTCTATTCTGAAATATTATATCGGTTCTGTTTCCAGAATGGTGTGCAGAAAAGCCAAATGTTCAGTACTGGTCATAAAAGAACCGGGAAAAACGCCCAAACCTTTTGAACATATCGTTGTTAACTGTGTTGAAAACGACAAAACAATTCCTTCTATTCAAACAGCACTTTATATCGCAGAAAAAGAAAAGCAGGAACACATTGATGTGGTTTTTGAAGACTCCTTCAAAAACATATCAAACTTGTTGAACTCTACAGCTACTGAAGACGAAAAGGAACAAACGAGTCAGAATTTATATGAAGAAGCACAAACAAGAATGTCTGCGATTCTTTCGAATGTAAAAAGTAATGACACTGTTAAAATTGCCAGCCATATTGTTTCCGGAAAACCAGGATTAGGGGTTAGTAATTTTGCCAGGGAAATTCATGCAGATTTACTGGTCGTAAATTCTCCTGACTCCCAATTGGGTTTACTTGACAGGATTTTCCCACATGGTTTGGAATACAGCCTTGAAAACCTTCCAAGTAACCTGATGATTGTTCATTCAAGACCTAATGAGTAATCAAAAAACTAAAATAAATAAGCTTTAAATTACCCCTGCTGAATGAAACTTACCCATGATCAAGTGATCACCTTCCTGCTGGCAATCAGTGCCATGCTTATATTGGGACGTTTGATTGGCGAATTCTTCAAGAAATTTGGCCAGCCGATGGTTATCGGCGAAATATTGGCCGGAATTATTCTTGGACAAACGATACTCGGACATTATAGTCCGGAGACCTTTCAATCCCTCTTTCCTTCCGGGCCTGTCAGTATAGCCATGGATGGATTCACAAGAGTTGCTGTTATCCTTTTGCTGTTTATTGCCGGAACTGAAGTAGAGTTAGGCGTTGTACGGCAACAAGGAGGAAAAGCAATTTCTGTCAGCTTTTTCAGTATTGTTATCCCTTTTGCCCTGGGCTTTCTGGTACCGTGGTTCAAGCCTGATTTCTTCGGCATTACAGAAGCTAATAAACTGATCTTCTCTTTATTCCTTGGCACTGCACTATCCATTACAGCCATGCCTGTATTAGCGCGTATTCTGATGGATTTAGACTTGCTGAAAACTCCTATCGGTATGCTGATTATTTCTGCCGCCATGGTGGACGATTTTGTCGGATGGCTATTCTTTTCAGTACTGCTTACCCTGATCCATAACGACATTAACCTGTTTGCTGTCATAAAAACGATTGGCTATACGACACTCTTCTCATTGATCATGCTTACTGCCGGACGCTACCTGTTCGACAAAATACTTCCATGGATCAACAAGAAGCTTTCCTGGCCGGGCGGTATGTTATCACTGTCAATAGCACTTTGTCTGCTGGCTGCTTCATTTACAGAGTACATTGGTGTTCATGCTATTTTTGGGGCTTTCATTTATGGTGTTGCTTTAGGTGATTCTGTTCACTTTACAGAAAAAGCAAAAGAGATTCTACACCAGTTTGTAAATAACATATTTGCTCCTTTGTTCTTTGTATCAATCGGACTGCGTATCAATTTTGCGGCAAATTTCGATTTGAGCCTTACATTGATTGTATTGATCATTGCCTTTGCCGGAAAAATGGCCGGTGGCTGGCTGGGTGCACGTATTATGGGTATCCGCAGTAGCAAATCGCTGGCAATAGCCTCCTGTATGAATGCGCGCGGTGCAATGGAAATCATTCTTGGCTTGCTGGCATTAGAAGCAGGCATTATCACCCCTTCAATGTTTGTATCATTGGTGATCATGGCCATGTTTACCAGCATTACTGCGGGGCCAATGGCTAAATTCTGGCTAAAGAAAAGAGTGGACGTCGCTTTGTATTGATTTATAGATATCAGACAATAGATTTTAGAATTGAGACAAAACAGATTCTAAAATCTATTGTCTAATTAATTCAGCTATGTACCAAGACAACTTAGAATCTGCAAGATTAACAACCCGTTTTTTAAAACCCGAAGATGCCATCATATGGGCTGATTTTTTCAAAGACAAAGAAGCTGCTGAATTCATCCCAGCCTATGGCCTTACTGCCAATGAAGACAGAGCTAAACTCTGGATAGACAGACAGCTAAACCGTTACGCAGAAAACAGATTAGGATTACAGGCTCTTATTGACAAAACAACCAATCAGATGGTGGGACAATGCGGTGTGCTTGTGCAGGAAGTTGATGGCAAAACCGAAATTGAAGTCGGTTATCATATCTTCAAAAAATATTGGGGACAAGGTTATGCGCCCGAAGCTGCGAAACTTTTCATTGATTACGCTTTTAAAAACATGCTCGCAGAATCTGTCATTTCTATTATTGCCACCGAAAACATTAAATCACAAAGGGTAGCAGAGAAAAATGGTCTTGTACGTGAAAAACAAACCACCTTTGGAGGATTCGATGTTTTCATATACAGAATAAACAAATCAGCTTTTAAATAACCAATAAATGACATATACCATCAAACGCATTTCTGTCAACGAAGCTGGTCTACTCGCAAACCTGATCGCTGAGCTTCTTTATGATTTCAATGTAAAAAGTGGCAATAGTAACTTCGTTATCGACAAAGCCAAAATAGAAACTGTCTGTAAGGAATTATTACCAAGGGAGAACTTCGGTGCTTTCATCGCTTTTGATACTTCAAATAACCCTGCAGGAATGATTACCATTGCCCAGGCAACCGCTATTTATAACGGTGGTGACTTTGGTGTAATTACAGAACTTTATGTAGACAGAAACATCAGAAGTCAGGGACTTGGAAAACTTCTCATCGAAACGGGGCTGGAATTTTCAAGAAGCCAGAAATGGCAAAAAGTAGAAGTCGGTGCACCCAATAAAACCGACTGGCCAAGAACAATTGATTTTTACCTTAAAAACGGCTTTGAAGAAAAAGGACCAAAGCTGAGAATTAATTTATAAGCTATATAAGACTTCATCATAGCAATTTCCGTAGAACATAAATTAATTGTACATTTATAAAAACGAGAAGCAATGGAACAATTTCATTTATATACGAAAATCAGCTATTTGCCTACTGATTTAAAATCTGAGGTAAATGACTTCGTTGATTTCTTGCTAAATAAAAGAAAGAAAGAAATTCCCATCAAAAAGCCAAAATTCGGATCAGCAAAAGGGGAAATTATCATATCCGCCGATTTTGATGAACCATTGGATGATTTTAAAGAATACATGTAATGGAAATCCTTCTTGATACACATGCATTGATCTGGTTTCTTAACGGAGATGAAAAATTACCACAAACAGTCAAAGTAGCTATAGAAAATCCGAACAACACAATACTAGTTAGCATTGCCTCCATCTGGGAAATCTCCATAAAAATAAGCCTCGACAAAATCCGGTTTACAAAAGGATTTAAACATTTTTTAGAATTGATAGAAGAAAATGGATTTGAATTGCTTCCTATTACTTTCGAACATACAATTGTGGTAGCTTCACTAGACTTTATTCATCGAGACCCATTCGACAGACTTTTAATTGCTCAATGTAAAACAGACAATCTCATCCTTGCTACTAAAGACGAAAATATTCAGAAGTATACGATAAAAACTATCTGGTAAAACACAAGAAAGGCTTCCTTATTGGGAAGCCTTTCTTGTATAGAAGTGATAAATCTACTTCACCTTCTTCTCTATATCACGCAGGTTTTCCATTTTCTTATTTCTAAGGAAACCATTGATATCTTCCATATGATCCTTAATGCGTTTGTTACCAAATTCATAAACCTTACTAGCCAGGCCATCAAGGAAATCTCTGTCGTGAGATACCAGAATGATTGTCCCGTCAAATGCCAATAAAGCTTCTTTCAGAATGTCCTTTGTCTTAAGATCCAGGTGATTGGTAGGTTCATCAAGAATCAATAAGTTAACAGGCTCTAATAGCAATTTGATCATTGCCAGACGTGTTTTCTCACCACCTGAAAGTACTTTCACTTTCTTCGCAGAAAGCTCGCCACCAAACATAAATGCCCCAAGGATATCCTTGATTTTCGTACGAATTTCTCCTACCGCAATGTTATCTATCGTCTGGAACACAGTCAATTCGCCATCAAGCAATGCAGCCTGATTTTGCGCGAAATAACCGATCTGGATATTGTGACCCAACTGAAGTTTCCCTTCAAAGTCGATCTCGCCCATAATGGCTTTCACCAATGTAGACTTACCCTCTCCGTTCTTTCCTACAAAGGCAATTTTTTCACCTCTTTCAATCGTCACAGAAGCGTCGGTAAATACAGTATGGTCGCCATACTTCTTAGTCAGGCCTTCCACAATTACCGGATAATTACCCGAACGTGGTGCTGGTGGAAATTTCAGGTTCAGCGCTGAAGTATCTTCTTCATCCACCTCCAGAATTTCCAATTTCTCAAGCATTTTCACGCGTGATTGTACTTGAAGCGTTTTTGAGTAAGTTCCTTTAAAGCGCTCAATAAACTCCATGTTATCAGCAATCATACGCTGCTGCTCCATCACAGCCTTTTGCTGATGCTCACGGCGTTCCTGACGCAACTGCAAGTAATGAGAGTAATTTACCTTGTAATCGTAAATACGGCCCATTGTTACTTCAATGGTACGGTTTGTAATATTGTCAACAAAAGCCCTATCGTGAGAAATCACCATTACAGCTTTGGCACTGTTAATCAAAAAGTCTTCCAGCCATTGGATAGATTCAATATCCAGGTGGTTTGTCGGCTCATCCAGTAAAATCAGATCCGGCTCCTGAATCAATATCTTAGCCAACTCTATACGCATTCTCCAGCCACCACTGAATTCGGTAGTAGACCTCGTAAAATCTTCACGTACAAAACCAAGGCCTAGCAAAGTCTTTTCTACTTTTGCATCGTAATTGATTTCTTCAATAGAATAGTATTTCTCGCCAAGCTCAGAAACTCTTTCAATCAGTTTCATGTAGCTGTCAGACTCATAATCTGTACGTGTTTCAAGTTGATGATTCAACTCTTCCATCTCAGCCTTCATGCCCAATACTTTGGCAAAAGCTTTAGATGTTTCCTCGAAAACAGTACAGTCATCAGCCGTTAGCAAATGCTGTGGTAAATATGCGATAACCGCGTCTGCCGGAGCGGAAATACGACCGCTGGTTGGCTTTTCTGCCCCTGCAATAATCTTCAGCAAAGTAGATTTACCTGCTCCATTCTTACCCATGAGGGCAATCCTGTCTTTCTCGTTGATGTTAAATGAAATATCGCTAAAAAGAGTAGCCCCGCTAAATGCTTTCCCTATTCCGTCTACTGAAATCATGTTTATTCTAATTTATACCACAAAGGTACAAAAAGCAGGGAGAAGCCCCAAAATACACATAACTATGAGCGTGTTATTGAAAGATTATACAATTTGAAGATTAAGAGTCCCTCCCCTCTAGCGCAAGGTTAAATTAAGATCCCAGGTACCTGGCGCAAGCGTCCGCTTGTGTCTAAATTTGTTCGGGCGTCCCGCCCACAATAACCTTTTTGTAAGCTATGAGCATCAAATATAAGTTCCGATACCAAAATCGCCATACTTTGTAACTTTACAGGAGTTTACTAACAAGATTTAATGAATTATATAGGCAAATAATAAAAAATCAGGGCGGGACGCCCGGACAAAAAGGCACAAGCGGACGCTTGCGCCAGACATAGAAAAATATCTTAAAACAAGCTACATGAAAGCTATAGCCTTACTAGTTTTAACAATAACCTCCTTAAACTCTTTTGCACAAATTGAATTTAAGGAGTTTAAATTCAATTATAAATATTCAAGCATGAGCATCTCTTGCAATGCGGAAGAAGCCAGCCTCACAATTCCATACTTGCTGCCAGACACTAACAACAGTATTATAGAAAAAGTTAACGAAGCAATTTCGGTAATTATACAGAACAACTTTCAGTCTCTGTTAGAAAACCCTGTCATCAATTTAGAATTTCTTAAAGGTGACAAAGATTGCGACACAACCAATCTCAGTTTTCAGGTGCCCGAAAAAAGCACAATGGAATACTCTATTTCCCAAAATTTAAATAATTTCTCAAGTTTCACGATCGTCGTTACACAATCGCCCTCCGGAGCAGGACTTGGTAAGATGAGTTATGGAATTTATTCGTACAATATTGACCTTAAAAACAATCAATTGATAACCATTAATGACATTTTTAATACTGCCAATAAAACAAAACTATATTCGCTATTGAAAAAAAAACTGAAAGAGGATATAATGGAGGACACAAATCTTCAGTTTGACGAGTTTAACATTAGTGATAAGACACTTATTATCCATTGTATAGCTGATTATGATACTTATTTCAAAGTTGAATTACCTTTTGAAAGTGTACAAAAGCTTGTAAATAAAAAACACTTATGGATTTTTAAACATTAACTGTTTCGGCCTGCCCCATGTCCTTAGAGTTAGTGTAGCAAACCTAAGGATTAGACAATGAATGCAGAGACGCCGGCTCGGACAATAATCGAAACAATCTTCATTATATAGATCTGCCACCTACGGAGGCAATAGCTTATATGGAATTCCTGAATCTACCAATTCAGGCTCCTCTGGTTAGCCCCACTCATCCAAGCTTAAACTAAAGCATTCTGATTAAAGAATCGTATCTTTGAACATTATATACTGATCCGTTAGAAAGTCTGGAACAGATTAAATAAAGAAGATTGAAAAAAGTGGAGAATGAGGAGACTTGCTGGACTATTTGCCCGGAATGTCATGGACAGGGCAAACAAAAAAGGAAGTTGAAAAAGAAAGTTCAACTCAAATTACAGGCAGCAATAGAGCAATTTGAAAAAAATAAGGCCGAAGGGACAGCACAAACGCGTCCTAATCGACACCTATATACCTGTGAAAACTGTGAAGGTTCAGGCTTACTCTATTCTACCAACTATCCTGTAACAGATACAGAAAACTACCCGCATGTGGCTATTATTGGAGGAGGTATCGGAGGCGTTGCTCTGGCTGTGGCTTGCCTGCATCGCGGAATTCCTTTTACTCTTTATGAACGCGACAATAGCTTCGATGCCCGGTCTCAAGGCTACGGACTCACTTTACAGCAGGCCAGCAACGCTATGGCACAATTGGGTATTTCCTCTTTAAAAGAAGGTATAAACTCAACAAGACATCTGGTACATACACCTGAAGGAAAAGTGATTGGAGAATGGGGTATGAGAAAAAGCATGGCTTCAAATAAGAAAGCCTATCCGAGGCGTACCAACATACATATCGCACGGCAATCTTTGCGTTTAGCACTACTTGAGCAGCTTGGAGGCTCTGATGCCGTACAGTGGGGACATCAGTTAATAGATATTAAGGAAGGGAAAAGTGTTGACCTCACCTTTCAGGTGAACGGAGAGATCAAAAATACCAAGGCAGATCTTGTAGTTGGAGCCGACGGTATCCGCAGTTCCGTACGCAGATTGCTGATTGGTGAGGACGTTACTCCATTACGTTACCTCGGCTGTATTGTGATACTGGGCATTTGTCCTTTGCAAAACCTCGAGGGTCTTGATAGTTCTTTGTTGGATTCCGCCACGGTATTTCAAACAGCAAATGGCAATGAGCGCATCTATATGATGCCTTACACTTTAGACACGGTGATGTGGCAACTTAGCTTTCCAATGTCGGAAAAAGAAGCAATAGATTTGAGTACCCTAGGTTCTCAGGCACTTAAGAAAGAAGCGTGCCGTAGAACCCAATGGCACGATCCGATTCCCCAGATTTTAGCGGCAACCAAGGAAACTCAGATTTCCGGCTATCCTGTCTATGACAGAGAACTACTCTCTCCAGAATTGTTAGAACAATGGAAGCAAATAACGCTCATTGGAGATGCTGCCCATCCTATGAGTCCGTTCAAGGGACAGGGGGCGAATCAAGCCATATTGGATGCCCTAGCACTGGCCCGGGGGATCTCAAAAGGATGCAGACCGTTATCTCAATGGAGAGAAGCCGGGATAAGGAAAAGCATATTAACTGAGTTGGAGTCAGAAATGCTGGAGCGCAGCGCTATCAAAGTGAAAGGCTCAGCAACGGCAGCCAAGTTTCTACATTCGGAAATTGTGCTTCAGGAGGGTGATAGCCCACGAGGAAGAAAACCTAATAAAAAGATGCCTGATAACGTTTAGTTCTTGAGCTTAAATCTAACTATATCCTAAAATACTAAAGACTTCATTTTCAAAGAACTGCTATAAATCACTTCGTGCCTTGCCCTTGTGGTATTACTATTATTCCACTTGAATTTCCCGATAAGTCGTACGTTGAATAATCAATACAACGTAAGTCATACAAAGCTTTATTCTTACTTACATCTAATTTCACCATCCGGTTGAACTGGCATTTCAATACCTGCAGTTTCTGGTTGCTTTTAAGATCCAAGCTGGTTATCTGGTTATCCGAACAATCTAGCTTCTCCAAATTCACATTAGCGCTGGTGCTTAAAGCGGCAAGTTTATTTCCCGCACAATTGAGGTTACGCAATTTTGTAAGATTCTGAATATCCAACTGTTGCAATGAATTATTTTCACACTCAATATCTTCTAATAGTATCGGTAAACTGATTTCAGAAACTAAATTATTAGAGAAAACCAAATAGTTTAGTTTTCCTAAAGAGTCAAGTCTTAATTCAGTCAGTTTATTGCCAGCAATATGCAAAGTGGTCAATTTTGCATTCTGAGTCAGTTTGATACTATTTAGAGCATTTCTTTCTAAATACAAGACTTCCAGCTTTTTATTATTACTTAAATTAATTTTCTCGATTTGGTTTAAGCCACAACGCAACTCCACTAACTCGGGACACGCTGTTACATCTAATCCTTTTAACCTATTCTTATAACACGTTAAATACTTTAAAAATGGTTTACTTAGTATTTCCAGTTCGATAAGCTTATTATACTGACAACAAAGCCAGTTCAAACGCTTATTGTTACTTACATTTAAATAGGATAAGCTATTATTATCACACCAAACAAGCTCTAGATTTAAAGCTTTTCTAAAATCTAGCGAATCTATTTTATTGACCTGACATTTTAAGGAAATAAGGTTTGGGTTGGAACTTAGATCGAGCTTGGTTAACTTATTAGATGTACAATCCAAGTACTCAAGTAAACCATTCCGGGTTAAATCAATGGATTCAATATCATTCTGAAAAAGCTTTAAACTCTTTATATTTCTAAAGTACGCTACTTCCGGAAATCGGCTTATTTTTTTCTGGCTCAAATCTAATTCTGTTACTTCTTCCGCTTCAGAAACCAGGATTTGATTATCGCCATTCAAATCAATTTTAGGAATATGAGCTAGTAAGGCCATCTGCACATTTGGATCTTCAAAATGTACTACCTGACTCATCATCAGATTCGATATTCCCAGAAAAAACACTAAAAAAGTTAACTTCCTCATTATGGCTTATCTTAATACTATAGTCATTTAAAACACAGAGAGGCCCTAATTTACATCAGGACCTCTCTTTTATTATCCTTGCTCGTCGAGATTTGCAATCTCGATGTCAGATAAGAAGGATTTATAATCCGACTACCTAGTCTATCTGGGCGTATGCGATACGCCCCTACTGCACCTAATATCTTCAAACCTCTACCCTGTAGCCCCTTTACAATCCAAACTGTAAAAATAGCTTCTGGCAAACAATTTCGGCAAGCTCAATTACCACCCAAAACGAAGAAAGATCCCGATTTGCATCAGGACCTTTCTTTTATGATTCAGAAAAAACAATTACAGTTTTCTCTTTACTTCTCTTTGTTCGTAACTTTCGATCGTATCGCCTACTTCAAGGTTGTTGAAGTTTTTAATACTCAAACCGCACTCATAACCAAACTTCACTTCTGCCACATCGTCTTTGAAACGCTTCAGAGCCTGAAGTTCACCAGAGTAAACTACGATACCGTCGCGGATCACACGGATCTGGTTGTTACGCTTCACATACCCTTCAGTTACGTAGCAACCTGCTACTGTACCAACTTTAGATATTTTGAATACTTCGCGAATGTCGATGTTACCTACGATTATTTCTTCAAACTTAGGCTCCAACATACCTTCCATCGCAGCTTTCAGATCGTTAATCGCATCGTAGATGATTGAGTACATACGGATTTCGATTTCTTCCTGCTCTGCCAATTTCTTAGCACTTTGAGAAGGTCTAACCTGGAATGCGATTACAATTGCATCAGACGCTGACGCCAGCAAGATATCAGATTCCGAAATCTGGCCAACACCTTTGTGAATAATTGACACCTGAATTTCTTCAGTAGACAATTTCAACAATGAATCAGAAAGTGCCTCAACAGAACCATCCACATCACCTTTCACAATTACGTTTAACTGTTTGAAAGTACCAATTGCCAAACGACGGCCAATTTCATCCAGTGTGATGTGTTTCTTAGTTCTTACAGACTGCTCACGTATCAACTGCTCTCTGCGAGTTGCAATTTCGCGTGCTTCTCTGTCAGACTCCATTACCTGGAATTTATCACCGGCCTGAGGAGCTCCTGCAAGACCCAGTACCTGTACCGGACAAGAAGGACCTGCTGTTTTCAAACGTGTTCCTTTGTGATCCGTCATTGCACGTACTTTACCGAAGTGTGTACCTGCCAACACGATATCTCCTACTCTCAATGTACCTGATTGTACAATTAACGTAGAAACGTATCCACGACCTTTATCAAGAGATGCTTCAATTACAGCACCAACGGCATTCTTATTAGGATTAGCCTTCAGATCAAGTAGTTCAGCCTCTAGCAATACTTTTTCAAGTAATTCTTTGATACCGGTACCTTTCTTGGCAGAGATCTCTTGCTCCTGGAATTTACCACCCCATGATTCAAGCAAGATATTTTGCTGAGATAATTGCTCACGGATTTTATCCGAGTTAGCACCTGGCTTATCTATTTTGTTGATAGCAAATACGATTGGCACACCAGCGTTTTGCGCGTGGTTGATTGCTTCTTTCGTCTGAGGCATGACACTGTCGTCAGCTGCTACCACAATGATTACAATATCAGTAATTTTCGCACCACGGGCACGCATCGCTGTGAAGGCTTCGTGACCTGGTGTATCAAGGAATGTAATTTTCTTACCGCCTTCGGTTGTTACATCGTAAGCACCGATGTGCTGAGTAATCCCCCCTGCTTCAGAAGCAGTTACGTTTGCACGACGAATATAATCAAGTAACGAAGTTTTACCGTGATCGACGTGACCCATGATGGTTACAATCGGCGATCTTGGAAGCAAATCCTCTTCTGCTTCAACTTCAACAACTTCTTCTTCCTCTTCTTTAACAGAAATGAACTGAGCATCAAATCCAAACTCATCAGCGATAACCGTGATTACCTCGGCATCCAGACGTTGGTTGATAGAAACGAATAAGCCCATGTTCAAACATGACTTGATTACGTCATTTACACTCACATCCATCAAAGACGCTAAGTCACTGGTAGAACAGAATTCGTTCACCTTCAGCACTTTTGCATCTTCTCTTTCCTGATTCAAACGATCTTCAAGTGCCTCAGCTGCCGCATTTCTCTTTTCCTTACGGTATTTAGAACGGTTAGCCATGTTACCTGATGGCTTATGACCGCCCTGAAGCTTAGCCATTGTAGCCTTGATCTTATCCTGGATTTCCTTGTCGGAAATTTCTCCTTTCGGTTCAAACTTAGCTCCTGCATTAGCATGGCGTTTGAAGTCACCACCTCCCGCAGGGCGATTACCACCTGGGTTATTTCCTCCAGGCCTGTTTCCTCCAGGACCGCCCGGACGGTTATTACCACCTTGTTGTCCTCCCTGGCCTTGTGGTCTCGGACCATTCCCCTGACCTTGTGGTCTTGGACCGTGGTTTTGACCTTGTCCTGGTTGTCCTCCCTGACCGGCTGGTCTGTTGGTATCAACTTTAGTATCTCCAGGAATTCGTGCTCTTTTCTTTTTCTTCTTATCAGCCCCTCCTTCGAATTTCTTCCCCGGTGCAGGACGGGTATCTTTTACAGGTAATTGAATTTTACCTAAAACTGTTAACCCTTTTAATGTATCAGCTTTTGCCTCAATCACTTCATCAGCAACCGGAGCTTCTTGTTTTTCTTCAACCACAGGCTTAGCCTCAACAGGTTTAGGCTTTTCGGCAACCGGAGCTTTTGGTTTTTCCGGTTCAACTTTTGGTTTTTCAGCTGTCGGCTGTTGAGCTTGCTGCTGCGGTTGTTTTGGCTTTTCAGCATGCACAACCGTCTTAGGAGTTTCTGCTACAGGAGCTTTCACTTCCTCTTTTTTAGTTTCCTGTACAGGAGTTTCCTGCGCAGGTTTTTCAGCTACTACAGGTTTAGCCGTTTCTTCTTTAGGCTGTACAATTGCTACAGGCTTCTCTTTTGGAGGTTCAGGCGCAACTACAGCAACCACCTTAGGCTCTTCAGCAGCTGGTTTAGCAACAGGCTTTTTCTGAGCATCAAGATCAATTTTACCTACTACTTTGAAACCGGGAAGAACAACTTTAGTTTCTTCTACAGAAGCTTTTTCTTCTTCTTTTACAACCGGCTTTGCAGTCGTTTGCTTAGAGTCTTCCAGATTTTTGATAAATACTTCCTGTTCTTCCTCCTTCTTTTTGGTAGTAACAGCTGCCGCTTCAGCCTTTAGCGTTATGTTTTCGCTATGCTTTTTACCAATAGAAACATTTGATGCCTCTTTTTTGTCTTGAATGGAAGACTGAAAGTCTTTTAACAACAAGGAGTATTGTTCGTTGCTAATTTTCGCATTCGGGTTTGCCTCAACTTTAAAGCCCTTGGTACCCAAGTGATCCGTCACCGTAGATAATCCTACGTTGAGCATCCTGGCTACCTGACCTAATCTGTGCATTTTTTCTTCTGACATTTACCTTTTTTTTTATTCAGACAAAGAAAAACTCATCCCCTCTGCCATATCAAAACTTTCTAACTCAATTATTTTTTTTCAAAAAAAAATATAAAAAAATCCTTTGGGGCTAACCCCAAAGGTATAATTATTATTCTTCGAACTCTGCTCTCAGGATATCAAGGACATCCTCGATCGTTTCTTCTTCAAGCTCGGTACGGCGGGCCAGTTCTTCCTTGGTAACTGACAATACACTCTTCGCTGTATCCAAACCAACTTTCCTGAATTCGTTAATTACCCACTCTTCAATTTCGTCGGTAAATTCAGCCAAAGCTACGTCATCTTCCTCATTTTCCATCGCCTCTCTGTAAACATCGATTTCGTATCCAACCAGCTTACTTGCAAGTTTGATATTCAATCCGCCTTTACCGATTGCCAAAGATACTTGATCAGGCTTCATATAAACAGCAACACGACCACTTTCTTTATCAACTTTCATGCTTACAATTTTTGCAGGGCTCAAAGCACGTGCAATATATAAGTCAAGGTTTTCTGTATAGTTAATAACGTCGATATTTTCGTTACCCAATTCACGTACAATACTGTGGATACGAGATCCTTTCATACCTACGCAAGCCCCTACCGGATCAATTCTGTCATCAAAAGATTCAACAGCTACTTTAGCTCTCTCTCCTGGTTCACGAACGATTTTCCTGATAGCGATCAGACCGTCAAACACTTCAGGTACTTCCTGTTCGAACAAACGCTCAAGGAATACAGGAGAAGTTCTTGACAAAATGATTCTAGGGTTTGAATTGTTCATTTCGACACGGTGAACAATTGCACGGCTGTTTTCGCCTTTTCTGAATTTGTCTTTGCTGATTTGTTCAGACTTAGGCAATACCAATTCGTTTCCGTCACCATCTACTAACAATACTTCTTTGTTAAGAATCTGGTAAACCTCTGCTGTAATTACTTCACCAACAAGGTCTTTGTATTTCTGGAATAAAAGATCTTTTTCAAGATCTTTTATTTTCTGAATCAAAGTCTGGCGTGCTGTCAATACAACACGACGACCGAAGTCAACTAATTTAATTTCTTCCGAAAATTCTTCACCAATCTCAAAATCTTCCTGCACTTTACGTGCTTCCGCTAATGCGATATGCTTGTTCTCATCAAAATCAAAGCTATCTTCTGCAAACTCGTCGTCAACGATTTCGCGGAAACGCCAGATTTCCAAATCACCCTTATCTGTGTTGATAACGATGTCAAAGTTCTCGTCTGAATTATATTTCTTACGAATCATTGTGCGGAAAACATCTTCCAACACTTTCATCATCGTAGGACGATCAATGTTTTTGAATTTTGCGAATTCCTGAAATGATTCAATTAATATTTGACTATCCATCTTATAGGCTACTTAAAATGTGATTACAATATTCGTTTTCTTTATCTCTTCTAAAGGCACGTTGATATCAACCAACTCTGCTTTTTTTCCTTTTTCTTTTTTTTCTACCGATAAAACAATGTCTGTAAGCGTTACTTCTTTCAATACACCATTTTTCTCAACTCCGTCCTTTAGAATTACCTTTAAAGTTCTTCCAATATTTTTGTGATACTGACGGATCAATTTAAAAGGCTTATCCAGACCAGGTGAAGAAACTTCTATAACATAGTGTTCTTCGATCAGATTTTCTTCTTCTACTTTATTTACAAAGTAACGGCTTACCTCAGCGCATTCATCAACAGTAATACCGGTATCTGAGTCAATTTCAGCTACAATTTTGTAGCCTCCTCTTTGCTGAAGCAATTTCAGATCAACCAGGAAATACTGATCTCCCTGAAAACTAGCCACTAACAACTCTTCAATTTTACTTTTCAATTCCATTTTGAGGATGAATTTTGGAAAATGAAAGAGGGGACTTTAGGTCCCCTCTCGCTTGCGATTCCTTAATTACGTTGCAAAGATAAAATATATCCGTTTAAAAACCAACAGGCCATTATAAAAGATTTTGGGGGCTATTTCAGTAACTTAAGAAAGAATCAAAGAATCTGTTTTTTCTTTGAAGCATAATCAAATTTACCGAAATTGCAGCATGACCGTGGCTAACTGGGTAGGATTTATTGGCAGGAAATTCATGCTTCTGAGCAACCTGCTCGTGATAGCCGGATCTATGTTTGCATATTTTGCAGCTTATCTTTCTCCTCAACATTTCTGGTTATTAGGGCTGGCTTCCTGGGGAATTCCTTTCTTTCTGTTAGCAAACCTGTTTTTTGCACTTTTCTGGTTGTTTAGCAGAACACACAAACTGTGGAGTATCGGCTCGGCTGTTACATTTATAATAGGTACACCTTATATAATAGCTACTTTCAATTTCCCCCATAAAGTAAATCACACTAAACTTGACAAGTCAATTGATGTCCTTTCTTACAATGTGAGGGTATTCAATGCCTATGACCATTTAAGGAAATCAGCAAAGAGTTATAAGGAATCGAAAGACATGATTAAATGGGTAAAAAACAGCGACGCGGATATTATCTGTCTCCAGGAATTTTACAACGATAAAAACTCAAACATATATAATACAATAGAAAGAATACGCCAAAAAGGCAAGTATAAGGCTTTCTTTTTACAAACGTACGATAACAGGTATGGCGGAGAGTTTGGGATGATTATTTTTTCCAAATACCCTATTATCAATAAAGACCTGATACACCTTGACAAGAATAGCAATAATCAGATGATGTATGTTGATCTGAAGATAAGAAAAGACACACTCCGTGTTTACAATATTCATTTACAGTCGATGGCCATCAGTGAAAAAGAAATTGACAAGGCAGGCATTAGTGATGATGAATCACAATCCAATCTGTTAAGAGTAATGAAACGCCTGAAAAATGGCTTCAAAAACAGGTCCATCCAAACAGATCTGTTAAAAAAGCACATTGAAGACTGTCCCTACCCTGTACTTGTCTGTGGGGACCTGAACGACTTACCTTACGGTTATTGCTATAATAGTCTAAGTGATGGATTAAGCAATGCTTTTGAAGAAAAAGGTAGTGGAATGGGAGTTACTTACAGAGGAAAAATCCGGCTGCTACGTATTGATAATCAGTTTTTCGACCCCTCTGTACTAAAAATCAATAGTTTCAGCACATTAGATACTGTTAAGTATTCTGACCACTTCCCTATTCTTGGCAACTATTCATTTACTGAAAAGTAGTATCAACAAGCTTAGTTACCGTCCCTCCTTTATTATTTACTTTACCAATAACTTTCCTCCGTTACTGACCCTGCCGGCGTAGCTCTTCAGAAAAACCATTTTCAAAATCTTTTAGCTTCATTCGCAATTCATCATTTATAATTGGTAATTCATAATTACATTTGCAGCTTTAGTATCTGATATGCAGCAAGAACTTAAAGTATATAATACCTTATCACGTCAAAAAGAAACATTTGAACCCCTTAATGCACCTTTTGTAGGTATGTATGTTTGCGGACCGACTGTATATGGAGACGCCCACCTGGGTCATGCCAGGGCAGCTATTACCTTCGATATCGTGTTCCGTTACCTTACTCATATTGGTTACAAGGTACGTTATGTGCGCAATATTACTGATGTCGGGCATTTGGAAAACGATGCAGATGCCGGCGAGGATAAAATTGCAAAAAAGGCAAAATTAGAACAACTGGAACCTATGGAAGTGGCATTCAGCTATATGAACCGCTATCATGAAGATGTGGCAAAGCTGAACATGCTAAAGCCAAGTATCGAGCCCTTAGCTTCCGGTCATATCATAGAACAGATTGAAATTGTAAAAGATATTATGCAGAATGGTTTTGCTTATGAAGCGAACGGTTCTGTCTATTTTGATATCCCTAAGTTTACCGAAAGCAACCAGTATGGTGAGCTTGCCGGCCGTATTGTTGAAGATTTACAGGCTAATACCCGCGAACTTGACGGGCAGCAGGAAAAGAAAAACCCTTTGGATTTTGCCTTATGGAAAAAAGCAGCTCCTGAACATATCATGCGCTGGCCTTCCCCATGGTCTACGGGCTTCCCGGGATGGCACCTTGAATGTACTGCAATGAGCACCAAGTACCTGGGCAAACAATTTGATATTCACGGTGGTGGCATGGACTTGATGTTCCCACACCATGAATGTGAAATTGCACAATCTATTGCTTCCACAGGTGTAAACCCTGCTAAATACTGGCTCCACAATAACATGATTACCATTGACGGCAAGAAGATGGGTAAATCATTAGGCAACTTTATTACACTACGTGAGTTCTTTGACGGCTCTCATGCCTTGCTTGAGCAGGTTTATACACCAATGACAATCCGTTTCTATATACTTCAGGCGCAATACAGAAGTACGGTAGATATTTCCAATTCAGCATTAAAAGCAGCACAGAAGGCATATATCAAACTTTTGAATGCATTGCGTTTATTGGAAAAATTAGAGCAAACCTCAGTTGTAGCGGTTGACGAGAAACTGACTGATGATATCAACAAAGCTTGTGAAGGGGCTTATGAAGGGATGAATGATGACTTCAATACCGGGATTGCTATTTCTCATTTATTTACACTAAGCAATGTCATTAATTCGTTTGCACTGAAACAAAAGGACATTAATAGTGTTTCAAAAGAAACATATGAGTTATTAAAAACAACATATACAGTGTTCTTCTCTGATATTCTTGGTTTGGTAGAAGAAAGCAGCATCAATTCAGAAGCCACTGTAGCAGCTTTACTTGAGTTCTATACTGAAGCCAAAGAACAAAAGGCTTACGATAAAGTTGATCGGATCCGTGCTGTGCTGAAGGAACAAGGCGTTGTTGTAAAGGATGGAAAGTTTGGTGTAGACTGGGCTTTTGATGCTTAAAATAGTGAAGAGTGAATTAATAAATTTCATTTAGAATAAAATTCAGAGATCAACCATATGCGGTATTTTTTAGTTACTGTAAGTTCTGTTCTTATTTTGTTTTCATGTGGAAACAAAAAAAACAGCAATACATCCGAAACACCTGCTGAATCCCAGGCTGTTTTAACCCTGGTTAAAACACCGGCTTTTGATGCCGATAAAGCATTTGCTTATGTAAAGGCGCAAACAGAATTAGGCCCGAGGGTCCCTAATTCTGCTGCTCATAAAAAAGCACAGGCCTATTTTGTGGCAGAATTCAAAAAACTGGGCTGGGAAGTAACTGAGCAAAAATTTGAAGCAACTGCTTTTGATGGGAAAAAGCTCCAACTAAACAACATTGTTGCTTCTTACAATCCGTCAACACAAAAACGCATTTTACTGGCTTCACACTGGGATACTCGCCCATTTGCAGACCAGGAAGAAAAAGCAGAACTAAAAAACAAACCTATTGACGGAGCTAATGACGGCGCCAGCGGTGTTGGTATTCTGTTAGAAATTGCACGCAGTATTTCAGAAGCTAAAGACAAACCGAAAGTCGGTATAGACCTTATGCTTTTTGACGGAGAAGATTATGGTCAGCCACACTTTCTTAACTTACCGGAGAAGGAAGATACCTGGTGCCTGGGTTCTCAATATTGGGCTAAAAACAAGCATAAAGCCGGCTACACTGCTTACTACGGCATTTTGCTGGATATGGTAGGTGCTAAAAATGCCAAATTTGCCATGGAAGGCGGTTCTATGTATTATGCTCCCGAAGTGAACAAAAAAGTATGGGCACTGGCTGCTCAATTAGGTCATGGACAATATTTCACTCCGCAACTAAGCTCCCAAATCATTGATGATCATTATTATGTAAATCGTGATGCTCATATTCCAATGATTGATATCATCCATCATGCTCCGGAAACAGGGAATTACTTCGGGGCTTACTGGCATACACACGATGATAATATCGAAGCAGTTGACCCTGCTACGCTAAAAGCTGTCGGCGAAGTATTATTGCAGGCCGTTTATCAGGAGTAATTGATTGAAAGATTATAAGATTTAAAAATTGAAAGATTAGGGATTAAAGCTATTTAAACCTATTTTGAAATTTTCGAATCTTAAAATCTTAAAATCTTAAAATCATCAAAACATCTTGTCAAATTTCATTATTTTTGGCAATCTTAGAAGATCACATTTTCAATTACTATCTGATTTTTCAGATTTAAAATAACGCAAATACAAAATACGCATGACAAACAAATCAAAAATCATTTACACGATTACTGATGAAGCGCCAATGCTGGCGACACATTCATTCCTACCTATCGTGAAAGCCTTCACTAAATCCGCAGGTGTTGACGTTGAAACAAGAGACATTTCTTTGGCAGGCAGAATTATCGCTCAATTTCCTGAAGTATTAACAGATGCTCAGAAAATTGGCGATGCATTATCAGAACTAGGTCAACTGGCTACTACTCCGGAAGCCAACATCATTAAACTCCCAAACATTTCTGCTTCAGCCCCACAGTTGAATGCAGCTATTAAAGAACTTCAGGCTAAAGGTTATAAACTTCCTGATTATCCGGAAAACCCAACTACGGATGCAGAAAAAGAAATCAAGAAAAAATACGATAAAGTAAAAGGGAGTGCAGTAAACCCTGTTCTTCGTGAAGGTAACTCTGACAGAAGAGCTCCTAAAGCGGTTAAGAACTATGCAAAACAACACCCACACTCTATGGGTGCTTGGACTGCTGATTCTAAAACTACTGTACAAAGCATGAAGTCCGGCGATTTCTACGGAAGTGAGAAGTCAGTAACAGTAGAAGCTGCAGGTGAATTCCAGATTGAATTCGTTGCTGCTGATGGCACTACAACAGTATTGAAAGGCAAGTCTCCATTGAAAGCAGGTGAAATTATCGATACTTCGGTAATGAATCTGAAGTCATTGAAGAGCTATGTTGCTGAACAGATTGTTGCTGCTAAAGCTCAGGGTGTTTTGCTTTCTGCACACTTAAAAGCTACGATGATGAAGGTTTCTGACCCTATCATCTTCGGAGCAATTGTTGAAGTATATTTCAAAGATGTATTCACGAAATATGCTGACCTTTTCAAAGAATTGAAAGTTGATACCCGCAATGGTTTGGGTGATGTTTATGCTAAAATAGCAGGCAACCCGAAACAAGCAGAAGTTGAAGCGGCTATAGCTGCTGCTATTGCTAATGGCCCCGCGCTTGCAATGGTTAACTCTGACAAAGGCATCACTAACCTTCACGTTCCTTCTGATGTCATCGTTGATGCTTCTATGCCTGCAATGATCCGTACTTCAGGACAAATGTGGAATAAAGACGGTAAAGCACAAGATACATTGGCATTGATCCCTGACAGATGTTATGCAGGTGTTTATGTGGCTACTATCGACTTCTGTAAGAAAAACGGAGCTTTCGATCCTAAAACAATGGGTTCTGTGCCAAACGTAGGTCTGATGGCTCAACAGGCTGAAGAATACGGTTCTCATGATAAAACTTTCCAGATAGCTTCTGAAGGTACTGTAAAAGTAACTGACGGCAACGGTAAAGTGTACATGGAGCAAAAAGTAGAAACCGGCGACATCTTCAGGATGTGTCAGGTAAAAGATGCTCCTATTCAGGATTGGGTTAAACTAGCTGTAAACAGAGCACGCTTGTCTAACACACCTGCAATCTTCTGGTTAGACGAAAACAGAGCTCACGACCGTGAGGTTATCAAAAAAGTAAACACATACCTTAAAAACTTTGACACTGCCGGTTTGGATATTACAATCCTTAACCCGGTAGCAGCTACGCTTAAAACTTTGGAGCGTATCAAAGAAGGTAAAGATACTATCTCAGTAACCGGTAACGTATTGCGTGACTATCTTACTGACTTGTTCCCGATTTTGGAACTAGGTACTTCTGCTAAAATGCTTTCTATCGTTCCGTTAATGAACGGAGGAGGCTTGTTCGAAACAGGTGCCGGAGGATCTGCTCCTAAGCACGTTGAACAATTCGTTGAAGAAAACTACTTACGATGGGATTCACTGGGTGAGATCCTTGCATTGGCAGTTTCTTTAGAACATTTGTCTCAGACATTCAACAACCCTAAAGCACAGGTGTTAGCTGAAACTTTAGATGCTGCTACTGAAAAATTCCTTGAATATGACAGATCTCCAGCTCGTAAAGTAGGTGGTATCGACAACAGAGGTAGCCATTTCTATATTGCATTGTATTGGGCTCAGGCTTTGGCTGCTCAGACAAAAGATACTGAATTACAAGCTAAGTTTACTCCAATTGCGAAAAACTTAACCGATAACGAAGCTAAGATCGTAGCTGAATTGGCTGCTGTACAAGGCAAACCGGTTGAGATTGGAGGTTATTACAAACTGGATGAAACACTGGCTGCTAAAGCTTTACGTCCAAGTGCAACGTTGAACGCTGCGATAGACTCATTATAGGCTCACATTTACTAAATAGCCCGGTCTGTTCTGCAGATCGGGCTATTTCTTTTATGCCAGTATGGTTAAAACTATTGCTCTCAAACCTCATTTTCTGCTTATTTCTACTATATTTGTATTAATTCGATAAAACATAAATTGTATGAGTTCTGACAACACTTCAAAAAAAGATCAAGAAATAGATTTGTATTACTTATGGAAAAAACTTACAGGGCTTACTGATAATTTAGGGTTTATTTTTGTCAGATCTATAAATTTTTTTATAAAAAATGCCTTAATAATTATAGGGCTTATCGTAATAGGATTGGCAGCTGGCTATTTTACTGGTGGTAAATATAGACATGAAGTTATGATCATCCCAAACTTTGGCAGCTCCTCGTTCTTATATGAGAAAATAAAAACACTGAAAATTGATGACAATTCAGATATCAAGTCTGTAAAAATTTCCCCTATAATAGATGTATTCGAATTCATATCTTCTAACAACAATCTTAAGATTGCAGAATTTATGAGTCAGAACAATGTAAATTTTACAACTCACAAACCTGGGAATCAGACAGAATACATCTATAAATATCACATTCTTACTATTACCACAAAAGTACAAGATGTTGACGGCAACATAGTGAATACGTTTTTGGCCAACTTAAACAGAGAAAACAAATTCCTTGAAAAGCAACAAATTGAGCAAAAAAATATATTGAACAGAATCAGGGAAGATTCTATTTCAATAAACAACATCAACAATTTTTTTGCAAAGCTTGGAACTTCGGCAGAAGGAACCGGTAAAGAGTTGAAAATAGAAACATACCCGGCAATGGATGGCTTGTTGACCAATAAGCAAAATATTATTACAGAAATTAGCTGGCTTAAATCAATGCAAATAGAACAGTCTAAAATTTTCTATGATGTTTCGCACTTGTCAAATATTGAAGAAAGCAGAGCTCCTAGAATGATCCTATTCCCATTAATTTTGGTATCATTGTTCATTTTATTAGCAAGTGCCGTAAAAACATACAAAAACTTTACCATTAAAGTCAAGCAAAACTAAATACGAAGTGTTTAATCCCTGATAATGTTAAAAAAAATAAAACAATTATTGTATAATAAAGAATACAAAGTTCTTATTTCTAATTTTTTATCACTTAGCATTCTTCAGGGATTAAACATTATTCTACCTTTTTTAACTTTCCCTTTTCTTATTAAACAAGCGGGATTAGAGAGTTTTGGTATTATAAGTTATGCCAACAATTTTGTACTCTTCTTTATAGTATTTATTGAATACGGCTTTAATACAATTAGTACCCGGGACATTTCAATACATTCAGACGATAAAAAGAAAGTAGCAGAAATTTATAGCGAAGTACTTACTACAAAATTACTTTTGTTATTAGTTGCTTTCTGTGTCTTTAGTACTATCACCTTAAGTATTCCTAAATTCAGAGAACACTTAAACATCTATTTATTGTCTTTCCTTAGTGCAATAGGCTACGTTATTTTCCCTGTATGGCTATTTCAGGGATTACAAAAAATGAAATACATTACCTATATCAATGTATTTTTTAAAAGTATTTTCACAATCTGTATTTTTATTTTCTTAAAAGACGAATCTAATATCTGGGTCGTTCCTTTATGCACATCTCTAGGTTTTATCACATCCGGAATAGCCTCTCTGGTAGTTGTAAACAAGCTATTTAACCTCAATTTCAGGTTAAGTTCTTTTAAATCTGTAAAATATCAGCTCAAAAATGCCTATCATATATTTACTTCAGAAATGTACGTTTCTTTAATTGCATATGCCAATACACTTATTCTCGGCTTTTTTGCAGGCAATACAGTTGTCGGTATTTATTCTGCTGCAGAAAAAATAATAAGAGCCTGTGGCAGCTTAATATCAACTATTATAAATAGCTTATACCCTCACGTCTCTAAAACTATACATGAAAACTTAGATAAAGGAATATTATTTGTGAAGCAAATAGAAAAATGGGGCAAATGGGCAATATTATGTCTAATTATATCCCTCTTTTTCTTAGCCGACTATATATTCCACCTTATTTACGGGCATAAGAACATTGACAATATCCAGGAGAGTGTACTTATCTTCAGAATAATGATCTTTTTCCCTCTATTTTCATTCCTGGATCAGATTTATGGAAAATTAGTCCTTATCGTTACTAGAAGAGAGAAGCTTTTCTTTAAAGTTTTTGCGACCTGTTCAATCATTAACCTTTTTTTGTGTACACTGCTTTCCTGGCAATTTGGTTATATAGGAACAGCTATTTCAAGTACGCTCACTCAGTTCTTTGTTGTAGTAGGAATGTATTACTATGCAAAGCCTTTATTAACCGCTAACAAAAATACTGTAACTGTATGATCCGTATAGGAATTATTATAGACAATATTGTCAATAAAGCCGGGACAGAAAGAGCCGTATCTAATTTATGCAATGGTTTATTGAAGTTTTATCCGGAACTGTATGAAATTTCAATTATCAGTATTTTTTCAAAAACCAAAGAGCAACCTTTTTTTGAACTAAACTCAAAAATCAAAATTCTACATTTGGAGAAAAAAAACAACTTCAAATTCTGGAATAAAGCTTTTTGGTACAAAACCCTTGTAACAGCAATAAAAGAGATTAATAACAATGCCTCCTTTGATGTTATCATAGGAACAACATACATACACAATATTCTACTACCATTTATTGTCAAGAACACCCTTACTAAAACTATTGGATGTGAACATGAAGTATATAGTTATCCTTCAAAACCTTTACGGGGCATCCGCAAGTTTATTTATCCAAGACTGAACTCTCTGATAGTTCTGAATGAAACAGAACAGGAAAATTTCTCCTTCCTGAAAAATACCTGTATCATTCCCAACAGTCTTCCTTTTACGTCTGCGGAAACATCTTCTCTAACAGAAAAAAGAATAATTGCTGTCGGTCGACTAACACACCAAAAAGGGTTTGACATACTTATTGATATCTTTGAAAACACTCACCAGCAAGCTCCCGACTGGGAATTGAATATTTTCGGAGAAGGCGAAGACTTTCAGCTACTTGACTCCCAAATAAAACAAAAACAACTTGAAAGCCATATAAAGCTGTATGGCTCTGTAAAAAACATCTCGGAAAATTATCTCAAAAGTAGCATTTTTGTACTCAGTTCCCGGTGGGAAAGTTTTGGACTCGTAGTGATTGAAGCAATGAGCCATGGCTTACCTATTATCTCGTTTGACTGTGATGGACCTAAAAACCTGATCGAAGAAAACAAGAATGGTTTCTTAATTCCTCGATTTGATCAGGAAGACTTTTCAAAAAAGCTCTTGCTACTCATCAACAATAACGAAATAAGGCAAGAACTGGGTAAACATGCTTTAGCAACATCGTTGAAGTATGAAGAAAAAAATATAATACCACTTTGGAACAGACAAATACAATCAATAATCAAGAACCTATAATCAAGCTGGGCGTTACCTACAAAGAATTGGGAGTATTTTTACTTCTTCTTTTCTTGAATTTAAAGTTTCTCTCCATTACTGTTGTTCAGGACAGGTCTAAAGTAATTGATATCATTGTGTATCTGCTATTGGTTGTTACATTCAATTATTCTAATTGGACCCTAAAATCATTTATAACATTAGTCCTTATTGCCGGTATTTATACTGTAATCAACCTTTCTCCCTATAAAATGAATGTATTAATGCCTTTGCTCATTATACAATCTGTTTCAGGCATTAGATTTAAGCGATACTTGATTATAAATATGATCATTATGGGGATTACTCTTTTAATGATGTATATCATTTGCGCAGAAGGTGTCAATATGGCAGGGTATTCCTTTTTAATAGATCGAAAAATACGAATGAGCTTTGGCTTTAACCACCCTAATGTTGCCGCTGTCTATTACTATTGTTTTATGATAAACGGCTTCCTGCTCTTATCTTTTTCCCGATACAACAAATTTCTTCCTTTATACCTGCTGGCTATTATTCCTTTATGGTTCTACATATACTATAAAACCGCCTCCAGAAGCTTTTTGCTGTCGCTGGTAGTTTTATATGGCACTTATTTTTATTACTATGTAGGGGTACGTCTTAATGAAAAAAATCTCCTAAGGATATCAAAGTATATCTTTATTTCTTTGATAGTTATATTTGCCTCTTTAACGGTTTATTTTTCTCTGCAGAGAGAAGACTTCATTATATTAGACCATACGCTTAGCAATCGCCTTACTTACTATGACCATTTTTTAGAAAAGGTAGATAATCCTATAGATTTCTTATTCGGTTCCAGTGCTTACGGGGATTTTGTTATCGATAGTAGCTATATTCATTTACTTTTTGAGGGTGGGATATTCTTCTTTATCGGTTTTTGTGCCTTTTATCTTCTGGCAACATTAAAAATGGTTTCCCGAAAAGCCTGGGTTCCAATTTGTATTATTATCAGCTTTCTTGCCTATGGCTTAATGGAAACACTTCTGCTATACAGCATGCTTATCGGAACAAACATATTCTGGATACTCTTATACTACTATTATAAAGATGGTAAAATGTCCTTATAACTGCTTATTTGTTCAATAGCTTTTCATAACACTCCTTCGTCTGCTTTGCTGTTTCAGACCAGGTATAATTCTCTTTTATGATAGTTTTGAACGTTTCATTAAAAGGCTGCTTATACGCCTTTAGTATTGCTTCCCGTATAGAATCTACGCTATCAGGCTCAGAGTAGAATACATAATCCTGAAAATACTCTTTCTGATCTCCTTTAGCCGATATAACAATATTACATCCATAATAAGCCGCTTCCAGAGAAACCAGACCTGTTGTTTCAAACCAACTTGGCAATACATGTACACGGGCAGCTTTCATAATAGAATAAACCTCCTGTTGTGGCAGCACATCAACAAAAAATACGTTATTGCCGGCTTCTTGCTTACATAATTCATAATATTTATAATCGTTGATGGCCGGCTTACCAATGATATAACATGGAATATCGAGCCCCTTAACAGCCTTGATCAAATTGAGCTGGTTTTTACGCCTTTCTATTCTCCCGACACAAATAATTGAGTCCCTATATTTCTCATTAGGAATCACCCCTTCTACCGGATCTATTGCATTAACTACTTTAAGCCGGAGCGCATTTGTATTACCAAACTTCTCACGCAGCCTGTTCATTTCACTGTATGAATTAGGTAAAAGAGCAGCGGCTCTTCTATATAAATACTTCATAGAGTTGAACTGGCCTCTAAAAAGATAATCTTTGCTCTTCAGCTTTTCTTTACCCAAAACAGCCTTTGCAACAGCCTTCAGGTATTCCAAAAAATCACCGCCCAAAACTCTGGTCATCAAAGCTCTCAAAGGGCTGCCCGCTCTTATTTCTGACTCTGTATAATCGACAAAAATGGTAGATATCACCGTACAATCGGACCTTTTAAAATGGTACAATATATCTGACGGACGAATGATATTAAAAAAATGTACTATATCATATTTAGCATAATCGAAAATATCTGTAGTCAAACCCACGTCTACCGTTACACCTAGCTTTCTAAGCTCCTCTGCCGTTTTAAGTACCTGAACAGTGTCTCCTCCCGGAGATTCATATAGAGTAGAGCGAGCTATAAAAAGGGCCTTCATTTAGTGTCTATTAAAAATTAAATTACATAAAGGTAAGAAAAGCATTACTAAGCACATAAGCTGCTCTGAAAAGATTGAAGAGCAGCTTATAAAGAAACTTTTATTTATGGCTTTGATGCGACTTTTATACCCTTTACGGTACTTTAGTTTGTCCACAATAAATTATAAGACATCAGCAATCTGTTTTATTCTTGGCACATACACAGCTTAAATTCCCGGATTATATAATCTCTATGCACAAAAAATCCAATATTGTTTCTAGAACAAGGCCGAAACCTGCATTCTTCCGGTGTGAACAGCGGGTGCCGTCTGTGTCTTCCGGCCTTCATAAATCAGATTCACCTGTAAACCACTAGCCAGCTTTTGCTGCCACGAGAGGTTCCAGAGAAGGTTTTGGCCGGCACTTAAACCTTCTAGCAAATCATAGCTCAAAGGAGTATTCAACTCCCCTATATAAAACATGTCAACAAGCTTTAAACTTGCCTGTACAGTTCTCTTTGTTACTTTTGACCAGCGAGTTTCAATCCCTGCTTCATTTACATTGGCTTTTTGTCCTGCACTCTGCCCTATACCCTGGTTAAGCGAATGACGATAACTCGCCGTGAGCCTTAGGAAATCAGACGGCTGAAAAGCTATCTCAGGTTTTATAGTGTAAAATTCGTCTGCAAAGTTTTTGGTAGAAAGATAATCCGAGCTTGATGTTTTAATACTATAAGCTAAAAGGTTTTTAATATTGAACATTCGACCAATATTCACCCTTGCATTCAATTGATTATCATTATTGGTTCTATTTTCAAAACCATTTGTCAGAATTTGTTTCTGATCCAGATTAATATATGAATAGTCCAGCCCATAAACCGGGCTCGTTCTGTTAAAAAACAAAGTAGTTCTCAGGTTGGAAAGATTTGCCAAAAGGTCCTCTTTGGCAATATCATTCAAAAATGGGACAAGCCTGTACTTAACTTCACTATTGGTAATATTCCGTTCAAGAGAATATGAAGTAGTATTTGAAAACCGGGACAGGACATTCAGCATTCCCTTTTTGTCTCTCCAGCCTCGTGGCGCAGTAATGTTCAATCTGTAGTTCAGGATATTGTTATAAGCACTGATATACTGATTGGTTGGTGTATATATTTTAATATAATCCTTCTGATCACTGAACTGCGCTTCATAAAATTCTCCTAATTGCTGAATGCCGTCATTATTATCATCCCTCCAATAGTAATTACCTTGCCCTTTGGTGACTTGTAAATACACATATTCCCGTTTAGGTTGTCTACCGGAAGAACTCGCTAATGTAAGTTCTGAGCGTACATGTCTTTTAAACAGGTTAGCCCCCCAGTCAAAGCGGCCCTGTATGTTTTCCTCTGTAGCTATCGTATCTGTAAGCCTCAATTTCTCATTACTTACTTTACGATAGATCATACTTATTCCAACATCATGATTTTGTGTGACTCTTGTATTCAGTGATGCCGTACTTGATAAGGTACTGGCACTCTTCAGCAAATTACCCGCGATCGGAGTAAAATCCTCCCGGGTTACCCCGTCAATATAAAACCTTGTTTTTAGTGTATCATTCGTTTTGAAATACACTTTGTGTTGTTCAAAATTTTGCAAGCTACTGATTACACTGTCTCCATTAGCGCTATAATTAGCCTTTACCTGGTTTTTATCAGTAGTATAAATGTAACCTGGAACTATGTAGCGGGAAACATAATAAGCACTTACATTTAGTCTCAGCCAGTTTGCTGTAGTTGTTGGTAATTTATTGCTCATAATAAAAAGGTCATTCTGAAGCTGTACTCTACTTACCTTTTTATTGAATACTACCCGGTGCTGATAACCGTCCGCATTTTTCTCTTTTAACCTGCGTGTCAGCTTATAATTTAACTGATTAAAACCTCCTTTATTAACACCAACAGATGCATTAAAAATATTATCATCACTACGTAAATCTTCTGCCGCGGTACCTGTATTTAAAGCACTCTGAACTCCGGGTGTGCTGGCCGGTACATTCCATTCCCAATCAAAGTTAGCATCTCTGAACCGTTCAATCGGTGTGAAATATTTTTGATTGTATTCATAATCAACGCTTGCTGTCCATTTATACCCTTTAAGGGGAGTAAAGTCTTTTCCTTTATTAATATAACCTACTTTCCAGGCATTTCCTTTGTCGTCATAAGAATCTACGGAAGAATACAAATTGAGGTCATTTTCAGACGCGGCTACCTCTGTATATATTTTATCACTCTTTGTAAGATCCCAGGCAGCCTGACCAGTAATCATACTTTTCTTTTTAGGAGTAACAATCAATTTTGCCGGAGCATAATTTCCCTGCCTTACCCCTCCCTGTGGTTCAAGCCATTGATAAACCCGGCCATTGGTTGCTGTAACAACCTGTATGTAATCTCCATTGCCCTGTCCTACATTTGAAAACCCAACGGTATATACCGCTTTCACAGGATCAGCTGAATAAACATACACATTAGGATAAGAACCGTTAACGGTAACAGAGTCTTTCACTAAACGGTATAATATCTGTCCCTGTGTAAAACCAACCGAATCTCCACTACTGATAATAGCCTTAATAAGTGTATCACCAATATTGGCAAGAGTTTGTCTATCTTTATCAGAAAGGGTCATATTCACAGGCTGATTCTGATTATCTTTTTCCTGATAAAAATTCAAACCAAGGCTAAAATTTTTATACGTCTGATAATGTGATCCCTGAATATTTGTACGAGGATAATTGCGGTCAAAGTATTCGAAATCTACCCTGATCTGAGAGTATTTGGTAATCATTACCCTACTGGTAAAAGTGATCTCTGACGAGTTATAATTAATCGTATAATCGTTGTTATATCCCCTCACCAGCTGGCGCCCGTCAAGAAAAATCTTTTCTGAATTTGCTACTACTACAATAGCTGTCTCATTATTCTGCCCCAAAAGCTTATATGGACCCAGTACGCCTTCATTCAGCAGCTGACTGTTTGGGACTGCAGACAACGCAGAACCGATAAAAAGCGCTGTATTGAATTTTCCTTTAGCCAATGAAATTCCTGCCAGTGTATTAGCAGTTCCATGCTCTCCTGCCTTATAATTCAGATCAAGCTGGCCACCTTGTACATTTTTGTAGTATTTTAAAAAATAACCTTCCTTATTTTTCATGATAAAGTCCCCTGCTGTCAGCTTTCCTTTTTCATGCTCTAGCTGAATATATACCTGATCAAACTGCTGAACATTTTGTGTGACGCCGTCAGGCTGTACGGGCACATTCTGATCAGTGATTGCAGCCGTCATTTTGATATCATTGGTAATATAACCTTCCAGCTGAAGGTTCAAGGCTGAATTGACAAAGACATTCTGATTATTGCCCACAGAGAATCCCCTGGAAATACTACCTGATTTACTGAAACCTTTTGAGGGAAAAAGTTCTTCTCTTTGCTCTCTTATCGCGTAGTTTTTATAACGATAAACATCATCGCGAAAATAGTTAGTGGAATCCAGCAGTTTCTTTTCTCTCTTAAAATAAGGTTTACTAAGGTTAAAATTGAAAACTTTATAGCAGATTAAAACAGAATCGACATTAGACGGTGCGTTTATCTTCAGTTTTCCGTTATAGTCATCATATTCAAAACTAATAGCAGAGTCTTTTGGAAAAGTGATACGGATAGATTCTGAAAGTATGTTATTAGTATCAAGCTGTATGTTACCCCGGCCTTGTTTAACCCATTTGCAACGCATTGTTGCGCTATTTTGCGAATAAGCAATGTTTGCAACTAATAAAAGTACAGACACAACGCCTAAAAGACGCGCCTTTTGAGCAAAGCATGCCAGCACTTTTAATAACAATGGAATATTTTTAGATTAGAATCTAAAGATAACGAAAAAGTATAGATTAGATTATAAGCTGTCCATTAAAGACTTTCACTTTTTTAACTGGCTAATTACTTGATGTTTCATTAGCTCAACCCATTGTGCATACATTTTACCTGAAGGGTGTAAACCATCATCGGCAATTAAAGAAACGTCTTTCAAGCCATTTTGAGATATCGGTGTAATATCAAAATAGGTAATACCAGATCTCAATGTTATTTCTCTGTTTGCTTTATTGAATTGCTCCAGTTCCCGGGAAATCTTTTCTTGCGTGGCTTCTCCGAACGGAGTATAGCCATAATCAGGTATAGACACCACAAAAACCCTGTTTGTTTTCCCTCCGGCAAAATGAATAGCTTGTTTCAATAAAGCCTCGAATTCAGTTTTATATTCATCCAGATCGTAGCTCCTATACTGATTATTCACTCCTATAAGTAAGGTAACCAGCCCAAAAGTTGTATCGGGTTGCTGTACATTAATTGCATTTTGGAGCTCTCCTGTTGTCCATCCAGTACGGGCAATTAGCTGAAGATCCTCTATATTATATCCGGCATTTTTCAGTTCATCTAACAACAAATCCGGAAATCTTGAACCAACTTTTACAGACTCTCCGAAAGTATATGAATCGCCTAATGCCAGGTATTTAATTGGTGTCATGGGAATTGTATCATTAGGGTTTTGCCAAGGCTTACCTTTGGATGTGTTTTTGTTGATATTAGGATCAATATGCCCTTGTTTAACACATGATAAAAGGCCAGCTATAAGAATAAAGCTATAAAAGATGTCTTTCATATTTTTGGTAAATATAAAAGACATACGGTTCCTTTTTGAAACTGGATTTACTCCATTCCTAACATTACAAATGCGCCCCAGTAAGCAGGTTCCGGATGCTGTCTGCGTATTTCCTGCTGTGCATCAGTAAATGACTTACGCTTATTCCCTGTTACCAGCCATTTTTTATAGAATGCCTGCATCAATGCCTGTGTTACATCATCATTTACTTTGAACAAACTCATAATGATGGTTTGAGCTCCGGCCACTATAAAAGCTCTTTGCAAGCCGTAAACACCTTCTCCTATCTGTACTTCACCACGACCAGTCTCACAAGCACTCAGTACTACCATTTCTGTATTATCCAAATAAAGATTCATAGCCTCATAAGCGGTCAGAATACCATTATGTCCATTAGAATTTGTGTTATTATCAAGATTATCTCCGGCACCAGTCATTAACAAACCGGAACGAAGTAACGGATTCTGCGTAATTTCAGCGCCGTCAACAGAAGTTCCTAAACCGTCACTCTCTGATGATACATCTTCTTTAAAAAAGCCATGTGTTGCAATGTGAAAAATACGCGGGTTTCGCACATCTTTCAATGAATCTTTCTCCGCATTTTTACCGATATAGGATTCTGTTTGCCATCCATTAGCCTGAAGTAAACTTTTTATCTCCTTTACTTCTTCCTCTGCTCCCGGTAATTGTGCAATTGAAAAACCTTTTTCGGCTCTGTAGAATTGCGGATTTCCACACAACACTGCAATTTTAGTACCGGATGCCGGTTCATGCTTAAACATCCTTTTGAAAAGAATATCCCTTGTGCTTGTTACTAATACAATATTGTTTTTATCAATTGCGGCTTTACCGTCTGACGCAAGTAATACATCTAAATTCAACTGGTTATATACACCTTCATTTGAAAAAAAGACAGTAGCGCCATCAGGCAATTGATCTTTAAAAGGAGCCCAATAGTGCCTGTAAGACTGTTCATCATTAATTTTAAACCTGATAGCATTCCGATAGTAGTGAACATACTTTTCTTCCAGCTCTTTCCCATTAGGTAAAATGATCAGCTTTGGCGTTTTCTCTGTATTTTGAGAAACTACCAAACCGGCATAAATAATAGAATCGGAGAAGTTCTTATCATAATATCTAAAACGTAATACCTCAATGGCATATTCGTTTGCATTCAGGTTTTTCTTTACATCTTTCCATGTAAACTCTTTAGATTCCTTTTCCAGTTTGAAAGCTTCTGAGCCCTGACTGAGATCCCTTTCCAGTTGATCAATGTCCTTTTCTAAACCCTCTACATTTACCCCTAATTCCTGTATCTGTTCAGCGGTAAGAGTAATGATATTACTTAATTGCTCTTTCTTTAATACCCAAGTATTGTATTTATTTATTAAAGACTCATTTTTACTTGATAATATTTTTTCCCGTAGTCTTACAGAAGAATTGAGTAATAGCGCTTTAGTTGAGAGCGTAAAGTTGAAAACTTTTGCCAAAACTTCCGGATTATCTTTCATTGATTTCAACATCAATGAGTTATAGAATTCAAAATCACCTTTAATTAAGTTCCAGTAACGTGTTTTTTCATTAAAACTTAATGATGGAAAATATGTCTTTGTAAAAGCCAGATAATCTTGCGTTGTTTCATCTAACAGTTTCAAGGATGCTTTGTAATCTCCCTTCACATAATACAACTGACCAAGTTTACTTAATGAACTTACATATTTAGGATGCTTCATCCCAAAGACTTTAGCATAAACACGTCCTGCTTTTTTATAGTATTCTTCGGCTTTATCATACTTGCCTGTTTCCTTCTTAATACTTCCTCTGAGCATTGCTACGTCTGCAGAATATACATTATCCTCGCCAAGTTTAGATACCCAGATCTTATCCGCTACATTTAGTAGAGAATCTCCCTTCACATATTTTTTATCGCTGATTTCAGAACTTGCAAGGTTTTTTAATGCCTCTGCATATTGAGGAGTATTTTCACCTATGGATTTACTGTAAGCCCTTACAGCCTTCATCAATAATTCATCTACTTCGTCTTTAGAAGCATTATTACTCATTCTAGCCAAAGCGATGTCTGTATAAGCAGTTGCCATATCAACATGATTTTCTTTCAGCTTTTCCTCTCTGATTTTTAATACCTTTTTAGCAAGTTTTTCTGCCGCAACATAATCACCTATAGACAAATACAATTTTATCTGACGACTCAGCACTTCAGCATAACTAAGAGATTTATCGCCATACACATCTTTTGCAATATCAGCAGCCCTGGAAAGGCTCACTTCTGCTTCGTTGTATTTACCGGCAAACAATTCTGCAGTGCCCAGCTCAGTTAAAGTGGTAATTAAACGTTTATTGACCTTACCCAATTTATCTTCCTTAACCGTAAGGCTTGCTGTTAAGATATTTTCTGCCTGAGCATAATTCCCCATTTTGATATAAAGCTTACCAAGGTCGTCCTTTGCTTTTAATGCAAAGTTGATATCCTGATAATCTATATTTTCACCTATTTTAGCGGCCTTTCTGGCAGCCTTTTTGGCCTCGCCGAATTCACCGTAAGTACTTTTAAAATCAGCCAGAGTTTCATAAGCAGACGCTGTTTCACTATTATCGCCGGAAGAAACATTTTTAATAGCATCCCTAAGTTCAATAGCCACTTTCTGAGCAAGGATATAATCACCTTCCTTCATTGCCAAAACTGTTATCAGATCAAGTTGGGAAAGGTATTTAGGGCTTTGAATACCGTGAATAGCCGCAACAATAGCTCCCGCTGTATCAAGATAATCTTCAGCTTTGTCAAATTCATCTGTCTGAATGTAATACAAAGCGGCATGATCCAGTATTTTATAGTAGTCAGGATGTGCTGAACCGTATTGTTTTGCTACAATTTCGTCAAAACTTTTTTTGTAAATAGCTCCTGCATTTTTGAAGTTATTGGAATAATCGGTAATCAAATTTGCATAGTAAAGCCGGGCCAGATGATACTTCGGTGCGTCTTCTCCTAATAATTCTTTATAAATATCAGAAACCCTTGTCAGAGTATCGAGAGCCTTTTCAATCTGATAATTTTTAAGCAGAATTTCTCCATAAGTATTGATTACTGCGGCTGTTTTCAGTCTGTTAGCCGGAATTTTGTAATCACGCTTAGTAAGGATTTTGTTATACTTATCCAGTGCTTTTTCGTAGTTAAAATCAACTAAAAGCCTTTCTGTTTCTCCCAGATTAGCCTCCAGGTATTTCAAGCTGGTTTTACCATAATAACCGGCTGCTTTAAGTTGTTCGCTATTATAACTTTTAAATGAACTTTCTTTTTTACTCTTGATAGCCGCGTCAATCATTCTCCCTCTTGCTTCCATTCGTTGAGGCTTATAAGACACTCCTCTAGAGTCGTTGTAAGCAGACTGATAAATCTTAAGGGCTTTTTTATAGTCCTCTGCAAAAAAATATTTATCTCCTTCAAAAAGCGAAAGTCTTGAATAATAATCTGATTTTTTACTGGTCATAGTTTTAACCATTTTGAATGCGCCTTCAATCTGATCATCTATTTCCTTCATTCTACCGCTTACCAGCTCTGCTTCAATATTCAATGTTGTTAACCAGGCATAAAGACTTTTCCTTTCAACCCTTACACTTTTTGGCACCTTAATAGCAACTCCTCCTATGTTATCCCGCTTTCCGGTTGAAGCATAGAGAGTTGAATCAAAACTCTGATAGAACTTAAAAAACTCAATAAAATATCCCTGATCAATCCAGTTATCTGCCCGTAATACGCTTGCTCTTAAAAACAAATCCCTGTCAGAAGCTTTCCTATCTGAAATCTTTGCAAAAAGAACATCCAGCTTTTCCTGAGATTTCTTAATCAATCCGGCATTATTGTACGCTTTAGCTACCCAATAAAGAGCCTTTGCATAATCTGCGTTGCCAGACTTATTAAGTTCACTGGCTGCATTTTCAGCATTTATCAGATCCTGATCATAGTCATTATAGTTTTCCAGCTGCTCATCTATAACAGCTTTATAGTAATACGCCTTTGTTAAATCTTCGGAATCTGTCTTTTTCTTATCAACTAATTCCTTGATAATTTTATTGATGGACTTCAAAGCTGGTTTAAAAGTACCGGTCTCAATACTTTTATCGATACTTTTAAAAGAAACGTTTTGAGCACATAGAGTGGCCGAAATAAATAACCCAATGATAATTAGTACAATAGCTTTTTTAGCAAGTTTCATAACTGACAGAGAACTGTAAAACGAAGAACTAAAATACACATGAAATTTCAATTTCGTAAATAAAATTATAATTCTTTCAAGCTAACAAACTGGAAAATAAACAGATACATCAACATATCAATATTAAAATTGTAATATCCCAACATTTCGAAGGAATCGCTAAAATAGATTTTTTTACTAGCGTTTTTTTTCTGATTTTTGTCGCCCCGTATCTCCGAATGCGAACTTCATAACCTATTTAAAAAGAATTGACAAATCACGTAACTGTATGGAATAACTGTCTCAATACCATCAGGGACAATGTGAGCGAACAGGGCTTCAAAACCTGGTTCGATCCCATCGTACCTTTGGCGTTGAATTCTGGTGTACTTACCATCCAGGTTCCGAGTCAGTTTTTTTATGAATGGCTGGAGTCAAATTACATTCAGGTTCTAAAGAAAGCCATAGATGAAAACCTTGGCCCTAACGGAAAACTGGAATACTCTGTCATTATTGACAATGGAGACCAGAATAATCAGCCACAGGCTATTAAAATGGCTCCTTCTACCAATGCCCCTAAATTCAGCAACGGTCAGGAGAAATTCACAAGAACAAATCCGTTTGAGTTAAAGCAAATCAACAAATATGCTTTAGATTCAAACCTGAATCCTCAATATACTTTCGAAAATTTTATTGAAGGGGATTGTAACCGTCTCGCCCGCTCTGCCGGCCAGGCTGTTGCTATGCGTCCGGGCATGACTTCCTTCAATCCATTGATGGTATATGGAGGCGTAGGGCTTGGAAAAACCCATATCCTGCAAGGGATTGGCAATAAGATCAAAGAGAATTTTGCTGACAAGTTTGTTGTTTATGTTTCTTCCGAACATTTCATCAACCAGTTCCTTGAGGCTATCAGAGAAAACAATCTTCAGGAGTTCAATAATTTCTACTTACAGGTAGATGCTTTGATTATTGATGATATTCAGTTTTTCTCAGGAAAAGAAAAAACACAGGAAAGTTTTTTCCATATTTTCAATCGCTTACATCAATCAGGCAAACAGATTGTAATGTCAAGTGACAGAGCCCCTCGCGACCTGGTCGGGTTACAAGACCGGCTACTATCCCGTTTTAAATGGGGGCTTACTGCTGATTTACAGGCACCTGATTTCGAAACAAAAATTGCCATTATTCATACTAAAATGCAGTCAGAAGGAATCATTATTCCTGATGATGTTATTGAATATCTGGCCTATTCAGTAGACACTAACGTTCGTGAGCTTGAAGGTGTACTGATTTCTTTAATTGCTCAATCGTCTCTTACGCGCAAAGATATAGACCTTGAGCTTGCAAAAAACACCATAAAAAACCTGATTCATAATATTGAAACAGATGTTAGCATTGACTATATCCAAAAATGCGTGGCAGAGCATTTCAATGTTACTATTGACGAAATCAAAGACAAAACCCGTAAAAAGGAAATTGTAATTGCCCGTCAGACTGCTATGTATTTTGCTAAAGAATATACTAACCTTTCTTTAAAAACAATCGGTTACCATTTTGGCAATCGCGATCACAGTACTGTTATTCATGCAATTACTTCAGTCAATGACATGATGGAAATTGATAAAAAATTCAAGTCTACAGTTACTGAAATCCAGAAAAAACTTAAAATAAAGTCGGTTTAACCTCTTTATTCTCTACACTCCTCTTTCTTTCTATTGCTATTTGTTAAGGAACTACATAATTTCAGTAGTTCTGTCAATTTCATTAATTTGCATAAAATCGTATTGGTTTGTTTGAAAGAATCCCTTTAAAATTTCGCTATTTAATTGCCGGAACCTGTTCGCTGCTCATCGGTATCGTTAGTTTATGGGCACTAAACAACCTGAGCCTTCATTTCCAAAACGAACAGGCATATATAAAAAAGGTAACGAAAAAGGTTCAATACGAGCTTTTACTTGCCAATAAAGAAATAGCAAAACTTCAAAGAAGAATTGAAACGGTAAGTCATATCAATTTTTCAAGTGTTGTAAAACCAAGCAAATATCCTTATTTCATTTATAAAGAACACAAACTGCTTTTCTGGTCAGACTACCGGTTAGCATCAGATTACAGTTATCTTGATGGGCAGTACAAACAAAAGCTGGTTGCTTTACGGAATGGAAAGTTTCTTGTAAAAAGAAGCGCTTTCAATTATAATAATAAACTCTACGAAGTATTTTACCTCATCCCCCTCAGTACCAAGGCTCCCATTTCTAATCAATACATCAAAAATCATGTTAACAATGATATCTTTCAGGGCGAAAGAATTCTTATCAGCGCATTCCAGAATGATAACCGCAGCGATAATATTTATTCAGAAAGTGGAGAGTACCTGTTTTCTATAGAGTTTTCAAACACCAGTAATACAAAACCCTGGTGGGCAATTTCATTTATTTATTTGTTCTTCATTGTTGCGCTTTTCTATATTGTAAGATACGTTTTTGCCCAATACCAGATTTACATTCAGCAAAAGCACAGGATAAATGCCATTTTATGGATAACGGTTTGGTTAACTTCAGTAAGGGCATTAATGCTTTATTTTAAGTTCCCGGCTGTTATTACCCCTTTAAAACTCTTTAACTCAAAATATTTTGCTCATTCAGCTCTTTTTCCGACTATAGGAGATTGTCTTTTAAACTACATTTTCCTTGGTATAGTATTGTGGACTATTCTCTACAATTTCAACTATCTGAAATTGACAAGGAGAGTCCATTACCTGAAAAGTAGTTATAAACAGACACTTAGCATTCTGCTTGTTTTGTTTATTCACCTGAACTTCCATGCTACATACGAGACGATTAAAATCATTTCTTTAAATGCTCAGTGGACTTTAGATATCACTCAAGACATTTATCTGAATCAATTTAAAGTTGTGAGTATTATCATTTTCATGCTGCTGGCTTTTTGTTTTTTTGTAGTAAGCCATATTCTTTGTCGTTTCTACATTACTTTGAATATTGGATATCCGGAGTCCTGGCAAATTGGCTTATATCTAAGTTTAACCGCTATTCTAGCATTTTTCGGTTATTTCATAGGTTTCTTTGAACCACTACTGCTGCTTGGCTGCACAATCTTTTTTGTCATTCAGATAGAGTTTAAACTTACTTCAACCCTAAGGCAGTTTGAATTCAAAACATATCTTTACTTTATGCTGGCATCCATTTTCTGTGCGTTTTCTGCGGCAATGGGTACTTACCGGATTTATCAACAAAAAGAAACCTCCACGAAAGAAGCTTACAGTAACAACCTGTTAGCTCCAAATGATGTTTATGGAGAATATTTACTCAACGTTGCAAATACAGAAATTCAAAGTGATGGTTTTATTAAGAGTAAACTCACTTCTATTTTCTCTTCCAAAGATCTGATCGAACAAAAAATAAGAAAGTTTTACCTGAGCAGCTATTTTGATCAGTATGAAGTACAGATCAGACTATTTGATGCTTTTGGAGTTGAGATAGGATCTAATAAACCGGAAACAACCCAATATGCAGATATATATAATCAATTTGCCCGAAAGCGATATTCGACTGAATATAAAAACCTTTTTCTGATTAATGAATCTGAAAAAAACATTTCCAGAAACTATCTTCAATTCATACCAATAACCAAGGGTAGTGAGCATTTAGGTGATCTTATAATTGAACTTAAGTTAAAGAAAATCATTCCTAACAGTATTTACCCGACACTGTTGGTTGATAAGAAGTTTGACTCACAAACAATTAATAAAAACTATAGTTATGCGGTGTACGAAAATGACACCATGGCTTATTGTGCCGGTAATTTCAACTATCAGAAAAACATCTCTGACAAAATCAAAGAGTTCAGTCAAAGTGATGAACAAAGCTTTAACTATAAAGGCTATAACCACTTTGTAAAAACGATTTCTGCCAAAAAAATCATTCTGATTTCATCACCATTATATCCTTACACGAATGTTTTCTCCAACTTTTCTTTCTGTTTGCTGGTGCTTATTCTTCTTACCTTACTGGTAATGACCGCTTATACCTATTACTTCTCTCAAAGAAGTATTCAGATCAACTTCACTACAAAAATTCAGCTCTATTTAAACTTTGTTCTCTTCCTGACACTGCTGATAGTCAGCATTGCCACTTTGGGAGCTATTACTAATTCATATAGAAATGAACTTACTGAAAACTTCAGTAAACGGGCTAACGGTATCAGTACCAGTATCGCCGAGTACTTCGATAATTATCGTAAAGGGCGCGTAACAGACGAAAACCTTTCTAAATGGACTTTTGAAATGTCCCGGTTATCGGAAACTGATGTTAACTTTTTCGACCCAAAAGGTAAATTAATTTTTACATCTCAACCATTGATTTATGAGTTCGGTTTGTTCTCAGGTTATCTCAATCCTGAAGCTTATTCAGATTTAATTGAACTGAGGAACAACAAAACTGTAGCTAATGAGTCTGTAGGTGATCTTAATTACAAGAATATCTATATGACTGTAAAATCTTTTGACAACGGAGAATTACTTGGTATCCTGAGTCTTCCCTTTTTCGAATCTGCCAGTGAACTTGAAAATCAATTGATTAATGTATTAACAACTATTATCAACATTTTCGTAACTGTATTCGTTATCCTTGTACTTTTATCCTATTACGTTTCAAGTATACTTACCTACCCAATGGTATTGCTTAGAACTGGTCTTCAGAAAATATCATTACAAGACGATAATCAGCCTCTTTCATGGAACTCCACTGACGAAATTGGCATGCTTGTAAATGAATACAATCAAATGCTTCAAAAACTCGTCGATAGTAAAAAGCAGTTATCCAGACAGGAAAAAGAGAGCGCCTGGCGGGAAATGGCTCAACAGGTAGCACATGAAATAAAAAACCCTCTTACTCCAATGAAACTAACACTCCAATACCTGGAGAAGTCGATCAGGGAAAACAGGGACAATGTAAAAGCCATCACCGAAAAAACGGTTACTTCATTACTTGGGCAGATCGATACTTTAAGTGACATAGCCACCTCATTTTCAGCTTTTGCCAAAATGCCGGTCCCTAAATATGACCAGTATGATTTAGTTTATGTAGTTAAAACGACTGTTCACTTATTTGCAAATAATGAAAGTACCGAAATCAACTTAAAAACTGACATTACACGGGCTATCACCATGGGTGATGAACAATTAATGGGCAGGATTATCACTAACCTGCTCATTAATGCACTTCAGGCAATTCCTAATGACAGAATCCCTGAGATTCAGGTTCAGATAAGCCAAAATCAAAATCGTGTTACATTGAGTATTACCGATAATGGAACAGGTATTCCTGATGATGTTATCGATAAAGTTTTTGTACCCAATTTTTCTACCAAATACAACGGCTCCGGCATTGGCCTAGCATTAGCTAAAAACGGTGTTCAGCATGCGGGTGGCAAAATATGGTTTGAGACGGTATCTGACAAAGGGACAACTTTCTTTATCGAATTACCATTAAAGCTATCACTCCCTGCAAGGGAAAATCTATAGATATGAACTGATAGCTTAATAGCTATTTCTCAATGCTTTTACTATTTTTGTTTATACTTAAAACAATATGCAACTTTTCGGTCTTCTATTAGCTTTTCTGGTTGGCTTATCGCTGGTTAACCTTATCAGCCCCAAATTCTCTCTTGCTATAAAAATAGGCTTTGCCTTTAATCTTGGCTTGGGTATTGTTACATTCGGCATATACTCACTTCAACTATTAGGACTTAAAATTGACATAACCAGCCTCATTATCTGGACTTTACTTTTAACAGCATTATTTACTGGCTTAAATTATAAAAACCTAAAAGAAAGCTATTCAATTAACTTCCAATTGCCATCGCTGAAACAAATACACTACGGTTGGTTGTTCTTTTTCGGCATAATTTGTTATATCCTTTGGGCAACTGCACAAAAAGGTCTTTTCTGGCCTGTAGTTGAGTATGACAGTGTCAATGGATATGATTTTATGGGGAAAGCAATAGCAGCCGAAGGCACCTTTAAAAACAGCTTAATTGAAAATGCAGATTACGTTCAGAATGGCCGTCTATTGTATCCTCCACTTGTTTCAGGGTCTTGTGCATATGCTTATTTACTAGGGTTTGAAAGTACCAAAATTATCATATTACTTCAGTTCACTTCTTTTGCCATTTTGTTTTACGGCTTACTAAGACAGTTTTCTACAGCTTTTGCCTCAATCATGTTTACTGCATTGATGATCGCAACACCTGAAATGTTATCACACGCATCTTTGTCACTTACTAACCTTCCGGATGCTATCTATGTAGGTTCTGCCGTTATATGCATTTACATTTGGTTACAAAAAAGAGAAAAACCATTCCTTATTTTAGGTTCTGTAATGATGGGCTTAAATATGTGGACCCGTACTGACGGAATCGCATTTTTGGGAGCAGTTGGCTTCATTTTACTCATAGATGCAATCAGCAATAAAACATGGAAAGAATTGATCATTTATGGTATTATTGCCGGCTTACCATTTGTTCTCTGGTCTTCATATACAAAATTGGGACTGAATGCCGGAGCTGATGCATTATTTGTTAAACATCTATTCTGGGATGCCAATAAACTCAGCAAAATAGGAGGCTTTATGAAAACATACTTCTTATCTGTAAGCACTTTATATGGAGTTACCTTTGTACTGTTCTATTTATGGGTTATTATCAACATAAAAAACATTTGGCAAAGTAAGGACATGTTCGTTCCACTTGCATTGCTCTGCTGGCTTTTCTACACTATGATTTACTATCAGATGGACAATGCTCTTATTGGGGTTACGTTAGAGTCTTTTATGCAGGCTTCGTACAAAAGAGGGGTATTCTGCTTTGTACCAATTGCATGGTATTATATCTCTGTAAATAAAACATCTAACTGGTTGTTCACTAAATTGGATGAAGTTATGAATGTTCAAGCACCTAAATAATCTTCAGAATTAATTTAGGATTACAAAGCAAAGCATGAAAACATTACTGAAGTATTAGTAACGATATCGTAGTCCTCCTCCCCTAAATCTGAAACTGTAAAAAAACCTCCTGTTTGCGTATTCAATTTATTTACGCAACAGGAGGTTTTCTTTATGTGAGCAGGAAGAGATCTCCTTCTTAAGATAAAATAAGCACTATATTAGGAGACAAATTTTATAAATAAGTTAATCCTTTCTTAAGCCAAGAATACTAAAAAAGAAACTTGCTAAGAAACACTGTACACCAACAACAAGTGCAAATACCGATGGTACAACAACTCTTAACGAATCACTAGGGTTTAGAGCTCCATAAGAAGTTTTCTGCCATAAAGAAACAGAATAAAATGCACCTACAATCCCTGAAACGATTAATAAACCACTGAAAATCAATCCCGTCTCGAGATTAAAATACTTAAACAGGGTTTTCATATTATTGGTCTCAGGTAATAATTTTTGATTGACTGCATAAAACTTCGTCTGGAAGAAAAAGAGTATAAACTGTAGACCAATAAAGGCCAGAATTGATGTAAACAATAATGTATTTACATCAAATGCCAATGTACCAACCCTAACAGGACCCATTAGTAACAATGCTGTAAAAATCGTACCTACCAAACTCAGAAAAATCCCAGGATAAAGAAATAACCAGGCCGGAGAATACATTAGCATAAAACGTAAGTGCCTCCATCCATCACGCCATGTTCTTAAATGTGGCGGGCGACTTCTCCCATCAGGTCTTAAGATTGTAGGAACTTCCGCAATACTCATTTTATTGATACTTGCTTTAGTCACCATTTCTGTGGCGAACTCCATACCTGTTGTCTGCAACTCCATACGTTCAAAAGCTGCTTTAGAAAAACCTCTCAACCCACAATGGAAGTCTCCTATGTTGCTGCTAAAGAACAGCCTCCCTAAAAACGATAAAACAGGATTACCTAAATAATAATGAAGAAAAGGCATCGCACCTTTTTCTATTCCACCTTTAAACCTGTTACCCATCACCAAATCGTAACCTTCACGAAGCTTATCAACATAGGGCTGCAGGTTTGTAAAATCATAACTATCATCAGAATCTCCCATAATAATATACTTTCCCTTAGCTGCCATAATACCACCCCTGAGAGCCGCACCATAACCCTTCATAGGAATATCTATTACTCTGGCTCCGTTGCGCCTTGCAATATCCTGAGAGCCGTCAGTACTACCATTATCACCTATTACAACCTCTCCCTTTATTCCACTGCCTGTAATAAAGGAATTAGCTTTCTTTATACATGTCTCTAAAGTCTCCGCCTCGTTCAGACATGGCATAACAATGGTTAATTCTACTGATTCAGTCATTGGCTTGGTAATAAATAATAGATTTTTACAAAAATAATCATTTGGCTGATTTGGCAATAAAAAAGGGTACAAATGTACCCTTCCTTATATTATACTAATCTCCTTTATATCGGAACATTCACATGCCTTTCTGCATGGTAAGATGATCTTACAAGTGGTCCGGATTCTACATATTTTAACCCTCGCTTTAAACCTTCTTCTCTGTAATGGTCAAATAAATCAGGATGAATATACTCAGCTACTTCAATGTGCATTTTAGTAGGTTGCAGATATTGACCCAAAGTAAGAATATCTAAACCGTTTGCGGCTAAGTCGTCCATTGCCTGGTAAACTTCTTCTTTAGTTTCTCCCAACCCTAACATAATGCCAGACTTAGTCCTCTGGCCGAACTCTTTTGTTCTTCTTATCTGTTCAAGACTACGCTCATATTTTGCCTGTGGGCGTACTTTTCTATAAAGACTGCCAACAGTCTCCATATTATGAGAAACAACCTCCTGACCAGGATTAATCATTGTAATCAAAGCATCCCAATTGCTTTTAACATCCGGGATTAGAGTTTCTATTGTTGTTTCAGGTGTTAAGTTTTTCACTTCAACAACTGTTTCATGCCAAATCTGAGCTCCTTTATCTTTTAACTCATCACGGTTAACTGAAGTAATTACAGCATGCTTTACTCCCATCAATTTAATGGCTTCAGCAACACGGCGGGGTTCGTCAGTATCATACTCATTCGGACGGCCTGTTTGTACCGCACAAAAAGTACAGCTTCTTGTACATACATTCCCTAAAATCATGAATGTTGCCGTACCAGCCCCCCAGCATTCACCCATATTAGGGCAATTACCACTTTCGCAAATAGTATGCAGTTTGTATTCATCAACCAAAGTTCTAACCTTAGCATACTCCGGCCCAATAGGCAGCTTCACCCTCAACCAATTCGGTCGGTTTCCCTTCGTCACAGAAGCAGCAGGAATTACAGGTAGTTCAATCATTTTATGAAATTTGAAATAACAACAAATGCTTTCAGAGAAAGGTTTGTAAAGTTACACAGAAAAGATGACTTAGAAATGAGATAGGCTTAGTTTCTACGCCCAAAATAGATTACTGCAAAAGCTGACGTAAAAACACTTTTACTTCTTGCTTCAGTTTCCGGGGTCAATTCAATTTTTTGGGTATAGGCTTCAACCAAAAAACCCAGTTCCAAACCTGTGATATTTCTTGAAGAACCAAATTCCAATATAGCAGAAACCCTCCCAGTCAGCCCCATTACAAGCTTAGCCTGGTCAAATCCGGAAAGAATGCCAGCTCCTCCATAAATACTATCAAGGTTCATCTTATCATAATACTGAGTTGGCTTTGCTTTCTCTGATGATGGTCCATATAGTAACAAATAAGGCTTTACAATTCCAAAAGACGGGCCTAGAGCCACATTACCGTTCAAATGAATTCCTTCGTCTTTAGACTTCTTGAAAAGGACAAATTCTCTACCATATAAAAGCCTGACAGGAAAAAGGTAATTCGTTTTCTTATAGATGTAAGTATTGTTGTTAGCATTTGCGACAACCCTCACTTCTTTAGGGTTTTTAACATTCACTATTTCAAGATAAATAGCATGGTATTTTCTTGGTTTATACCTCCATGACGCTTTAAGAGTCAGACCTGACAAAACACCTCCATTTGTGTTCATGTTCAAACCACCATAAAACTCACTTTTATAGTCACTTTCTTCAGCATAATCCTGGGCTTGAACGCTTAATACACCTATAGAAAATATTAAAAACAGTATAAGACGATAAAATCTCAAAAGTGTCAGGTTTTAAATTGAAGTTAAAATTGAAGAAAAAGGTTGAGTATGGCAACTCTCTATACGTTTATTGTAACGAAACTTTTAAAACAAAATTGAATCGTTGTTTCATAGCCTCATCAAATAGCTAAAAAAGCAGCACATTCCTGTACTGCTTTTTTAGTTTATAGTCTGACAATTAAAAGATTAACTGCTATAATCAGGCAAGTTTACCCTTTAAAATATTCACTATACTACTCTGCTTTTCTTTATTCTTTTTGCTGTTTTTATACCACATAAAAGCAATAATAGCAAAAAGTATATAAGGAATAGACATCAGATACAAAATACCCGAGTTCAAACCCGATCCTGTAGGATTGCCACTTTTAGCGTTACTTTCAAGCGTGGCTTTACACATCGCACACTGTGCGTACAAATCAGTATTTACTACCAATAAGCTAACCAGAATAACCGACAATATAATTAATGCATTTTTCATATTTATAAAACTGTTATCAACTTAATAAGTTCTATTATTTATAAAAAGGTAAAATCATCAGATAAACTATTACCCCACTCATTGATACATATAACCAAATAGGGAATGAATACTTCACCATTTTCTTATGCTCCTGATACTGACCTGTTAATGCATAAAATAGTGATAACAGTACTAATGGAACTACACCAATAGAAAGTAAGATATGTGTGATCAGAATAAAGTAATAAATCCACAATATAATGCCAGTATAACCACTGCTTGTAGATTCATTAGACATATGATATGTTACATAAGCAACTAAAAAAACAGCTCCTAAATAAAAGGCTATTTTCATCATTTTCTCATGCATAACCCGGTTATTCTGCCTGATATAGGACAGGCCAAGAATTAAGGCAATAGCAGTAAGTGTGTTTATTGTTCCGATTACATGCGGTAAAACCTTTGTCCATTCACCTAAATACACTTTTGTTCTTATTCCTAATAGTGATGCCACAACCAAAGGTATAGCTACTGACAATATATATATCAGTTTTTTGTATGCACCATATTTCTCATGCGTAATCATGTTACTTTTTCGCTATTTCGTATTCGTGTAATAAAATCTTTATCTCCAAAAGCAGCTTATCAACTTCTTTTGGGTCAGTACCATTATAATAGCCCCTGATATGCTTTTCTTTATCAACAAGTATTAATTTTTCACTATGGATAAACTGATCTTCAATTGGCAAAGTTGTATCCTGTAATGTGGAGATAAAATAACCTTTCTGACCTAAATCATATAACGATTGTTTATCGCCGGTTACAAAATACCATTTATCCTTAGTGGCATTATGCAGCTTTGCATAAGCTGCCAGTACGCTAACAGAATCTGTCTCCGGATCTACGGTATGAGAAATAATCTTTACATGTTGATTATCTTTAAACATGTCCTGCACCCTTTCTAATTGATTGGACATCTTCGGACAAATAGAGCCACAAGTTGTAAAGAAAAAGTCTGCAACATAAACACCGCCATCCAACTGTTTCTGCGTTACTTCATTACCATACTGATCTTTGAATTTAAAATCAGGTACGGTATGAAATATAGTATCATTCACTTCTTTACCATCTACAATATGCTTTTCTACATCTATAGGGAAGAAGGTACGAAGCCCATAATGGTTTTCACCAAAACACTTCAGAAATATATAAACCAAAACCGGTACAGCTAATAAAAGTATTAGTGCACCGGCCTTAAATAATTTATTCATTAAATCCTTATTTTATCAATCCTTGCAAAGCGTCTAAAATTGCAGACCCTTCATACATCATTGCGATAATAAACCAGATCAGGAAAATGATTGGCAAACCTAATGACCAAATCAATACTTTCGCCTCATGGGCCAAGTGCATAAACTCAGCAACAATATAAAACGCTTTAACTATTGTCAGAGACAAGAATAAAGTAATAACTACTACCTGGTTCATCTCCATTGGTCCTTTTGCAAAGGCAATGATAAACTCTACAGTTGTAATTGCTGACAAAATCCAAAATACTTTCCAGATTCCTTTAGTATTAGCTTTTGGAATTTCTCTTTCTTCAGAAGCTGAAACTACTGCATGTGCTGCCATATCTCAATAAATTTATATCGTAAGTAATAATTAGATCAAATAGAAGAAGGTAAATACGAATACCCAAACAAGATCCACAAAGTGCCAGTAAAGACCTACTTTCTCTACCATTTCGTAATGACCTCTTTCTTGGTAAGTACCTGTAATTACATTATAGAAAATGATATAGTTGATGATCACACCTGATAATACGTGAGTTCCGTGAAAACCAGTAATAAAAAAGAACAAATCAGCAAACAATGGCGGGCCATACGGGTTAGTTACCAGGTTAGCAGTATGTCCATCAATACCTCTGATAAAAGTTGACCACTCCCAAGCTTGAGATCCTAAGAAAGCAATACCACCGGCAAGCGTCCAAAGCATCCATTTAGCAACAGCTTTCTGATCCATACGCTTCCCTGCTTCAACAGCCAATACCATTGTTACAGATGAGAAAATGAGGATAAAAGTCATCAACCCTACGAATGCCAAAGGTAAATTAGCATGTGTAAACGGGAAGTGAGTAAATACCATTTCCGGAATTGGCCAGTAGTCCTGAGAGAAAACGAAGTCTTTTGCATGGCCTACATAAGCCAAATGCTTGCTTCTCATGAAACCATAAGTAATCAACAAAGCTGAAAAAGAGAAGGTATCAGACAATAGGAAAAACCACATCATCAATTTACCATAACTCGCTTTGAAAGGCGATACACCTCCACCGTTCCAAAGTTTGGAATCAGACTGTTCAACAACTGCTGCTGCGTGAGCCATATTTACTAGAGTTTAATTAATTATTTAACAGTAAAAATAAAAACAAATATATCCAAAGTCCATCTAAAAAGTGCCAGAAAGTACTGCACATTTCTAATAAGGTTAAGTTTTTGGAATGAATCTTACGTTTGAACGACGAAATTAAAACAATTATCAGAAATATAATACCACCAACAAGGTGAATTCCATGCAATCCGGTCAAAACATAAAGGAATGACCCTGCAGGATTGCTGCTTGGACCAGAAAACCACACATGATTTTCTACCAGTTTTCCCCACGCATCAAGCTGTAAGACAAGGAAAAGTACTCCTAAAGCAGTAGTAATGATAGTCGCTATTTTGACATATTCTAAATTATCTTTCTTGGCCGAAAGATAAGCCCAATGCAGGGTTCCGCTACTTGCAAGTAAGACAAAAGTACTTACCCATAAAACGGGAGGTAAATCGAACTCCATCCAATTACCATCTCCTTTTCTAACAATATAAGCACTTGTCAATGCTGCAAAAATCATTATAACACTTACAATAAACAACCACACAGCAAACTTCTGTGGATGCATGGCCGATTGTCTTTCCGAATTTTCCTCAATACTCATATCTGCATTCATCTCCTTAAATTTTATCCAACACAAAAGCAATCTGAACTATAGGCAAGTATAAAAACGAGCCAAACATAATCATACGGGCAGCTTTATTACTACATTCTTTCATCAAATAGAAAGTCTGAGCTAAAAACAGGACGCCACAGGCCACTGCTATCAATGCAGAAACAATTCCTGTCATCCCCAACAAATAAGGCATAAAGCCTAAAGGGATCAATAACAATGTATAGATCATTATCTGGAAAGCTGTATTAATATTTTTACCACTTCCAGGTAATAAACGAATACCGGCCTTCTTATAATCTTCGTCCAATACCCAGGCAATTGCCCAGAAATGTGGAAACTGCCATACAAATTGTATAGCAAAAAGAATCCCTGGTTCAAGCCCAAAGTGGTTAGTTGCTCCTACCCAACCAATCATAGGAGGTAAGGCTCCCGGAATAGCTCCTACTAAAACGGCAATTGAACTTTTTGTCTTAAGAGGGGTATATGCAAATGCATATAACAACAAAGAAGCAAATGCAAGAATAGCAGTCTTTGGATTTATGAAAGTGATAAACAGGTACAATCCAGCTACTGCTAAAATGGTTGCGAACAAAACCGCTTCATTCACATTCAATACGCCTGTAGGCAAAGGTCTGTTAAGAGTTCTTGTCATCAACTTATCAAGATCCTTCTCATAAATCTGATTCAGTGTATTGCTAGCACCCGTAATCAATAAGCCTGCAATCGAGAATATAATAAAATGAGCCCAGTCAAATTGACCTCTCACCCCAAGGATATAACACATACTTGCTGAAAACACAACAAGAAATGTTAATCTTAATTTCATCAAATCTACTAACGCCTTCAACTTTGCAGTAAAAAGGCTTAGATTTAAAATAGAATTATTTGTTTCTTCAAACGACCTCATATGCCCCTGTTTTAACTTCCTTATTACTAAAATTATGTAATATGAAGAACCAATATTGAATACCAAATATCATAGTTCCCAGTACCAAATGCACTGGTTGTATAAAAGCAGGAAATCCTAAATAATTCAGAATTACTCCTGTAAATATTTCCAGAACAATCAAACCAGCAACCACCACTACTCCTCTTCTTACAATACTACCTTCATCCGTATTCTTTATTACCTGGCTGGCTAGCAATACTGCTATAGCCAATAAAAGAACAGAGAAAGACCTATGTATTAAAAACTCGACCCCTGTCTCGGATATCCATTCAGAACGCCTCTCCCCACCTAATTGAAGCCCAATATCATCTATGTTTTCTCTTACTTGTGTGCCCAAGATTATCTGAATAAAAATCAGACTCAAGAACAAAATATTCAATCTTTTAATTCTGACAGAATTTGTGGTCTTAATCTGAACATGATGTTCTTTTTGAGATCTCACAACTGTATAAGTCAACACACATACTAACAATAGTGCCAGTATCATATGAATTGTAATCGCAAATGGGACTAAATTAGTCGAAACCAATATAGATCCGAACCAGCCTTCAAAACCAACAAGGACAAAGGACAAAAAGCTCAGATAGAAAATCCATTTATCACTTTTCAAATATGGCCAAGAAGCTACTACTACAGCAAATACCAGCAACCCTATCACTACACCGACTAATCGGTTAATATACTCTATTTTAGTTTTTACAGGATTAAAATCCTGTTCCTGATAAATCTGTTTATCAGTTGAAATTTTATAAGCTAGTTCATTAAAACCAAGTTTATCTAATAAAGAAGCCAGTTTTACATTTTTAACTCTTCTTTTTTCAGCATAAACTTCTTTGTAGTTGTCAGGCAACTCACTTACTTCTGATGGTGGCAGCCACGTTCCAAAGCACTTTGGCCAATCGGGGCACCCCATACCGGAACCGGTACTTCTGACAATTCCTCCTACTAATATTAAAAAATAGACCGATACAACAGTCCATAAACCTAGTCTACGGAAAATTATATCGGTCTTATTCAAATTCATCAATTTAATCTATCTACAGATAGAATATAGTTAAGCATCAGCTTTTTCAGCAGCAACAAAATCAGCGTCATGTTCAGTATTAGACTCTGGAGTTTCAGAGTACGGAACAGTCTGAGGAATGAAATCTTCTGTAGCACCAGGCTTACTATAATCATATGGCCAACGGTATACAGAAGGAATTTCTCCTACCCAGTTACCATGTCCAGGATTAAGTGGAGTAGTCCACTCTAATGTAGTAGAGTTCCATGGATTAGGAGGACTAATTCTTCCTTTAAACATGCTGTAGAAGAAGTTAAATCCGAAGATAAACTGACCTAAGAATGTCAAAATAGCTGCTACAGATATGAAAGCCTCCAAGTCATGGTAAGTATTGAAAGCATCATATGCGGTAAATGTATAATAACGTCTTGGGAAACCAGCAATACCTTGATAGTGCATCGGGAAGAATACTGCATACACACCTAGGAAAGTCAACCAAAAGTGAATATAGCCTAAACGCTCATCCATCATACGGCCGAACATCTTAGGATACCAGTGGTAAACACCCGCCATGAAACCGAAGAAGGAAGCAGATCCCATTACCAAGTGGAAGTGAGCAACTACGAAATAAGTATCATGCAACTGAATATCCAAAGAAGCATTACCTAAGATAATACCCGTTAAACCACCAGAAATAAATACAGATACCAGACCGATAGAGAATAACATTGCAGGAGTAAATACAATATTACCTTTCCATAAAGTAGTGATGTAGTTAAATGCCTTAACTGCAGAAGGAACCGCAATGATCAAAGTAAGGAACATGAAGATAGATCCCAGGAACGGATTCATACCAGTCACAAACATATGGTGAGCCCATACAATGAATGAAAGGAATGTAATACCCATCATAGAACCAATCATGGCTTTATACCCGAAAATTGGTTTTCTTGAGTTGGTAGCAATAATTTCAGAAGTGATACCCAAAGCAGGTAACAATACGATGTATACCTCCGGGTGACCTAAGAACCAGAATAAGTGCTGATAAAGAATCGGGCTACCACCAGTGTTTGCCAAAGCCTCACCACCAATATAGATATCTGACAAATAGAAAGATGTTCCAAAGCTTCTATCAAAAATCAATAACAATGCTGCAGCAAATAACACAGGGAAAGATAGTATCCCGATAATTGCTGTAAGGAAGAATGACCAGATTGTTAAAGGCATTCTTGAGAATGTCATGCCCTTAGTTCTAAGGTTAATGATTGTTGTGATGTAGTTAACGCTTCCAAGAAGAGAAGAAACGATAAACAACGCCATAGCACACAACCATAAAGTCATCCCTAATCCGGAACCGGCGATTGCTTGTGGTAAAGCACTTAACGGAGGGTAAACTACCCATCCACCACCGGCAGGACCAGTTTCAATGAACAGAGATATCAAACAGTAACCAAAACACAAGCTATTAGAGAAAAT
>CAZNHL010000005.1:0-29273 GCA_964572965.1 uncultured Bifidobacteriaceae bacterium
TAAAAAAGGTGTTTTAAAATGGCAGGACGCCTTAGTCGCTAAAGATGTTATTACAAATTCATATGAAAGCTTCGGGTACACATCTTCAGTTGTGTGGCTCCGGATGGATGTACAAAACCATGGAAGCAAGAGCTTATGGCTTCAGGTTGAGTATCCGGCCATTGATACTATTGATTTATATGTCGTAAATAAAGCGGGCGAACTCGTTAAATTTGCACAGGCAGGTGATTTTATGCCGATTGCAACAAGAGAGTATCATGATAACCAGCCATTCTTTGAAATTTTACCGGTAGGCGACACTTCTGCTACTGTAATGCTCCGGTGCCATAGTGAAAAATCTTTGCAGATTCCTGTAAAGATTGGCTGTTTTCAGGAGCTGGCTGAAGCAAATCACAGAGAAGATTTTTTTCATGGTTTATACTTCGGTTTTATCATTTTAGCAGTTCTCTTCAATTCTTTTGTATTCTTTACTGTCAGAGAAAGAACTTATTTCTATTACGTAGCTTATGTATTGAGCTTAGGATTCTCTTTGGGTTCTGTAAACGGTTATACATTTGAATATTTATGGCCGGGAACACCGTTCTTAAATATTTATGTAGCGGGTGTTGCTACTACAATCTCCTCATACTTCGGATTGGTATTTAGTATAGAGTTCTTAGGTGTCAAAAAACGCAATCCTCGCCAGCATAAATATTTTACACCTGTTTTGGTTGGTATTTTAGTAGTGAGCCTTGTTTTAGAACTTCTGGGCCATGGCATATATGGCTTCTTTTTGTGTCAGCTATGCTTGTTTTGTATAATCATATATGTTTACTATGCATTAGCTATTGCTCTTAGTGATGGTTTTAAACCTGCATGGATTTACCTGGTAGCCTTTACCGCTTTTTTATCTATGGCCTCTGTTTATCTTCTCAAAGATTTTGGCGTGTTAGATTATTCGGAGTTTGCTCAACATGCAGTACAGGGCGGCTCTGCCTTTGAAGTATTCCTGTTTTCTATAGCATTAGGGACAAGAATCAATTATTACAAAGAAGAAAAAAACAGAGCTGTCGAAGAGGCATTCAGAGTACAGCAGCGCTCTCTTCAGGAACTTGATCAATTTATTTATCGCTCCTCTCATGATTTAAGAGGGCCTTTGGCTAATATCATGGGCTTAGTAGAGCTTATGAAGATGGAGCAGGGCGTTAGCGCCAGTAAGTCAGACAATATTAGTCTGATGAAGAATGTTGCTGTTAAAATGGATACCATCCTTCATAAGTTAATGACACTTACTGTAATTAATCAGGAGCGCCATAAATTTGCAGAGATCCAACTGAACAGGCTGGTGCATGACACTGCTTCTAAATTTTTGTCATTAGAGAAAGAAACGGCCAGTGTGGGCTTCTATAATAGTGTGCCAAGTGATTATTACATTGAATCAGATGAAGTACTGGTTCAGATTGTTATTAACAATGTCATGGAAAATGCTTTCAACTACCGGGCCGATCGCAGAGATGGGCATAAAGTAAGTGTTAGCAGTTACAGGCACGATAGCTGCCATGTAGTGGAAGTGTCTGACAATGGAACAGGTATCGCTGACCATGCCCGTGACAGGGTTTTTGATATGTTCTACAAAGGCGGAGACAGAGGGAATTCAGGAACCGGATTAGGATTGTACTTCAGCAAAAAAGCTGTAGAGAAACTAAATGGAAGTATTTATTTCGAAACTAACGCATTAGGAACTAAGTTTACCATCAAAATTCCTATTGAAGCCGAATAAGGCTTACTGCATTTCCTGGCGGTCTAATTTCTTTTTCAGGTCGATCAGGAAATCTTTTACTTTTTCAAGAGATTTAATAGCCTCTGACCTGTCACGTGCTTTTTGGGCATCAGCTTTAATAATATCTTTAGCGCCTTGAAGGGTATAGCCTTTTTCCTTCACCAGATGGTATACTAATTTGATGTTTTCAATATCTTCTTTAGTGTACTGCCGATTACCTTTTTTGTTTTTTTTGGGTTTAAGTATATCAAACTCACTCTCCCAGAAACGGATATTCGACGTCGCTATCTTGAACATGTCAGCGACTTCACCGATGGTGTAATACTTTTTCTCTATTTCTTTGGGTTTGTAAGGCACTATTTACCAGATTATATCTCGCAAGATAATGTGATGGGCTTATTTTTGCAAATATGTACAAATGTGAGATAAAATATTCAATCTTTCGCTTCAAAATCACTAATTTCGCAGATTGTGTGTTTATGACCTGTTTAGTGAGTGGTAAATTTTAATTTTTTACTTTATCAGGTTGTTTCAAAACAAATTTAAACCATTACAATAATTATTGTATTTCAATGAACGCTCGAAGTATCAGACAACATTTCCTGGAGTTTTTCAAATCAAAGCAACATTTGATTGTTGATTCAGCACCTTTGGTAATCAAAAATGACCCAACGTTAATGTTTACTAATGCAGGAATGAACCAGTTTAAGGATTATTTTCTTGGAAATGCCGTACCGAAATCCAGACGTATTGCCGATACTCAAAAGTGCCTGCGTGTTTCCGGTAAGCATAATGATCTTGAAGATGTTGGTTTGGATACTTACCACCATACACTTTTCGAGATGCTGGGTAACTGGTCTTTTGGTGATTATTTCAAAAAAGAAGCATTGGAATGGTCATGGGAGCTTTTGACAGAAGTATATAAATTACCTAAAGAGAGACTGTATGTTTCTGTTTTTGGGGGTGACGATAAAGAAGGTCTGGAAGTTGATCATGAAGCTTTGGCGATATGGAGAACAATGGTACCTGAAGACCATATTTTGTATGGTTCTAAAAAAGATAATTTTTGGGAAATGGGAGACCAGGGGCCATGCGGACCTTGTTCTGAAATCCATATAGATATGCGTACGCAGGATCTTGTAGATAAAGTTCCTGGCAGAGACCTTGTCAATAATGATGATCCTCAGGTAATAGAGATCTGGAATAACGTATTTATTCAATTCAACCGTTTAGCTAACGGCAGCCTTGAACCGCTTCCTGATAAGCACGTTGATACAGGGATGGGCTTTGAGCGCTTGGTGCGTGCAATTCAGTGGAAGGCATCTAACTATGATACAGATGTATTTACACCGCTCATCAATTTTATTGAAAAAGAATCCGGTAAAACATACGGTAAAGACGAACAGACAGATATTGCAATGCGAGTTGTGTCCGATCACATTCGGGCTGTAGCATTGACAATTGCAGACGGGCAGTTGCCTTCCAATAACAAAGCCGGTTATGTGATTCGTCGTATTTTACGTCGTGCTGTGCGTTACTACTATACATTCTTAGGTTTCAAAGAACCTTTCATGTATAAACTGGTAGCTATTCTTTCAGAGCAATTTGATGGCGTATTCAATGAAGTGACTGCTCAGACAGATTTTATTGCCCGCGTGGTTCGTGAGGAGGAAGCGTCTTTCTTAAGAACACTGGATACCGGTTTGAAGAAAATTGACGATTACCTGGCACAAAATACTGTTAAGGTTATTGATGGTAAAATAGCTTTCGAACTTTACGATACATTTGGTTTCCCTCTTGACTTGACATCATTGATTGCCCGTGAAAAAGGCCTTTCTGTTGATGAAGCTGGTTTTGAAAAAGAAATGGGTATCCAGAAAGAACGTTCACGTGCCGCTGCTAAAACAGAATCCGGTGACTGGATCATTCTGAAAGATATTGACAACGTTGAGTTTGTTGGTTACGACGAGCTTGAAACGGTTTCTAATATTGTAAAATACCGTGAGGTAAAAGTAAAAGATAAAACACTTTACCAGGTTGTACTTGACGTAACGCCATTCTATGGAGAAAGCGGCGGACAAGTTGGTGATGGCGGTTACCTGGAATATGAAGGGCAGAAATATTTTATCAAAGATGCTAAGAAGGAAAATGACCTTTCAGTATTATTCCTTGATAAAAATCCTTCAGCCATAACAGGTCCTGTAAAGGCGGTTGTTGATAAGAAAAAGCGTCAGCTTATTCAGAATAACCACTCGGCAACTCACTTGTTGCATGCGGCTTTGAAAGAAGTTTTAGGTGATCACGTGAACCAGAAAGGCTCTTTGGTAAATGCCGATTTACTTCGTTTTGATTTTTCTCATTTTGAAAAAATAAGTGACGAAGATCTTGCTCGCATAGAGAAAATCGTGAATGATAAAGTAAGGGAAAATATAGCATTGGATGAAAAACGTAACTATCCTATCAAAGATGCAGTGGCTTTAGGTGCTACAGCATTGTTTGGAGAAAAGTATGGCGATTTCGTGCGTGTGATCACTTTTGATCCTAATTACTCTATAGAGCTTTGCGGTGGTACACACGTGAAAGCGACAGGAGAAATCGGTCTGGTTAAAATTACTTCAGAATCTTCTGTGGCAGCAGGTGTTCGTCGTCTGGAAGCTGTTACTGCAGAGGGGGCATTCAATTACTTCAATAGTAAATTGTCTTTGTTGAATGATTTGAGCGAGAAATTGAAGAACCCGGTAGATATCCGTAAAGCGGTTGATAATTTATTGGATCAGAATACTTCTTTGCAGAATAAGCTAACAGATTTTGAAACAGCCCAACTGGCTTCTGCAAAAGAGCAGTTGCTAAAACAGGTTGTTGCAGATGCCGGTTTGAATAAATTGATTGCAAAGGTTGACGTAGCTTCGGCAGATGCATTGAAAACTTTAGCTTTTGAAATTAGAAATCAGGTTGAAAATCTTTACCTGGTATTGGTAGCTGATCTGGATGGTAAGCCTGCAGTAGCTGTAATGCTTTCTGATAATCTGGTTGCTGACAAAGGACTGGATGCTGCTAAGATTGTAAGAGAACTGGCAAAAGAGGTACAAGGCGGCGGTGGAGGACAAGCGTTCTTCGCAACTGCCGGCGGTAAAAATGCAGCAGGTATTCCTGTTTTGCTTGAAAAAGCGCAGAGTGTTTTAGTAGCTGTTTAATTTTGTTAGAAGTGACATGGATGATTAGTCATCCATAAATTATAATTCACAATTTATCATTAGTAAAATGTCTGTTTACGATAAATATCAGCCTGTAATCGGTTTGGAAGTTCACTGTCAGTTATTGACCAGTACAAAGGCGTTTGCGCCTGATCCGAACGAATACGGTTCTATGCCGAATACCAATATTTCAATGATTTCCCTGGCTCATCCGGGGGCTTTGCCTCGTTCTAATAAGAAAGCTGTAGAGTTTTCAATTAAAATAGGTTTGGCTTGTCAGTCTGAAATAACACGCTATAATTATTATGACAGAAAGCAGTATTTCTATCCTGATCTTCCAAAAGGATATCAGACTACTCAGGATAAAACCCCGATTTGTAAAGGTGGCAGAGTAACTATCAAAATAGATGGTGTTGAAAGAGATGTGAAGCTGAATCGTATTCACATGGAAGAAGATGCCGGAAAATCTGTTCACTTGAATCAGGAAGTTGATACACTGATCGATTTGAATCGTGCTGGTGTACCTTTGATAGAGCTTGTTTCTGAACCGGATTTGTTCAGTTCTGATGAAGCTTATGCTTTCCTTACAGAAGTGCGTAAGCTGGTGAAATACCTTGAAATCTGTGATGGGAACATGGAAGAAGGATCTCTTCGTTGTGATGCCAATATTTCGGTAAGGCTGAAAGGTTCTACGAAACTAGGAAAGAAGGTAGAGGTTAAAAATATGAACTCTTTCCGTAATGTGCAGAGGGCAATTGAGTTTGAAGTGAAACGCCAGATTGATTTAATCGAAGATGGTAAGGATTTTCTTTCAGAAACCCGTTTGTTCGATGCTACTACAGGTTTAACGCATAGCATGCGTACAAAAGAGGAATTGAATGATTATCGCTATTTTCCTGAACCTGATTTACAGCCTATTGTAGTGTCTGAAGAATGGTTGGGAAGTATCAGGTCTTCAATGCCCGCTTTGCCTCATGAACTTTATAAAAAGTTTACAGAGAAATATAGTTTGTCTGATTATGACGCATTTAGCTTGACAGACTCTAAAGAAACTGCTTTATATTTCGACGAGATCACAAGTTATACAGAAAACTATAAGGCAGCGTCTAACTGGATGATGGGCCCTGTAAAGTCGTATCTGAATGAATTGACACTTGCATTGGAACAGTTTCCTTTGAAGCCCAAACAAATAGCAGGAATGATTGCTTTGATCGATAGCGGTAAGGTAAGCTATTCAGCTGCTACACAAAGTATTTTCCCTGAATTGATCAAACAGCCATCTAAAACGTCTCTTGAAATTGCAGAGCAGTTGGATTTGATTCAGAATAGTAATGCCGATGATCTGAATGCTTTTGTGATTGCTGCATTAGCTAAATACCCGGACAAAGTTGAAGAATACCGTGGAGGTAAAAAAGGTGTTTTAGGCCTGTTTATGGGTGAAGTAATGAAACTAAGCGGCGGTAAAGCTGACCCTAAAGTTACAAACGACTTAGTGAGAAAAGCCCTGGAAGCTTAGTTGATAGATCATATTTTTCATTAGAAATAGATACAATGAATAAATTATTCAGAATATCAGGAATAGCCGTCCTTGCGACGGCTATCTTATTTGCCTGCGACAAAGCTGAAAAATTAGGTGATGGCTTTTATATTAAAGGAGAGCTGAAAAATAGCGACAAAGGCTATGTATACCTGGAAGAGTTTGTAGATAGGCAATACCGTAAAGTTGATTCTACAGCTATAGGTCCCGATAAGAAGTTTTATTTCAAAGGGAAAGTAGAAGAGAAAAGCTTTTATAGGATTAATCTGTTTAATCAACAAAGTATTTATCTTATAGTTGATAATGGTTTAGTGGATATTACTGAAATGCCTGGTGGTACATTTGAAGTAAATGCAGGTATTGACAACGAGTACATGAAGCTTGGCAACAGAATGGATGAGGAATATAATTCTGCAACTCAGAATATGAATGCAGGGATGCAGCAGGCTATGCAGTCTGGTGACACAGCACAAATGCATCATATTTACGATCAATTCAATGCCTTGGAAGCTGAGTTTGCTATGAAGAGAAAGCGTTTCGTTGATTCAATTGGTGTTAGTCCTTATGCATTAATCTTTGCAGCTTCAAATATCGATTTTGAGGAAGAAATGCCATATATGGAATCTCTCTTGGCTAAGTTTAAAAAGGATGCGCCTAAATCGAAATATACTAAAGAATTTGAGCGCATTATTGCTGAATACAAGGCCGTTAATGTTGGTGGTACAGTGCCTGATTTTGAATTGCAGAGCATTACCGGCGACAGAGTGAAATTATCTTCATTTAAAGGTAAGGTTTTATTGCTTGATTTTTGGGCTTCATGGTGTAAGCCTTGCAGAGAAGAAAATCCTAGTGTAGTAAAAGCATATGCCAAGTACCATAAGAAGGGGCTGGAAATTTTGGGAGTTTCTTTAGATAACGAGAAAATGGCATGGGAAGCTGCTATAAAGAAAGATGGTATTACCTGGCAACAGGTTTCGGATGGCCTCGGTTGGGATTCTCCTGTAGTAAGTTTGTATCATGTTACGGCCATTCCTGCAACTTTTCTGATTGATAAAAATGGAATAGTTGTTGCCAAAGATCTGAGAGGAGAGAAGCTGGCTGCTAAAATTGAAGAATTGTTGAAGAAATAGAGAAACGATTGCTATCAATATGTACTTAATACCTTCATTAATATGAAGGTATTTTTTTTGTCAGTAATCAGGAATGTTCAGCTAAAGGAGCAGGTAATTAAGGGCTTATCTTTAATAAGAATGGGCTTTACCTTGTTCTCTAAAAAGCTATACAGAAACAATATCCAAACTTAAGGTAAAACTTAATGGTAATATCACAGTCTGATTTTGATACTCCCGACATAAGCCCTAAATTTGTGTTTATGTTAATTTGCAGTAAGCATTCTGCTTTCTGCACTAAGCTTGATTTAGATGAAAGGACCAATTTCTCAGTTTGTAGAAAAGCATTACCTGCACTTTAATGCTGCAGCTTTGGTGGATGCTGCCAAAGGGTACGAAACACACTTGCTTGAAGGTGGAAAAATGATGGTAACCCTTGCGGGTGCTATGTCAACTGCCGAATTAGGTAAGTCTTTGGCAGAAATGATTCGTCAGGATAAGATTCAGATTATCTCTTGTACTGGTGCCAACCTTGAAGAAGATATTATGAATCTAGTGGCACATAGCCACTATAAGCGTGTTCCTAACTATCGTGATTTGAGTCCTCAGGATGAGTGGGATTTGCTGGAGAACCACTATAACAGAGTTACTGATACGTGTATTCCTGAAGAAGAAGCTTTCCGTCGCCTTCAAAAGCACTTATTTAAAGTATGGAACGATGCCGATAAAGCAAATGAGCGTTATTTACCACATGAGTTTATGTATAAAATGTTGCTTTCAGGTGACCTGGAGCAATATTATGAAATAGATCCTAAAGATAGCTGGATGCTTGCAGCTGCTGAGAAAAACCTTCCGATTATTTGTCCTGGATGGGAAGACTCAACAATGGGTAATATCTTCGCTTCTTATTGTATCAAAGGTGAATTCAAAGCTACAACCATGAAATCAGGTATTGAATACATGATGTGGTTGTCTGACTGGTATGTTAAAAACTCAGATGGCAAAGGTGTAGGTTTCTTCCAGATAGGTGGTGGTATTGCCGGTGATTTCCCGATCTGCGTGGTACCAATGTTGTATCAGGATATGGAAATGGAGAACATTCCGTTCTGGAGCTACTTCTGTCAGATTTCTGATTCAACTACTTCATATGGTTCTTATTCAGGAGCTGTTCCAAATGAAAAAATTACCTGGGGTAAGTTAGATATCAATACTCCTAAGTTTATTGTAGAGTCAGATGCAACAATTGTCGCTCCTTTGATTTTTGCATACATCTTAGGCTGGTAATTTAGTTGTCGGTTACTTGTTACAAGTTGCTGGTTCTGATAAATAAAAAAAACCTTGCAGATTATTCTGCAAGGTTTTTTTATATAATGACTAATGACTAATGACTAATGACTAATGACTAATGACTAATTTTTTTAACTCACAACTAATTTAAAGGCATCCCAAAAAGCCTTTTTGCCAACATTGTCCTGGCTACCCAATTCTTCAAGTGTATAAGTCCATAGGAATTTCTTCCCTTTACCACTTTCTACTTTGTTCTTTGTTGTAATAATAAGCGGTGTGCCTTCCAGTGAGCCAATCTGAGCTGCCAGATCACCAAAAATAACTACTTTGTTGAATAAAGGAAATGTAATGTCTCCTTCTGTCAATTTAGCGATGTTTATTACGGCGAAATTGTCAAGCGTTTTTCCGATAGCACCAAGCATTTTACTGATCAGTTCTTTGCCGGCAATACTAATATAGTCTTCTGTTGGGTAATGGGTTAATATCAGGCAGGAGTCTGTGTTTTTGCCTGAGAAATTAACTGTCACTTTAGGCAATGCAGTAGTAAGAACTGGAGTACCTGCAACAGTTGTTGTTGGCGCTTCTTGTGTTACTGTTTTTACTGCAGGAGTTTGGATTACCTGTGGAGCAGGGGTTGTGTCTCCGTTTATGTTTATTACAGATTCTTTTCCAATGAATATTGGTTCGGTAATAAATTGGGTAAGAAACGCGTAATCGTTATTCATGACTGTTCAAATGAGAGAACAAAGATAGTAATTCTGTAGCATCTTTCGGTTTTAGCCTGCCGGCTAAGATAAGACGCATCTGACGGCGTTGCATTGAGCCATTATATAGTGTAATTTCGGATTCTGTTTCGGCAATAGCTTCGGGAACAGCAATTGGCTTACCATGCTGGTCAACAGCTACGAAAGTATAAAAAGCAGTATTGGATTCAATCTGAGTTTTGGTAATCAGGTTTTCAGCAATTACCTTAATGTAAACTTCCATTGAAGAACTATATGAGCGTGTTACCTGTGCTGTTAGTGTTACAACATCTCCTAGTTTAATCGCATGCTTAAAAGAGACATTGTCAACCGATGCGGTAACAACTCTGTGTCCGGAGAATTTTTGTGCAGCTATAGCAGAAATTATATCCATCCACAGCATCAATTGTCCTCCCATTAAATTCCCTAAAGGGTTTGTGTCATTCGGCATGACCATATAGGTCATTATTGAATTAGACGTTGAGACTTTTTGGCTTTTAGGCATACCTGTATATAAATAAAAATGGCAGCCTGATAGCTGCCATTTTATATTGAGTTTGAATCAATTATTTCCTTCTTGCTTTAAACTTAGGAGAGTATACACGGTTAATTGTATGACCTCTTTGTTTCGTTACTTTTATAGTGTATTCTGCACGAAGCATTAAAGTATAGTAAGAATCATTACTTTTTGAATTACCTCTTTGACGTCCGGTAACATTGCGTGCTTCATCATCCGGAGAGCTTCCCTTAGGGACGTAGTTGCCTTTGTATGCTAAACCATATCTTACAGGCTCTTCGTTAGGGTTAATATATACATAGTTACCACTTACGTCATCAAGATGATCTGTAAATGTTTTTCTGTATATGGCTTCCAAAGAAATATCCCAGTGATCACTTAGTTTCATTCTCATTCCGACACCCATTGGAATAACCAATGTTACACGGCTATATTTCTTACCTTCAGTTTGGTAGTTAGCTAAAGAGTACCATTGTCCGTTATATTCACCTCTCGGGTTGAAGTAAAGTATGCCAATTCCTCCTGTTAAATAAGGAGACAGCAAGCGTCTTCTTCTGTAGACCGGTTGGAATTTAAGAATGTCATATACTGCTGCTGCTGATAACTCAAAGTTACTTGATCTGAATTGCAGGTTACGTACAGGGTGTGCACCGTCTTTCCCCCATAATCTTATGAAAGAGAAGTCTCCTCTGATAAGAAGGCGATTGTTATAACGGTAGTTTACACCAATTTGTAATGCAGGTCTTGGAACAGTACAGAAAGTGCTGGCGCAAAGGTCGCCCTGATAAGCTCCGTAACCCATACCAAAAGTTGCTTTGATAGAGTTAAGGTAGTTTTTTTTGTGTAAGTGTCCTTTAGGTTTTATTGGTCTGTGGTTTGCAGCATGATGGTGAGCTTGTTGAGCGTCAACAATATGTGCTGAAAATATAGTTGCAATAAGTAAACCGAAAAGTTTGTTTTTAATGGTCATAGCGTATGATGCGTTCAAGGCCAATTTTGACAAAAATATATAATGTTTTGGTATTAAGAAAATCTATTTTGCTGAAATTGTTCAATTTGTATTTTATTTCCACCCTTTTTCGCCTTTTAGTGGAACAAAGCTGAAATCTCCCAATTCTTCTTTTTCTAATGTTTTCTCAGAAATTTTTCTGATCCGGACCATTTTTTGTGTTTTATCCTGACCCACAGGAATAACTAATATGCCGCCGATTTTAAGCTGATCTATAAGGCTGTCGGGGATCATAGGAGCTCCTGCTGTTACAATAATTTTGTCGTAAGGAGCATATTTATTTAAACCTAATGTGCCGTCTCCAATAAAAAGGTTTGCTTTATAATTAAGTGCCGCCAGCATTTTCTTTGCAGAAAGGTGAAGGCTTTGTATGACTTCTATAGAATATACTTCAGCTTTTAATTCGCACAAAACGCAGGCCTGATATCCGGAACCGGTCCCTATTTCAAGTACTTTGTCACCATGCTGTAATTCAAGCAACTGAGACTGGAAGGCAACTGTAAAAGGCTGAGAGATTGTTTGTCCTTCTCCAATAGGGAAAGCTTTGTCTTCGTAGGCATGTTCTAAAAAAGCCTTTTCGAAAAAAAAATGCCTTGGAACAGCATTGATGGCTTTTAAGACAGCAATATCCCGGATGCCTTTATTTTGCAATTCATCAGTGAGTTTATTGCGCATTCCTTTATGTCTGTAACTGTCTTCTAATATCATAATAGTCTCCTAAAGCAGATGTCAAATCTCATAAAAAAAGCTATTTTTGCAAAGATCTTTTTGGCTTGATTTTTTAAAAGATTCATAAATATTCGTCATGTAATTTGTTTTGTCATGTTTACGGGAATTGTTGAAAGTGTTGGTCAGGTAATGTCTGTGGAAAGGCAAAAGTCAAACCTGACTTTATGGGTTAAGGCAGATTTTGTCTCTGAACTTAAAGTAGACCAGAGCGTTTCGCATAATGGCGTTTGTCTGACGGTGACTGCGTTTAAGGATGATTTGTATTCCGTGACATTGATTGATGAAACAATACAAAAGACCAATTTCAGTAAAATAGCTGTTGGTGACCGTATCAACCTTGAAAGGTGCATGAAGGCCGATGGCCGCTTTGACGGGCACATTGTTCAGGGGCATGTTGACCAGACAGGAATATGCAAGTCGGTTGAAGATCAGAATGGGAGTTGGAAGTTCTCCTTCCTTTATGATAACTCTAAAGAGAACTTTACCGTAGAAAAAGGCTCAATCACTGTGAACGGTGTTAGTCTGACTGTCGTAGATTCTGAGGATGGTCTGTTTTCTGTTGCTATTATCCCTTATACATACGAGAATACTAGTTTCCTGAATCTGAAAAAAGGTGATTCTGTGAACCTTGAATTTGATGTTTTAGGAAAATATTTAAAAAAAATATACGAATTGAACCATAAAAAGGCGTAAATTACAGGCTACAAGAATACTTTTAACACTTTCCTATCAACACGCTTATGAAATGTATCATTGTTGACGACGAAGAGCTTTCCAGAAATACACTAAAACACTTTGTAGAGAAGACGGACTTCCTGGAGTTAGTAGCTGTTTGCCCAAACGCTATTGAAGCTAATAACCTTTTGGCGAAAGAAGATATTGATTTAATGTTCCTTGATGTATCTATGCCTGAATTAACAGGAATAGAGTTTATTAAGTCATTGGATAATCCGCCGCTTGTGATTTTGGTTACTTCTAGTACAGAGCATGCTGTAGAAGCATTCGAATACAATGTGTTGGACTATTTGGTAAAACCGGCAGAATATGCACGATTCCTGAAAGCTGTTAACAAGGCTAAAGAGAAGTATGAAGCTATTCAGGTGGGAAATGAGAACTCTAACGAGATATTTGTTAAATCTGATTTCAAAATAGTAAGAATAAACCTGGATGATGTATTGTTTGTTGAAGCTCTTGCGGACTATGTAATCATTAATACTGTTAATGGTAAATACATAGTGCATTCAACTATGAAAGGCATGGAATCTAAATTGCCAAACAATAAATTTATCAGAGTACATCGTTCGTATATCGTTAATCTGAATAGAATCGACTCAATCGAAGATTCCTGTGTAGTGATAACGAAAAAAATTATTCCGATCGGGGCATCTCACAAAGATGGTTTGATGGCAAGACTAAAGTTCCTTCTCTAAGGAAGGGACTTTAGTTAATATTTTATAAATAAGCCACGCCCATAACATCCCGGAAAGTCCTCCGAAAATTATATCTCCCGGGTAGTGTACCCCCAGATAAATACGGCTATAACTTACAATGCCGGCCCAGAAAAATAAAACCCACCACTTATTTTCCTTATCTCTTCTGAACACAAGCCAGAAAAACATGGCTATAGCAAAAGTGTTAGCTGCGTGTGAAGAAATAAATCCATATTCTCCACCAGGTTTTTCCGGACAATAAACATCGTCTGCAATTGCAGAAGCAAAGCAGGGTCTGTCACGTTTAGTCAGTGGTTTAATGAGTCCTGATGCAAATTGGTCGGATACTAAAATCAGCAAAGCGATGGCTATTAGAGGAATCCAGACTTTAATTTTAAATTTTTTGTAAAGGAAGAATAACAGTACTGCATAAAATGGAATCCATCCTGTAGTAGATGAAATAAACTTCATGCTGGGATCAAGGTATTCTGAATGGAATCCATTCAGGAACATGAATAATGCAGTGTCAATTTGATTTAATGTTTCAAGCATATGTATTTAAATAACCCAATTAATGTCTTTTTTTAATAGCGAAAGAGTTTCAGCCTCTTTGCTTCCAGGCTTAGGCTGATAGTTGTAAACCCATTTCGCCATAGGTGGCATACTCATCAGGATAGATTCAGTGCGTCCGTCGGTATCCAAACCGAATTTAGTGCCTTTGTCCCACAGTAAATTAAATTCCACATAACGGGAACGGCGTAATGCCTGCCAGTTTTGTTCCTCTTCTCCAAAAGGAAGTAAACTGTTCTTATTCATAAAGTGAGTATAAATAGGAGCGAAGGCGCTTCCTACTTCTTTCCAGAAATTAAAGCGGTCAGTTTTTGATAAAGACCCGTCCTCTTTCAGGTGGTCAAAGAAAATGCCACCAACTCCTCTGGTCTCTTTTCTGTGCTTACTATAGAAATAGTCGTCAGCCCATTTTTTGAATTCAGGATAGTACTCAGCACTGTGGTTATCACAAACAGTTTTTAATTGCTGATGAAACCAGCGGGCATCGTCTTTTACTATATAATGCGGAGTAAGGTCAATACCCCCGCCAAACCAATAGGTTCCATTACTCATTTCAAAATAACGAACATTCATATGGATAATGGGAACCATTGGACTAAGTGGGTGTAATACAATGGATACGCCAGTAGCATAAAAGTCTGCTTCCTGTAAATTTAAGGCTTCAAGTATTTTAGGAGGAGTTTTACCGTGAACAGCAGAGAAACCTACACCGCCTTTTTCGATAATATTGCCGTTCTGGATAATCCGGCTACGGCCGCCGCCGCCGCCTTCACGTTCCCAGTTGTCTTCAATAAAACGAGCTTTGCCATCTGCTTTTTCTAGTTCTGCGCAAATATCGTTTTGTAATTGCTTTAAAAAATCTGTGATCTCCTGCTTATCTGGCATGCGAACTGATATAAGGTTCTATATTAATACAGTTTTCTGTACCTGCACAAATATAAGAAGGAATTATCCTAAAAATGCTGATAAATGTCAGCTGGCTCTTTTCAATTGATGTGAATGATGAAGTTGGAGATGGTCTTCATGAAGTATACTGTACACATTGATGTCGGTGTAGCCGTTAATTAACAACTCTCCAGCTCTTTCAACACCTTCAAATGTAAAATGAAGCCTTTCCGGTATGCGGCAGCTTCTGGTATTTTTTACAGCTACACGAATTTGGATTCTGTTTATTCCCAGTACGTCAAAAGCAAAATTGATCAAAAACTGACAAGATTTAGAAACAATACCGTGTCTTTGATATTTTTCAGAAAGCCAGTAACCTATTTCTGTTTTTTTGTTTTCGAGGTCAGTGCTTTTGAAACCGATCAAACCTGCAAATTCGCCTTTGAATAGCATTAAAGCTACAAATTCATGATGACTGTTTTGTGGGCTCAGGACTGATCTGATAAAAAAACGTGTATCACTAATGTCGTTGGTATAATCTACAAATGGAAGCCATTCGCGGAGATATTCCCTTTCATTTTGTATAGTATTGAAAATAACATTAGCGTCACTCATCTCAATAGTTTTTAGAGTAATGTCATTATCTACGATGAGTAGTTTTTCTGAAAGCATGGCTTAATGGTTTTGAAAATTGAGGGTACTGTTTGACTCTCGGATTATTAACGACCGAAGCCTGTAGTTTGTTGTTGCTTAACTATTTATGGTTTTATTTTTTAAATAATAGAGAACAATTCACCTTTGCTTAAAAATATCCTAACTTTGTGACCTAATTATTTATCATCAAAAAGATAGCAAAGTGGCTGAAGAAATTCTGATCCTGGATTTTGGTTCTCAATATACTCAATTGATCGCCAGAAGAATTAGAGAATTAAATGTGTATTGTGAGATTCATCCTTATAATAAGGCACCCGAATTAGGGCCAAATGTAAAAGGGGTAATTCTTTCAGGTAGTCCTTGTTCTGTGCGTGAAGAAAACGCACCAGACGTGAATTTTGAAAAATATGCAGAAAAAGTACCCGTCTTAGGTATTTGCTATGGTTCTCAGTTGATGGCGCAGAAGTCAGGCGGAGAAGTTTTCCCTTCTGCAATACGTGAATATGGGCGTGCAATGTTGCATGTTGTTCATAAAAATGCGCTGACTGAAGGTATGCTTGAAAGCGGTCAGGTTTGGATGTCACATGGTGATACAATCACAAAAGTGCCTGATAACTTTGAGATTATTGCAAGTACGCCAACTGTTAAAGTGGCTGCTTATAAAGTAAAAGACAGAGAAATATATGGAATTCAGTTTCACCCGGAGGTAACTCATAGCCTTGACGGTAAAACGTTGTTCAAAAACTTTGTTGTCAATATTTGTGGTTGCAAGCAGTCATGGACAGCCGAGTCTTTCATAGAATCTACCATTGCTAATCTGAAAACAAAGTTAGGCAACGATAAAGTTGTACTTGGTTTGTCTGGTGGTGTTGACTCATCAGTAGCAGCGATGTTGATCCATAATGCGATAGGTAAAAACTTGTATTGCATTTTTGTTGATAACGGCTTATTACGCAAAAATGAATACGCTGAAGTACTGGAGTCATATAAGCATATGGGCTTGAATGTAATAGGTGTAGATGCTTCCGGTCAATTCTATAGTGCTTTGGAAGGCTTGTCTGATCCTGAGGCTAAACGCAAAGCAATAGGTAAAGTATTTATTGATGTTTTTGATCAGGAATCGCATAAAATAAGTGATGTGAAATGGTTGGGACAAGGAACAATCTATCCTGACGTAATTGAGTCAGTTTCTGTAAAAGGTCCTTCTGCAACAATCAAATCTCACCACAATGTAGGTGGACTGCCCGACTATATGAAACTGACTGTTGTTGAACCCTTGAATACATTATTCAAGGATGAAGTACGTATAGTTGGACGGGCTTTAGGTATCGATGAAAAAATAATTGGTCGTCACCCTTTTCCTGGTCCGGGATTAGCAATCCGTATTTTGGGTGATATCACTGCTGAAAAAGTGAAAACACTTCAGGAAGTAGACCATATCTTTATCCAGTCCTTAAAGGATAAAGGACTTTACAATCAGGTTTGGCAGGCGGGAGCCATTCTATTACCAATTCAGTCTGTTGGTGTAATGGGTGACGAGCGTACTTATGAGAAGGTAGTTGCTCTGCGTGCTGTTAGTTCTGTAGACGGTATGACTGCCGACTGGATTCATTTACCTTATGAATTTCTTGCAGATGTTTCCAATGAAATTATCAATAAAGTAAAAGGTGTTAACAGGGTTGTTTATGATATCAGTTCTAAGCCACCTGCTACAATTGAGTGGGAATAAATAATAGTAATTTCTATACAAGAACCGGGAATCTTAGCTGCTTCCCGGTTCTTTATTTATATGGCTATAAGAAGCTGATCTTTTGTTCTTCATCCTTCCATCGCTTATCTTGCAATAAATATTAATCTAAATGATGAATAAAGGGATTTGTGCTTTACTTCTATTACTGACTTGCCTGGTACCGGCATTCGGCCAGTCGGCAGAGGAGTTTCAAAAGCGATATAATAAGGCTTATGAGGATTTTCGTGGCGGGGATAATACCAGTGCGATGAACAGATTTCTGCCCCTGACATCGGAAAATCCGCAAAACAGATATGTACAGTTTGCTTCCTATAATTATGCCCTGGCAGCTTTTAAATCAGGTAAGTTTGAGGAGGCCAAAGCAATGCTTTTACAACTGCTGGATAAATATCCGGCATGGACAAAACTTGACGATGCCGAATATTTATTAGCTAATACTTATTTTGAATTAAAAGAGTACGATAAAGGTATTACTTATAAGGGGAAAATCGGTAATGAAGTTTTATTGCGGGAAGCTGATAAAATGGAAGAGTACTATATCAATAAGTTTCGTGATGTTAATTTGTTGAAAAAACTTTATGAACGTCAGCAACAAGATGGTGTAGTGGCGAAGGTTTTGTCTGAAAGATTAAGTGCACAAGCGGTACTTACTACTGATGAAAAAATGCTTCTTGATAGAATTAATCACAAATTAGGTATTGGTTTTGCCGAGACTGTTGTGATTGACGAGCCGTCAGATAACGAGAACCCTTCAGGAAAAACTTATCGTGTAGCATTGTTACTCCCTTTGAGAGTTGAATTACAGAATGATCCTAAAATTGCAAGAGAAACACAATTTGTAACTGATTTGGTTGAAGGTATCTGGATGGGTGCTGATTCTTTGCGAAAAAATGGCACCAAACTAGAAGTATATACTTTTGATACAAAAAAAGATACAATCAGGTTTGCGAATATGCTTAATGATAAGGTGTTCAGGAAAATGGATTTAATTATAGGGCCCATATTCAATACTGCTTCAGACAAAGTTATTGATTTCGCTTCTTCCACCAGAACTGTAATGGTGAACCCTTTATCGACCAGTGCTAAAATTATTGGGAAAGGTGATTATAACTACCTGTTCAGATCTACTGCCGAAACACAGGCAATTAAAGCGGCAGAATATGCAAGTGCAAATTTCCCTTTAAAAAATGTCGTAATAATTTATAGTAAGAACCCAAAAGATTCACTATTCGCTTTAACCTATAAAAGCCGGTATGTAGAATTGGGCGGTAAGGTTACATTATTTAAAAAAGTCGATAACAAATCCTCTTTTTCTTTGGCCAAAGACCTTACTCAGAAAGTAATTGATTCTACCAGTCACATTTTAGTAGTAAATGTTGATCAGATGGTTGCTTCTAATTTGATCACTGCGTTGCAGGTATTGAATACAAAAACGCCTGTAATGACAACTGATGACTGGCTGGACTTTGAAACCGTTTCTTATAATCAATACCAGAACCATAATTTCCACTTTATCAGTCCTGATTTTATAGACCCAAACAGGTCAGAAGTGAAAAGGTTCCAGAAGAAGTTTTATGATCAATACCATGTTAACCCTTCAATTTATGTTCACCTGGGTTATGACATGATGTTGTTTTATGGCGGTTTGTTGAAAAATGAAGGAAGAAATCTTAGAAGATCCTTGCAGCAATCGGAGTTTAGCTATGGGGCAACGTTGCCCGGTACTGAGTTTAGAGACGGGTACGATAATCGTTTTGTACCTATTGTGAAATTCAGTGATTATGTGTTGAAGGTTGTTAATTTCCCTATAGTAAGATAATGAATCATTCAAATAGTAGTGCCTTATTCGATAGGGCAAAGAATTTTATTCCCGGTGGTGTAAATTCGCCGGTCAGGGCTTTTCGTGCAGTGGGAGGGTCTCCTATATTTATGAAATCGGCCAAGGGGGCTTATTTACATGACGAGGACGGTAATGCTTATATTGATCTGATCAATTCATGGGGACCAATGATCTTAGGTCATGCCCGTGAAGAGATTATGGAAGCAGTGCGTGAGGCTACTTATAACTCTTTGTCATTTGGCGCTCCGACACGGAAAGAGGTTGAGATGGCTGAACTGATTACTTCTATGCTGCCCTCAGTTGAAAAAGTAAGAATGGTAAACTCCGGGACAGAAGCTACAATGTCAGCTATTCGTGTTGCCAGAGGTTATACAGGAAAAGATAAAATTATTAAGTTTGAAGGTTGTTACCATGGACATGGTGACTCATTTTTGATAGCTGCAGGCAGCGGAGCTATTACTTTAGGTACACCGGATAGTCCGGGAGTAACACAAGGAGTAGCAAATGATACATTGACAGCTCCTTATAATGATTTAGCCGCTGTAGAGAAGCTGGTGGCTGAAAATAAAGGCAAGATAGCGGCGGTAATACTTGAGCCTGTTGTTGGCAATATGGGTTGTGTTTTACCTGTGAAGGGTTTCCTGGAAGGACTTCGTAAACTATGTACCCAAGAAGGTATTGTGTTGATCTTTGATGAGGTAATGACTGGTTTCAGACTGTCTTCAGGAGGAGCTCAGCAGTTGTTTGGTATTGAACCTGATATGACAACGCTTGGTAAAATTATTGGCGGAGGAATGCCTGTAGGAGCTTATGGAGGGAAAAAGGAAATTATGGATTGCGTTTCTCCTGCTGGTCCTGTTTATCAGGCAGGTACATTGTCGGGTAATCCTGTAGCAATGTCTGCCGGTATGGCCATGTTGAATTACCTGAAAAACAATCCGGCGCTTTATTCTCAATTGAGTAATACAACAAATGAAATAGTTACAGGCTTTAAAAGTGCTTTAAAAGAACAAGGGAAGGACTTTACAATTAATCATGTAGGTTCTATGATGACTTTATTTTTTACAGATAAAGCTGTTAGTAATTTTGAAGATGCTAAAACATCTGATACAGCCATGTTTGGGAAATACTTCCATGGAATGCTTAAAAGAGGAGTGTATATAGCGCCTTCGCAGTATGAAAGCTGGTTTATATCTACAGAAATCAGTTCTGATTTAGTTGATGTGATAACTACTGCAAACAGAGCAGTATTGTCAGAAATCTTTTAACTTAGTCAGAAATCTTACGTTATATAAATCAAGGGTTAATCTCTTGATTTATACTTTTTTTGATTGCTAATATCATTTAAGACAATTAGCAGTCTTACATTTAGCTCAACCAACTATGTTATGAATAAGAATTTCTTACATAAGTTAGTTCGTTATCTTGCTGCTCCTTATGACAGAGATGGCGATCCTGCAGAGTATAAACGGGTAGTACTTGCGATCTATGTAATATTGCTAGGAGGAGCCGGGTCTGTTTTTTTTCTGTTTTTAGATCTTCAATTAGGAGTTGCTTTTTATTATATCTCCGATTTATCGCTTCTGTGCTCTTGCATCTACGCTATCTATATGATAAGAAAAGGACGCATGGCTGTTGCCAGAGGCTTTTTTTTTACTATTGTAGTTGTTAACTGGGTTTTAAGTTCGTCAGCTCAGGGTAGAGAAGTCGGAAATCAGATGCTGGTTTTTCCTCTGATATGTTCGGTGTTTTTGTTGTTTCCCTTAGCAGAACGTAAGACAATTATATTTTTTGTGACACTATTTGTTGTATCTCTTATTTATCTGGAGTTAACTGACTATAGTGCTTTAAAAGGTTATGCAACTCCAGAGCAGTTAACTTACCCTTATTATCTGTTAACATTAATTTTTTCAATCTCTCTTTTCCTTGTATTGGTATATAAACTGGTAAAGGAAAACGAAGCTTCTGAAAGTCAGTTTAAGTGGCTGAATAAAAGCCTGGCACAAAAAAATGAAGAATTAAACAAAGCTAACAAAGAGCTCGATAGTTTTGTCTACAGAGCTTCTCATGATTTACGTTCCCCGCTGACAACTATGCTGGGGTTGATTAATATTTCAAGAGCGGAAAAAGACCCTGTTAAACGCGATACTTATTTAGGACTTCAGGAATCAATGATTCATAAACTGGATAAGTTTATTCTGAACATACTGGACTTGTCAAGGAATTCCAGAGTAGAAATGCGTTATGAGCTAATTGACTTTAATCAGTTGATTGATGAAGCATTTAATCATCATCTTACCGCTTTTGCAAGAGAGCGATTGGTAAGTAATATTCAGATTAAGCAGAAAGGAACGTTTTGGTGTGACAGGGAGAGGATTCTGATTATTTTCAATAACCTTATTTCTAACTCTCTTAAATACTATGACCCTTCTAAAAAGAATATCGAATTAGATATCTTAGTTAGTGTTAGTAAATCAATTGCACACATAGAAATATCAGATAACGGTATCGGCATTAATACCGATCAGCACGAAAAAGTGTTCGAGATGTTTTACAGAGCAACCCAATATGCTAACGGATCAGGTTTAGGTTTGTATATAGTTAAAGAGACTATTGATAAGCTTCATGGTACTATACAGTTGTCATCAGAATATGGCAAAGGAACTCAGATTGTGCTGGAATTGCCTAATATGCTCAGAAAGCACGCACCGTTAGGAGATTTAGTACTGGAAGATTAGTTTTCTGATGTGAGTGAATTGTATTACTTTTGTGGCCTAATCAATAGCAAGAATGATACTTACTGACAAGCAGATACTGGACGAAATTGAAAAAGGTACTATTAAGATTGAACCATATAAGAAAGAATGTCTAGGTACAAATTCATATGATGTACACTTGGGTAAATATCTGGCTACCTACAAAAATCGTGTATTGGATGCACGTAGTCATAATGAAATAGACGTCTTTGAAATTGGTCCCGAAGGTTTTGTATTACAGCCCAATACGCTTTATCTGGGGGTTACGGAAGAATATACAGAGACTCACGCACACGTACCTTTTCTTGAGGGGAAGTCAAGTGTTGGACGTTTAGGGATAGATATTCATGCTACAGCGGGTAAAGGTGATGTGGGTTTTTGTAATACCTGGACTTTAGAAATATCTGTTTCCCAGCCTGTTCGTGTATATGCTGGTATGCCGGTTGGGCAGCTGATTTATTTTGAAGTAAAAGGATTGGTTGAGAATTTATATAATGTAAAAGCTTCGGCGAAATATAATGAAAGAACAATTTATCCTGTCGAATCAATGATGTGGAAGAATAAATTTTAAATACAGAAAATTAAGAGCAAAGAAAAACCGGATTAAAAACCGGTTTTTCTTTTTTAATCCGGTCTTAATATCATTATACCTCCAGTGCTGACTATACTGAAATTGCCGGAGAGTACCCGGCGGTATTTATTGGGAACAACAAGGTTAAAGCCTTTCAGGTCCTGATTAATAGCAAAGCTATAACCCAGTTCTTTATCTTTAATCCACAGTTTCATGTTTATAGGGAAAATACGTTTAGTTCCACCTATAACCATTTCTCCGGAAATATAATAAATCTGTTCGGGACCGGCGTCCCCGGAAATTAAGTTTGCCGGTAATATGCCGGAAAATACAATATTGGGAAATTTGTCGCCTTGAAAAACCGTAGAGAGCATTGGCAAAGAATCTCTTTGACTACGTCCCCGGCAGTTGTTAATGCTGAAATTAAATTGGAAAGAGCCGAAGCTGTCTAATATTTTAATGTCAATAGGGTCTGCTACATAAACAAAGCTGGAGTAGTCATTACGTCCTTCTAAAGTAATAATCGCTTTTTCTCTTCCATAATATTGCTGAGCAGAAGTATTATGTATAATGAGAAGTAATGCCGGTAGTAAAAAGTAGCTGAAAATTGTTTTCATTTTATTTAAAAGAAGCTTTTTGTAAGCGATCGTTAATTGCTCTGCCTAGGCCTGTATCCGGCAGTTTTTCTGCAAGAATCATGTCGGCATCAGTAGTGTCCAGTTCCCGCATGGCCGCAAAGAGTTTTTGAGCAGCCTGATCGGTGTTGCTGTCTTTACTGAGTATTACCTGCCAGAAAGGGTTAATACTATGATAGTCTTTGTTGAAGCTTAAAATAGCTATTTTTTTGCCTTTATATTCCGAAAATGATTCCTCCATGTTTTCTGTCAGAAAAAAAGGTTTCCTCGGAGCATAGTGGCTTTTTAACATTCCGGGAGCTTTAGGGTTATTTTCTGTTTTAGGATTATAAATGACCTCACCAACTACTGCTGTAATAGCCTCCAGGCTAAGACCTCCTAATCTGTATATTGTAGGGGTGTTGTCATCAAAACCAATAATGGTTGACTCTACACCTACTTTGCAGGCGCCCCCGTCTAAAATATACGGTATTTTGCTTCCCAATTGATCCAGTACATGATATGGAGTTGTTGGACTGATATATCCAAAAGGGTTGGCAGATGGTGCTGCAAGGGGAAATTTTAGCTCTTTGAGAAGCTTTAACGTTACCGGATGGTTCGGGATCCTGACAGCAACCCTGTCCATACCTGAAGTTACTAAATCTGGTACGAGCTCTTTTTTATTTAACAAAAGAGTTAAAGGGCCCGGCCAGAATGTTTTCGCCAGTTGATATGCAGCAACAGGAATGTCTTTACAATAAATATCTAACTGATTGATATTATGAATATGTATAATTAAAGGATCAAAGTAGGGGCGGTCCTTCGCTTTGAAAATTTTAGTAATAGCATCAATATTCAATGCATTTCCTGCAAGTCCGTAAACTGTTTCGGTAGGAATAGCAACTAAATCGTTGTTAGTTAAGATTAGTTTGGCAATTTCAACGTCTTTGCCAATAATAGCTTTTTTTTCCAAAGGTGATTGGTAGCTAAAGGGTAAATAAATAGTTATAGGATAATTGTAGAACCTTACTCGTAATGACTAAGTTTCTTATTGAACAGCATTATTCGTAAATTTAATTTTAAACGGTTAAAAACCCTAAGTATTTGAACTTTCTTGCACACATCTATTTGTCTAAGGGCTTTAACGAAGTTATGCTCGGTAACTTTATGGCTGATGATATAAAGGGTAAAAAGTATATGGAGTACCCTCCTGATATTATAAAGGGTATTCTTTTGCATAGATTTATAGATGACTTTACTGATAAACATCCAATTGTGTCTGATACTAAAATCCGATTAAGACCATATTTCGGGAAATATTCACCTGTAGTATCTGATATTATTTATGACCATTTTTTAGCCCTGCATTTTGAAAAGTATGCACATGAACCATTAGAGGATTATGTGCAGAAAGTATATAGCTTTTTTCTGGATAACAAGGGTGTTTTTAATACGCACCTGCAGGAGATGTTACCTTATATGATCCGTCAGAACTGGCTGGTTAATTATCAATACCGGGACGGACTTCAGAATGTATTTACGCAATTTTCAAAAAGAATTGGGGTTGGTGATATGCTTGTCAGTGCCCCTGAAGTTCTTTTTAATAACTATAAAGAATTTGAGCACGACTTTTTTGCGTTTTTCCCTTTATTGGAAGCTGCTGCTGAGCAAAAACTTTATGAGTTGACGAATGAGGGCTGATTATTTTGTTTTGTCACCCAACAAGATAATGCCCCAATGTGAATTGTACTTTACACGAGCCTGGTTTTTATAGACTTCCTCACCTTCCTGAAAAACGAAATCTGTTACGTTCTCATTTTGACTGGTGATATATGCCCAATGTCCATCCTTTTTTACCATGGCGTAACCCTCATGAAATTCATCTGCAGACTCATATTCATGGTTAATAATCAATTTGCCAAGTGTATTGATATAGCCCCATTTGCCATTCAGTTTTACTGGTGCATAACCTTCAGAGAAATGGCCGGCATCACTATACAGAGCAGGGATAACTTCTTTTCCTTCAGTGTCGAGATAGCCCCATAAATTATCTTGTTTGAAAGCAAAATACCCATCTCTGTTGGTGCCAATCTGTTGATAATGCTCACTTGTAAGAATTTCACTTTCTTTGTTGATCAGACCCCATTTTCCTGCAATACTTACTCGGGCTAATCCATTGAAAAAAACGACAGCCTGATCATATTTGAAGTCAACTATAACCCGGCCGCTATCGTCTATACAGCCCCAATGGTGATGCAGCTTTACTGAAGCAAGACCTTCTGAAAAATTGGTTGCGGCCCTGTATTTAGGTTCAATCACAACCTCTCCTTTAGTATTCAGGTAACCAAAATGCGAATCATGGGTTGAACAAACAATATAGTTTCCGTTATAAGTACTGAATATGTATTTGAATTGGTTTGAAACGATAATTTTGCCGCTTCTATCAATAAATCCGTAATTGCCGTGCTTTTTGATTCCCGCTATACCGTTATAAAACGCAGTTGTGGAATGGTATTGAGGATTGATAATCATGTTTCCTTTCGTATCAATAAATCCCCAATGGTTATCTGCTCTTGTGTCTTTAAAACCTCCTTCAACTTCAACACCTGCAACACCTTCTGAAAACCTGGTTACAGCAGCATATTTAGGCTCAATGACTATTCGGCCTGTGGTGTCTATGAAGCCATATTTGTGCTGGATTTTTACAGGAGCGTAGCCATCATTATATACGCCAATGTGATCGTATTGTGGTTTCAGAAGCCAGTTGATACTATCAGCAGAGAATGAATTTTGTGCTGATGAAAAATTATATGTGATTGATAATAAGATTAATAAATATAAATGAGCTTTCATAACGTTCCTATAATTGATGCTAATATTTGACGTTTTTTATTAATATGGAAATATATTCAGATGTTTTTTGTGAGCGGGCCGGTAACCTCCATTTATTGAGGCTTGTTTTTTTGCTTTTAAGGAGAAATTAAAGCTCGAAAAACCTTATATTCGCTTAAAATTCGAAGCCCTTGTATAAGTTACTAGTAAAACCGCTTTTCTTTCAAGTTGATCCTGAAAAAATTCACTATTCAGTTTTCGGGACTATCAAAAAAGCTTTTAAAATTCCTTTTGTTTCTACTGTTTTTAGTAGCATTTATGGTTATGAAAATAAAAAGCTGGAGAAAACCCTGTTTGGTTTAAAGTTTAAGAACCCTGTAGGTCTTGCTGCCGGGTTTGATAAAAACGCGGTCTTGATTGATGAGCTAGCCTGTATGGGTTTCGGTTTTGTTGAAATCGGAACAGTTACTCCTAAACCTCAGGATGGAAATGAAAAGCCTCGTTTATTCCGTTTGCCGGAAGATCAGGGTTTGATTAACCGAATGGGATTTAATAATGGCGGTGTTAAAGAAATTGTAGAACGTCTTAAAAAGCGTAAATCAAATATCATTGTAGGCGGTAACATTGGTAAAAATAAAGTTACCTCAAACGAAGATGCTGTTAGGGATTATGAAATCTGCTTTCATGAACTATTTGACTACGTAGACTATTTTGTAGTGAATGTCAGCTCTCCCAATACGCCAAATTTAAGAGCTTTACAAGAGAAAGAGCCTTTGGAGAAATTGCTACAACATTTGATCGGATTGAATAAACAAAAAGCAAAACCTAAACCTGTTTTGTTGAAAATTGCGCCTGATTTGACAGATGGGCAATTGGATGATATTATTGAAATTGTCAAAAATACAGGCCTGGATGGTGTTGTTGCAACAAATACTACGATTTCCAGGGCTGACTTAAATACTCCTGCAAAAACAATTGAAGAAATTGGAATGGGAGGTCTGAGTGGTAAACCGGTAAAACAACGTTCGACAGAAGTTATTCGTTATCTGTCTGAAAAGTCCGGTAAAGCTTTTCCTATCATTGGCGTTGGCGGGATTTTTACCGCAGAAGATGCAATTGAAAAATTAGAAGCCGGTGCTGATCTGGTACAGATTTATACAGGTTTTGTTTATGAAGGGCCTGCAATTGCTTCAAAGATCAACAAAGGAATAGCAGCATATTATAAAGCTTAGGGCTGAATGTTAAATGCTGAAGGCATTTCAGCAAAAGCGTTTCGCATTAAGCATTAAGCACAAGGCAATAAAAGCATTCTATGGCTCAAAATACTTATAAGAAAAATACTCCTAAGCAGGATAATAAGGAGCAGTCTCAGACGGCAGAAAAAGAAGTGCCTAAGGCTGGATATGAAGAAGAGAAGTATTCCTTTTTCGCTGATAAAAGACTTCATCTTTCTTTTGGTTTGTTTCTTTTGCTGACTTCGGTCTTTGTAGGCGTTAGTTGCCTTTCTTTTCTTTTTACAGGAAGTAGTGACCAGAGCGTGGTTGATGCCTGGAATCTTGGGACTCTGAAAGAAAGTGGTCTTGAAGCCGAAAACTGGCTTGGACTTATTGGGGCTGTAGCTTCACATTGGCTTATCTTCAAATGGTTTGGCATAGCAGCGCTAATCATAGTGCCTATTGTATTTACCCTGGGTTTTAGAATTACGTTTGGCAGAGATTTATTCCCGTTACGTTCTTCTCTGACTTTTATGTTTTTCTTCCTTTTCTGGACTTGTATTACTTTTGGGTATGTTGCTTTGGCAATGCATCAGGAAGAAAATCTTGGGTTTCTGGGAGGCGGGATTGGCTATGAAATTGCTACCATCCTACATAGTTTGATGGGTTACGGAGCATTTTTGTTTGTTATTTTTGCGCTGTTCGTATTCATTGTATTCTTCTTTAATATCACAAGTCTTAGTGCCAAAGCCAGAAAAGCGGAGGATGCTAAAATAAAGGCTCCAGTAGCTGATAAAGCCGAACTGGCAACTGTAGATGTTGAGAGGTATGAAGAGGAAATACTTGAAGAAATTCTCGGGGAAGAGGACCTGCAGTTTACTGTAAGGCAAATCCATGATACTGTGGTTGAAGACTCTGTTATTGATAATATAGCAGCTCCAATGCAGGAAGACGACAGTGCTTCCTGGAATGTACCTAAGGTGAATGCACCTAAAGTTCCGGTTGCTTCAACTGATTTCGTGGTAAATGTACCTGATCAAGAGCCGATAGCGGTTTCAAATAATAGCCTGGAGATTAACCAGCCCGTTGCTGATAAACCTTTGGATGGTACAGGAATGGCTGATCCGGATGTGCTGGCAGCTCAGCTTGTGCAACAATTTGGACAGTTTGACCCTACTTTGGATCTTGCCAGTTACCAGTTTCCGACTTTAGACCTTTTGGCAGAAATTCCTGTAAATAAAGTCCAGGTAACACGAGAAGAACTTGAAGCGAATAAAGACAAAATTGTAGAAACACTTTCTCACTTCAATATAGGAATCGGGAAAATCAGCGCTACCATCGGGCCAACAGTAACACTTTATGAAATTGTACCGGATGCAGGGGTTAAGATCTCTAAAATTAAAAATCTGGAAGATGATATTGCACTGAGTTTATCAGCTTTGGGTATTCGTATCATCGCCCCAATTCCCGGTAAAGGAACAATCGGTATTGAAGTTCCTAACAAGAATAAGGAAATGGTACCTGCACGGTCGGTTTTTGCTTCTGAAAAATTCCTGAAGACGGACATGGAGCTGCCGATTTTATTCGGGAAAACAATTTCAAATGATGTATTTATGGCCGATCTGGCCAAAATGCCGCACTTGCTGATGGCTGGTGCTACGGGTATGGGTAAGTCGGTTGGCTTGAATATGATTCTGGCTTCACTTCTTTATAAGAAACACCCGTCACAGCTGAAGTTTATTCTGGTCGATCCGAAGAAAGTGGAATTGTCTATTTACTCTAAAATAGAAAGACATTTTCTTGCAAAACTTCCTAATTCTGAGGAAGCGATCATTACCGATACAAAAAAAGTAATTTATACACTGAACTCTGTTTGTATTGAAATGGATACGCGCTATGATCTGCTGAAGCTAGCCATGTGTCGTAACCTGAAAGAGTATAACCATAAGTTTGTTGACAGAAAACTGAATCCAAACGATGGTCACAGATTCCTGCCTTACATTGTTGTGGTAATTGATGAGTTGGCAGATTTGATGATGACTGCCGGCAAAGAGGTAGAAACACCAATTGCACGTATTGCACAGCTTGCGCGTGCCGTTGGTATTCACCTGGTTGTTGCAACCCAACGTCCTTCGGTAAACGTAATTACCGGTATTATCAAAGCCAACTTCCCTGCACGTTTGTCATTCCGTGTATCCCAGAAAATTGACTCACGTACAATTCTTGATATGGGAGGAGCCGATCAGCTGATCGGCTCCTCCCATATCAAGAAT